>NZ_SLXK01000048.1 GCF_004341035.1 Scopulibacillus darangshiensis
GAATTTAAAAAAGATGACCCCTATTCAATATAGGAATCATCTTCTATCTGCATAATCTCTTTTTTTAAAGTGTCCTTGACATGGGTGCCAGTTTAGTGAGCGCCCTTTTTTTCTGCTCTCTTTTTACACGAGCCGTTTTCTGATTGCTCCGGAAATCAAGTCGATGGTCGTAACCATCACAATGATACCTAGAAGAATGATGCCGACACGATCCCACGAGTGGCCGTTAAGAGCAAAGATCAGCGGCGCGCCGATACCGCCGGCGCCGACAATGCCAAGAATCGTTGCGGCACGAACACTGATTTCAAAACGGTACAGTGTGTAGGACATGAACTCCGGCATGACCTGCGGAAGGATCGCAAACCACAGCGTTTGAATTTTATTCGCCCCCGATGCTGTCAGGGCTTCTGTAGCACTGAAATCCATGTTCTCAACCGATTC
This sequence comes from Scopulibacillus darangshiensis, assembly GCF_004341035.1. GTDB lineage: Bacteria > Bacillota > Bacilli > Bacillales > Sporolactobacillaceae > Scopulibacillus > Scopulibacillus darangshiensis. The sequence goes on from NZ_SLXK01000048.1 coordinate 442, forward strand.
GCCAAAGAGTTTGCCAAGCATACCTATGGAGTGGAAGCCTAACGCCAGAATACCGGCGAAAGGACCTAAGCCGACCGCTTTAATGAACAGCAAAGCCATGATGAGTTCAGGGAAAACCCGAATGGCGCTTAAAACCGTTTTACCTGAGGCAGACACAAAGCGGTGTTTGCTCATATTCCTTGCAGCCCAAAAGGCAAACGGCATGCATAACGCTGCAGAAATAAATGTGCCGAGTACGGCTATAGCCAAAGTTTCCAACAATGAACGAAGCAGATCTTCTCCAGCCGGATCATAAATATAATCCCAGTCAGGGTGGATCAACCCATTGAAAATAGCTGCAACAGCCTTTCCCGCTGTATTTTTAATTTCAATATCTTGAAAAAAGGTCCAAAAACACACAATATAAATAGCTAAGACAATAACAAGGATGGCCCAATTTCTTATCCGCTTTTTCAATGGTTTCTTTATCGCTACAGTGCTCATAATAATTTCTCCCGGATTTTATTGCTTAAGGTATCAATAATAATGACAACAATGAAGGTATAGACAATAATGGCCATAGTACGGTCATATTGGAAAAAGCTCAGCGTATTATTTAGGAACAGCCCGACACCGCCAGCTCCGACATAACCGAGTATGGCAGCTGCACGAATGTTGATCTCAAAGCTGTAAAGGAAATACGACATAAATTGTGCCGTGACCTGTGGGATCACACCAAAGAAAATCCATTGTATCTTATTTGCCCCTACCGCTGTCATCGCTTCAAGCGGTCCAGGATCAATGGCTTCAACAGATTCATAAGCAAGCTTTGCAATAACTCCAAATGAAAAGATTGTGATAGCGAAGATACCGGCGATTTCGCCAATACCGAAAATAGGAACAAATAAGGCAGCAAGCAGCAATTCGGGAATCGTACGGATCAAGTTCATAATAAATCGTGAAGGCAAATAAATCAGCGAATGCTTAACCACATTGCTTGAAGATAAAAGAATGACTGGTATCGCAATAATTGCACCAAAGGTTGTGCCGATAACAGCCATCCGGATCGTGGCAAGCATCGGCTTAGTAATATAGCTAAAATAGCTCCATTCCGGCGGAAACATTTCACCTAGGAGCGTGCCCATATTTGGAAGTCCTTTTTTTAGATCTAAAAATGAGACACCGGTTTGGATTGCACTGCCCCACAAAATTAGTAGTAAAAAAATAACTGTTAAAGAGGTTTTAAGACGGGATACTCTTTTTATCTTAGTCATTTCCGTTTCCATCATTCCGCCGCTCCTAATAACTCATCTTCATTGATCGGGCGCCCGTAAATCTCTGAGAAGACACTGTCTGTTGCCTCTTCAACCGGACCGTCAAAAACAATTTCACCCGCCCTAATACCAATGATCCGAGTAGCATAATCCCTAGCAAGATCGATAAAGTGAAGGTTAACAACGGTTGTAATCCCTAATTCCTTATTAATGCGCCTCAAATCATCCATGACCTGCCGAGTTGTCAACGGATCAAGGGATGCAACAGGCTCATCTGCCAAAATAACCTTAGCTTCTTGAGCCAATGCCCGAGCGATCGACACACGCTGTTGCTGACCTCCGGAAAGTTCATCGGCACGCGAATAAGCTTTTTCTTTGATATTAACCCGGTCAAGAGCGTCTAAGGCCAGCTCGACATCCCTTTTTGGAAAGAGCCCAAAAATGGTCCGAATTGTTGAATGATAGCCAACACGGCCTGACAGGACGTTACGAATAACCGATGACCGTTTAACCAAGTTAAAGTTTTGGAAAATCATCCCTATATCCCGACGAGCTCTCAGCAGTGCTTTTCCGCGGGCTGCGGTTATCGATTTGTCACCAATTATAATTTCTCCTTCCGTAATTTCATGAAGTCTATTAATCGACCTTAGAAGTGTCGACTTACCAGCACCAGAAAGCCCGACAATAACGACGAAGTCACCTTTATTAATCTTGAAATTGACGTTTTTCAGTCCGGCTGTTCCGTTTGGATAAACCTTAGATACATTCTTGAATTCTATCATTTCACAACCAACTTCCCCTTATGAAATATTCTTGTTTTCTACTCTCAAATAAAATTTTTAAAAAACAGAATACATCTTAAATTTACCAGTGAATGCAACCAAACTCAAGGCCGTTTTACCAATTAATATGGCTAGTCTTCGATAATCATGCAACATTTTTGTAATCGCTTACAAACAAATCACGCAAGATTCTTTTTCTTCCACTTTTTTCTTTTAGAGATTAGTTTTATAATAGAATTATCGGATTGATTAGTCATGATGTCGTATGTTGATGAATAGGTATAGGATTCCGAGGGGGAAAAGCATGAAAATAAAACATATTGCCGTGGCTCTCTTTTTTATAATGATTGTCACGGCGCTTAGCGCATGCAGTGATAAGCCAAAGCCGGAAGATCGCTTTCAATCATATGTCGATCTTTGGCAAAAACAAGATTTTGATAAAATGTACAGCTACCTGTCAGCCGATGCAAAAAAGAGTATTTCCAAAAAGAAATTTACTGAGCGTTATAAAGATATTTACGGGGGGATAGAGGCAAAAAATCTCAAGGTTTCTTTTAAGAAGCCCAAAGATGAGGTTAAGCCTGATAAAAATGGCAATGTTAAGCTTCCTTTTAAAGTAAGCATGGAGACGTTAGCCGGACCAGTAAAATTTACAGAAAAAGCGACTTTAGTTGAACAGGAAAACAAAGATAAGAAGAATTGGTATATCAACTGGAGCCCAGCTATGATATTCCCCAAACTTAATAAAGGGGACAAAGTCAGAGTTGAAACTCTAGAAGGAAAAAGAGGCGAAATTGTCGACCGCAACGAAAAAGGACTGGCAATGAACGGTGTTGCCGCTCAAATCGGCCTTGTCCCTGGGAAGCTTGGGTCGAATCCCGATGCAACAAAGAGCAAATTGGCCAGCCTGTTGAATATTCCTGAGCAACAGATTGAAAATAAGTTAGGCGCGTCATGGGTCAAAGCGGACAGCTTTGTACCTGTTACAACTATCAACGCTGCGGATACAGAACTTATTAATAAAGCGGTGGCTTTGCCGGGGGTACGCAATCAGAACGTTGAAGCGCGCATTTACCCATGTAAAGAAGCTTGCGCCCATCTGACTGGATATGTTGGACCCATCACGAAGGAATTGCTTGAAAAGAAAAAGGATAAAGGCTATAACAGTGAATCCGTTATAGGACGCAAAGGATTGGAGCTCGTTCTCGAAGATCAATTGCGGGCCAGAAACGGCGGGATTATTTACATTGAAAATACTGACGGTGATAAAACAGCTACCATCGCCAAGAAGGCACCTAAAAATGGGAAAGACTTCAGATTAAGTATTGATATCAATGTACAAAAGGCTTTGTATAATCAATTGAAAAAAGATGCAGGCACCGCAGCAGCTATTAACCCATCCACAGGTGATATCCTTGGATTAGTGAGCGCGCCGTCCTTTGATCCAAACGCTTTTGTCCTTGGCATATCATCAGATGATTACCAAAAATTAAGCAGCGATCCAAAGAAACCTTTGCTCAACCGCTTCACGGGAACCTTTACACCGGGATCAAGCTTTAAACCAATCACTGCAGCAATTGGTTTAGAAACCGGCGCGATCGATCCGGACGCTGTAAAAACAATTAATAGTTCCAAGTGGCAAAAGGACTCTTCATGGGGTGACTATTACGTTACACGCCTCGACCATGCATCTAAGGTTGACCTAAAAGAGGCACTGGTTCGTTCTGATAATATTTACTTTGCCCAAGCTGCATTAGCTATCGGCGGCAAGACATTCATGAAAGAAGCGAAAAAGTATGGCTTTGGTGAATCACTGCCGATTAAATATCCAATGGAAAAGTCGACCGTGACGAACAGCGGTGCACTTGACAAGGAGGTCCTGCTGGCTAATACTGGTTACGGCCAAGGTCAAGTCAATGTCAATCCGCTACATCTGGCGGTCATCTACTCCGCTTTCGTTGACGAAGGTAATATGATCAAGCCGCATTTGTTTTATAGTGACACGGGCAAGCCGGAATACTGGAAAGAAGGCGTCATGTCGCCGAAAACAGCAAGCACCATAACCAAAGACCTTATACAAGTAATTGAGAGCCCCGCCGGCACCGCGAAGCATGCCAAAATTGACGGCGTGACGCTGGCGGGCAAAACCGGCACTGCCGAGTTCAAATCTAAGCAAGGCGAAAAAGGAAAAGAAGACGGCTGGTTCGTTGCATATAACACGAAGAATCCAAGTCTTCTCGTCAGCATGATGGTTGAGAATGTTAAAAATGGGGAAGGCAGCCACTACGTCGCTCCGAAAGTCAAAAACGTATTTGAAAAGGTACTGAAGAAATAAAACTCGAAAAAGCCGGGCCTAGGGGCCCGGCTTTTTATACTTCAGGGGGAGAATAGATTTTGGGATAATCTGGGGGGGAATCCTAGCCATAGCGTATGTGAAGAGCGCGGAAAAACTTACAAACTACAATATAAGCTTCACTCATTTATTATAGGACTCAGATTCCGTTATTTGCCTAAAATCTACTCAAACGACCTCTTGAAAGCCCGAATAGAGGAACCACAGTCCTATATGATCATCAAAAACAGCATTTTGCCCAAAATAGCGGAATGACAGTCCGATAAAAATCCTCGCTAAATCTTTATAGGACTCAGTGTTTACTATAACTTCCTTATTGACCTAAAATTACCTAAAAACAAAAAAACAGCCTCTTCCGGCTGTCTTTTTATCATGGCTATTTTATCGCATTTTCCCCGAAGCCGCCTTCAAACAAGGTTTCTTTTAAAGGACGTCTACTAGAAGGAACCTCACGCTCTTGCAGCGTTTCTGACAGTTCCTCCTTATCGCCGCGGTAGCCAAGTGAAATCACCGCATATATAGCAAATTCCTCTGGTACTTCGAGAATGTCACGTGCTTTGTCTTCGAAGAAGCCAGCCATGCAATGGGCGGCAAGACCTTGTCTTGCAGCTTCCAAGGCAAGATAGCCCCAGGCAGCCCCGGCATCGAACTCATTGCTGCCATTAGGCTGGCCTTTGGAGGTGACTGTATTTGACACAAGAACGGCTAGAACCGGGGCCTTTTCGCACCAGATCCGGTTGCCGTCCATTATGAACGGATAAAATTTCTCGCGTTCCTCTTTTGTTCTGGCGATAATGAAACGCCATGGCTGTTCATTGCTCGCTGAAGGTGCCCAGCGCGCCGCTTCAAAAACACTGTATAACACATCTTCAGGGACATCTTTTTCTTGATATGATCTCGGAGACCAGCGATTGAGATAAATCGGATCAATATCATAATTCGCCTGACGCTCGGTCTTCACTTGTGTATTGTTGCTCATTTTTGTACCTCCTATGGATACCGATGACAATAGTCTTTGACATTCGGAAATAAAAATTCAAAAAAATTCAATGAGCCTACCGCAAAAGGTTAGACCCATTGAATATATTACATAGATTGGACTCAATTTGTATAGAAATATGCTCTTTAGCTCATAAAGTTTTTGACATAATTAATGACGTCATCAACTGTGTCTAAATTTAAGAACTTTTCTTTGTGCCCTGCCAATTCTTCCTGGGACAGTTTAAGCAATTGGCTTCTTGCAGGCAGAATGGAAGTCGCGCTCATACTGAACTCATCCAGTCCAAGGGCCAAAAGCAGCGGAATCGCCGTTTCGTCGCCCGCCATTTCGCCGCACATGCCGGCCCATTTTCCTTCTTTATGCGCAGCCTCAATGACCATGTTAACCAGTCGTAAAATCGCCGGGTTGTACGGTTGATATAAATAAGAAACATGCTCATTCATCCGATCAGCCGCTAAAGTATATTGAATAAGATCATTGGTCCCGATGCTGAAGAAATCGACTTCCTTAGCAAATCGGTCTGCCATGACAGCTGTAGAAGGGATTTCAACCATCATACCGACCTCGATAACCCCAGACACTTCAACGCCTTCACTTATAAGCTTATCCATTTCTTCCTGTAAAATGGCTTTGGCCTGCCTAAGCTCGTCCACAGTGGCAATCATCGGGAACATAATTTTCAAATTCCCGTGGACACTTGCCCTTAACAAGGCGCGAAGCTGGGTCCGGAAAATATCCTGCTGCTCGAGGCACAGACGGATCGCTCTAAAGCCAAGAAACGGATTCATTTCTTTTGGAAGATCAAGATATGGCAGCTCCTTGTCACCGCCAATATCCAACGTCCGGATGACGACTGGCTTCTCTCCCATCTTTTCCAAGACTGTCTTATATGCATCGTATTGCTCATCTTCTGTCGGCAGCTTATCACGGCCCATATAAAGGAATTCCGTGCGATACAAGCCGACACCCTCGCCGCCGTTATTAAGCACACCTTCAACATCATTTGGGTTGCCGATATTGGCCGCAAGTTCAACATGCCGTCCATCTTTTGTCACAGTGCTTTCCGCGACAAGCTTCTCCCACTCGGCCTTTTGGGCCTGATGATCCGCCTGTTTTTGCTGGTACTCAGTGATTTCAGCTTCTGTCGGATCAATGATGACATCTCCTGAAAGCCCGTCAATAATCACCATAACATCCTTTTCGGCCTTTTCCGTAATATGCTTAGTGCCGACGACAGCCGGGATTTCCATTGATCTTGACATAATCGCAGAATGTGATGTTCTGCCCCCGATATCCGTCGCAAAGCCTTTGACAAATTTCCGATTAAGCTGCGCCGTATCCGATGGTGTTAAGTCCTCTGCCACAATAATGACCTCTTCGGAAATAGCTGCGGGAGATTCGAATTGAATGCCAAGAAGATGGCTCATCACCCGCTTCGCGACATCGCGAATATCAGCGGCTCTTTCTTTCATATAGTCGTTATCCATGTTTTCAAACATTGAGACGAACATCGATGTCACGTCATCCATCGCTGCTTCGGCGCAAATCGTCTCACCTTCGATTTTTTGATTAACCGCCCCGAGAAGCTCCGGATCGCTTAAAACTAATAAATGAGCTGCAAAAATATCAGCTTTATCTTTGCCAAGCTCAGCTTCAGCCTTTTGCTTGATGACCTCGAGCTCGGCCTTCGATTGATCAATTGCCTGTTGAAAACGGTCAATTTCAACTTGGGTATTTTTAACATTTTTTCTTTCAATAACAAAATCCGGATTCTTTAAAACAAACGTCTTTGCAATGGCAATGCCTGAGGATGCGGCAATGCCGGAAATCCGCTCAGACATTACTCGCCCAGACCTTCGGCTTTGATAACTTCTTCAACGCCGCTTAAAGCTTCATCAGCATCCGGGCCTTCAGCTGTTATTTTAATTTCAGCCCCTTGCTGGATACCCATTGCCATGACACCCATAATCGATTTAAGGTTAGCATTTTTTCCGTTATACTCAATGGTAAGCTCTGAACTGAATTGACCTGCTTTATTTACTAATGTTGTGGCTGGTCTGGCATGAATTCCAGACTCGCTAGTCACTTTAAATGTTTTTGCTGGCATATGAATATGACTCCTTTAAATAGATTTCTGTAACCGGTACAGACCACTTGTTATTATACCAAGTTTGACATGTTTTTTAAAACCGTCAAGACTTGCCAGATTGAAATTCGTCGAAAATTGCCGTATTTCCCCATTACTTTGATCTTAAAGGTTTTCTCCATAAACCGTAAATAACAGCTGTTATAAAGGCGCCTATAATGATTGATAAAACGTAAAGCCAAGCGCTGCCGTTAACAAAAGGAATAACGAAAATCCCGCCATGCGGCGCTCTCAGCCCGGTGCCGAAAAACAGGGCCAGACCGCCTGTAACAGCAGAACCGATCACACTTGAAATAATAACTCGGTACGGATCGGCTGCAGCGAAAGGAATCGCGCCTTCTGTGATGAATGAAGCACCTAGAACATAAGCTGTTTTGCCTGCGCTTCTTTCTTGATTGGAAAACTTCCTCGCAAACAAGGTTGTGGCCAAAGCCATACCTAATGGCGGCACCATGCCTCCCGCCATTGTCGCTGCTTGCGGATAAAAATTGCCAGCATCAATCATCGCCAAACCAAAAGTATAGGCGGCTTTATTAATGGGGCCTCCCATGTCGATTGCCATCATTCCGCCTAAAATAATGCCAAGCAAAACAAGATTAGATGTACCTAGGCTGTTGAGCCAGCCGGTAATAGCATCCATAATGGCACCGATCGGCTGATCAATTAAATACATGGCCATCCCGGTAATAAAGATGCCGAATACCGGAAAGAGCAACACTGGTTTTAAGCCCTCTAATGACTCAGGCAGTTTTTCGAAAACCTTTTTCAGAAGAACGACGACATAACCCGCAAGGAAACCGGCGATCAAACCACCGAGGAACCCTGCCCCGCTCGTTGCCGCCATCAATCCGCCGACTGCTCCGGGAGCCAAACCAGGCCGTTCCGCAATGCTATAAGCAATATACCCTGCCAAAATGGGGATCATGAGTGCCATGGCATTTCCGCCGCCGATCGTATTCAATGCATGGGCGAAAGCGTTATATTCAGGCGATTTGGGATCTGCCGAATGGATACCGAAAAAGAATGACAAAGCGATGAGGATTCCGCCCCCGACAACAAACGGCAGCATGTGTGATACACCGTTCATCAAATGGCGATAAAAAGCCGGTTGCTTTGCTTTTTTCTCTTCTTTTCCTTCCCTTATTTTGTCTTGATAGGATGATCCGCTGCCTTTATAAACAGGCGCCTCACCGCTTACTGCTTCTCTTATAAGCCCTTCAGGATTGCGAATACCGGCTGTAACTGGCGCCTCTACCAAATGTTTCCCTTCAAAAGGCGCCATATCAACCTTAGTGTCCGCTGCTACTATAACACCCGCTGCCTCTTTAATATCTTCTTCCGTTAATCTGTTCTTAATCCCTGTTGAACCGTTTGTTTGGACCTTCATATCATAGCCGAGTTCCTTAGCTTTTTCTTTAAGGGAGTCAGCAGCCATATACGTATGGGCGATACCTGTTGGACAGCCGGTTACAGCCACTAACTTTAGCCTCTTGCCCGAACCTTCATGGCCGTCTGCTTCAGATTCTTCATCGTTTTGATCATTCTCTTCCTGCTCAAATAAATCGATAATGTCCTCGGGCGTTTTGGCAGCCATTAACTTTTCTCTAAAAGGCTTGTGTAATAAATAAGTTGAAAGCTTGGACAGTGTCTCAAGATGGGCATTATTTGCCCCGGCGCTTGCCGCAATCATAAAAAAGAGGTGCGCAGGTTCTCCATCAAGGGAATCGTAATCTATTCCTTTCATTGAACGGCCAAAAGCAATGGCCGGGGTCTCTACGGCGCTGGTCTTAGCGTGCGGAATCGCAATCCCCTCTCCCACACCTGTCGTGCTTTCCTGTTCCCGGCGATCAATAGCTTCTCTATATGCTGCTTCATCGTTTAACTTGCCTGCCGCTTTAAGCTGACCCGCCAGTTCATCAAGGACATCCTTCTTTGATGAACTGCCTAAATCCATAATGATAGTGTCTTTAGTTAACAAATCGGTAATCTTCATGGTTTTCACCTGCCTATTTTATATGTGACACCCGAACTTGACCCACTAAGTTTTCAACAGCTTCTTTTGTACATAAATCAACGGAAAAGGCTGTCGCACTGCCAGCTGCAGCACCATAACGAAAAGCCTCCTGCACATTTCCGCCGCGGGAATACTCGGCTAAAAAGCCGCCGACAAGTGAATCGCCCGCGCCAACGGAATTTTTTAAAGTCCCTTTTGGCACTTCAGCATGGAAGACGTTATCCCCAACTGCCAATACCGCCCCTTTGCCGCCCATTGAGACAATGACATTTTGGATTCCATCGCTGACCAAACGTTTCGCATATTCAGCGGCTTCCTCTACATCGGTTATTGTTACGCCAAACAATTGTCCTAACTCCTCATGGTTTGGTTTGATTAAAAATGGCTTTGCCTCCATGGCTTCCACGAGAGCCTGTCCACTTGTATCTAAAATAACTTTGGCTTGGCTGCCGGCTGCACCTGCGATCATGTCCTTGTATATTGTCGGCGGCAGTGAGTCTGGAATACTGCCGGAAAGAACAAGGGCATCCCGTTCGGTCAACTGCTCTAATTTAAGAAAGAGCTCTTCCAAATGGTTTTGATTAACCAACGGAGATTGTCCGTTGATTTCCGTTTCATTGGCACTTTTTATCTTCACATTAATCCTTGTATCTCCGGGAACCTCAATAAAATCAGGATGAATCCCTTCACCAATTAGCTCACGCCGGATAAAATCGCCTGTGAACCCGCCAATAAAACCTAAGGCTTGCGTGGAAACGCCAAGCCGTTTGAGAACACGCGAGACATTAATCCCTTTTCCTCCGGGCATCTTTTTATCAGAGGCAATTCTGTTCAAATCACCCGGTTTAAAATCCTTTACCTGAACGAAATAGTCTAGTGAAGGATTCAGTGTGCAAGTGTATATCATGTTGTTTTCACCATTTCTATTTGTGTTAATTTCCTATATTCCGATAGACTCTTAAGATCCTGAACAGCATTCGTGATAATGGCTGCTGCGCCAAGATCGTGCACTTTGCTGAACGAGGTTCTTCCAAATTTGGATTCGTCAGCTATAACAAAGGCCTTATTTGATAAATGGATGGCCGTTTGTTTGATCATTGCTTCTTCAGGATCAGGAGTTGTATAACCAAAGTCAGGATGAATGCCATTCATGCCGATAAAACATTTATCGAACCGATAAGCGCTGATCCCGTCAATCGCTCCTTTACCAATGAAGGCATTTGTTTTGGGTTTCACCTTGCCACCAATCACATATGTCTCAAGGTCCTTGTCAATGCAATGATCGATTAACGATAGACCGTTCGTTACCACAAGAATATCCTTCCGCAAATGCTCGACCATATGATAAGTTGTTGTCCCCGCGTCAAGAAAGACGCAGTCCCCAGCCTGAACTAACCCTGCTGCATGTTTCGCGATAGCCATTTTTTCATTTAAACTCGCCAACGATCTTTCATTGATCGTTGTCTCCTCTGACTTTGACCCGGCAAGCTGGGCCCCGCCATGAAAGCGCAACAGCTTATTTTCCTTTTCAAGCTGAACCAAATCTCTGCGAATCGTTGACTCAGAGCTTCCTGTTCCTTCAACAAGGTCCTGAATGGCCGCAACCTTCTTTTCTTTAATAATTTCCATAATTAATTTATGCCGTTCAGGCGTTAGCAAAAGTATCACCTCATCACTTTATATTTATTATAAAAGAATACCCTTTCAATTTCAATCACATTCGTTCAAAAACATTCGTATTTAGTCATAAACGATTAAATCAAAATAAAAAAAGGTGCTCTCTTATAGAGAACACCTTTAATTTATTTATATATTTATTACAGAGAGTAAGCCATGATCCATAATGACCCGACTACTACTGTTGCGGCGGTAAAGAAGCCAAAGCCAATCGCGATGATTTGCCAAACTCTGCTTTTGCTTTCATTCAAGTGCATGAAGAATAACAGCTGAATGAGCGCCTGAAAAATTGCCAGTATAATGATTGAGGCAAGTGTAAAGGTTGTTGAGAACGAATATGATACAACAATCCAGAGAGCAATCAGCGTCAAGGCCAGAGATAAAATCAATCCGATGACATGCTTCCAAGGAAAACCGCCATGTGCATTGTGTTGTTCAACATTTTCATTCATCATTTATAGCACCATCCCCGTCAAATATACTGCCGTAAAGATAAAGATCCAAACAACATCAAGGAAATGCCAGTATAGTCCCACGATAAAAACCTTACGGGCTGTCACAGCCGTAACCCCGCGCTTGGCAAGCTGAATAATAATACTAGTCATCCAGAGAATACCCAGACTAACGTGGGCACCGTGAGTACCTACAAGGACAAAGAATCCTGATAAGAATGCGCTTCGGCCGACCGTGGCCCCTTCTTCAGTAGCATATTTTACAAACTCGTTGACTTCCATGTAAATAAAGCCAAGCCCCAAAAGCAAAGTGATGATTAACCAAATAATTATCCCTTTTGCATTATGCCGTCTTAGCTCATGTGTGCCAAGACCGCAAGTGAAACTGCTTATCAAAAGAAGGAATGTTTCAATCATAAATTCCTTGACATCATAAAGCTCTTTTGAAGTCGGGCCGCCGGCTGTGTGACTGTGTACAACAAGGTAGGTTGCAAACAGACAAGAGAACAATACAATTTCCGCACCGAGGAATATCCAGAAACCGAGAATCCGGAGGCGTCCATCTTCCGTCGAATATTCTAACGGCTCATAAGGCTTATTGCTTTGGTTAGAAGCGACTGATGACATTAGTTTAACCTCCCCGTTGCGCTTTCTGTGCGCTCGATTTCTTCAACTGGAATGTAGTGATGATCATGATACTCAAATGATCTGAACGCCATAACCAGCATGGTGGCGGCGGCTGCAGGTATTGCAAGCCAATACCATTCGAAGACCAAACCAAACCCGGCAAAGAACATGAGCCATGCCTGGATAAAAGGTTTGCCTGAATTATTCGGCATATGAATCGGTTTAAACGGCGCTTTGGAAATTTGACCTGTCGTTCCTTTTTCTTTCATATGCAAGAAGGCATCTGCTGTTTCCACCTTAGGAATATGGGCAAAATTGTATTCAACCGCAGGTGACGTCGTAGCCCATTCAAGCGTACGGCCACCCCAAGGGTCCCCAGTTTTATCCCTTTTACCATAACGTGCACTCCAATAAATATTGTAAACCATAACAATAAAGCCAATACCCATACCAAAGGCTCCGATGGTAATAACCACGTTAAGCGGCATCCAGCCAAGTCCTTCAGGGTAGGTGTACATACGCCTTGTCATACCCATAAGACCAACGAAATACATTGGAAGGAAACAAATATTGAAGCTGACCATAAAGATCCAGAACGAGATTTTCCCTAGTTTTTCATTCAAAACGTGACCGAACATTTTTGGCCACCAATAGTGCAATGCGGCAAACATTCCGAAGACTGTACCACCGATCAGCACGCTGTGAAAGTGGGCAACTAGGAAATAACTATTATGGTATTGATAATCGGCAGGCGCGATCGCAAGCATTACCCCTGTTAGACCACCGATTAAGAAGTTTGGAATGAACGCCAACGCCCAAAGCATGGCTGTCGAGAATTCAATCCGACCTTTATTTAATGTGAACAGCCAGTTAAAGATTTTAACCCCGGTCGGTATCGCAATCGCCATTGTTGAAATCGAGAAGACCGAGTTGACAGCTGCAGTGTTACCCATTGTAAAGAAGTGGTGCAGCCAGACAACAAAGCTTAAGGCTGAAATGAGAACCATCGACCATACCATGGCTTTATAACCAAATAGTTTTTTATGTGAAAAAGTACTGATAACCTCTGAGAAAATACCGAATGCCGGCAATATAACAATATATACTTCAGGATGCCCCCAGATCCAGAATAGGTTCGCCCACATCATCGGCGATCCACCGGAAGCGATGGTGAAGAAGTGTGCACCGAATAAACGGTCAATTGTCAAGAGAGCTAACGCAACCGTAAGCACTGGGAAAGCGAATACGATAATGAGTGATGTTATCAAACTTGACCAAGTAAACATCGGCATTTTAAATAACGTCATGCCCGGCGCACGCATCTTAAGAATCGTAGCCATAAAGTTTACACCTGTTGCGAGTGTCCCGATCCCTGCAAGCTGCAGCCCAATGAGGTAATAGTTTTCCCCGGGTCCCGGGTCAAGCTTAGCCCCAGCGAGCGGCGTGTAACTTGTCCAGCCCGCATCTGGTGAACCACCGATGACAAAGGATAGGTTAAAGAGCATGGCACCGACAAAGAACAGCCAGAAACTTAAAGCGTTTAAGTACGGAAACGCAACATCGCGTGCTCCAATTTGCAGCGGAACCGCAACGTTCATCATACCAACGATAAATGGCATTGCCATGAAAAGAATCATGATTGTTCCGTGCGTTGTGAAAATTTCATTATAGTGTTGTGAATCTAGAAATCCTTCATTAGGAAAAGTAATCTGTGACCGCATTAACAGCGCGTCAATACCGCCTCTGAATAGCATTAAAAGGGCGGCAATAATGTACATAATTCCGATCTTTTTAGCATCAATTGTGGTCAGCCACTCTTTCCAAAGCCATTTCCACTTTTTAAAATAAGAGAGGACAAACACAATAGCAACCATCGATAAAACAATTGAAATATCCGCGCCATAAATCAGCGGATCCCCCAAGACTAGAAAATCGCTGAGGAACGCTTTAATGTCCGCTATCATGATTCATTCCTCCTTCCATATCATCATTATTCATATGCTGCTCCATTGCAGCATCTTTTTTATCTAATACTTTTGGATAAGATGAAAATGTCATTTCACCAGCAATATCCGGCTCCAATAACTTTTTATATTTTTCCATGGTTAGTGCCGGTTTATTGGCTTTGACATCTTTTACCCATGCGTCAAAGTTCGCATCCTTCTTCGCTAAAATGTGGAATGACATATGTGCGAAACCTTTGCCTGAGAAGTTTGCACTTCTTCCTAAGTAATCACCCGGATGGTCAGCCTGAATCCACATATTCATAGGCATATTTGGCATAGTGTATTGCTGTCCGGCCAGCTCAGGAACCCAAAATGAATTCATGGCGCCAATTGCCTTCAATTTAATTTTAACTGGCGTATCTTCAGGAATGACAGCGTAATTGACTGTCTCAATGCCCTGTTTGGGGTATCTGAATAACCATTTCCAATCCACCGAAGTTACTTCTATGGTGATAGGTTCAACTTTTTTCCCTGTTGCATTCGCCGGCTTAGGAGGACCTTCAAGCCCATAGAGTGTTTTGACTGTTGGAACGGCGAGCAAGATCACGATGATAATCGGAATAATTGTCCAAAGGGCTTCAAGCTTGGCGTTCCCTTCATCTTCCGGATCATACCCCTTGCTGTTTTTCCTGCCGTACCTTACCAAAACATAAATAAATATGATCAATACACCGGCAACAACGATCGCCATCAATATGAACGACCAAATAATAAGGTCGTATTGCTGCTTGGCAACCGGCCCTTGTGGGTTTAGAACCGCAACCTTATTCGTACAGCCTGTCAAGAAAACCAAAAATAGTGCAAGGACACCCAATGATTTCAATGTTAATCTTTTCATGGCTGTTGTTTTGCCTCCCTTCTCATATAAAACCCTTCACGATTTTAAAGACCTTATATCTAGAATCATCCACTATAATTAATTTATAAAAAGTGCTTGAGTCATCTCAGAAGGTCTCACGAGCAGTATTTATCATACCAAATGACATCGCGTTTTTATCCCCAAATCCCTTATGTTCATTAAATCATCATAATTTGATAAAAAAATTGTCACGATTTATCCCCCAATCGTTCAAAAATGCTTGTATTGTCTAAATTTGAGGGAAATTTCACCCTATTCAGACGTGTTCCAAGTCCATTCATTCTTAGTTAAAGTCCTTTCTTATCATCTATTAAAATCCCCTATTTCATTCAAAAAAATATGTTTTATCGATTGAATTTTATCTTTATGACACAAGAGCATATTGTCCAGGACAAGAACATAACATGGTATGGACATTGGCTTGTTTTATATTCTCTATTTAAGGGTATTGAAATAATAAATTAGAAATCAAAGGGGTTTTAAGTATATGCGCAACTATTTGAAGCATTTTATTAATGGGGAATGGGTCGAATCAACGGGGTCAGAAACAATGGATGTGATCAATCCGGCAACGGAGAAAGTTGCCGGACGTATCAGTCTAGGCACTCTGGAAGATCTCGACCATGCGGTTCAGGCGGCGCGGGAGGCTATCCCGACATTCTCAACGACATCTAGGGAAGAGCGAATCCAAATGCTTGAAGCCATTAGCGATGAATATGAAAAGCGTAAGGATGACTTTGTTGATGCTATTACAGAGGAATTGGGTTCACCCCGGTCACTTTCCGAAAATGTCCACTATTCTATGGGTCTAAATCATTTCCGTGAAACAGCTAGATTGTTAAAAGACTTCTCCTTTACTGAGAAGCGCGGCGATACCACTATTATTAAGGAAGCAGTCGGTGTGAGCGGATTGATTACACCATGGAACTTTCCAACCAATCAGACATCAACCAAAATTGCCGGCGCTTTTGCGGCAGGAAGCCCGGTTGTCTTAAAACCTGCGGAAATCACGCCGTTCGCTGCCGTCATTCTAGCGGAAGTCTTTGAAGCAGCGGGCGTGCCTAAAGGAGTATTTAACCTTGTTAACGGTACAGGTGAAGTCATTGGCAACGGGATTAGTTCCCACCCGGACATCGATTTAGTCTCTTTCACTGGCTCAAGCGCTGTTGGGCAAAAAGTTATGGAAAACGCCGCGAAAACAATTAAAAAAGTTGCACTTGAACTCGGAGGCAAATCCCCGCTCATTGTCTTAGAGGATGCCGATTTAAAAGAAGCGGCAAAAATCGCAGTCTCAAATGTCGTCATGAACACAGGACAAGTTTGTACGGCAGCGACACGGACGCTAGTGCCAAAGGCAATGCATGATGACTTTATCGAAGCCGTAAAAGCCGTATTGCCAAGATTTCCGGTCGGCGATCCGAATGGGAAAAACTTTGTCGGACCGCTCGTAGCCCAAAAACAATGGGATCGTGTTCAATCCTATATTCAAAAGGGCATTGATGAAGGAGCGACGCTTGTTGCGGGCGGCCCTGGAAAACCTGAAGGCCTTGAAACAGGCTATTTCGTTAAGCCAACAGTTTTCACAAATGTAAAGAATGACATGGTGATTGCCCGGGAGGAAATTTTCGGACCGGTCATGTCCATCATTACCTACGAAACATTGGATGAAGCAATCGCCATTGCCAATGACACTGAATACGGTTTGGCTGGCTACATTGTCGGAAAAGACGAAGGAACCATTAACAAAGTTGCCTCTAGCATTCGGGCCGGACAAATTCGCGTCAATAAAGCGCAAACGGACTTCTCGGCTCCATTTGGCGGATATAAGAAATCCGGGATCGGCAGAGAATGGGGCGACTTCGGCATCGAAGAATATCTCGAAGTAAAAGCCGTCTTGGGCATGTCTTCTTAAGATGATGTGAACATAAAAATAAACATTGGGAGTGTCATCGAAAGTTTGATGGCACTCTTTTATTGTGTGGCCGCGCTAAGGTTGCTGGTTTGGGGTTCCATCCTTCTTACGAAGGGCATTTACCACAATTTAACGCCATAATCAAAACTTGACGGTGTTGTGATAAAAATCTATAATGTAATTATTACAAAATTGTAATTTGTACAAGTTTTTCTGCTCTTAATATCACCTTCATGTCATTAACCTCACAGCTAAACTATGAAACCGCTATCAATGCTATTTTCAAGTTAGCGGGGACCATTCTCATAAAGAGCTACAAAGGTAATGTAATTTTAGAGATCCCTTATTATAAAAAGCAAATAATTTTGGACCACCCATCATATACCATAACAAGGGATCCTGGACTAACTAGCATTTATTTATATTTGGGGGACGTTCATAGTTCAGAATCGGGTGTCTGAACATTAGAACTTCACTTATAAAAAGAATAAAGAGGGGGATTTGATGAGGAAAAAGCTATTTATTTCATCTATTGTACTTGTCCTTGGCTTAATCTTCGCCCTGGCAGGCTGTAACAAGAATAAAGAACTCAGCCTTGTAACCGGCGGGACTGGCGGCACTTATTATCCATTAGGCGGTGAAATGGCAAAGGTTATTAATAAAAATACCGATGTTCATATCACAGCACAATCATCCGGGGCTTCGGTTGAAAACATGCAATCTCTTCAAAAAGGTGAAGCAGATCTTGCTTTCACACAAACGGATATTGCAAACTATGCTGTCAACGGAAAATTGATGTTTAAAGGCGGTAAGGTTGACAACGTTAAAGCAATTGGAACACTTTATCCAGAAACAATCCAAATTGTTGCTCTTAAAGATAGCGGCATTAAATCTGTTGCCGATCTTAAAGGTAAAAAGGTTTCTATCGGCGCTCCCGGCAGCGGTACAGAAGCCAACGCAACACAAATTTTAGAAGTTTACGGCTTGTCTACCGACGATATTGATGCCAAGCACCTCTCTTTTGATGAGTCAACTGACGGTATCCAAGACGGCAGTATCGATGCCGCATTTGTTACTGCCGGTGCTCCTACAGGTGCTGTATCCGCGCTTTCAGCTCAAAAAGACGTCACAATCATACCAATTGACAAGGATAAGGCGGAGGCTTTAAAGCAAAAGTATCCATTCTATTCTGATGATGTCGTTAAGCAAGGCACTTATAAGCTGCCAAACGATGTCCATACTGTAGCCGTTAAGGCTATGCTTGTGGCATCAACTGACCTTGATGAGGATACCGTGTATAACATTACCAAAGGTTTATTTGATAATCTTGATAAGCTTACAAATGCCAAAAAGGAATACATTTCTGCCAAAAATGCCGTCGACGGGATCGGCATAAAGCTTCACCCAGGCGCTGAAAAATACTTTAAAGAAAAAGGTATTAAAATACCTAAGCAGTAAGGAGTTGTCAATACAAACCGAAGGCTTCTAGTGAAGCCTTCGGTTTGTATGTCATAAATGAAAATGAAAAGAATCAAACAAATATTTAGCCAGAAGCGGGTGATGGTGGTCATTGGCCTGCTAATTCTGGCAGTATTAATCCTTATTACACCATTTAATAAGTCTTTAGTCTTTGAATATCAAGATACTGGAAAAATATTAGCTTTTTACCCTATTAAAAACACCAACCATTTCTCAATTCGTTATATTCATTCAATACATCTCACTCCCGTGCAGGAGTTTTATACCATTAAAGGGAAACATATTGTTCAAACAAAATTGACATATGAAAATTTTGCAATTGGAATGCCCTCGCATGCTCAGGGTAATGAAACATTTACCCAAAAAGGGAAGACCTACATTCTATCAAACATGAACCGTTCTTTTCCCTATGTCGACCTGCGGGTTGGCCAAGTTGTATCAAATCACACATTGATCATCAGCCATCACCAATATCCAATACATGCCTTTACGGGCAAAGGCATGTGGGTTCGAATAAGGGTCCATAAGATAAATTTATGGGAGATGATGAAAGGAGTTAATATTCTTGAGCGACAAGACAACAAGAAATGACCAACTAAGCGACCAAGAACTTGAAGAAATCATGGGAAAATACGACCCAGAATCCGGTTTTAGAAAGTTAACTGGAATTTTATACTGGATCGTTACTATAGGATTATTCGCATTTTCAGTTTTCCAACTTTACACCGCAATCTTTGGTGTTTTCACTGCACAGATTCAGCGAACCATTCACTTAGGTTTTGCCCTTTCGCTGATATTCCTGCTCTTTCCTGCATCAAAGAAAAAAAGAAAGAAAAAAAGATTCCAAATCACCTGGCTGGACGGCATTCTATCAGCTTTAAGTGTTGTTATTGGCCTCTATTGGCCATTGAACATCAATGAACTTGTTTTAAGGGCAGGAAGGTTAACAACGATTGACCTTATCATTGGCTTTATCGCGATTATCCTTGTCTTAGAAGCTGCTAGACGGGTTGTCGGATTGCCTATCACCATTATTTCAATCATCTTTCTGTTATACGCCTATTTTGGCCCTTATATGCCTAGTTTTCTTGCCCATCGGGGGCTCAGCCTTGAACGCATAAGCCAAACAATGTTTTTTTCAACCGAAGGCATTCTAGGTACACCGCTCGCGGTATCTTCTACCTTTATCTTCCTATTCCTGCTTTTTGGTGCATTCTTGATCAAAACGGGAGTCGGTCAATACTTTAATGACTTAGCCCTGACACTTGCTGGTAGACGGGTCGGTGGTCCTGCAAAAGTTGCGATCTTCTCGAGCGCATTGCAAGGGACGATTAGCGGGAGTTCGGTTGCAAACGTTGTTACGTCTGGTTCATTTACTATTCCTATGATGAAAAAGCTCGGCTATAAGAAAGAATTTGCTGGAGCCGTGGAAGCAGCCGCATCGACAGGCGGGCAACTTATGCCCCCGATCATGGGGGCAGCGGCTTTCTTAATGGTTGAGTTCATCGGCCACGGCATTACCTACTGGGATATTGCAAAAGCTGCCGCCATTCCTGCCGTGCTTTATTTTACAGGGATTTGGATTATGACACACTTCGAAGCAAAAAGGATCGGTTTGCGTGGGCTTGATAAAAGCGAAGTCCCTAATAAGATTGCGATCCTAAAGAAAATATACCTCCTCTTCCCACTTGTCGGCATCGTATTCCTGCTTATGACAGGTACAAGTGCCACACGCTCAGCTCTATGGGCTATTGTTTTTACGATTCTTGTCGGAGCTGTTAATAAAGCAACGCGAATGGGCATAAAGGATATTTTCGATGCTTTGGTAAATGGCGCCAGAACCGCTCTTGGTGTCGCTTCAGCAACAGCATGTGCCGGTATTATCGTGGGTGTGGTCACTGCTACAGGGCTTGGCCTTAAGCTGGCAAACGGTCTTGTAACATTGTCGGGAGGCATTCTTATTCTCACCCTATTCTTTACCATGATTGCATCCCTGATCCTTGGCATGGGTTCACCCACAACAGCAAATTACGTTATTACATCGACAATTGCTGCACCAGCCTTGATTCTTTTAAATGTGCCAATCCTCTCAGCCCATATGTTCGTTTTCTATTTTGGTATCATTGCGGACATTACACCGCCTGTTGCACTCGCAGCATTCGCAGCTTCAGGGGTATCAGGGGGGGAGCCGATAAAAACTGGCATAAATTCATCAAAGTTGGCCATCGCCGCCTTTATCATCCCGTACATTTTCGTTCTCTCTCCTGAGTTATTGATGATTGATACAACGTGGTACCAGACCATTTGGGTTGTATTTACATCACTGATCGGGATGATTTCAATCGGTGCAGGCATGATCGGTTACTGGATGCGCAGGGTGACGCCGATCGAAAGGATCATCGCCATTGCTGCAGGACTTCTGCTCATTTATCCTGGGTCGATAACAGATGCTATCGGTCTTGCATCTGTCATTATTCTATTTGCCTTACAGTTCATCCTTAAAATAAAAGATAAGAACCATACCGCACCATTACCATCTGCACAAAAATAATAGGAAAAACTAGGCTGCCGGCATGATATTTGCTGGCAGCCCTTTTCTATGCCAAGGGCATAACCGCTTTGTGTTATAAATGTCCTTTGTTATAATAAAAGAACCCAAACTTTTCCCATAATTCTAGATTCGGCCAACACATTTAGACTATGTATCTACGAATGGACTAGTTATGGCATGGGAAAGGTTATAAAATAGATTCATAGGGCGATAATTAGCTGAAAATTTTACTAATTTAGAGTAGTCCGCATATCATCTTAATGAGGGGTCTTAAAAAAACGTCAAACAAGGAGGTACTTATGGCACAGAATAATGGAACTTTCAAAAGGCAATTAAGTACACTGGATTTAACGTTCTTAGGTGTTGGTTCAATTATTGGCTCGGGTTGGCTTTATGCCGCTGCTACCGCTACAGGGTTCGCCGGACCATACGCTTGGATCTCATGGCTTATTGGGGCTGCCATCATCATCTTGATTGGATTTGTCTACGCCGAGCTTGGGGCTGCCATGCCAGTCGCAGGAGGGTTCGTCCGTTATCCCGATTTTACACACGGATCCGTCGTTGGCTTTCTAATTGGCTTTATCTCAATGCTTGCATATTCTGCAGTTATCAGTATCGAATCACAGGCTGTCCGCGGTTATTTGGAATACTGGTTTGATGGATTAGGCCACAGTGACGGCACACCGACATTTGCCGGCTTTGCGGTGCAATTCGCCCTAATCATTATTTTTTTCCTATTGAATTATTGGAGTGTTAACTTTTTTGGGAAGACAAACACATTCGTTACAGTATTTAAATTTGTCGTACCCATCATTATCATTATTGCCCTTTTAACCCATTTTGATCCTTCTAACTTTAGTATAACTGATTCAAATCCTGGCGGGATTAAAGGAATCTTTACCGCCGTTACCGGGGCCGGAATTGTATTCGCTTTCAATGGGTTCCGTCAGCCAATTGAGTTTGCGGGGGAAGCGAAAAACCCCGAAAAAGGTGTCCCTTTCGCCATTTTATATTCAGTATTGATCGGTCTCGCCGTATACATGCTGCTGCAAATTGCTTATATCGGGGCTGTTCCCCATGATATGTTAGGAAAAGGCTGGGGTGCCATTCATTTTGATTCGCCATGGGCAGATTTAGCCGCAGCAATGGGGCTTGTCTGGTTGGCTAACCTCGTCTTAATCGATGCCGTGATATCGCCATCTGCCACAGGCAACATCTACTTTTCCGCATCAGCCCGTTCATTGTTCGCTTGGGCTAAAAACGGGTATTTCTTTAAGGTCTTTCAAAAGATTGACCCAAAATCAGGGCTGCCTCGTGCAACATTGTGGCTGACACTCATTTTGGCTATCCTCTGGATGCTTCCTGGGCGCTTCCAGGCATGGGCGGACTTGGTGGATGCCAGTACTTCAGCCAAGGCCATGACCTTTGTAGTCGGCCCGGTATCATTGATGGCTCTTCGTCACAAGAAACCTGATTTGCATCGGCCATTTTTACTCAGGGCCGCTAAATTCTTTACACCATTGGCATTCATTGCTGCAACATTGGTTATTTATTGGAGCCAATGGAAAGTTATTTCTTTCCTTATTCCGATCGTCATCGTTTCTTTGATACTCTACCTGATTTTCGTCCTTCGCGAAAAATCTTACACTAAAGAAAAGGTTCTGAGTCATTTTAATGCCGGTTGGTGGTTAATCTTTTACTATGCTTTTCTTATGATTATCTCCTACATTGGCAGCTATGGGCCGATGAAAAGTCACTTGTTAATAGCACCTTGGGACACTGTTATCACTGCAATCGGTGCACTTATCTTCTATTATTGGGGTGTAAAATCGGCATTAGCTGAACCGCGTATCGAGACAAGTGATGTTGAGGAGACCGCATATCAAGCCGAGCATAAGAACGACTAGATTCATTTAATCATATTTAATTGTTCCATAAAGAAAACTCCGATTGGCGAAGACAGAGGCATAATTGCGACGCACAGGACGTGCTAGTACTGGCGTTGTAACAGGATGTTACGTCTTTAGCCAGTGCACTTATGTGCGTCAGAAAGGCTACTGCCTGCCACCTCGTCAACGTTGCCTTGCGACGAAGCGAAGTGGAGGAGCACATATACTTTCTGATTAACTAAAAAAACCCGCAGCGCATGCGGGTTTTTTATTAATTAATTTGGTATGGCAAGCTTCTGACCCGGGTAGATCAGTGTAGATGAAAGATTGTTATATTTCATCAATTTATTAACGGTTATATCGTTTAACATCGCGATTTCCCAAAGCGTGTCACCGCTTTTTACTTTATAGGAAGAACGGGGGCCGCTTCCGTTTGCTGAAGAGACATTGCTGCCTGAATCCTTCGATGGGCCATTGCCGCTAATTGTGATCTCTTGCCCCGGATAAATAATATTAGATGTCAGGTTGTTCAAGTCTTTTAGTTCGGACACTGACATATCATTATTATTGGCAATAACCCATAATGAATCACCAGATTTTACCGTATAAACGCTTGAATGCTCTTGTGAAGATGAACCGCTATTTCCCTTAGAATCATCATTCACGCTTCCCGAACTTGATACCTTTAATTTCTGCCCTGGGTAAATAATATCTGAGGACAGATTATTCAAAGATTTTATTTTCGATATCGAGACATCATACTTGCGGCTGATTCCCCAAAGACTATCGCCAGACTTGACGGTATATACTTTCCCGCCACTACTACTATCTGAATGGCTGCTAGTCCCGCTTTCAACAGATGATGACCCTGAGGCGTTCGTATCCAGCACACGTCGAGCGGTTACAAAGCGGGGCCCCCAATACCAAGTTGCAAAAGCGTCAGTGATTTTCACACCGTACTTATATTCAGCGCTAATCATCTTACCGTTCCCTATGTATATGCCTACATGGCTAATATCATTGATGCTGGCTTTGCCATTATCATTTGTGTCATAGAATAACAGATCGCCGGCCTTCAGGTTGTTTTTACTAACTTCAACACCCGTCCTGGCCTGCTGGGATGATGTCCGCGGGAGATTAATACCATATTTCTTGAATACCGTAACCGTAAAGGATGAACAATCAAAGCTGTTTGTCTGGCCTACTGGAGCACCATATTGGTATGGCGTGCCGAGGTAACTCTTTCCTGTATTGACAATTTCGCTGCCCGTTGCCGCTTGTGCATAACCGCCTGCTGTGAAAACGATACCGCTTGCAATGGCTGCAAAGGGCAAAATTTGCTTTTTCAAAACATTCCCTCCCAAAAGTTATAGATATTATGGAAAATAGCGAATGAGATAATAAAACATCAAATTTAGTGAATTTAGCTAGAATTATGTAGAGTATATTATTTTCATCATATCAAACTATCTATTAAACTTATTTTACATTCATATTACAAAATTAGTAGAATCATAGATTTTAGTTATTTAAGGGCCAGGCTCGGATCTTTTGACCCGGGCCTGGCCCTTTTATCAAAACAGTTTCTTATATTCACTATAACCTTCTTGATCAAGCTCTTCTTTTGGAACAAACCTTAGCGCTGCAGAGTTAATGCAATATCTTTCGCCAGTTGGCCCTGGACCATCGTTAAACACATGACCGAGATGGGAATCCCCATATTTGCTCCTTACTTCCGTTCTGATCATAAAGTGGCTGAGGTCCTGCTTTTCCTTAACGTTAGCTAATCGAAGCGGTTTGGTAAAACTCGGCCAGCCACAGCCCGCATCATACTGATCCAAGGAACTAAACAATGGTTCACCTGAGACAATATCGACATAGATGCCTTCCTGCTTATTGTTCCAATAGTCATTATCGAAGGGCCGCTCAGTCCCGTTCCTTTGCGTGACTTGGTATTGGATATCGGTTAGTCGCTGCCTCAGTTCATTATCATCTTTCTCGACCTTCCAATTATTGTCGATGAAGTCTTGACGTCCAGAACCTTTATAATACCGTTTATAGTGGCTGGGGTTCTTTTTATAATAACTTTGATGATAATCTTCTGCCGGATAAAAAGTCTTTGCCGGAACGATTTCAGTCACGATCGGCTTAGCAAAACGTCCGCTTGCTTCCAAAGCCTTTTTGGAAGCTTCGGCGAGCTCTTTCTGCTTGTCATTATGATAGAAAATCGCCGTTCGGTAAGATGATCCACGGTCGTAGAATTGCCCGCCGCTGTCTGTTGGGTCAATTTGCTGCCAGTAAAGCTCCAAAATTTTCTCATATGGAAAGATCGCCGGATCAAACGTTATTTGAACCGCCTCAGCATGACCTGTCGTCTCCGAGCAGACTTCTTCATAAGTCGGGTTTTCCTTATGCCCGCCGGTGTAACCTGACACAACTTCAATAATCCCAGGAAGCTCATCAAAAGGCTTAACCATGCACCAAAAACATCCCCCTGCAAAGGTTGCCAGCTCCACATTTTGATTGTTTTCTTGATTCACCTTCGCCTCACCATCCTTTTTTAGCATTTTACTCTAAACCGACCCCTTTCATCCAATGTCATGCTTTAGCATAAAAATAATAAAACCTGGATAAGGAACTTTTTAGCAATCATTTTAATAAAAGATCATCTGCATCCATTGTTAGGATTTTTATCGGACTGTGGTTCCTTTATTCAGTCATTTAAGAGGTCATTTGAGTGGCTTTTGGGCAAATAACGGAATTTGAGTCCTATAATGAATGAGTGAAGCTTTTACCTCTGTTCTTCCGCACTCTTTTTCATTTGCTTATACACAGGAAAGTTGAATCAATTTAAATACGGTGTGCAAAATAAGAGAATTCGCTTCTCTTATTTTTTATCCTTCATTTTCAAAGGAGACCCTGACATGTCCGAATTCAAACCCGTTATTTTATCTGAAGATCCTGTTCCATGTGAAACAAAAGACTGCAAGAAATGCGGCCTATACACCCACGGGTCACGGATGGTTTGGGGCGAAGGCAACCCAGAAGCACCCCTTTACATTATTTTAGACAATCCAGGCGCACGTGAGGATAAAGAAGGCAACCCATATGTCTGCGGCACGAGGGAAACCTTGCAGGAAACAATCTCAGTTTGCGGCATGGATCTAAAAGATATTTATATCACTTACATTTTAAAGAGACGGCCAAGGAAGGCTTATGATAAACCTTGGGCAAGAGAAATGTGCATGACCCATTTGAACGCGCAGCTTCGTCAAAATCCTCAATTCCTCGTATGCCTAGGAAACGTCGCTGTCCAGTCATTTTTTGATAATCCTGAAGCTGAAGTCAAGCATTTACGAGGGGACTGGCACACTGTCAAAGGCTTTCCTACAGCCGTTTCTTATCATCCACTTGCGATAAGAAGGCGCCCTAATCTTCGTAAGATTTTCGCTGAAGACTGGGTGCTAATCAGCAAACGAGTCAAACGCGAGATTTTCTAGTAATATAGAGTTATCAAAACTTATCCATATAGTTTCCGCAATGTGTGCTAAAGGAGGTCTGCACTTTGAAACCGATTCAACAACAGGATGTTCAACGTGAACTCGAAACATTTATGAATCAGGATGTTTATTTGCACCTAGAAACGACTAACGGGGCCTATGCCTCACATTTTAATGAAAAGTTCTTTTCAGCAGGCGCTTATATCCGGAATGGTCTGGTCCGCTTTTCCCGCGGGCAAATTACCGGAGAGGGCCCCTATCGTATCGGTCTAAAAATGGATTTAGGATGGATTTATGCTGAAGGATTAACAGATTGGGAGTTAACCGATAATGGACAGCTGCTCCTTGCCGGACATGACCACGACGGCAAGCTTGCTGTTGCTCTTGAACTTAGCCATGAACCCTTTTAAAATAAGATTTTTCGCATAAAACTTTAAGGAGGTTTTGGATATGCAGCGTCCTGTACTTGTTGTATTCCCTCACCCGGATGATGAAGCATTTGGTGTATCCGGGTCAATCTCAAAATTTACAAATCAGGGTATCCCTGTCACCTATATCTGCATGACGCTCGGTGAAATGGGCAGAAACATGGGAAAACCAACATTTGCTACCCGTGAAAGTCTGCCACATATTCGCCGGAGTGAGCTTGAAGAGGCCTGCCGCCTTGCCGGTATTAAGGATTTGAGGCGATTCGGCCTGCGTGATAAGACGGTGGAATTTGAAGATCAGGAACAGCTCGCTGACCGGGTACTCGAGGTTATAAAAGAGCTTGATCCTCAGTTGATCATTACCTTTTACCCTGGTTACAGTGTCCATCCTGATCACGATGCCTGCGGTGCCGCTGTCATTCGTGCCGCCCGAAAGCTTCCCGAGAAGGAACGCCCTGTGATCAATTGCATCGCCTTCGCCCATAATACCATTGAAGATCTAGGCGAGCCTGATGTCAAACGTGATGTCAGCGATGTCATTGACCAAAAACTATCGGTTCTGCAGGCCCACCGTTCACAAACGGAAGCCATGGTGCAAGCTATGAAAGAACAAATTGATGCCAAAGATCCTGAAGTCATGGGCCGGTTTATAACCGAGAAATTCTGGACATATAAGTGGTAAATATAACATGAAAGACACCATTGAAGCGTCTATATAGGCTTCAATGGTGTTTTAATTTTTATGCTATTCTCCTCTTCTTTCCATGTTTCAAGCAGGTATTTTCATTATCAAGAATGAATAATGTAAAACAAGACAATCCCGCTCTTGATCATTATAGCTGCTTAATTTTAGATACCATTCTGGACATGTTTTTGAACCCGCCAAAAAATTTCAAATTGGGAGGAGAGCACATATGTCAACGACAATTGGACAGTTGTTTGAGCAGACGGTTCAGAAATACCCTGAGAGAGAGGCTCTTGTTGATACTAGGCTTGACAAGCGATGGACATTTCGGGAGTGGAATGAGGTTGTGAATCGGCTCGCAAACGCGCTGCTGGAAGCGGGTGTAAAAAAAGGTGATCGTGTGTCGACGTATCTTTATAATACGAGTGAAATGGGTACGATCCTTTTTGCCTGTGCAAAGATTGGCGCGGTGTTTAATCCGATAAATTTCCGGCTAAAGGCTGATGAACTGTCATACATTCTAAATAACGCGGAGCCGAAGATCATTTTTTTTGAAGAGGCGCTTACCGCTCAGGTTACACAAGCAAGGAATGGACTAGAGACTCAGCCGCTATTTTGGTCGATCAATGATCATCCCCCGGAATATGCCGCTAACTTTTATGAAAAGATAGCCTTATCATCTGATAGTGCCCCAATGATAGAAATCAATGAAAATGATCTGTACGCTATTATGTATACGAGCGGAACAACAGGCAGGCCAAAAGGTGTCATGCACCGCCACAGAGATATGGTTGAACAAAGTCTCGCCCTCATTGGCGCCATGCAGTTAACACAGCATGACCGCGGGCTTGTGATGGCTCCGATGTTCCATTGTGCTGAGCTTCACTGCGCTTTTCTTCCTAGAGTACAGGCGGGTGCCTGCAGTATTATCCTCCATCATTTTGAACCAGAACGTGCCCTTGAAACGATCCTGAATGAAAAAATCACAACACTGTTTGGCGCGCCAACCATGTGGAGCATGATGCTTCAGCAAAATCTTGAAAACTACGATCTATCATCTTTAAGAAACAGTCTATACGGCGGAGCCCCCATGGCCCCTGCCCTTGTTCGAAAATGCAAAGAGGCGGTTAATATCCAGCTTATTCAAGCTTACGGCATGACTGAAATGGGGCCGGCAATCACCTTTTTAATGGACGAGGATCAACTGAAGAAGGCGGGAGCTGCAGGACAGGCCATATACAATCATGAGGTACGGGTCGTAAAGCCAAATGAAAACGGGCCTTCAGAACCGGATGACATTCTTGAACCCGGTGACATCGGAGAGATTATTGTAAAAGGCAACAGCTTGATGGCCGGTTACTTCCATCGCGATGATGCAACAGCAGAAGCCATGTATAAGGGCTGGTATCACTCTGGGGATCTCGGGTATTTCGACAGAGATGGTTTTCTATTTGTCGCTGACCGTGTCGATGATATGGTGATCTCCGGCGGGGAAAATATCTATCCTCGTGAGGTAGAGGATCTTTTATTTGAACATGATGGGGTGCTCGATGCAGCCGTTCTTGGTGAACCCGATGCAAAGTGGGGCGAGCGGGTGATTGCCTATATTAAGAAAAAGGACCCTGCGTTAACTGCCGAAGACCTCGAGGCGTTTTGTAAATCAAACGGGAAGCTAGCAAACTATAAACGGCCGCGAAGATATATCTTTGTTGATGAACTGCCCCGCAATGCCAGCGGGAAGCTGCAGAAATTTTTGTTGCGGGAGCAGCTGGCAAATCAATCTTAATCCAAAAGAAAACTAAAGGGAGGACGTTTGGCCCTCCCTTACACTACTTTTCCTTCGATAAATACTTCTCATAAACATAGCCCTTTTGCTTACCAGATTGGACTTTGTACCATTCTCCCTTTTTTCCTAAAATCTCAACCCTTTGATCCTTTTTCAGCTGGCCAATAACTTTAAATGACATGGACGGGCCAGTTCTAAGGTTAAGTCTGATCGCATTCACCTTACCAGTTTGAAGCTTTTTATCCCCCGCCTTATTTGGCAGCGGGATAGCATTTTCAGGTTGATAGTCAGCCGATAGTGCTGCTCCATCATAATAGAAACCTAGAATGTCCTTATAGGTTTGTCCAGCTTCGGCCCGCTGCTTTGCGCCATATTGGCTCATTCCGACGCCGTGGCCGTCCCCGCGCCCTTCTATAGTGAGCTTATTTTTGCTATCTGACACATTATCAATGACATAGCTGCGAATTTGCCGATTGCCTAAGATCGCCCGAATCGTTGTTGCCGGCTTATTTTTCAGTTCAAGCTTATTGATCACCATCCGCTTTTTGGCGTCGACTTTACCTTTAACAAGATATTGAATGGCAAGGCTGCCTTTGGTGACCCTGCCGCCGGATCCTTTGTCACTGAATGATAGATTAGGGATTGCCACAACCTTAATCTCGTTACCTGCATAATCATTATTTCTCAGCCAATGTTTAATATTTTCCGCAATGACCTGATCCTTCTCTTTTGCCTTTGACCACCATTCGCCCGGATGTTTCAAATCCATACCGGCTAAATTGATTTGCTGCTTGTTAAAAGCAGTATGCCAAACCATCTTGGGATCATAAGGGTCATTTTTTACTTTTAAATAACCCAATGGCTTGCCGGACCAAGCGTTTGCATTGGATTCTGTCTTTCCGCCATTGCTTGCGGAGTATACAGCATCGACCAGTTTTCCATCATAATACATCACTTCGCCCCTTGTAAGGTTGACCGCCTTGTTGCTGGCAGGCTGCTGGTCGGCACCGCCGTATACCTGATAGCTTATTGTGTCATTGATCACCTTATCACCATACCTGAGGGCATATGTTCTGGCAGCGACTGCTTGGGCCTTGACCGCTTCTATATGCCATGAAGGCGGCATTTCCCTAGGGAGCACGCCTTTGACATAATCCTCTATTGAAAGGGTATTAATCGGTCTTACAAAACTGCCATTTTCCAGAATAAATTGAAAGGAACCGCCGTAGTCACGCCCGTTAACAGATAAACGGCTGCTGCCTTTTTTGGGGCTAACCGACAGTGTCTTAAATGAGCCGATCCTTTTTTTATCTTCATATAGTGACAGCTTCCTACCCTCAACTTTTAATATGTATGATTTTCCTTTGTGCAGCGTTTCAGGTTTCCCCTTAATGCTATAAGTATCTTGCGGTTCTAACGTAATGTGACTTTGGTTGCCCAAAAAATTCACAAGCTTCACCTTGACCATCGGCTCTGAAGCTGCATGAGATTGATATGCAGGAAGAATTGAAAACAATAGAATCATAGCAAAAAGAATGGAAAGCTTTCTTTTCATAGATTATCAATCCCCTTTTTTACTACTTTTTTGAATATTATAAAAGGATTTCTATTATTTTTCAAGGTAAATTCTACCTATTTTTCTTTACCCGCGCGTCGCCATTGGTATTTATCCTTTATTCTTATTATAATGAAAATATGCTTTGATCTATTTATTACAGCTATAGTAAGGAGAATGTCAAATGACTCATTATAAAGCATTAACCATTGCGGGATCAGACAGCTCGGGCGGCGCTGGTTTGCAGGCTGATTTGAAGACGTTCCAAGAGCTTGGCGTCTATGGGATATCTGCTCTTACGACTATTGTTGCGATGGATCCATATAATAATTGGGCGCATAACGTCTTCCCTGTTGATGTGAATACTGTAAAAGAACAACTGAAAACAAGCATTGTAGGCGTAGGTGTTGACGCGGTTAAGACCGGCATGCTCGGTTCACCGGAAATCATTGAGCTTGCCGCCAAATTCATGGAAGATCAGCACATGCAAAACATTGTGATCGACCCTGTCATGGTTTGTAAAGGGGCTGATGAAGAACTTCATCCAGAGAATACAACGAGCCTTCGTGACCTTCTTGTGCCTAAAGCGACTGTCGTCACGCCTAATCTCTTTGAGGCTGCTAAGTTAAGCGGGATGCCGCCGATTACAACCGTCGACCAAATGAAGGAAGCTGCGGTCAAAATCTTTGATCTCGGTCCCAAGTATGTGATGATCAAGGGCGGCAGCAAACTCGAATCTGAGAATAAAAAGGCGATCGATCTCCTTTACGATGGCCGTACCTTTGAGATCTTTGAATCAGAGCAAGTTAAAACAACCTATACCCACGGCGCCGGCTGCACGTATTCAGCTGCGATTACAGCGGAATTGGCGAAAGGCAGCACGGTGAAAGAGGCTGTTGCAACGGCAAAGGTTTTCATTACAGAAGCCATCAAGCATTCATACAAGCTTAATGACTACGTCGGTGCGACAAACCGCTCGGCTTACCGGGAGTATATAAACCTGAAATATTCATAGTCTAATGTCGATGTCCCAAGAAATTGGGTTATATCAGGGTTTTCAATGCCATAACTTTCACCTAAAAAATGAAAG
>NZ_SLXK01000049.1 GCF_004341035.1 Scopulibacillus darangshiensis
CAGTGAATTTCATAGACTTTTTCCCAAAAATAGGATTAAAAAGGGTAGCTTTGGACTTAAATCTCATTTTCCATCGCATGTATGAATAATTCAGGGTAAATTATAACTTATTATTTCTAGTTTGTTTTTTTTGACTAAAATAATCTTCTCTAGATTTGATTTTCAGTCTTAAGGATATCATTAAACGGTAAAGGGGATGTATAAAGTGGGACAGATCCAAAAAAAGGACAGACCGAACATATTGTTCATCATGAGTGATGACCATGCCTCACATGCCATGAGTTGTTACGGCAGCAAAATCAACGAAACGCCGAATTTAGACCGTATTTCCAACGAAGGCATGCGCTTTGACAATTGTTTTTGCACGAATGCCATATGTGCGCCAAGTCGGGCATCCATTTTAACCGGCAAATACAACCATATGAATGGCGTAAAAACATTGTTCGACGATTTCGACGGGAGACAGCCGCATGTTGCGAAAATGCTTCAACAAGAAGGCTATCAAACAGCCATTGTCGGAAAGTGGCATTTAGGCCATGGCGGGGTGAGTGACCCCACGGGATTCGACTATTGGAATATATTCCCGGACCAAGGCGCCTACCATGATCCTGAAATGATTGAAATGGGCAAAGATAAGATATTTAAAGGGTACGCCACAGATATTGTGACGAATCTATCGCTTGATTGGTTAAAGAAGCGTAACAAGGATGCACCTTTCTTTTTAATGTGTCACCATAAAGCACCACACCGGCCGTGGGAACCGGATGAGAAACACGCCCACATGTATAGGGATCTGAACATTCCGGTACCGGATACATTCAACGACGATTATAGCAATCGAGCCTACGCTGCGACTGAAGCCGCTATGCGGATCGACCAGGATCTTAATGAAATCGATTTAAAAGAAAAACCTCCCGAAAATTTATCACATGAAGCATTAAAGGATTGGAAATACCAGCATTTTATCAAAGATTATTTGCGTTGCATCGCATCAATCGATGACAACGTCGGGCTAATGCTTAATTATCTTGATAAAGAAGGGATTGTTGAAAATACAATTGTTATTTATACATCTGACCAAGGTTTTTTCCTGGGAGATCATGGATGGTATGACAAGAGGTTTATGTACGAGGAATCGCTGCGCATGCCATTTATCGTCCGTTATCCTAGGGAAATCGAGCCGGGATCCGTTCAAGAAAGCATGGCCCTGAACGTTGATTTTGCGGAAACTTTTCTTGATTACGCCGGCATTTCTATTCCCGAAGACATGCAAGGGAATAGTTTGCGGCCGTTAATGAGGGGGCAGACCCCGAATAATTGGCAAACATCGATGTACTATCGGTATTGGGAGCATTTGTCTGACCCTCACCTCGTTTGTGCGCACTATGGGCTCAGAACCAAAAAATACAAGCTGGTTTACTATTACGGCGAGGCATTAGGATTGAAAGGGACCAAGGACGAACCAAGAACTCCCGAGTGGGAGCTATTTGACCTCGAAAAAGATCCAAAAGAAATGAAAAGTGTCTATGATGACCCGGACTATAGCGAGGCTGTAAATGAACTGAAACTGGAACTCTACCATTTGAAAGAGGAGTTAAAAGATAATGAGTAATGAATAGGGGAGAGGCCCGGAGCCTACCCCTTAAAAATAGACAGTCTTATATAAGGGACCAAGCATTTAACAGGTGACCTTGGCATTGTTCCGGGGTTATCTTTTTTTATGGTAAATACATTTATCGAAAACATTTTAACAAAGAATGGAACATAAACCGTAAATAGGATCGTGAAAATGTCATTAAAGGGGTGATGAACACCCAGAGACGATAAAAAATTGGGCTCGAGGTCGTTCATAAAGGCGATGAACACCCAGAGACGATAAAAAATTGGGCTCGAGGTCGTTCATAAAGGCGATGAACACCCAAAGTCGATAAAAAATTGGGCTTGAGGTCGTTCATAAAGGTGATGAACGCCCAAAGACGATAAAAAAATGGGCTCGAGGTCGTTCATAAAGGTGATGAACACCCAAAGACGATAAAAAATTGGGCTTGAGGTCGTTCATAAAGGCGATGAACGCCCAAAGACGATAAAAAATTGGGCTTGAGGTCGTTCATAAAGGCGATGAACGCCCAAAGTCGATAAAAAATTGGGTTCGAGGTCGTTCATAAAGGCGATGAACACCCAAAAACGATAAAAAATTGGGTTCGAGGTCGTTCATAAAGGTGATGAACACCCAAAAACGATAAAAAATTGGGTTCGAGGTCGTT
Organism: Scopulibacillus darangshiensis; assembly: GCF_004341035.1. Lineage (GTDB taxonomy): Bacteria > Bacillota > Bacilli > Bacillales > Sporolactobacillaceae > Scopulibacillus > Scopulibacillus darangshiensis. The sequence goes on from NZ_SLXK01000049.1 coordinate 2,265, forward strand.
CATAAAGGTGATGAACACCCAAAGACGATAAAAAATTGGGCTCGAGGTCGTTCATGAGGGTGACGAAGGCCCGTAAGCGATTTTTCCTTAAACGGGTCTGTAAAATTGGCTTGGGCTGTCACGAATGGAATAGGTTTTGCCCCCTTTTTTTGCAACAATTGTTGTATAATAATTTTAATAAAACAACTGTTGTATTTAAAATTGTATTTAAAGTAAAAAATAAACCTCACACTTCGTTTTATTTATCCAAAAAAAGAACCCGCTTGAGAGCGGGTTCTCTTATGCCAATTATTTCTTTGAAAGTTGAATCGCGCCAACAGACTTGTCTTTGCTTTCGGCAAGGACATGGATCTTAAGGCAGAATTCTGGGATGTTTCTTCCGGCATAGATCATGCCTTTGTTGCTGTAGTCTCTGGAATCATCAAATACAGGGACAGGACGCTCTTTCTTTTTAGTTAAAGTACCGCCATGTAGGTCACTGTAATCAATGAATCCTTTATCCGTCTTGTCCAAGGAGAAAGATGCATCTTCAATTTGATAACTTGTTGTCGCAAGTGAACCGTCGCTCCATTTTACGATGTTTTGGTGGGCGTCAACATGAAAAAGCGAGGCATGCATTGGAGTACTGAAGGGGCTGTGGCCATGGTCAAAATTATCCAAGGGACACTCAATAACACGTTGCGAAAGGCATACCTTAAGCACCAACGTCGGAGTGTAAGGCAGCAGCGTGAAGCGAAAAAACGGTGAGAATGGCACAAATCCTTAAGGATCCCATTCGACCATCCATTGGAGCGAAAGAAGGCACGATCAGCCTGTATGGCGCCCATTCATCCGCAATAGGGGAATTAGTTAAGGGTTTCCGTTAAAACCAGTCATCGCCCGTCAGATTCTCAAGAACGTGATGGGCGATGACAGGCAACCAAGCGTCAGCGCGGTAGCTAAAGTGTACAAAAATAGAGTGCTGAAAACGGCGTGTTATAACATGTCCGAGAAAAAGTTGACACATACGCTTCACTGACCGTACTTGCCAGTGAAGCTGTTTTATTATATGACAGGAAAAGAGTATTCTGAATGGCACTAAATTGCTACCTTGGTTTGAGTAATTCAAATGTGGAATGAACCATCATTTTTAATCCTTTATCTAATGCTTCCTCATCAATTGTAAACTTTGGGTGATGAAGAGGATTTTTAATTCCCTTTTCTTCGTTTCCCGCTCCCACCCAGAAATAGGTTCCTGGTGCTTTTTGTTGAAACGCTGAAAAATCATCACTAACCATTAGCGGTCGTCTAAGTTCAAGTGCTTTATCACCGAAAACTTTACATGCCGTTTCCCTAATTATTTTGGTTATCCCTTCATCATTAACGACTGGGTCATAACCAACTATATATTGAAGGTCATAGGTTGCACCATGCGCTTCCGTTACACCTTTAATCACTTTTTCTAAAAGTGTGGGTAAAGCATCACGTAAATCAGAACTTAATGTTCGTATCGAACCCCCAATATGAACAGCGTCAGGGATTACATTAAGGCTTGTCCCGCCAATAAATTTAGTTACTGAGATGACGGTGCCATCAAGGGGATCTGTATTCCTTGAAACAATATGCTGCAAGTTTGTCACAACTTGTGCAGCAATGGTAGTGCTGTCTATAGTTTGATGTGGTATTCCCGAATGCCCGCCTTTTCCATGAATCGTAACTGTAAAATTGTCTGATGATGCGGTCATTGAACCAGAAATAATGCCAATTTTACCGACTTCAAGTTGAGGTAAAAGGTGAAGCCCGGTGACGCAATCAACATTCTCCATAACCCCAGCAGCCACCATTTCTTGTGCGCCTCCAGGTTGCGTTTCCTCAGCATGTTGGAACAAAAAGCGAACCTCACCTATAATTTGTTCTTTTAGACTCGTAAGAACCTTAGCCGTTCCCAATAATATAGACGTATGGCCATCATGTCCGCAAGCATGCATGACACCTGGTTTATTAGAAACAAATTCAAACGTATTTTCCTCTTGGATAGGCAAAGCATCTATATCGGCACGGATCGCTAAGGTTTTGCCAGGTTGTCTGCCAATAAGACGGGCCATAACACTAGTTTTCGTCGGTCGTGAAACCTCTAATCCGCCAAAGGATAGAAGTGTATCATAAATAAACTGAGATGTTTTTTCTTCGTGGAATGATAACTCAGGGTTTTCGTGAAGGAAGCGTCTCCATTTAACCACATCAGATTTTACTTGATAAGCAAGGTCGCTAAGTGTTCCAGTTTTCATCATACAAAAAAGCTCCTTTCAAATTTTCTGATATGAAGAGTTGAAGGTCATTTAACTTTCCATATATTTACGATTCGACATTATGAATGGTCGTTTTTGGTTTATTCAGCGTACGCCTCATTGGATAATAATAAAGGAGCGATGGGACTATTAATCCGACGATCCAAGCCACATCTGCACCGCCTAACGCCTTGGCAATAGCTCCTTCGAACAATGTGGTATTCACAAATGGTATCTCGACAAGTACACCGACAATATAAGAAAAAATGGCAATCCAATTATATCTACCATACTGTCCATTAACGTCGAATATATCTGAAATGTTATATTTACTCTTACGTAAAAAATAAAAGTCTACCAGATTGATTGCTGTCCATGGCACCATTGAATACATCAGTAAATTCATGAAGTTTGAAAAAAAGTCCAGGAAGTAACTTTGCACACAGATTGGTATAACTGTACAAACCACGACGATGATAAACATTAACCAGAAGCGAACCTTTGGTGTTCCGCGAAGTTTAGTAAATGGTTCTAGAGTAGCTATGACAGACATAAAAGCGCCATAGAAGGTGAGTGGGCCAGCCGCAATACCACCCAGAATGATTAACAGATCAATGACAATTGAAAATTGTGGACCGACTAACATAGAAAGTCCGACAGTCGGGTTATCTGAGAAATCCGGAATTAAAATTGCCAATAACGCTCCAAGGCTCATCATCCAGATACAGCTGATTACAGTCCCAAAATATGTGTAGGCGAATGTCTTCCTAGTGGATGTGTTTTCCGGTAGATACCGCGAATAATCCGCAACATACGGTGCGTAAACTAGCTGCCATGTCGCTACAATGCTGACAACTAATAGAAAAGATGGGGCTTCAAATTGACTGATTGCCAAGCTATGGGCGGGCAGGGGCATTTTTAGCGCCAAGAATGTAATTATTAAAAACACAACAGTGAAGACAATCGAAAGATACCGATTTATTGCATGAATTAAATCATATCCATATACCGCGATTGCAAATGTGATACAATGGCAAATCACAATAGCAAGTGTTAATGGCATGGGAACAATGTCTACAACTGCTTGGGCATTAAGTACGGCACCGGTTGAGGAAAAACCAATGTACATAATAAGCACCAGAATAAGAGGCAGAATAGCTCCTATTACGCCAAATTGGGCACGGCTTTGAATCATTTGGGGAATCCCCAGTTTGGGACCCTGGGCTGAATGGTATGCCATGAAAATTGCACCGACCAGGTTGCCGATAACAATCGCTATAATGCTCCAAAATAGGTTTAAACCCAACACTACTGCTAATGCTCCCATCACTATGGCGACTATTTGCATATTTATACCAAACCAAATAGTAAATAAACTTTTCGGACTGCCATGCCGCTCATTTTTAGGAATGTGGTCAATGCTATACTTTTCAATTTTCAACTTTTTACTCCTTTCCTCTTTCAAAAATAATTTGTCATTATAATCCCCCAAGCATTTTTATTCGATTGGCATGCCGCCGCATTCGCTTAAAGGGAAAATGTTTCTTCTTGCTCTTTGTAAACTAAATGATATAGAATAGTAGAAAAATTATAAATGTGAAAGTAACCAATCTTTATTATTATATACTGTTGATATCAACATTGGAGGTAAAAAGGTGCAAAATAAAGATTCATTTCTTCAACAATTAAAGCTGGAAAACCAAAAGGTACAGCAAGCCTTAATGAATTTAATCGAATGTTACAAAGTCATTAACTCGACACTCGAATTGGATGAGGTACTGAAAAAAATTATGTATTTTGCATTAAATATTGCCCATAATGCCGATGCGGGGTTTATCCAACTGTATGAAGAGCATTCGGATAAACTGATTATTAAGTCATACGTTGGTTTTAATGACAACATCGAATCTTTAAAGGTAAGCATAGGTGAGTCAATTACCGGAAAGGTTTTTAGAGACGGCAATGTTAGACTTATTGATACAAAAGAAAAGATTTATGAAAGTATGGCGGATACGGGAGAAGAGAATCTAAACTGTATTAACAATTCATGCAAACACCAAGATATCAAATCTATTTTATCCTTGCCGATTTCGTTCGGAACTAATAGAATTGGCGTCATGACACTTCATCGCTACGATATAAAGCATAGTATCAGTGAAATGGATCTGCTTCTTTTACAGAGCTTCGCTTCCCAAGCTGCTATTGCAATACATAATGCCAAGCTTCATACAGAAGCACAGAATAGTTTAAGAGAAATTACCAGCTTGTCAAAAAAGCTTAAAAAAACAAATGGGCTGTTGGCAAAGAAAATGACGATTCACAATCACCTTACCCGCTTGTCGATCCAGAACAAAGGACTTGACGCTATTATCGTTGAAATGAATAAACAAATGGAAAAGAAAGTTTTCTATGCGGATTATATAAATGGTAAATGTATTCCGGCACAAAAATCTCACATTGTCAGAAGCCTTGATGATATGTTTTTCCTTTTTACTAACAAATCGGAGCCAGCTTTTGTTTCCGTCTCGGATACGGTACAGACTAATTGTTACGTTTACCCAATCAGATCTGGATCGTCAAGTTTTTTAGGATGTTTGATTGTTGAGGGCAGCCTTCCCCTGTCGGAGCTTGATCATTTGATTATTGAACAGGGGGCTCCAATTCTTACTCTTGAAATTATGAAACTTCGGTCACAGACCGAAGTTATGTATAAGAAAACCTATGAAAAATATCAACAGTTTTTAAAAACAAAAAAACCTCAGCAAGCTGCAATCAGCGCAAAGGATTTGGGGATAAATAATCATCATTTTCTCCAAACAGCATTAATTGAGCTTGATGGCAACGTTGATTTGCATTCTCTTGAAAATGAGGCATTCCTATTGCTTACTTATTTGGAGAAAAAATTGCCATTGGAAAATAGCCTTCTTTTTAGCCATAATAACAAAATTACCTTTTTTTCCTCCAGTCATAATAACGACTGCGAAAAACATTTCATAGATGTAATTAAAAATAACATTAGCTGGTGGAACCAGCGGTTTACAGTTAAAGCCCGAGCGGGAATTTCTACCGGGGTATACTATCCAGGGGAAGCTGTAGAAAATCATGAGAAGGCAGAGAAAGCTCTTCTTCATTTGAAAAAACAAAATAATAAGGGTGTTCTTCATTATAAGGATATCGGCATCAGCCGCCTTTTTTTACATCATCATTCTGAAGAAATCACCTCATACCTGCATGAAACGTTTTCGCTGTTATGGACAGAACAGGATGAAAACAGCGAATTACTGCATACGATGGTCATGTATGTACAGAATAACCGTTCCATGACGTTAACTGCAAAAGACCTTCACATCCATACGAACACATTATATAACCGCATAAAAAAAATCGAGAAGCTTGTTGAATTAGACTTCAACAATTATGAGGACTATCTTAAAATGGAGCTTGCAGTCTACCTTTATAAAGCTTTTGTTGTATGAAATTTTGCTTTGTAAGAAATAGTAATTATAAACTTTACAGCACAGTTCGGCATCACGATTACTTTGCCATAATAGGCACCATTTTCCAACAAGCGCTTTTCGCCAAATTGCTTAGCAAATTCATGGCTACCGTTAAAGACGCTCTTTCGGGCCCTTGTTTTTTTAGAGGTAAGGGATTATTTTCTCAAATAAGTGTTCTTGTTTAACCTACGCCAAGCCAATCATAGACGATATAGGGGCAATTGCTCATGTTTTCCTTTCTTGCTTCCACGGCCAACATACCGACAAGGGTGCCATGGAAGTAAGCCTTAAAGGAATTTTTGATTTTGCCTTTTTTATATTGGAACACAGTTTGTTTGAAGGCAGAGATAACAACTGGTAAATAATGTTCGATTGGCCCGTCGAGGGATTGGCGACGAGAAGCAGTAAGGACAGTTCCCCATAGTTGATAAATGCCATCAGCGCCATAGAACGGTTTGGCTGCTTTGATAAAATTATTTGGAATATGATTTGGACAATAACTTTCATCAAGATCTTCTAGTCTTACGTCTTTACTAATATCTTTATTATTAGTTTTAAATAGATTAATAGCTTCTGGGGACGATTTCGTCTCTTCCGCCTTACTCTCATCAGGCTTTTCCGGCCTTGCCCCTTTCGTCAATTGTACATCAGAGGCTCCGTCAAAGCGGTTAAAGACGTAGACATTATGCGAATAGCCGCCTTCTTTTCGGCATGTATGGTGGATGGTTAGCATGCCAAGTTTGGCCGCTTTTCTCAAAGCTCGCTCAAAAGTGGACCTCGAGATCGGCTCCGACTGATTGGCGTAAGCCAGAAGCTTGCAAAGGCGGATGTTGCTGACGCCAGGGACTTTTGCACAAAAGCGTGTCAGCTGATAAAGCGCCTTCCGCTCACCCTTAGTAAACTGATCCCCGAAACACGCCATATACATTCCCATCGTTTCATTGAAATCTTCAATAGATTGAAATTGACTGTAATGTTCAAACTGCTCGATTCTTCCTGATAACATGCGACACCACTCCTCGCCCAAAAGTTTTACTACAATGTAAATAGACAGAAGAGGGCGAGAATGGTGAGGTGAATTCATTCAAAAATAAAAAAGTTCTTCTAACTAAGATCTTTTTATTGTAAAATAATAAGAATATTTTCTACTTTATGGATCAAGTTTTGTTATAAGGGGAGAGAACGATGATAAGAAGGTTAAATAAAAGTGATCATGACGTCTGTTTTAATTTGTTAAAAACCAAAGGTGCCGAAAACTTATTTATTATTGGTGACATTGAAGCGTACGGATATGAACAAGATTTCCAAAAGCTTTGGGGCGAGTTTAATGAAAGCGCGGAACTCATTGCTGTTTTGTTAAAGTACCATGAAAACTATATACCCTTTGCAACGGAATCATTTAATGCTGAAGGATTTGCTGAGATTATGTCCAATGACCCTGATTTTAAGATGATGTCCGGCTTAAAGGGCATCACTGAAAAAATTGAGCCCTACTTAGATAAACAACTTAAAAGGAAAAGACAAACCTATTATGCTAAGTGCACTAGATTAAATACCAATAATAATGTTGATTTTTCGAATGTGCAACGAGCATTTCCTTACGATTCAGAAGCACTTGTGGCATTCCTAAACTCAGTTCCGGAATTTAGTGATTCACCAATGACAGTGGAAAGAAACCGCCGGGCTTTGAAAAATGGAACGTCACGTTCATTTTTTATCATGGAAGATGGAAAAATGGTATCAACTGCTTCAACGACAGCAGAAAATTCCCTGTCAGCAATGGTGGTAGGGGTTGCAACGCTAGAAAACTATAAGAAAAGGGGATATGCAACCAAGTGTATGCTGAGGCTATGCAGTCTTCTTTTAGATGAAGGGAAAGAACTATGTTTGTTCTATGATAATCCTGCAGCTGGAGCAATCTATAAACGGATTGGTTTTGAAGACATTGGCTACTGGATGATGTACACATATGAATAAACTTCAGGGCTTTTGATTATTAGCTTGCCATTGCACGGGAAGCCTTCACAAGTCGGCATGAACACGGTTGCAGCAGTGAGTGCTGTCCTGCTGTTTATTGGAGCAGCAATCATTGTGACTATACTTAGACACGTAAATCCCAACAATGGAGCTACGGATAACCAGAAAAGCGGTTGATAAATTAACTAAAGCCTGTTTTCCCGGTGTTGTAAAGGAGACTAAGACAAAACTAAAAGGGTTCATTCAAATGCCGAACAATAAAATTTAAAAATATAATAGCAAATGCGAAGCGTAGTCAAAATATGGAGACTCCAACGGGAACAGCACGTGTCCGAAGACCCCGCAAGAAAGCGGTTTTTGCTTTCTGAGGAGGCTCGGGCCGTGCCCGTGGAAAGCGAAGTATTTTGACGGAGCGCCTCGTTCCTTTCTTTTGTAATTTCTGTCCCAGCCTCTTTATCTATGTCTTTTTATTTTTCCTCCATTGGATCATTTACTGTAAATGTGACATTCTTTCCAATGGCGTACAAGGTGGATGTATGGACAGGCACCTTATTCGAATCATAAGAGAGCTTTTTAACCTCAAAAAGGGGCTCCCCTAATTCACAATTTAAAAACTCAGATTCTTTTTTTGTTGCTAAAACAATATTTAACTTCCTTTTGTTGTAAGACGGCTGGACGTGATAAACTTCTCTAAGGGTTTCATAAGTCGAGACGGAATCCCCAATATAATCAGCCAACTTCGGAAAGCGGTTTAAGGGGTAATGGGCGATATCTAAGATGACCGTTCCGTTCTCAATTAATAGCAATCTTACAAGCTTTAAAACTTTCGTTCCTTCGGGGATTTCTAAGCCTTCTTCAAGGTAAGGGGTTGAGGTAATGATTTCTTTTGAAACAACCTTAGAATGCGGCTCTTTGCCTTCGGTCTTCACATTATCGGAAAAACCGTTTACGGTAAGAAGTTCACGTGTAACGGCATGATGTTTAACAAATGTCCCTTTACCTTGTTGACGGTCTAGTATATCTTCCTTTACAAGGTCACTTACAGCCCGCCTTGCTGTAATGCGGCTGACACCGTAATTTTCGCACAACACCGGTTCAGGCGGTATTTTTTCTCCGTATTTATAAATTCCCCTATGAATCTCTTCTTTTAAAACATTCTTTAACTGCTCATAAAGCGGCTTAGCGCTGTCACCATTTAATTTCATATTTTCACCTACAAACCCATTGGAATATATTGCACCTTCATCATACTTATTTTTCCTTTATCAAACAAATATGAAACAGCAAATAAAAACTATTAAGATTTTTCATAAATTTATTGACAATTATAAATGTTAGTTTTATTATAACGTTATATAACGTCATAGTCAAAGGGAGGGTAAATAAGTCAGCAGTAAAAACTAAAAATTTGGAGGTCATACGTCAATGACAACACAATTAACAGCTAACGAGCAGGTTCAAGACGTTTTGGAGGCGCTTCAGGGGAAGGCAATAAAAAATGTTTTATTCGTAGCATGCGGCGGATCATCCGCGCTGATGTATCCAAGCAAATATCTCCTTGACCGCGAGGCTGAAACGATCGAATCGGATTTATATTCTTCTAACGAATTTATCCATCGCAACCCGGTCAAACTTGGCAAAGATTCTTTGGTGATTTTATGTTCCATGGAAGGGAAGACGCCGGAAACCGTTAAAGCGGTCAGTTTCGCGAAAAGCAAAGGGGCAACAACGGTCGCGTTAACCCACAAACTTGGATCCCCGTTAACAGCAGATGCCGATTTTGTGTTGCGCTATGATTGGGGCAAAGAGTCAAACGCAATCAACAGCAATTACAGTTTTATGTATCAGCTCGTGATGGGGCTCCTTTCGGTTTATGAAGGGAAAAATGAGGATTATCAAAAGCTGTTAAGCGGCCTTGATCAGCTGCAGACCATATACGATCGGACACGGGAGCAGTTCAAAGAGAAAGCAGAACAATTTTCGAAAGAGTATAAAGATGAAAAAGTCATTTATACGGTGGCTAGCGGGGTCAACTACGGCATCGCTTATTCCTTTGCGATTTGTATATTAATGGAGATGCAATGGATTCATTCACACGCGATCCACGCGGGAGAGTACTTCCACGGACCGTTTGAAATCATTGATAAAAATGTGCCGTTCCTCATTCTGCTTGGATTGGATGAAACAAGGCCTCTTGAAGAAAGGGCTCTGAAGTTTTCCAGTGAGTATGGGGAAAAACTTGTAGTGCTCGATGCCAAAGATTTCGATCTAAATGAGATTGATGAGACAGTAAAAAAATATATTGCACCGCTCGTATTGAATGATGTTCTTAGGCTTTATGCAGAAAAATTAGCGGATGAAAGAAATCACCCGCTGTCCACTAGACGATACATGTGGAAAGTAGACTATTAAAAAACATGGAGTTGGGGATTGGCAGATCCCCAATTCCTCATCTTTTATTATACTTATGTTTTTAGAATAATCAAAGGGCTTGGTTCCGTCATAACTGATTAACCGACAATCCGAGGAGGTTTATTAATGAGAAAAGTGGTTGGCATGATAGCCTGTATCTTTGTATTCGCTTTCATTTTAACTGGTTGCTCAGGGTTCACAAGTTCTTCCGGATCATCCGGGGATGGTGACAAAATCACACTTAAATTTATGCACCGCTGGCCAAAAGAGCCCGAAAAATCCTATCTTGATAAGGTCGTAAAGGAATTTGAGAAGAAGAATCCAAATATTAAGATCCAAACCGAAGCGGTATTAAATGATTCATATAAAGAAAAGATTCGTGTCCTTCTTGGAACAAACCATCCGCCTGATATCTTTTTCTCATGGAGCGGGGAATTTGCCCACAACATCGTCCGCGGGAACAAGGCTCTTGATTTAACATCTTATTACAATAAGGATAAAACATGGTCTGACAAAATCATTGAGCCAACGATGGAGTCCTACCGATTTGATGGAAAAATGTATGGCGTGCCTTGGATGATGGACGCGAAGCTGTTTTTTTACAACAAAGATATCTTTAACAAACTTGGTCTAAAGCCGCCGAAAACATTCAAACAATTAATTGCTGTATCAAAAAAGCTAAAGGACAAGGGCTATACACCGATTGCCTTTGGCAATAAGGAAGGCTGGCCTGCCGGTCATTACATCGGGACGCTAAATCGGCGCACGGTGCCGGCTGATGTGATCAAAAAGGATCATATTAGAAGCCAAGGAACATTTGATGATCCTGGCTACATCAAGGCTTTGGAAAAACTGCAGAAATTGAATGACGTCGCCTTCAATAAAAACAGCAACGCGTTAAAATATGATTTTTCCAGACAAGCCTTCACAAGCGGAAAAGCGGCAATGGATTATATGGAGACGATCGAAATAGGCGATCTTCCTGATATCGGCTTTGAACTTGGAACATTCAACTTCCCCGCCGTGGAAGACGGGAAGGGTGACCAAAAAATTATTTCCGGGGCTCCGGAAGGTTTTATGATTTCATCCAAAACGAAGCATCCGGATGCTGCCATGAAGTTCCTCGAGTTTTTGACGAATAAAGAGAATGGCAAAAAGCTTGTGAAAGATGTGAAATATCTCAGCTCGGTCAAAAACACAGTGACAAAAGACAATTCAACGCCAATTATGCGCAAAGCTCAACAAGAAATATTGCATGCAAATAAACTCGCACCTTGGATCGACACAGGCTTGGATATTAGAATTGCCGATGCTTATATGAAGGATATGCAAAAGATGCTGAACGGCGAAATGGCCCCCAAAGATGTGATGAAGGATGTCCAAAAGGAAGCAAAGAGGGTAAGAGTAAGTGCAAAATAGGGGGAGCATCCCCCTAATCTTTTTAAGAGAGGGGTAAGTAAAATGACCAGTCACAGGAAATGGCTTCCGTTTGTTTATTTGGCTCCTGTTTTAGTCATATTGGTACTTTTTGTATACTACCCTATTTTTTCTAATGTGTATTACAGCTTTTTTGATTGGGGCTCCTTTTCAAACACGATGCATTTTACCGGATTAAGCAATTTTATCAACCTTTTTAAAGACTCCGTTTTTTTTACGGCGTTGAAAAACAATATCTATTATGCGATTATTTCAGAGATTATTTTGGTCGGCGGCGGGCTAGTCCTTGCTGCAATTTTGGAGGACAAGCTTGTTAGACGCTATGCAACATTTTTGCGAACCATTTACTTTTTGCCGGTGCTCATTTCGATCACTGTCATCGCTTTGCTCTTTGAGTTTTTTTACAATCCCCAGACGGGGTTGTTAAACAAGCTGCTTGAATCGATTGGCCTTGACGGCCTGACAAGAGCATGGCTGGGAAACGGCGATACCGCCATCTTCGCTGTCATCGCCATGTCGCAATGGCAAAGTTTGGGTTATGTCGCCATGCTTTTTATTATTTCGATACAGAAGATTCCGAGCGAATTGTATGAAGCGGCAAGGATTGATGGTGCAGGTAAAGTTAAACAATTCTTTCATATCACTGTGCCGCAAGTGAAAGAAATGGCCTTTGTTGCAACGATTATGACATTGACCCAAGCCTTTACCGTTTTCAATGAACCGTATATTCTTACTGGCGGAGGTCCTGGTCATTCGTCGGAAGTCTTAACGACCTATTTGTATCATTCAGCTTTCAACGAAGATGCGATGGGCTATGCCTCCGCGATTGCAACTGTGATTCTGGCGATTACATTGATTATTTCGGTCGTGCAATTAAAGGTATTCCGTTCAGGTGAGGGGGATTAAGCGATGGGGGAAAGACAATACGACCTGACAGATGCAAACGGTGTCTATTCAAACACCAGAACTGTGAAGCATCCAAAACCGGAAAAGTCATACGGAAAAATTATAGGACGTTATGCTGGATCAACTCTCGTCTATGTCATTTTAATCATTTATTTTCTTCTGATAGCTTATCCGCTCTTTTGGATGGTTGTCAATTCGCTTAGGGATTCGAATGACATCATTACCAACAGCTGGGGGCTTCCTGACAAATTGCTGTTTAAAAATTATGCCACAGCCTGGGAAAGCGGAATAGCCCGTTACTTTTTGAATAGCGTCATTGTAACGGGTATAACATGTCTTTTGACGATATTATTCAGCGCACTCGCAGCCTATGCCTTTGCAAGATTTCAGTTTAAGGGCAAAAATGCTTTATTGATTTTTTGTATAGGGGGATTAATGTTAGCACCTCAAGTCAGCCTCATTCCGTTGTACAAATTGATGCAATCCTTGAATCTGTATGATACGTATTGGGCATTAATCCTGCCGTATGTTGCTTATAGAATCCCGTTTATCCTGCTGTTAATCCGTTCTTATTTCTTGGGGATTCCAAGAGAAATCTCAGAATCTGCTTATCTAGACGGCTGCAATAACTTTCAAATCTTCACGAAGATCTTTCTGCCTTTAAGCAAACCAGTTTTAATGACAGCGGCAGTATTAACGGGATATTTTGCCTGGAATGAATTCATGTTTGCCATTGTTTTTATAAGCAATGATGAATTGAAAACAGTTCCGGCCGGTCTTATGCAATTTAGGGATGCCCTGCAAACGGATTGGGGATCACTTCTAGCTGGACTGACCATTTCCGCTCTTCCTATTGTTTTATTGTTTCTGTTTGCCCAGAAATACTTTATTCGGGGTTTGAGCAACGGAGGATTAAAGGGTTAAAAGGGGGATTATATGTCATGAAATTAATTGGTGTTGGTGATAATGTTGTCGATTATTATTTAGACCGCAATGAAATCTACCCCGGGGGGAATGCCTTGAATGTAGCTGTTCTAAGCAGAAGGCACGGGGCGGATAAAACGGGTTATATCGGTATCTTGGGCAATGATCAAGCGGCGGAGCACATTACCCAGACACTAAAAAAGGAACACATCGATATCAGCAGAATCCGCAAAGGCTATGGGGAAAATGGCATGGCAAGGGTCAAATTAAATCAGGATGGGGACAGAATCTTTGTCAAATCGAATCAAGGTGGAATACAAAAAACGTTAAGGCTCCATTTTTGTGACGATGACATGAAGTATATTAAAACATTTGACCTTTTGCACACTAGTGTCTACAGCCTGATTGAAGATCAATTGCCAAAGTTAAGTCACAGCATAGACATCTCCTTTGATTTTTCAACAAAGTCCGACGATAGTTACTTAGCAATGGTGTGCCCATATATTACATGCGGCTTTTTCTCGGGTAGCCATTTAGCGGAAGATGAGTGTGATGCTCTTGCTAATAAAGTTCAAGGGTATGGTACAAAACTAGTCGGGATTACACGGGGATCAGAAGGTGCGCTTTTCTTTGAGGGGGACAGAAAATATACACAGCCCGTTGTGCCGACGGATGTCGTTGATACGCTTGGAGCAGGTGACTCATTTTTAGCAACGTTTTTAACGGACTATTACAATGGGGTCCCAATGGAGCATGCGTTAAAAAGCTCGGCGGCAGCAGCGGCCAAAACGTGTACTTATTATGGGGCATTCGGATATGGGCTCGCGTATGGAAAAGCGGGATGTCCATGATGAAATTTTAAAATCACAAATCGCAGGGATGAATTTCCACTATGTCCGCTATCCCTTAGAGTACTTTCTTGATGCCATGGTTTCGACGCATAAATCCAAATAAGGCCGCAAATCTAGCAACTGAAGACGCATATCACGCATGGAACGACGCATAAATCAAGCGGGGGGACGCAAAAACTTCACTTTTCGTCGTATAACAGTATAACACGGGAGGAGATAGCATGCTAAAATTTGATGAAAATGTCTATAGGGAAAATGCACGTCTGACATTTGAAACACGTGAGGAAATTGAAAACATTGCAGATGACATTACGAAAGAAGGATTTACAAATATTTTTTTCATTTCAGTAGGCGGTTCCATTTCAATCATGTGGCCAATTCAGGAAATGCTGAAACAACTGTCGGATATTCCTGTCTTTTCGGAGCAGGCGGGTGAAGTGATTTTAACGGGGCATAGACAACTTACAAAAGAATCTATTGTAGTTATGGCGTCTAAATCAGGTGATACAAAGGAAACGGTCGCATGCGCAGAATGGTGCAAAGCGCAAGGGTTTCGAACGGTATCCTTAGTGGGAACGCCGGGCACACCATTAGGGGCGGCAAGCCGCTGGGTGATCCCGAATAGGGCCAAAAATGGGGTTGAATTTGAATACATGCAATTGTTTCTGCTTGTTTTCAAACTCCTTTATAATGCTAATCAGTTCCATCATTATAAGAGATTTGCAGATCAATTGGAAAGTCTTCCGGAAAGTCTATTAAAGGCCAAAGAAAAATTCGAACCCGTAGCCAATGACATTGCGAAAAACTATCATCATGAGCCATATAACATTTGGATTGGCGGCGGCGAGATGTGGGGTGAGGTCTACCTGTTCGCCATGTGTATCCTTGAAGAAATGCAATGGGTGCGAACAAAAGCTGTTTCCTCCTCAGAATTTTTCCATGGGACGCTGGAATTAGTCGAGAAAGACGTCCCTGTATTTCTTGTGAAGGGGGAAGGGAAGCGCCGTGTACTGGACGAACGGGTCGAGAAGTTCTGCAAACAAAGGACAAAGAAGCTTATTGTTATTGACACAAGGGACTATGAACTAGACGGGATCGATGACGAATTCCGCTGGATTTTGGCGCCGGCTATTTCTTCGGCACTATTAGTTGACCGTTTGGCAAGACAATATGAAAAATACACAGGTCATGATTTAGATACACGCCGTTATTACCGCCAGTTTGCGTATTAAAAGTATTTACCCCAGAGCCGTTGAAAAGACTGCTGTCAAAATTATTAAACGGGGAAGCTGTGACATGTAATACCCATATCCACCCCCCGTAAGATACAAGCTTGCCGACGTACTATAAAAGAAGAACCCGGAACAGCATATTTTTGCCGGTGTCATTCTTTATGCGAGGGGATTCTATGAAAAAAATGGTTACCGCATCAAAAGAAAAGAACATGCCTGGGATGGCAGTGAATATTATTTAATGCGAAAAGATTTTTAAAACGGGTTAATTTTTTGAATATTTGGGGTAAAGTTAAGGTAACGTTGCTATTCGAAGCAATGAATGGCAAACAATCAAAGGAGATGATGTAATTGCGCAATCATATTCGCATTGAAGGCAGTGAGCTCACCATGCTCCAAAACGCAAAAAAAGTTGGCCAGGCGGATCCGAATAAACAGATGTCGGTCACGCTTTATCTAAGGCGCAGTGCCATTCAGTCATCATTAGAAACAAAGATTAATGAAATAGCAGAACGACCGCTTTCAGAACGTCAGCATTTCAACCATGGAGAATTTGCTAACACTTATGGTGTAGATTCTGAAGATATCAAGAGATTAGAAGACTTTGCCAATAGATATAATCTTGACATTAAAGAAGTTAATAGGTCAGCAGGGATCGTCGTTTTATCTGGGGCTACGGCATCTCTTAACCAAGCTTTTGGTGTCGAACTGGCTGATTATGAACATCCAGATTTTACTTACCGCGGACATACCGGGCATGTCTATATTCCGGAAGATCTCGCCGATGTTGTTCAAGGTGTTTTCGGTTTAGATAATCGCCCTCAGGCAAGGCCTCATTTCCGGCTTATGAATGAAAATGAGGTGTTATCACAAAATCGGGCAAAAGGCGTTTCTTACAAGCCGAATGAGGTGGCAAAATTTTATAACTATCCTTCCGATGTAGACTGCAGCAAGCAGTGTATAGGCATTATTGAATTAGGCGGCGGTTATCGCAAAGAGGATATCACAGCCTATTTTAAAGATCTTGGTTTGCCGGAACCACAAATAACGGATGTTTCCGTTGACGGGGGCAAAAACAAACCGACGGGAGATCCAAATAGTGCTGATGGAGAAGTTGGTTTGGATATTGAGATCGCTGCCGCAGTAGCTTCTGGCGCTAAACTAGCTGTTTATTTTGCGCCAAATACTGATGCTGGGTTTCTAAAAGCGATCACGACGGCTGTTCATGACAAAGATAATAAACCGTCTGTTCTCTCTATAAGTTGGGGATCTTCTGAAAGCAAGTGGACGAATCAGTCAATAAAAGCGATGAACCAAGCCTTCCATGACGCTGCGGCACTTGGTGTGACGATTTGTTGTGCGGCGGGGGACAGAGGTTCATCTGATGGGGAAAAGGATGGCCTGGCTCATGTTGATTTTCCAGCTTCCAGCCCTTACGTTATCGCTTGCGGCGGGACCAAATTAGAAGGGAAAGACGGGAAGATTACGAAAGAAGTGGTTTGGAATGAAAAGAAATATGGTGCAACAGGCGGCGGGATAAGTGATGTATTTGACCCGCCAAAATGGCAAGCAGATGCCAAGGTTCCGACCTCTGCCAATCCAGGGGATCGAAAGGGACGCGGTGTTCCCGATGTGGCAGGCAATGCTGATCCTGTAACGGGTTATCAAATTCTTGTTGATGGCAAACAGTTTGTTGTTGGGGGAACGAGTGCAGTTGCTCCGCTTTGGGCCGGGCTATTCGCCATTATTAATCAAAAGTTAGGCAAACCGATCGGACTCGCCAACCCTGATCTCTATAAACTCCCCTCTAAAGATAGTGCCTTCCATGACATTACAAGCGGGGACAATGACAGTACGGAAGAACATGGATCATATAAGGCTGACCAAGGATGGGATGCATGTACAGGTCTTGGAACGCCTGATGGCGACGAATTATTGAAAGCCCTGAATGCTTCACTTCATGATGTATCGAAATAAAATGGGACATTTTGAGGTTAACATGTTCTCAAAGTATTTGTATAAACGAAAAATCGAATTGAAAAGTGACGGATAAAGGAAACAAAATTTTTATCGAAAGATTAAAACAAAGAATTAAAAATTTCATGTTATAATAAAATTGGTACAATTCCGTATCTTTTTATGACTGTTTATGTTTTTAAAAGGAGGCTGATATTTATGAGGATATTTATAAAATATAGATTTGCAGCGGAGATGAAGAAATGCTTGGAGACGGCGAATAACTTATAATGAAAAGGAGTTTTTTTATTGAAGCAAGCTCTGCTAGTCATCGATGCACAACAAGAATTGATCGATGGAAATGATAAAGAGAAAAGTGTTTTCAATAAGGCGACTTTACTGGATAATATTAATTCAGTGGTAAAAAAGGCATTGGTCTCGGATAGTTTAGTTGTTTTCATAAGAGATAAAGATGTTGCTGAAGGAAAAGGCAAAGGATTCGAGGTCCATCAAGATATTGATATCCCACAGGAAGCAAAAGTATTTGATAAAGCGGCAACGAATGCATTTTACGGGACGCCATTATTAGTTTTTTTACAAGATAACAAGATTGATCATCTCGTCATTATGGGATGCAAAACAGAGCATTGTATTGATTCAGCGGTTAGAACGGCAACTGTAAGTGGCTTTGATGTCACCTTGGTAGAGGACGGTCATTCAACGACAGACTCTAGTCATTTAACGGCTGAACAGATCATCAGCCATCATAATGCCATTCTTCATGGGCATTACAATGTTGATAATTTTTCAATGGTGAGAAGGTCAGATGAAGACTTGTTTCAACCCAAACATGATGATTATCGATAAATAGCTATTACACAATCGTGTGAGCCGCATTTTTATTCAAAAATGCGGCTTCATGCTTTAATGGGTAATAAAGACACCAAGCAAATAGGCGGGAAAAGCCTCTAAAGGAGATTCAAAAGCTTTGGACAAATCGAGGACAACAACAGGCGATAAAATAATTGAAAGAAAAATACGTTACGACAATACAATTGTGGAGCACAGCTGTAGACTATTAAAAGCAAAAAAGCAACATGCCGTGCTTTTTCATAAGGTGCAGGATTCCTTTTCGATGACAGCCAATCAAAATAAATTAACCATACCCAAAGGCAGTTACACACTCGCATATTACTGGAAAGACAGACCCTTTAATTTATACATTTGGAGCGATGGCAGCGGGAATTATTTAGGCGCCTATTTTAATATCGTAAAAAATACATATATGGCTGATACACTTGTATCCTTTGAGGATTTGCTTATTGATATTATGGTTTTTCCTAATGGGGAGTACTATATATTGGACGAGGATGAGCTGCCCATTCCAATAGATCAATTTGAAAATGGATTTGTTCAAGAGGCTCTCAACTCATTAACCGACTCCATTGATGCTCTTCTCTCCGAAATTATTTCAGAGTCTGAAGCACTCATGCTATATCGTTCCTAACCACAATCTCTTCGACCTCTTAATCAATGATATGAGCCGATTCTTCCTTCCTTAGCGCAGGAAAATTCGCCTTTCCACTTCTAAAAACTGCCTCAGCTTATGGCTTGTCAAAATCTCGGTATTACCCCATATAATCAAAATTCCAAATCTCCCGTTTTCTCAGGATTATTTATCGGTAGAAACATTTACCTATTCAGAAAATATTGACTGTGCGAAAATTTAGTGATAGAGTTACCTAACAAATATTAGTTAGGTGATGAGATATGACAAAAGACAAGCTGATTCGAGCCGCAATCAATAACTTTTCAAAATACGGGTATCAAGGCGCAACGATGAGTAATATCGCAAAGGACGCGGGGATCAAACCAGCTTCTATTTATTATTTTTTCGAAAATAAAGAAGAGCTGATCCGGGAAGCGGTCCAGGCTATTTTAAATCATCATTTTGCAAGTATGAAAGAAACGTTCTACGAAAAAGAACGAGAGAATGTCAATGTATTATTTTCAGAATTATTTGGCAAGATTGTGCTGCACCATACGGAAAATGAGGATGAAACTAAGGCTTATGTCATTATGGTGAATTCACCGATTTCAAATATAAAAAAACAAATAAGCGACTATCTGCACACCTACAACAACTGGCTTGTAGAGCAGCTGACATCCAGCATTCGCCGGCATCATCCTGATTTGGAAGAAGCGACGATTAGCGAAATGATAGATTATTTTATTTTTATCGGGAACGGGTTATTCTGGGGTGTCGTTATCCACGACAAAGCAGGTATTCAAAGAAATCTGACACAGGCGAGTCATCTGATGGCACAATACGTCACACAAATATTGGGGAGTGGGCAAAATGAAAAACAACAAGGTCATTGAAGATTATGAACTAAAGCCAGTACCTGATGATAAGCGGAAAGGCTGGTTTCGGCTGACGATGGTATGGATTGCCGGGATTGTCGCTTTATCAGCGACAGCACTGGGCGGAGCGCTTGGCAGCGGCATGAGTTTAAACCAAGCGATCATCGCATCGTTAATTGGCACGTTTCTTCTATCCATTTTAAGTGCGGTTTGTTGTGTTGTTGGAGCCAAAACAGGGCTTTCGACAGCATTAGTATCATCATTTGCTTTGGGACGATACGGCTCCATGGCGGTTTCAGTCATTATCGCCATTTCGTTATTCGGTTGGTTCGGAGTCCAACTGGATCTGTTCGGTTCAAGTTTGCACAAGGTAATCATGGATGTGTTTGGACTGAATATAACACCAAGTGTGCTGATGATACTAGGCGGAATCTTAATGACATTGACAGCTTGCATTGGCTACAGTGCGATAGAAAAGTTAAGCATCGTTGCGGTGCCCCTTCTCGCCATCCTGTTGATCGGATCGGTATATATCACAAGCCGCTCATTTTCTTATGATCAACTCAACGGCATCGCCTTGACTTCGGATCCACTGACAATGGGCATGGCCATTTCATTGGTTATCGGTTCCCTGGCCGTCGGCGCCATCATCGGTCCGGATATTGCGCGCTACGCCAAATCGGTAAAGGATGCTACGATTGCTTCATTTCTAGGATATTTCGTTGGTTACAGTATTGTGTTGTTCATTTCTGCCATCCTCGCAAAAGCGACGAGCGAAACGGATGTTGTGGCGATCATGATCAGCATCGGATGGGGAACAGGCGGGATGTTGGTTCTAATACTCGCACAATGGACGACCAATAATACAAATTTATATTCTTCCGCATTAGGATTTTCCGTGATTTTTAAAAAGGTGCCGAAGTACGTCTTGACCATCCTTGCGGGGATTGTCGGTACAACGTTCGCGATATCCGGCATTTATGATAATTTTATTCCATTTTTGAATGTACTGAGCATTCTCATACCGCCTATTGGGGGCGTCTATACGGCAGATTTCATCTTTAGACACCGTGAATATAATTTTCGGAACATTCGCAGGATACCAAACCTGAGGCTCTGCAGTGTGATCAATTGGGCAGTGGCGTCAGCGTTGGCTTTTATGACAACGCCAAGTCCGACTGGTTTCGGATTATTTACTATTACAGGCGCATCAGGATTTGATGCATTCATCGCAGCGTTTATAATCCAACTCATAATTGGATTCATAGATAGAAAAAGAATTACCAAGGAGGAAGCGGCATGAGATTAATAGGAAAAGAAGAAGTGGAAAATATCGCGATAGGCGCGGCGTTGCTTGGCACTGGCGGCGGGGGAGATCCCTATATTGGAAAGATGATGGCCATTCAAGCGATTGAAAAATACGGTCCGATTCGTCTGCTGGACATTACGGAACTAGCTGATGACGATGTCGTTGTCCCTTCCGCCATGATGGGCGCGCCGACAGTCATGGTTGAAAAAATACCAAGCGGTGAGGAAGCGCTCGTATCCTTTAAAGCGCTTGAGCAAGTGCTTAACAAAGAAATTAAGGCAACCATGCCGATTGAGGCTGGCGGTGTTAATTCCCTATTACCATTGGCTCTGGCTGCAAGAATGGGTTTGCCTGTAGTGGACGGCGATGGCATGGGCAGGGCTTTTCCTGAACTGCAAATGGTAACCTTTTATTTGAATGGGGTCAGCACAACGCCGATGGTCTTATCGGATGAAAAAGGCAACAGCATGGTGATCAATACTGTCAATGGCGAATGGGCCGAAAAAATAGCCAGATCGGCAACCATGGTCATGGGCGGCTCTGTCATGAACGCCATTTATCCGATGACAGGCAGACAGGTTAAAGACGCCTCGATTTATAACACGTTGACCCTGGAAGAAAAAATCGGCCGCACCATTAAAGAGGCAAAAGCAGGCAAGCGAAATCCAGTTGATGATGTTTTGCAAATGCTCGGCGGGTTCAAATTATTTACCGGAAAAATAACGGATATTGAGCGCCAAACCGACGGCGGTTTTGTCAGAGGCACAGCAATAATCGAAGGACTTGACAAGAATAAGGGAGAACATTGCTATTTGGCATTTCAGAATGAGAATCTGCTTGCCAAAACAGATACAGATGTCTTGTGCATGACACCTGATTTAATCACAGTGCTTGATACAGAAACAGGCCTGCCGATCACAACGGAAGGATTAAGATATGGTGCAAGAGGGACGGTTATCGGCATTCCTGCAGATGAGAAATGGCGGACGCAAAAGGGAATAGATATCGCGGGACCGAGATATTTTGGCTATGATTATGATTTTACACCGGTCGAAACGTTACAAGCGAAAGGCGGGAATAAATGATGACATATCGAATAGGCATAGATGTTGGCGGCACGAATACGGATGGTGTATTACTAGACAGGGAGATGAACGTAATCCACTCTTTGAAGACCCCGACAACCACGGACGTGGAAACGGGAATCTATCATGCCGTCCATCAGTTAATGAAGGCTTCTCATATTGATAAGGAAGACATCGCGTTTGCGATGCTCGGAACAACTCAATGCACGAATGCGATTGTCGAGAGAAAGAAATTGAACAAGGTCGCTGTGATTCGGATCGGGGCGCCCGCAGGCATGGCGATCATGCCGCTTACCGGCGTTCCGGAAGATCTGCGGTCAATCCTTGATAATCATACCTATATTGTAGAGGGCGGGCACGAGTTTAATGGCGATGTGATCTCTGCATTAAATGAAACGGAGCTTAAGGACATTGCCGAAGACCTGAAGGGGAAAGTTGACTCCATTGCGATTACTTCTATCTTCTCTCCGGTCAATAAGGACCATGAAAGCCGGGCGGAAGAGATTTTCCGCGACGTAATGGGTGATGACATTGCGGTTTCCTTATCAAGTGAAGTGGGCAGTATCGGCCTATTGGAAAGGGAAAACGCGACCATTTTAAATGCGGCGATCATTGACGTGGCAAAGACAACCGCAGATGGATTCGAAAAAGCATTGAT
Source organism: Scopulibacillus darangshiensis (assembly GCF_004341035.1). Lineage (GTDB taxonomy): Bacteria > Bacillota > Bacilli > Bacillales > Sporolactobacillaceae > Scopulibacillus > Scopulibacillus darangshiensis. Next base: position 25,140 of record NZ_SLXK01000049.1, read on the forward strand.
GAATAACGGCATCGCTGCAAAAGTCTTTTTCTGCCAGAACGATGGGACACTGATGTCCAAAGCGTATACATTGAAATATCCTATTTTAACAGTGGCTTGCGGCCCGACGAACAGTCTGCGCGGCGCTTCATTTTTAACCGATAATAAGGATGCCATCATTGTCGATGTCGGCGGAACAACGACGGATATTGGGGTGCTGGTCAAAGGCTTTCCGCGCCAATCATCCATCGCCGTCGAGCTAGGCGGCGTGCGGACCAATTTCCGAATGCCTGATATTAACGCGATTGGTCTCGGCGGCGGAACGATTATTCGGATAGATGGGGATAGCTTTAAAATCGGTCCTGACAGTGTCGGACATCGATTACAGGAAGAAGCGCTGGTATTTGGCGGGACAACCCTCACAGCTACCGACGTTGCGGTGGGACTCGGTGTTGTGAAACTTGGCAACCCGGAAAAAGTATCACATGTCGATAAAAACCTATTTGCAGCCATTTACGGACGTATGGTGGAAATGGTTGAAGAAGCCATAGATAAAATCAAAACAAGTGCAACCGATGCACCGGTGATTTTAGTCGGCGGCGGCAGTGTCCTATTGCCTGAACAAATTCAGGGCGCATCTTACGTGCTTCGCCCCGAAAATGGCGGTGTCGCCAATGCCATCGGTTCGGCGATCTCCCAGATCAGCGGTGAAATAGAAAAGATCTATTCGATCAGTAAAGACAACCGGCAAGAGATACTAGATAAAGCAAAACAACTTGCCCTCACCGAAACAATCGAGGCAGGCGCTGACAGCAATAAAGTCGAGATCGTCGACATGGAAAGCATCCCCTTGGCGTACCTGCCAGGCAACGCAACGAGAGTCAAAGTGAAAGCAGCAGGGGATTTGGCGTTGGGGTAGGGGAAGCATAGGGAAGCAATTTAAGATTGGTGAAAAGGTGATTCCATAACTGGAGTCACTTTTTCATACCCACTATTTTCGCATGCCGAGCTCTAGCTGCCCACTTCATGCGGCCTAATTAGAACTGACATAAATTCACGAAATGCGGATGTTTTGACAATATCTTTATGATTGATAAAACGTGTTGAAATGGTTTTGTATTCGCCCGGAAGTGTAAACTGGTTGACATTTTCACTGTGTTCAAGTTGATCAGCCACCGATTTTGTTAAAAGTGAGATGCCCAATCCGGCTTTTACACAACCTATGGCGCCATCTAACGTATTCAGTTCCATGGTCTTTGCCAGCTGAACGCCTTCGGATTTCAGCCATTTCTCGAAGATATCTCTGTAAAAGCACCCAGATTTAAACACAATTATCGTTTTGTTTTTCAATTGATCAACGTCTATGCTCGAAAGGATTTGTTCCTTTGCGACTAGAACCAGCTCCTCCTCGAAAACCATGATATCTTCCAGTTCCGGATGATTAATGTCACCGGCAATGAAAGCACCTTCTATGTCACGTTCCAAAACCGCCTTCATAAGGCTGTTCGTTGTACCGGTTTGCAGAGATAATTCCACCTGCGGATAACGATCATGATAAGCCGATAAGATCCGCGGTAATCGGGAAGCTGCCGTTGTTTCCATTGAGCCTATGGACAATGTTCCGTTCGGCACGCTTGTATTTTTCAACGTTTTTTCAGCTTCATCCATCAGATCGAGAACTTGTCCAGCATATGATAAAAGACCTTTACCTGTAGAGGTTAGTGTCACGCCATGTTTATGACGATAAAATAGCTTGGTTTCATAGTTTTGTTCTAATCGCTTAATCTTTGCGGTCACATTGGATTGAACAAAGTTTAAACTCCGAGCCGCCTTCGTGATATTGCCCTCTTTCGCGACCAATCGAAAAACACGTAAATCTTCCAGGTTCATGGTTAACTTCTCCAATCCCTTATATATATATCAATATTATTGATGATAATCTTCATAGGTTTCAAACTGATTTTTCGACCATGATATAATCCATAATTTTATCTTAATAAAAATTTTCAAGGTATTTTTCTATTTCTTCAATTGAATTTATAGAGAATTTTTTATCTTTATAACTTATAACGCCCTCATTTATGCACAGAGCAATTGAACGATTTAAACTTCTGATTGGTGCACTGACCTCGCTTGATAAAATTTCCTTTGTAAGGTTATCTAAATCACCAATTTTATAATGATTATGTATACTTAATAAGATGCGATCTTTAACTGTTAGCAGCGATAACTTTGCAGCAGTATCTGAACTTAAAATTAATTTTGAGGCAAGTTGTTTAATTATGTAAAAATTAAAATTAAAATCGATTTTCATCCATTCATAAACCTTTGTTTTATGGATAGCTATCGTTTCACAATTTTGTTTTGCAATAACACCGAGTGTTTTAATGTTTTCATTAAAAATTTCTATCTCCCCAAAACAACTATATGAATCATAAATATATAGGGAAAGCATCGTTCCCTCATAACTTTGTCTATACACTTCTGCCATACCTGTAGTTAGAATATAAAGATAATTATTTTGTTCATGCGGGTGAATAATAAGGCTGCCTTTCTTGTGTCTTCTATAAATAAATTCTTTCTTAATATGCGTTGGGGCATCATTCACAATATCTTTAAAATCCATATTTTCACCTTCTGTTTGCTTTTGGTCATATGACCTATTTTCATTATAAATTGAATTATATAATAAGGCCAAATAAGAATTGGAGGTCTTGTTATGAGGAAATTAATTATTGACACAGATACTGGAAGTGATGATGCTGTCGCGTTAATTATGGCACTAAAATCAACTAATCTTAAAGTAGAAGCGATAACAACTGTTTGTGGCAATGTCCCAGTTGAATTAGCAACAAAGAATGCACTAATGACGATCGAAGTCGCTAATGGTCAAAAGCCACCTCTTTATGTTGGAGCAGCCAAACCACTTACGCGTGATTTAGTTACAGCTGTAAATGTTCATGGTGAAGACGGAATGGGGGATTGTAATTTAATAAATCCTACTCTTTTTCCAGAAGCCAAGCATTCCGTAGATGCTATCCTTGACATTATTGAAAATAACCCTGGAGAAATCGAAATTATAACCATCGGCCCTGTTACAAATATTGCCCTTGCTATTTTAAAAGCACCTGAAACAATGAAGAAGGTAAAACATATATACACTATGGGTACTTCCGGCTTTGGCCCTGGAAACACTACACCTGTCGCTGAATTTAATGTGTATGTTGATGCAGAGGCATATAGTATTATGCTCAACTCAGGCATACCTACTACCATCATTGGATTTGATGTATGTTTAGGAGAAGCTGCTTTAAATAAGGACGATATGGATGTATTACTATCAAGTGGTAAGGAAGAAGCTGTGTTTTCCGTTAATTGTAACCGTTCCTTGCTTGAATATAATTTACAGAGAAGTAATGAACATATTGTTGACTTGCCAGATGCTGTGGCAATGGGTGTTTTATTATGGGATGACATCGTTCTTAAAGACAAGTTATGTTACTGTTATGTGTGTACCATAGAAGAAGCTGCATATGGTCAAGTGATAGTAAATGACGGTAGTAAACTTGCCATTTCTGATGGCTTTGCAGGTCATACTCCTAATGCAACTGTCTGTAAGACCATTGACCATAAGTTATTCAAGAAACGGCTATTGGAATTATTGGTAAGTTAACATTACGGGGTGTTTCGGCTTGGTTATGGTTTCATTATTATGGGGAGCTAAGGAAATAAGGTCATGCAGAGCTAAATTGAATGAGGGAACGGTAACTCCAAATAACATTTTTAAAAAATAAGGTGGTCTCTAATTACAGCTAAATCCAATGGTGAGTTCTAGTGAGTTCGCCATTGGAATTAGCTAATTAAGGAAACTTTCTCTTATTGAACTCTAATGGTGACAAACAGCCTTATATCCCTTTTGGAAGTAGAATTAACACCGATACTTCAGTATATTTAGATGGATCAAGCCTTTTCAAAAGAACTGATTCCGTTACCGATACGGATTGAGGACCTAGTAAAAGTTCTTACTGGATTGATATTTATTACCTGTGGGAAGAAATATAGATTCGGAGGTTTTATATGGAGAGACGGGCCTCCTATTGGGTGATATAAAAATTGATTTATCACCTTAAATTTCATAAAAGATAGGAGGGATGTGAAATGGGTTTTATATTAACCTTTTTTAGTATATGGATTTGCAGTTTTTTAATAGCCAGGATTTTCGCTTCTATTGGCGGAAAGTGGAGTCTATTCGGTAAAACTTATTGGAAAAATGATTTGTTAATTACTCTGGCTCAATCCATAATTATTACAATAATATTAGTATTGTTCATATCTCAATAACGGGACAATCGCGGTCGCATTTTTTCTTGTTGAGCTAACAGGAGGATAGTGATCAACAAGTATTTATGTTATAAAACTGTTAATATATGTAAGGGTGGTTTAATATTGTGGATAGTCATTTATCTTTAAAAAAGCATTTATGTAACTTAGAAGAAAGTTTATTGAACCTGAAATTCGTTTAGCTCCAAGCGCGCTTGAAGAACTTTTAGCAGAAGGTTTTTTTGAATTTGGAAGTTCGGGAAACGTTTGGCTTAGAGAAGATTGTGTGGGGGAAGACGGAGTTGGTTTTAGGGATTTGTCCCTTTATGATTTTGAAATACATTCTTTATCAGAAAGTGTGGTTCTTGCTACATATCGTGTAAAAGATAAAACTAAAAACCATAATACTCTGCGCAGCTCGATATGGAAATTGATAGATGGCAGGTGGCAAATGTTTTTCCATCAAGGAACAATTACGAAATCTGACTAAAATTAAGCTATCGGGTGGCTAGTCTTCATGAAGGAGAAGCGCTTTTTTACTGAAATAAGGAAACGTGATGATTTGTTCAGATAGAGCACATTAACAATTAAGAGAGGGGACTACCCGTGGAATTAAAGTGGTTAGAATATGCAAAAAAGTTACAGTCGATCGCTCAGGCAGGGATTACTTATTCAAAGAATAAGTACGAGCTTGAAAGGTTCGAACAAATACGAGATATTAGTATTCAGATTCTTCAAAACTACACTGACATTGAACACGCAAAAATAAGAAATTTGTTTGCTAATGAAACAGGCTACCAAACACCAAAAATAGACGTGCGCGGAGCTATATATAAAGATAATAAGATTTTATTGGTAAAGGAAAAGAATGATGGGCGTTGGGCATTACCTGGGGGATGGGCCGATATTGACACTTCTTTATCTGAAGCGATTATTAAAGAAGCTAAAGAGGAAGCGGGTTTGGTTGTCCTGCCCAAAAGAATAATTTCCATTTTTGATTATAAAAAACACGCTGCGAAACCTTTGCCATATGGCGTGTACAAAATATTCGTAGAGTGTGAGTTAATAAAAGGGAGTTTTAAAAATAATATTGAAACTTCTGAATCTGGATTTTTTGAGCCTGAATCATTACCTCCATTGTCATTAAATAGGAATACTAGAGAACAGATTGAACTTTGTTTTGAAACTAGAAAAAAACAATGTCATGAAGCAATTTTCGATTGAGTTCACTAACGGGAGCTTATATAAAGGGGTGCTGCGGCACTTGGGAGGAACATTCATGGGTAAAAAGTGACCAAATAGCAGAAAGTGTCATGATCATGAGCGAAAATGTTTTATAAAACCACTTACTCTAGATGACGCTGAAGCAATGTTGAAGGTCCAAAATGAAAATCGTGAATTTTTTGGGGATTTCTCAATGATTATTACTTCAGTGAAAACTCTAATCAATAAAACGAGCTTGAGGTTAGAAAATATTTGGCAAATAATGGGAATTTCAGTCAATATCCGTAACAGCCTCGTTTGGTAAATACCTTTGGAGGGTTTTATGCGTCGTTCTAGACGAGATATTCGCGTCTTCGGCTGGCAATTATGCGTCCTTATTTTGAAATATGCGTCCAAATAAGGTGTATGCGTCTCCGAGGTTTTTTTATGTCGTACGTTCCGAAGAATTGAGCATTAATCTATATAATTACTATTTTTATCGGACTGTGTGGAGTTAGAATAATAAGTGGACACCCCTTTAACGGAAAGGAGGAAAGAGTATAATGTCAATAACAAGGAGGGGTCTCCGTGGGTGAGATACGTA
>NZ_SLXK01000050.1 GCF_004341035.1 Scopulibacillus darangshiensis
TATTTTTAGACTCTTTGTCAAGGAACATTTTTCAACGTTGACAAAACTTAGAAACACTAGGGATACACTAGTTTATTAAGGTGCGAAGTTTGAGTTAGTTAGTATGCATACGACCCCATCAAACCCAGCTTCCAATGACTGCCTCTAAGATTCCTGCTTTGGATACTCCCATTGTCCGTCCCCTATCTCACGTCACATGCATTGAACGCTTTGCCCGCCGTCGACAGGAAGGCAGACACCGGTAATGAAATTCGCCTCATCTGATGCTAAGAACACCGCAGCATTTGCAACATCCCAAGCTGATCCCATACGGCCCATAGGCGTTTGAGCATTCCGCTCTGCAACCATCTCTTCAACAGTGTTATACTCAGCGGAAATTTGCCGATAAATAAGCGGGGTATCTATGAGACCGGGCATGATCGCATTCACCCTAATGCCATATGAAGCGTATTGCAGTGCCACTGATGATGTCAGCTGATTAACCGCGGCCTTTGCAGCATTGTAAGCAGGGTACGGATAACCTGTATAACGTATTGCGGACAGCGAAGAAATATTTACAATGGCGCCGCTTTTATTTTTAACCATGTGAGGCAAGACGTGCTTCATAGTAAGGAACACACTTGTGAGATTGACATTAATGGCTTTGTGCCAGTCTTCTTCGGGCAGCTCGATTGGATCCCCCATTTGGGCTAAGCCGACGTTATTGTGGAGAATATCAATTTTGCCGAACTCTTCCAGAGTGGTCCGAACGGCTTCCGCGACCTGTTCGGCATTCGTCACATCCGCGACCCGGCTACGGCAGACGCCATTTTCTTTCCGAATAACGTCACACGTTTGCTCCACTGCCTCCCGGTTCAGATCTACCGCCACTACGCTGGCGCCTTCCCTTGCATAGGCGACAGCGGCAGCTTTCCCATTTCCCCATCCTTTCCCATCAGATCCTGCCCCGAAAACAATAGCCACTTTGTTTGCCAAACGATGACTCATCTATAGCACCTCAACCTTTAAATATTTTTAATACTTTCCTCACACTTATCCAATACTTAGGTGAACGTTAGCAGGTTGCTGCAATTTGTCATCCAAGCCTTGAAGAAATTGGGCTGCCTCTGCCCCATCAAGAGCCCTGTGATCAAAGGGAAGAGAAAAGGATATAAAGGAACGCTTTTCTAACGCGTCATCTATAAATACGGGTCTGTCAATGATTCTTCCTACACCAAGACTTCCTGTTTCAGGTTGATTAATAATTGGGGTAAACGAATCAATGCCATACATTCCTAAATTCGTAATGGTAAAGGTGCCGCCTTTAAGCTTTGAGCTTTCAATTCGATTCTCTTTAGCCGCTTTTACGTGGCAGGATAACTGATTTGCGATTTGTTCAAGTCCCTTATTATTTGCATCGCGTATCACGGGAACAAGCAAGCCGTTCTGTAACGCCACGGCAACTCCAATGTTGACTCTATTGTGTAAAACAATCCCTTTTTCATCGAACCATCATATTCACCCCATTTTAGATTTTTTTATTTTGAAAATGACATGTTGCCAGCACGTTAACCAGGCTTAAATCCCAACTGTTTGGAAAACTCGTTGCCTATCTGTTTCAAATCCTCAGAAATAAGTTCGGCTTTTTCTTGACTAAATCTCATCGATACACCGGCAACGCACAAAGCAGCAATCGTGTTGCCCGTATAATTCCTGACCGGAACAGCAATCCCGCGCAGCCCCGCCTCCAGTTCCTCGTTATCTATTGCATATCCCTTTTCCCGGATCTTTTTAATTTCATCTAAAAGCTGGGATTTATCCGTTATCGTATTTTTGGTCATAGACTTAAGTTCGTTTGTTTCCAAGTACCTCCTAAGGTGTTGCTGTGACATAGCAGCTAAAAACACTTTGCCTGATGCTACTGTATAAAGCGGTGCGCTTTGACCTGCATCTAAAACAATTCTTACAGTATTAGCGCTTTCAACTTTATCCATATAAAAAACCTTGTCATGATCCAAACTCCCTAACAGACAACTTTCACCAAAGCGCTCGGCCATTTGAATCAGAAATGGTTTGCCAACCTGACTGAGTTCCAAATTATTTTGAGCCATTAGCCCTAAGCGAATGATCTTTTGTGATAACTGGTACTCGTTATTGTGATTCCTTTCTATGTAGTTTTGGATCTCAAGCGTATATAAGAATCGGTGCAATGTGCTTTTATTCATGTCAAGCAGCTCGACAATTTTCTTTGCGGTAAGCGGCTTTTCCGCTAATAACTCCAAAATCTCGGAGGCTTTCACTAAACTTTTTATCGTATAGTCCATATTTTAAAACTCCTTAGTTTTTGGGATGCACACTTGTGAATGATTCAGTTTTACATACCAAAACAATGGTTTTACATTATTATATTGTCGTTATTTTCGAATATGACAAATGGTGCTGAATAGTGCATTAGTTCCCCCTCAGCTTCCGGTTAAAAAAAAATGGAGAGCTCCTTTTGCGGGCTCTCCTTTACACACTTTTTTACACTTTTAACAAACATCACGTTCACTGGCAACAAATCTTCAATAATCTGTACTTTTTCCTTTTTGAAATGCCTAGAGTTAGAACCCTCCTTCTGTCAGATGAAATTCTTTTTTAAAAGCTTCGTAATTCAAATCAAGTATGCCGCACAAGTTTTTTACTTCCAGAAAAAAATCAAAACCATCTTCAATTGGCAGGTCACGGTTTTCTGAATAATAAACAAGTAAATCATATAACTTCGAAAAAGCTTTAACTCTGGGAATGCCCTCCATTTATATCACCCTATTTTCTAATGAATTTTCATGACAAATAAATAACCCCAATTTTACCCTCTATTTTTATATCAGTGCCAAATGGCCTGCTTAATGCCTGAAGCCGTTCAAGGATGCTTTGATCATCCGACAAAACAGGCCACCCTCTTTGATATCGCGGCAACCCAAAACCCAGCGAAATGGGATACAGTTTGATTTTTGTTACTCTTCCGCCTTCCATTTCCCACATTGCAATGACGGATTCCCACACGGATTTATTCGTCCCGAGTCCCTTGGTACCGCCAGAGCTCCTATAATCTAAGGCGTCAGCGACATTTGCGTCAGCGTCTAAGCCATATTTTTCATAAAAGTCAGCAGGCAGCGCAGATACGGTATCATTTTGGAAAATAAAGTTTCCTAGACTATAGAAAATCGGTTTGTTTTTATAAATCTCTATTCCTCTTAAAATGTGAGGCCCATGGCCAATGACGGCATCTGCGTCAGCATCAATAAAACCCCGTGAAGCGGTCTTGAAAAACTCCGCGGGAGCAGCTTTGTCTTCACCTTCCATTTCGTGAGAATGCAGGCTTACGATCACAATGTCTGCTTGGCGCCTCGCCTCCTTAACAGCCCTTTCAATCCTTTTCATATCCGCTTCAAGCGGCTCCGTGACTTTTTTCGGTTCACTGCCCTCTATAAATTTTAGATTGCCGAAGGTTAGTACCCCATCGGGATCCGGCACCGAAAAGCCTTCCTTTATATCAAGATTGCGCCCTGCATTAATGGCACATTGATCTGCGATTCTGCTTAATAGATTAAGCTCTTCGCTCGTTACGCAATAGGTCGTCTTATATCTTAATGGGTTGATACCAGGGCGGCCAATGACATCCGGACGTTGGTTGCCCGCGCGCCATGTTTCATGAAATGTCGAGGTTGCTGAAATTAAGGCGACTCTGCCTCCGGGGGAATCTAAATACTTTGGCTTACTTGCTTCAGCCAAATTCCTGCCAACACCCGCATGGATGAATTCATGCTGATTAAGATGCCGCTCTGTGGCAAACAAGCCGCCCTCTGAATAATCCATGGTATGGTTGTTTGCCCAAGCGAGGAGATTAAAGCCGTAAGCCTTTAAATCTTTTAATACATTCGGGGGTGCTATTGCCCACGTACCGCCGCTAAAGGCAGACGGATAGCCTTCATGATCGTGTGTTGTAACTTCGAGATTAGTAAAACGAACATCAGCCGCCTTTAATAATTGTGAAAGGTTCTGAAACTCCTCAGGCACGAGCGACGGCAACCGGCGGGTGATGAAACTATCCCCAGAAGCCGCAAGTGTCATTTTTCTCGTTTCCATTTCCTAAAACCTCCCCCTACAAATTGGCGTCTTCAAACAAAGGGGCCTTTAACGGCTTAACAAGACAGCCATTACGTTCGCTGATGATGTCACCATTTTTCATAATCGTTTGACCCCTGACTATCGTTGCAACAGGCGCCCCTTTTCCCTTAAATCCATCAAAAGCAGTCACTTTGCTCTTGCTGTGCAAATGCTCCTTCTTAATTTCGAATGGCTGCTCCAAATCGACGATTGTAAAGTCGGCATCAGTTCCCGGATGGAATGAGCCTTTCCGCGGGTAGATGTCATAAAGCCTTGCCGGATTTTCTGACAGGAGCGCGGCAACTTGCTGAATGGTCAGTTTGCCTTCGTTCACGGCATTTAGCATTAAAGGCACCATTGTCTCAACACCGCACATTCCTGCAGGGATCGACCATAAGTCCCCATCCTTTTCATCTTCCGTATGCGGGGCATGGTCAGAACAAACGACCGAAATTGTCCCATCTGCAATCCCTTCCCAAAGTTCATCCTGATCTTTCTTGTATTTAACAGGCGGATAGACCTTCATAGCTGGTCCGACTCTTTCATAATCCTCATTACTTAAAAATAAAAAGTGTGGGCAGGTTTCAGCCGTAATCGCTTCGCCTCTTTCCTTTGCATCCCTTACCGCATCAACGCCCGCGCCCGAAGTAATATGAAGAATGTGAAGCCGGGTCCCTGCATGCTTTGCGAACGATATTCCGGTTTGAATGGTCGTTTTTTCAGCAAGATCCGGCCGCGCTTCGATGAGGGCTTCATAATCTCCCCGGCCGCTTGCCCGCACCTCACCGGTCAGTATTTGAATGAGTTCATTGTTCTCAGCATGGATCGCTAAAATTTTCCCTGTTTTGGCAACCTCACGAAACATCTTATAGACATCCCCATCTTGAAATGGCGGAATAACATCTTCCATATCTGGATTGTAATTATAAACCAGTTCAAAGGTCTTGCTATTGACTGCATAGCCCCAAAAGAATTTAAATCCAATAACCCCCGTTTCATATAAAGGAAAGAGATCATCGATATTGAGATCGCCAAGGCAAATCCCCCAAAGGCCGAAGTCAACGTTTGCCTTTTGAGAAAGGTTCCGAACTTGCTTATGGAAATTGTCAACGTGGTTGACTGGCGGATTCGTGTTCGGCATCTCAAAAACAAGGGTGATCCCGCCTGCTGCTGCAGCTAAAGTAGAATGGTAGAAATCCTCTTTACGAGTTGAACCGGGATCCCTCGAATGTACATGTGTATCCATCAAACCTGGCAAAACGTATTGACCGCGGGCATCTGTTTCCTCTTGCGCCGCTCCAGGAAGAATCTCCTCGGTTACAGCTGCGATTTTCCCATCCTTAATATAAATATTTGCTTCAAAACAATCATTTGCATCCGCAAGCTTGCCATTGTATATTACGTGATCCCATTCTGCCATTTGAATTTCCTCCTTTATTTTGTTACGGGTTCAGCGACTCCTCCAACGATGTCGTCTATGCAAACTAGGCCATGCCTTTTCATGTATGCCTTTATTTCTTCTAAAATATCGATCATAGCCGTCGGTGTCACAAAGTTTGCTGTGCCTACTTGAACCGCCGTTGCCCCGGCCAGCATCATCTCAATCGCATCCATGCCTGTCATGACACCGCCGCAGCCGATGATTGGGAGTTTTGTTGCTTGATAGACTTGGTAAATCAGCCTGACGATGATCGGTTTAACGGCAGGGCCTGATAAACCGCCCATAATATTGCCAACCTTCGGCTTTCTGGATTCCACATCAATAGCCATGGCGAGCATCGTGTTGGCAACATTCAGTCCATCGGCGCCAGCCTCTTCACAAGCGCGTGCGATATCTTGTATGCTAGTGACGTTGGGTGTCAGTTTGGCAATGATCGGTTTATCCGTGACACCTCTTACTTTTCTAATAAGTTCATAAGTCAACGCTTCATCCATTCCGAACGCCAAGCCATTGCCTTTCAAATTTGGGCAAGAAATATTCAGTTCAATGGCCCGGACATGAGGCACCTCAGCAATCGTTTCAGACATCTCGGCGAACTCATCAATTGATTCCGCGGAAATGCTGGAAATGAGCGGTGACTGATACTTTTGATAGTATGGCAGGATATGTTTCAAATAATAATTAATGCCTTTGCTCTGAATCCCGATGGAATTGATCATTCCGCCGTATGTCTCACATACTCTGGGCGTTTGGTTTCCGCCGCGCGGCTGTTTGGTAATGCTTTTGGGAACGACAGCTCCAAGCCGATTGAAATCAATCACCTCTTCCATGTCTTCACCAAAGGCACCGGATGCCGGCATGACAGGGTTTTGCAGCTGCAAGCCGCCAATATTGACTGCTAAATTCGGATTGATGCTCACTTTAACACCACCTTTTCAAGCGGAAACACCGGTCCGTCTTTACAGACCTTTACTGAATGGACCGCATCCTCCTCCTTAACATCACATACACAGGCGTAACACACGCCCATCGCGCACCCCATGTGTTCCTCAAGCGCTATCTGTCCAGGAATATGATTTTCTTTAATCATGTCTTGCAATAAAATTGAGAGCCTCTTGGATCCGCATGTAAAAACAGCATCGATTGGATGTTCTATCATGATCTGATTTACCATCTTCCGAACGTTGGCCACGTCGCTTGTTCCTTCCTCCTCAGTGACCTTATAAACTTCCGCGCCGAACTCCTGTAGCTCCTGGGCTGCCAATAAATCATTCGTTGTTCTGGCGCTTAAAATCGCAACTGCACGGATCCCATCCTGAGCGGCTTTCTGGGCAAGAGCCGCAAGTGTCGCTATCCCGACGCCTCTTGCGACGAGCAGAATCGTTTGGTAGCTTTGTTCGAGAGAAAAAGGCTTTCCAAGCGGTCCAAAAAGGTTAACCTTATCACCGGTTTCAAGCCTGGTCAGGTATTTCGTTCCCGCCCCCTTAACCAAATACATAAATTCTAATGTTGTGTCGTTAATCTTATAGATGCTGAAAGGCCTTCGTAAAAGAGGGAAATATGACTCGCCGCATTTAATATTAAAAAATTGACCGGGTTCGATGGTTTCTTTAACGGGCGAGGCATCAACAACCATATGCCAATACCGGCGGCTCACTTGTCTGTTGGATAAAATGGTTAAGTTATGTGCCTTAATTTGAAATCCCCTCCATTCTTACATTTTGCAAGCGGATTATTATTCTGACACGCCCACTTGAGCACCTCACTTTCCAGCAAAGCGCCTCCTGTCCCAATGTCTTCTAATAAAGCAAATTCATCTTTATGATGACTTAAGCCATCCTTACAAGGAATAAAGATCAAGCCGGTTGGACAGATGGCAGCCATATTCATGGCATCATGACCCGCCCCGCTCGTCATTCGGGAGTACGGCATACCAAGCTGTTCACATGACTCGGCCAATGAATCAACCACTTCTTCCTTTAATATCACTGGTTTTTCATCGCTCAAGACTTCCCAGTTAATGTCAAGACCGCGTTTTTTCTCAATCCTTATAAAACACGTCATGAGGCTGTTAAGGACTTTGCTTTTTGCTTCATAAGACGTTCCGCGTATATCAATGATCAGTTCGGCTTTTTCTGGAACGACATTCATTGCTCCGGGGGCGACCATACAATCCCCCACAGTCGCAACCGTGTTGTTTCCCCCATTTCGCTTGACTTCTTGCTCCACATTTAATATGATTTCAGCGGCTCCGAGCAGAGCGTCCTTACGATAGCTCATTGGTGTCGTTCCAGAGTGTGACGCCTTTCCTTTAACTGTAACATTCAGCCTTGTCGGGGCCGCAATTCCAGTTACAACACCTATCTTTTTTCCTTCCATTTCTAGCCTTGGACCTTGCTCAATGTGCACTTCAAAGAAGGCTTTCATCTCCAGACCCGCTCTTGAGGCATTTTCTAGCCTTTTTGAATGTAAACCAGCTTGCCCGATGGCTTCACTAAAAGTAACACCATTATGGTCTTTTACTTTAAGCAACTTTTCTAAATCGAGCTTGCCCGCCATCGCTTTGCTGCCAATTGTCGATATGCCAAACCGTGACGATTCTTCGCTGGTGAAACAAATCACTTCAATTGGATGATCTGTTTGAACCCCTTTATCGTTCAAACTTCTGACCAGCTCCAATCCCAAGACGACCCCAGTCGTGCCATCATATTGACCCCCATTGAACACGGTATCAAGATGTGATCCGACAGCTACCGGCGGCCATTCGGGGTGTTTGCCTTCCCTACGAGCAATGACATTCCCGCATTCATCAGTCCTGACAGTCATTCCAGCTTCAGAGCATAATTTATGAAAAAGCTCCTTTACCTTAATTTCATCAGGCGAAAAAGCAAGGCGGTTCACCCCCTGTTCAGAAAAACCAATGTGATTAAATTGCCTTAATGTCTGAGCTATACGGTTGAGGTTCACCAATCCTTCCCCTCCTTCATTCAATAAGTATCTAATAAATCTAAATCTTGTGTTCATTATAATCCGATTAGATCGCCATTTCTTTAGCGAAAGAGACATAAAAAAAGACAGTGTATTATCTTAATCGATAAACACTGCCCCCATATCGTGAACTTTTAACCCAAGGTATAACATCATTTTCTCATCTGTTTTATTTAAACTATATCCTGAAATCACGCTTATTTTATTGATTCGGTACTTTAAGGTATTCACATGAATATAGAGAAACTCAGAGGTTTCTTTTAAATTTTCGTTATTCTGAAAGTAGGCTTTCAATGACTCAACCAGCTTTAGATCATGATTTTTATCGTAATCAACCAGCTTTCCGATTGTCTCTTTATAAAAATAGCGGCATTCTTTTTCAACAGACGGCTGACCAAGCAGCCTGTACACCCCAAGGTCGTCATAATAAATGATGTCCTGTGAATGATTGATCCGCCTCTGCAGCCTTATCGCCTGCTCCGCTTCGTAGAAGCTGAGCCTTAACCCTTTAATGCCGGAATTCACCCGGCCGACGCTCATTCGGGACACAGCATGTGGATTCGTATAGACTTTTAAATCATTTAATAGAACTTTACATTGGCTTTTAATATGCTCACCATCATCATCACCATCACCAACCGGCAAAACGACACATATCAGCTGGCGAATTTCCCCGACGATCGCACCTGGCCACCGCTTGCGGACAGCATGATCCACCTCATTTACCTTAGAAGAATCCGTTTCATCAGCCCTTTGTTCGCCATTTTCGCCCGACAGCAACAAGCAAACGTATTTGCCGCCTAAGTCAAAATGATATTTTTCTCCCCATTCATTCAAGTCCTTTTTGTTCATTGATTCATTAAATAACAGTTCCCTAAGAAAATCATTTCTAAATTGTTGTTCGACATCATACTTAACTTTTAGCTTTAAGAATTCAAGCGACAATAATGACGAGGCTTTCTCCAAAATGGCTAAGTCTATTTTGGAATGATCCGTCATGACTCCCCAGCAGGTAATATTTCCAAAAACACGCCCATTTAACATAATGGGGGCTACAATGCACGGGACTGTCTGCTCCTCATACTTTCTGTTTATTAAAATCGGATGTCTAATAAAAGTCAATTCATCTTGTTCCTCATCTGTTAATGGGGAAAGCGCAAAAGGCGCTTCCGGTAATGTAATGAAGGAGTATTGACTTTCAACAGTGATCGTATTTTTCGTTAAATAACCTAATGTTTCAATAAAGGTATCGATGCCTTGAGCATTTAAAGAAATTTCATTAAGAATTTGACTCGCTTGCTCCAAATCTTCTTGCAAGACCACTTTATTATCAAAAATAGTATTCATGACAGGCGACAGAATGTCCAAGTAACTAATATGCTCAGGAATTTCGATAATTGGAAACCCGCACTTGTCCGCCTCTTCCAAAATAGCTTCAGGAATAGATTTAACAAAATGGTAAGGCTTGACGGCAAGGGCCGATGTCCCTGCAGCCTTGAGCTTCTGGATAAGTTCGCGCTGAGCCCTTTCATCATCCTTAACCGGATAGAGGCTGGTTAACAATAATTCATTGCCTTTTAACCAGCGAACGATATCCGGCACTTCCATAATTGTGACATTTTTAATTGGCTTAGAAAGCCCATTATGCCCTGCAACAACCTGACATTCTCTAAGACCGCCAATTTTCAACGCACTCAAAACACTAACGGACATGCCATCCCCTCCTCTTCACTGTCCCGAGTTTGCTTTAATGCTATGATGATACAGGATTCAATGCCGATTGTGCAAACAACCTTGTTGTCTGATCGGACAATTTTCTGTAAATAGATTTATGGGTGTTGCCAAAGACTGGCCATCCTTCAAATGGTATTATATAAATATTCTAATTGTTTTGATTTGCAAAAACGCACTTTGTCTAAAGGATAAATTTATTATGAGGGGGCACAATATGCAGGAACAACCGATGGAGGTTAACGTGCAGACACAATCTGATGTGAAGCTATCAAAATATCATTGGCAAACATTATGGGCTTCTCTGACCGGCTACGCAATGGATGGTTTGGATATGATGATCTTAGCCTTTGCTTTGCCTTTGATCACCTTAGATCTTGGCCTGAATTCGGCACAAGCAGGCAGTATCTCAACGATTACACTTATTGGCGCTGTCATCGGAGGTTATACCTTTGGTGTATTGGCAGATATCTATGGAAGAGTAAAAGTGTTCTCGCTCACGATTTTAATATTCTCCGTTTTTACAGGGCTTTGTGCATTAGCCAATAACCTATTTTGGTTTGATACCTTTCGTTTCTTGGCCGGAATTGGTCTAGGCGGTGAGTTTGGCATAGGCATGACCCTTGTCAGTGAGGCTTGGCCGAAAAAATTCCGGTCGCGTGCCACAGCGGGCGTAGCGATTGGCTATCAGTTAGGCATTGTTCTTGCCACTCTGTGTGTACTCATTATAGCCCCGCATTTTGGCTGGCGCGGCGTCTTTCTAGTCGGTGTCTTACCGGCCATTTTTGCTTGGTGGAGCCGCAAAGGATTGAAAGAGCCTGACATATGGCGCGAGAGCAAAAAGATGCGTCACAACACTAAAGACAAAAAAGTCCCGATTATACAATTGTTTGATTCACCGAAGAAAACAGGGATTACGATCGGCCTGATAATTGCAACGGGTGTACAGAACTTTGGGTTTTACGGCATTATGACTTGGCTGCCAACAATGCTGGCAAAGGATCTGGGTTATTCGTTTAATCAAACCACTTTATGGACAGTTGCCACAACGATAGGAATGGTCTTGGGTATTGTCATCTTCGGCTACATTGCGGATAAATGGGGCCGCAAGCCATCATATATTACGTTTCAAGTTCTCGCTGCCATCATGGTTTGGGTATTTTTCCAGCAAACGGGCAGTTCAATCCTATTAGTGCTCGGTGCTTTACTCGGTTTTTTCGTTAACGGTATGATGGGCGGCTATGGTGCCTTGTTAGCCGAACATTATACAACGGAAGTTCGATCGACCGCGGAAAACGTCATTTTTAACACCGGTCGTGCTATCGGCGGCTTCGGGCCGCTCATTATTGGTTACCTTGCGATGAGCCACTCGTTAAGCTCCGCACTCAGTTTGATTTCCGGAATTTATGTGTTTGCCGCCTTAGCGTTCATCTTTTTAATTCCAGAAACAAAGGGCAAGGAATTGACTTAGAATAATCTTAAAGAGAGCGGTCACTTGTTGTGATCGCTCTCTTTGGCGTTACGGGGATCGAGGTCTTCATCTTACTTATGAAGGACATTTTCCCTCCTTGATTTATCGATTTTGCGTCTTCATTTCAGAAGTCTTAAATTATTTTGTATCCATAACGACGAAAAGAGGTTATTAGTAGATGGCGGCTATACGGCTTAATAATGATGTTATTGCCTGTTTTTTATGCCTGTACGATTATTAGTATAACGTGTATAATATTATTCTGTAAGTACGTACTTTTTTTTCAGATAGTAACTAAAAGTATACTTATTGGAGGTAAACAAATGGGACATCTTAGCGACAAAACATTCAATTGCGAAAAAGAATTAACGCTTTCTGTTATTGGCGGTAAGTGGAAAATGCTTATTTTGTGGCATTTGGGTAAAGAAGGAACAAAGCGGTTTAACGAACTTAAATCACTTATGCCGGGAATCACTCAAAGAATGCTTGTTAACCAATTGAGGGAACTGGAGGATGATCACATCGTTCATCGAGAAGTCTACCCTGTAGTCCCGCCAAAGGTGGAATATTCGCTGACAGAACAAGGAATAAGCCTGATGCCAATTCTCGAGGCTATGTATGAGTGGGGAAAAGTTTATCTGAAAGATACAGCATTGGAAAATGGGGTAAAAATCGACGAGTTGATTAAATAGGAGGTTCATAAGTACGGAGTAACTTTTATTCTGATAGTATATTTTTCGACACTATATGTTATTAAAGACCGTACTACACATCCGTAAAAAAAGGCATTAAAATAGGTTTAAACCATTACTAGAGAGGTGAGTTATGGGTAACCTATTTTTACTTGATTTTGATTATTTTGCTGACAAGTTACTAACGGATGCGGAACGGAACATTTTAAATATGATTAGAATCTCCTTGTATATTGATTCAGGAAAACCTCGCCTCCACAAGGTTAGTTATTCTATCTCAAATCTCTCAGCCGAGCAAATTATAAAACAAAATTTTGTGTTGCGAAGATTTATGGATAAACTTAATAAAGATGATGAGATTCTGTCTTTACAAGAAAAATTAAAGATCCCAATGTAAATTTTTACTGATTTCAAAAAAAGTTAATTGCAAGGCTTCTGCTTGAATACTCATCTTTGCTGCCTTGCGACAAAGCGAAGCGGAGGAGCATTATTTTTATACTTTATTCCGCTTTTTGCTTTAGCGAACTTAAACATTCTTAAAGTAAGAAAAAGGCCAGTCCAGATGGATATGGCCTTTTCGATATATCATAACCTATGACAAGAACTACCTTTTGATAATATTATGCTCCGGTCCAAATGGGAAACCTGTGATATTTTCAGCGCCATCTTCTTTAATAACAAGGATATCATGTTCACGGTAACCCCCGGCACCCGGTTCTCCCTCAGGAATCATAATCATCGGTTCCATTGAAACGACCATGCCAGGTTCTAAAACCGTTTCGATGTCCTCTCTTAGCTCAAGTCCTGCCTCCCGACCATAATAATGGCTGAGCACCCCAAAGGAATGGCCATATCCAAAGGTCCGTTTTGGCACCAAATTGTGTTCCCGATAGATTTCATTTAACTCGGCTGCTATATCCATACATCTTACCCCTGGTTTTATCAGCTCCAGACCACGTCTATGAACCTCACAGTTTATCTGCCACAGCTCAAGATGCCTGTCAGTTGCCTCTTCCAGAAACAAAGTACGTTCGAGAGCAGTATAATAACCTGCAATCATTGGAAAACAGTTAAGGCTGAGGATGTCGCCCCTCTGTACCTTGCGGGAGGTTGCCCAGTTATGTGCTCCATCTGTATTAACACCGGATTGGAACCACACCCATGTATCCCTAAGTTCGGCATGAGGATACGTACGGGCGATTTCACGCACCATTGCTTGTGTCCCCTGCAAAGCTACCTCATACTCCGGAACGCCTTCGGTGATTGCCTCGACAACCGCTTTTCCCCCAAGGTCAGCAATTCGGGCGCCATTACGAATAAGCTCAATTTCCTCATCAGACTTAATCATTCGTTGCGACATAATAGCTTGTGAGATGTCTACAAGATCTGTTCCTGGCAGCGCGTCCTCAACCTTACGGCGTATCTCAAGGGTCATATGATCACTCTCTACGCCGAGACGCTTATTAGAAAAGCCAGCCTCACCCAATATTTTCTTCACAGCATGAAGATAGTTATCCCTTCTCCAGTCAGTATAAACAATGTTATCACTAAAACTGCGCCGCCAAGGTTGGCCGGCATCGATATTCGCACTAACCGTGACATGCTTGTCCTGTGTAACCACCAGTGCATATGATCTATTAAATGAAGTATAAAGAAAATCACTATAATAGTTGATGTTATGGTAGGAAGTGAACATCACAGCATCAATATCAGCTTCCGCCATGTACTTGCGCAAAGATGCGTTCCGCCGCTCCATCTCGGTCTTTGAAAATGTGGGCTCGACCTTCTGACCATTCTGTATGATTTTAGTTCTTTCGAGATCTGTTATTTTTTGCATTTTGTTTTTCCTGCCTTTCTAAATTTTAGTCTTTTTATACTGACTGACGTAAAGCCGGACGGGTGATGGAAAAGAGTGAAATGTCATGTTCGGTTTTGCCATCCATGGCTAATTGACTTAATACTTCTCCAACAACACTTGAAAACTTGAAGCCATGCCCTGAAAATCCGCCGGCAACAGCCACGTGAGAATGCTCTGGATGCAGGTCTAATATGAAGTGTTCATCTGGGGTCTTTGTATACATACAAACTTTCCCTTGTTTCAATTTACCGGCTGCCGGCGTCATGTAATCTTCTAAGAAACGTCGAATATATCCTTCATCCTCTGGATAAATGCCAAATTCACGATTAATATAGTCAGGATCAATCTGTTGACCAAAATCATGGCGGCCAATTTTCAATCCACATCCACTAAAGCTTGGAAAACCGTAATAGATTCCAGTTGGCACCTCGACCATAAACGCTGGGAAGACATTGGATTGATATAAGGATTCATCACATTCAAACCAACCAACTGTTTGACGATGCGGCTGAAGCGGTAAATTAAGATTAAGTTTTTCAAATATTTTGCCGTTCCAAGCTCCTGTGCTAATGATGAGTTTGTTGGCGGTATAAGCCCCATCCTTTGTGAAAACTTCTGCCGAATCATCGTGAACATCAATATCTTCGACAGGTGTATTTGTTAAAAAAGATGCCCCGTAAGCTGTTGCAAGTTCACGGTAGGCGCGAATACAATTTTCACTGAATAGTACGCCTGAATCCGGTTCAAAAATAGATACAAAATCTTCGGGAACATTAAGACCCGGCCAGCGCAAGTTGATCTCATCACCCCGCATTAATTCAACCGGCAAAGAATAATGCTCTGCACTGCCCATCGCCTCATCGATAAATTCCGACTCATTTTTAGGGCCAAATCCTAACACGCCTGTCTGTGTAAAAATTTTATGATGCGTTTCTTTCTCAAGTTCATGCCATAATGTTTGGGCTCTAAGTGCCAGAGGAACATATTCTCTCCCCTCGCCATAGGCATGGCGAATAATGCGGGTATCACCATGATGGCTTCCTTCAGGGTGCGGCGGATCAAAGGCATCGATCAGTAATGTTTTGACGCCTTGTCTCGATAAATAATAACCAGCTGCCATCCCCATTGAGCCCGCACCCACAACGATCACGTCAAAATGTGTATTCATAGCGTCCCTCCTTAAAAATATGTAGTGCAATGATGGAAATTCCCTACTGTTAGAATAGTGTGTTAACTCCTGCTATACCTGTATCATACAACCGTTCATAATGTGGGACAATTGTGTAGTCGTGCTTAATATTTTTGGTGCCGATGGTGAAATATTGTGCAGAGCGCACATATCCAGCCGGAAATAAAGATAGGCTAACGCCCGCAGTCTGTTTAAATTCACTTCTCTTAGGGACCTGCCTTTTAAGAACACCTATTAAAAGAATGACCCATCCCCTGTGTATCTTTTTCATTGATGACACTTCCTAATATTTTATTTAAAAAGACTTAAAGGCTGAAATGATCAGCCTTTAATCTCCAAATCCAATAAAAATTCCTTTTCTAGAAAGGAAACAATATTGTTTGTGACATCGTCAATGATTAGACGCCCTTTTTCAGCAGAACTTGATTGGGCTGTATGAAGGCAACCGGACGCCGGTATAAGCGAATGGGATGGCGGAAATCTTTGATATCCCGGAGGCCTATCAATGCCATCATCCACCATTCGATCTTCACGTACAAGCTCCGGCAAAAAGTGCATCATCATTGATGTCTCTGCAATCGCAGCGTGTTCTAAAGCCCAACCCGGGAACTCAATCTCGTCAAAGACCAATGGGATTGTCTCATCCGATATATTATCCCACCAGTTGGAAAGCAGCACTTTAGGAAATTCCTTATTCTGGTTTCGCAGCAAAAGATCCGCTGCTTCCGCAAGAAAAGCATCATTTTCGTAATGTCCGCTTATGATCATTATTTTTTTCCAGCCATCAGCCAAAAACTCTTCTAGCAAATCATATACTAAGGACGTTATAGTGGAACCTTTTAAATCAATGGTTCCGGGAAACATTGGCCCGCCGCCGCTGGTTGGCTGTGATTTGTAGCCATAAGATAAGGTCGGAGCTACAACAGCATTTGTTCTTTCAGCTATAGCTAAACTTAAGTTCTCAGATAACATGGCATCAACACCAAGCGGTAAATGGGGGCCATGTTGTTCAGTCGCTCCCACAGGTAAAATTAAAAAGCTATTTTCTGTTCTAGAGCGATATTCTTCCCATGTCATATTCCTTATTAAATGT
The DNA here is from genome assembly GCF_004341035.1 of Scopulibacillus darangshiensis. Taxonomy (GTDB): domain Bacteria; phylum Bacillota; class Bacilli; order Bacillales; family Sporolactobacillaceae; genus Scopulibacillus; species Scopulibacillus darangshiensis. The sequence continues at coordinate 16,592 of NZ_SLXK01000050.1, forward strand.
TTGCTCATAGAAACTCCTCCCAAATTTGCTGATTTTCAAAAAAACCTATTCACCGGATTGCGGTAAATCACTTGATTGTGGCAAATCACTGTTTAATGTCTGCTTTGATTGTCTTCGATTGAAAATGCCTTTAGCGAAATACAGAATGACCACTACAATTGCACTAGCAGTGCTCATTATAAATTGTGAGCGGGAACCGGAACTAATTCCTATTGATGTGATAATAGCACAGATAGCAATAATAACGCCTATAGTAAGATAAGGATAAGCCCACATACGTAATTTGAGTCGTTCCGGTGCTTCTTGTTCAATCTTCTTTCGAATCCGAAGTTGTGAGATAGAGATTAGTAAATAGACGAAAAGAATGACCGCCCCCGACGAACTGAGTAAAAATTTGAATACCGTATCGGGTGAGACAAATGCCATAATAACGGATATAAAACCAAATACTGTACACGTTAGTATAGCTTTTAAAGGTACCCCTCGGCGTGTTACATCCAGCATCCACTTCGGGGCATCACCCTTATTGGCCAAAGCAAACAACATACGGGATGACGTATATAGACCTGAATTCAAATTAGAGAGCACCGCGGTGACGACAACCAGGTTCATAATGAAACCAGCACCCGGAATGCCAATAACTTTTAGAGCACTTACATATGGATTCGTCAGTGCCTCAGCATTATTCCAAGGAATAATCGTCACAATTAAAAATACTGAACCTACATAGAACGTTAAGACTCGTGCAACAACTGTATTTACCGCCTTAACCACGGCCTTTTCAGATTCAGCCGACTCTCCGGCTGCAATCGTTACGATCTCAGAACCAACGAATGAAAAAATCATTGTGGCGACACTGACAAAGACTGCCGCTGTACCAAGAGGTGCGAATCCGCCGTGTGCTGTAAGATTAGAGAAATCCAGTCTTGTTCCGGGTAACAGCCCAAAGATATATAATCCGCCGACAATGAGAAACAAAATGATCGCGACCACTTTAATCGATGAAAACCAAAATTCAAATTCACCATAGGATTTAACTGAGAAGACGTTAGTCATCGTTAATGCTACAAGTAAAATAAGGTTCATCGCCCAAAGAGGCACATCGGGAAATAACCAATTTTGTAATACAGTGGCTCCGGCGATTGCTTCTGCTGCAATGACAATGACCCAAAAATACCAATACAGCCAGCCAACGGTAAAACCCGCCCAATTTCCGAGAGCTGTTCGTGCATAATCCACAAAAGAACCCAGCGACGGTCTGGCAACGACCATTTCTCCAAGCATTCGCATAATAAGAAAGACTAGCCCTCCGGTTATCAAAGCCGTGAAGATAACAGATGGCCCCGTCAATTGAATGACGGCACCGCTGCCAACGAACAAGCCAGCCCCAATCGATCCGCCTAATGCGATCATTGACATGTGTCGCATTTGAAGTCCTTTTTTCAACTTACCTTCCTGATCATTCATCTTTCATGCATCTCCCTTTTAAAAATGCTCTATTTGAAAATGATCACTTGACTCCTATACCGCAGTTCACATATCTTTTCCGTCTCAATTTGCTTCTGCTATGGAGGGCACTCTCTAGTTAAAGACCTCATAAAGTTACACATCCTATCCTTCAAAATTGGTTTCAGAATGGGTCTCCTCCTTAAGGGACTTGTCTACTGTCTCTTTCGTTCTCAACAGTGCTATAAACGCTGCCAAGGCTGATGCCATCAAATAGAAAGCCGGGGCAAACATATTATTTGTCTGGGCGATTAAGAACGTGGCAATAAACGGTGCCGTTCCGCCGAAAATAGCGTTACCCATGTTAAAAGATAAGCCGAATCCGGTATATCTGACAGATGTCGGAAACATCTCTGACAAAAAGGTGGCGAGCACTCCATCATTCCCTGCTAGAATGGCCCCGAGCAGGATCAGCGCCAAGATTGAAAACATCCCACCCAAAGAAAGAAGCAAGAAGATCGGGTATGTAAATAGGACAAACATCACGCATGCCCCTATGAGGATTGGCTTCCTGCCCACTCGATCAGCTAGCAGACCAATGATTGGCAGAAAAAGAACGTAAGCAAGCAAGGGGAAAATTGTTGTAAGGATACCTCTTATTCCCTCAAAACCCAACTCACTAGAAAGGTAGGTTGGCATGTAGCTAAGGATCGTATAGAAACCGACAGCATTTAGACAAACGACACCGAAGGCAACCAATATTTGTTTCAAATTTTGTTTGAGGCCGATGAAAGCGGGAGTATGGGCTGTTTCATGTGACTGTTCCATTTCTTTAAAAACTGGTGTATCCTCGGTCTTGCTCCGTATATATAGCCCTATCAACCCGAGCGGACCAGCTGCTAGAAAAGGAATACGCCAACCCCAGCTATGCAAGGCATGCGGCGTTAAGTTGTATTCAAGCAACGCTGCAACTAAAGCTCCGAGCAACAGTCCGAATGCCGTGCTTGCAGGCACCATACTGACAAGAAGACCTCGCCTAGACCTTGGCACATACTCAGCGATAAACAAAGCAGACCCCGCGTATTCACCTGATGCCGAGAAGCCTTGAACGACACGGCACACAAGAAGTAATAGCGGGGCTGCCATACCTATTGAAGCGTAGCTTGGAATAAGACCAACTGCGACAGTCGATAGTGACATAATGATAATCGTGAGGGCCAACACCTTCTTGCGTCCGATTTTATCCCCAAAATATCCCCAGAACAGGCCGCCAAATGGCCTTGCAATGAACGAAACAGCAAATACGCCAAAAGTGCCTAACAATGCTGCTGTCGCGTTGCCCGGAGCAAAAAAGACGGCAGCGATGATCGTAGCCAAATAACCGTAAGAAGCGTAATCAAACCACTCTATCAAATTTCCAATGGCAGCACCAAACACAGCTTTTTTCACACCTGAAGATTGCACATTTACGGATGTCTTCATCACATCTTGAGCTTGTTCCTTAATTGCCACTGCTTTTGCCTCCTTGTTTTTCCCAGTCCTTTACGTCATAGAAACGATTTTGCATACCCTTGCAACCGTTAATGTAAGCGCTAACTAAGTAATAAGAATAATAACACTACTTTGACACTTGTCACAATTGGCCTGCTATGCTTAAAATGAAGTTAAACATTTAGAATTTTTCGTACATTATGCACGAAGGAGGGAATTTTATGATTACAGTGAAAGAGGCATTGCGTCTTCCTGAACTTGATACTGTAACGGTTCGAGCCGGTAAAAGCGGTCTGTTCCGTAAAATACGCTGGGCTCATGTTATTGATCATGACGATATGCAGCATTTTCTGGAAGGCGGGGAGCTCCTCTTGACTTGTGGACAAGTTTGGCCCCAGGACAAGAAACTGGAAGATCAACTTATCAAAGGATTTCAGCGATACAAAATTTCAGGTATTCTGTTTGCCACAGGTGTTTATCTGAAAGAATGCCCGCCAGCGGTTGTAACATTCGGGGAAAAATATGCTATACCAGTTTTGGAAGTCCCTTTTCAAGTGCCATTCGTTAAAATCACCCACACCATTCATTTAGAAATTCTAAACCGTCAGATTAGAAATAAAGAATTAACCGACCAACTGCCTTTAGAGCTCACCCAAAACTTAAAACATGCAAATAGCCGAATTGACGTTTGCAAGACCCTTTCCGAATCCTTAAAATGCCCTGTTGTCACCACTGATCAGACAAACAATATATTAGATAAAGTCATACCTGCTAATGGAAAACTGGCGGATATTCCTCACTTAATGAATAAGCTTACCCATGAATTCGAAAACCTTTATTTTTATAACAATCATCGAGAAAAAGGAGAATCAGAAAATAAGACAAAGGCTATTGTTGTACGGGCAGCCTCCCCTCCACATGCAATGGCTGTCCCGCTGCAAGTCGGAGAAATTTTTTCCGGGGCGATTTGGCTTCTCAATTTTTCTCAACAATTGGAAGAAAGACACGCCCTCGCCCTTGAGCATGCCGCCGCTGTTCTTTTGGATATTAACTTGAATAACAAAGAAGTCGAGATCACACGCAAACAATTGCGGTTAGAATTACTGGAACTCCTTATTGAGAAGCCCTTGTCGGCAGAGACAGTCATTGAAAATAGAATGCGTAAGCTGGGGTTGGAGCCGAAAGCGAATTGGATCGTCGGTTTTGTGCTTTCCGGAAATAATGCGGCTTCATCTTCGGAGGCATCCTTAAATGATGTATGTAAAAAATGGATCGACCAATCAGAGACGATTAACGGCTTTTGTGAGGCGTATGAAGGCCAATGGACCCTGCTTCTAACTTCTAATCTAGAACATCCTGAATTACAAGATCAATTTAACCATTTTTATGACTATTTACAGGGCACGAGTAAGAAAATGGTACCTGTTCTGGTGTATGGCGGAATAAAGACAGAAATGGCTGCCATATTCGAAAGCTACCAAGATGCAAGAACGCTCGCACCAATTGTTCAGTACTTAAGCCCTTCAGGAGGTGTTTATTTAGCAGATCATTTCCGGCGTGAGTTAGCCCTTTATGGTGGAGTAGCTCCAGATAAAGCCCAAGAATTTAGAAACCTTATTTTACCGGAGGAACTCCTTTCAGAACGTGGGGCCGCACTCTATGAAACTCTCAAATGTCTCGCATCACATAATTATAATCGTGAAAGCGTTGCAAAGGCTTTATACATTCACCGCAACACCTTGCGTTATCGAATTGAAAGGATTGAAAAACTGTTGCAAGACAGTCTGTCTTCACCAAAGTGCAAATTCTGGATCCAAGTCGCCATCGATCTTGAACCGCTTACAATGCAAACGGATTAAAATCACCATAAATGTCTGAAACAACTCTAAAAACCGCCTGAAAACAGGCGGTTTTTATCCTTAACTAATCACTTCCCGTGACAAATAAGTCTTCTTTAATCGACACTAAAACCTCTCCAGGTATCACTTTGTCACCTATATTAACGTGCAAGGAATCAATCAAACCGCTCATACCGACTAAAATTTGTTCTAAACTTCCTTGTTCTTTCCTAATAATTATCAAGGGCTGCCATTCATAAATTCGTTCCCCCGATTTGATGCAAATACCTTCTACTCTTCCGTAAATCGGGGATGCAACTATTTCATTGTTGTCCCAGTATTTCGGCACAACTTCATGGGTTATCACATACGCTGCTCCTTTCTTTTTTAATCTGTTATAACCTTCTCGCATTTCTCGACAGCGTGCCCTCCAAATTCATTTCTAAGCGCAGCTACCACTTTCCCCGTAAATGTATCCTTTTCTAGTGAGCGATAGCGCATGAATAAAGACATGGCGATGATAGGAGTAGCCGTCTGTAAATCCAAGGCCGTTTCTACCGTCCATTTTCCTTCGCCTGAAGAATGCATCATACCTTTGATTTCTTCTAATTTTGCATCTTTGGAAAAGGCATGTTCCGCTAAATCCATAAGCCATGAACGAATAACCGAACCGTTATTCCATACCCTGGCTACTTTTTCATAGTCATAATCGAATTCGCTCTTCTCCAATACTTCAAATCCTTCCCCAATTGCCGCCATCATGCCATATTCAATGCCGTTGTGAATCATTTTTAAAAAGTGACCGCTTCCTGCTTTCCCCGCATATAAATAGCCATTTTCCACAGCTGTATCCTGAAAAACAGGCTCCGCCACACGCCAAGCCTCAGGATCTCCTCCTACCATATAACAAGCCCCATTGCGGGCACCTTCCGTTCCACCTGATGTACCAACATCCATAAACCGAACGCCGACTTTCTTTAGGTTCGTGTACCTGCGAATTGATTCTTTATAGTGGGAGTTACCCGCGTCAATGACGATATCCCCGCTATTTAAAAATGGCGTCAGTTCTATAATGACTGAATCAACAACGCTATGTGGAACCATCATAAAAATAACTCTTGGTTTTTCCAGCATTTTAATAAGATTTAGTATACTAGAAACACCTTTCGCCCCGTGTTTTTCTATTTCCTTAATTGCATTTGAATTTAAATCATAGGCCACTACCTCGTGATTATGGTGTAATAAGTTTTGAGCCATATTTAATCCCATTTTTCCTAAACCGATTAAACCAATCTTCATGGTAATATCCTCCTCTTTGTTATCTATCTCCACTTAAAGCCATCCATCTCCAATAATTGATTAGCAGCTTCGGGGCCCATTGATCCTGCACGGTATCGATGAAGAGGTAAGTTATTTTCTTCAAAAGCCTCGAGGATAGGCTGCACCCATTTCCAGGATAGTTCAACTTCTTTCCAATGGGCAAAGAAAGTTGGGTCGCCGCGTAAAGCATCATATAGCAGCAGCTCATATGCTTCAGGGACATTTTCCTGGTTGGATGAAAAATTTATTGCAACGGGTTCGAGTTTATTACCGTTTAAAGGATTTTTACTATTAATCTGTAATGAATAACCCGAATTCGGGCTTACCTCAATCATTAAAAGATTAGGAGAAGTTCCTTCACTTTTGTCAATATACAATTCATTTAATGGGTTTTTGAATTCAATCACTATTCGAGTTGTTTTTTCCTTCATTCTTTTCCCTGTACGAATATAGAATGGCACGCCGCTCCAAAAAGAATCCTCAATCAAAACACGGGCCGAAACGAAAGTATCATTGGTAGAAGAATCTCTAATTTCTGGTTCTTCTTTATACCCCACAACGGGTTCACCATAGATTTCACCATGGTCATATTGACCCCGTACAACGTTTGAAACAACGTCTTCCTTTTGCAGCGGCCTGAGGGATTCCATAACCCTTACCTTCTCTTGCCGGACATCTTTTACACTTTCTTGTTTTGGAAGATGCATAGCTGTCATCATCAACATTTGCAGTAAATGATTTTGTACCATATCTCGGATTGCACCTGTTTGGTCATAATAACTTGCCCTTTGTTCCACCCCAACGGTTTCGCTAGCGGTTATTTGAACATTTGATATATATTGGTTACTCCAAAGCGCTTGAAACACAGGATTAGCAGATTCTATCGCTTCAAGGTTTTGAACCATTGGTTTCCCAAGATAATGATCAATACGGTAAATTTCTTTTTCTTCAAAAGCTTGACTTAGTTTTTCATTGAGGACCTGTGCTGATTTCAAATCGTGCCCGAACGGTTTTTCGATAATTAGACGTTTCCACCCTTTCGAAGAGCCTAATCCGCTTTCTTTAATATTTGATGTAATCACGTCAATAAATTCTGGCGAAACAGATAAATAAAAAAGGCGATTTTCCGGAATACTCATCTCTTTTTCCTGATTTTGAATCACATCAAGCAGCTTGTCATACCCTTTTTTATCCTTAACATCTAAGGAACTGTAGTGACATACACGGAGAAACTCTTCCATTTTGTAAGAGTCGTTAATGGACCGTCTTGAAAATATTTGCAAAGACTTTTCGACATGTGCTTGAAATGTATGATCAGACCAATCTCTTCTGCCTAAACCAACTATTGAAAAAGTATGAGGCATTTTTTCATCCAAAAATAAATTATAGAGGGCAGGGTAAATTTTCCTTTTTGCTAAATCCCCTGTTGCCCCAAACAATACAAACGTGACGGAATCCAATTCCAGCGTCTTTAAGTCACCCAAAGCACTCTGGTTTTTAACATCTTGCGGAGCGGTTAAACCACCCATGTCATCCCCTCCTGCTTTTTTGTTGAGATAGTGGAAACTATATGTTTTTAATTAATTTATCAAGTGAAATATCACTTATGGCTCTTAGCCTTCTATGTAGTCATCATTATAATATCTATATTTTTTATTTGTAAGTACGCACTTTTTTGTTATATAGTATTAAAAAGCACACTATTTTACATGGAGGGATAATATGGGACATCTTTGCAATAAGACATTTAACTGTGAGAAGGAATTGACACTTTCTATCATCGGAGGAAAATGGAAAATGCTTATCCTATGGCATTTGGGCAAAGAAGGAACTAAGCGATTTGGTGAACTAAAATCTTTAATCCCTAAAATTACGCAAAGGATGCTCGTTAGTCAACTGCGCGAACTAGAAGAAGATCTTATTATCCATCGTGAAGTTTATCCCGTTGTTCCACCGAAAGTTGAATATTCACTGACCAAAAGAGGCGAAACTCTGATGCCGATCCTCGATTCAATGTACGAATGGGGTAAAGATTATATGGAGAATGTTATGAACACCCAGACTGAGTCCATTCAGTGAAATAATTATCTTAATATTTCAAACAAAACCACATGGTGCGGCCTTAAAAAGGTTACACCATGTGGTTTTTGTTTGTAAAAGATGAAATTTCTTTTTAGCGCAATCCCTCATCATGACTCATTAGTATATTTTTTGACACTATATGAATTTAAAGTGCGTACTTCTCATTTTGAAAATTAGAGATTAGAATGGGGTTACATCATAGAAGATTCATAAAATACAAATATTTCGAGGAGTGATCATTCATGGAATTACAATTAGCGTTGGATCTTGTCAACATTCAGGAAGCAAAAGAACTGGTGAATGAAGTTAAGGACCATATTGATATCGTCGAAATTGGGACACCAGTTGTTAAAATTGAAGGTCTTAGAGCCGTAAAGGAAATCAAAGAGGCATTTCCTCAATTGAAAGTATTAGCTGATTTAAAGACAATGGACGCTGCAGCTTATGAAGTCTTAAAGGCCTCCGAAGCAGGCGCCGATATCATTACAATATTGGCAGCAGCTGAAGATGAATCAATCAAAGGTGCTGTTGATGAGGCCAAAAAACAAGGCAAAAAAATCCTAGTTGATTTGATTGCTGTGAAAGATATCGCAACAAGAGCTAAGGAACTTGATGAAATGGGTGTAGACTATATCTGTGTCCATACCGGTTACGACCTGCAAGCTGTAGGACAAAATTCATTTAAAGACCTTCAGACAATTAAAGGTGTCGTAAAAAATGCAAAGACAGCAATCGCTGGCGGCATTAAATTAGACACGCTGCCTGAAGTTATTAAATCACAACCTGATCTTGTCATTGTCGGCGGCGGTATTACCGGAGCGGATGATAAAAAATCGGCGGCTGCTAAAATGGAAGAATTAATTAAGCAAGAGAGTTTTGCTTAAAAAGGAGCATCCCCATTATGAAAACGATTCAATACGCAGCCGAAATTATCAATGAGTTAAATCGGACACTAGATCTCGTCGCTGAAGCTGAGGCCGAGAAGTTGGTAGACCGAATCCTTGAGTCCAGGAAAGTCTTTGTAGCTGGCGCAGGCCGATCTGGATTTATGGCTAGATCCTTTGTTATGCGGATGATGCACATGGGTTTAGATGCCTTTGTCGTCGGTGAAACCGTAACTCCCGGAATAGATAAGGATGACATTCTAATCATTGGCTCCGGTTCAGGAGAGACGAAAAGCTTGGTATCAATGGCGGAAAAAGCCAAAGGCTTAGGCGCATCCGTCGCCGCTGTCACGATTTCACCCGATTCGACTATTGGAAGATTAAGCGATTTTGCTATTAAATTGCCTGCTAAGCCTAAAGCCGGGGCAGACAGTGAATACAAAACGATACAGCCAATGGGCTCTTTGTTTGAACAGAGTCTCCTATTATTTTACGATGCGGTAACATTAAGACTGATGGATAAAAATGAATTAGACTCCGGGACAATGTTTGGCCGACATGCGAATCTTGAATAAGGGAAGAAGTTCTGTTCAAGTTACCCACGTTTTTCAATTTTGTGCCCTAATATTTATTAAGCAGCTTGAGTCCGGTATCTATCCGGACTCAGGTTGTTTTTTTCGTTAATCAGAAAGTATAACTTTCTGACGCACATAAGTGCAACTACGCCTCTGTCTTCACCAAAGGCTCGCCAATCGGCGAGTTTTCTTTATGTAACTGTTCGCAGTTATGAATATAGCGCGTTTACTTACAGGATGCTTCTGCTGTACAAAGGTAATAATATGAAATCCCATCTGGTACTCTTTTGCTAGAGAGGTAGTTCTATTATAATAGGAAGAAACTCGTCAGAGACGAGTTAAATATATGTTTACTTTAATCTCATTTCAACCCACACAGTGTATAGGTCTATACCTTTACATCAACCTTTCTTATTTGGTTATGTTACCGACCTCAAAGAATTTCCGATTCAATTGAATGTACTCATTTTCTTCCTCAGGAACACTATCTTCCATATATATTGCCTCTGCAGGACATACAGTTTCACAAGCGCCACAATCAATACAAATCTCAGGGTTGATAAAAAACATATCCTCCCCTTCTTCTATGCAATTCACTGGGCAAACTTCTATACATTCGGACGCCTTTTCATCTTTACAAGGTGATGTAATAACAAAAGCCAAGTTAATGTCCCCTTTCTTTATTGTATAAAAAATTAGTTAATATTTCGGTTGTTCCAAATTTTTATATTTAGGGACAGGCTCTGCCTTAATTAAGGAGAGCCTGTATTTGTTATTCGGCTTTCAACCCAATAGCTCCTAACACATAATTGTAAAATTTAGAAACATGCTGTTCAAGTGGAACTAAAATTCCGCCATTTTCGTATGCTCTTGATCCCATGTTTTCATGACACCATTGACAAGCAGCGAAATCTTGCTCATTCACGCGATGGAATAGTTCAACAGCATCCATTGGTTCAAAATCATCTCTAGCCATTTCATCGGGATCAAACAGCCAATCACAAATAACAATCGACCGTTCCGGACTAACTGGAAAAATACGATGGGTAATGACATGATCTGGCGTTAAATTAATGAATACATGAGGGACAATAGTCATCCCGTAATATATACGATCATCTTCTGGCAGCAATCCTTTTAACTTTTGCCGATAACCCTTACCACTTAAGGAAAAATACTCAATACCATCTTTAAAAAATGCCCCTGCACCCACTCTATTTTGTGTTCCAACTCCTGAACGGAACTCAGGAAGAGCATCGGTTAATTCAGGATGAATGGACGAACAATGGTAACACTCCTGGAAGTTTTCTACAATGATCTTCCAGTTTGCTTTGACATCATACTCCTTAGTATGACCAACCCTTAGATTAGGGATTTGATATCTGCCGAATGTTGTAAGGTTCCCTAATCTATCAGTAATTTGTTTATTTAACTGATGTTCAACTGACTCTGGATTCTCCGAAAAATTTATCCATATCATTCCATGCCATATTTGAAGGTTTACTGATGCTAAACCATAATTTCCACTATCAATTAATTCTCCACGGCATTCAATCGAACTTGGCACCCCAGCCAAAGAACCATCAAGGGCATAGGTCCATGAGTGATACGGACAACGCAAGGCTTTCGCTTTTCCACAAGGTTCACTGCAAAGTGTTGCTCCGCGATGCCGGCACACATTTAGAAAAGCACGAAGAACCATGTCTTTCCCTCTAATAATTAGAACGTTTTCATCATTCACCCTCGTTGTGATATACTGACCGTGTTCCGCAACATCGTATTCATAGCCAACAAAAAGCCATGATTTTCCAAATATATGCTTTTTTTCTAAATCGAAAATTTCCGGTGATGTATACAAATTTCCTTTTAATGTAGATTGGATTTTCGATTGGACATTCCCCTTATACATTACATCGTCTACCATTTGTTACTCCTCCTTAATGGAAAAATTAAAATAGAACAATATAAAAGGTCCAATTCAACAAAACTTACTTATACACAAAGCGTTTCGGACTGAATAAATCAATCTGATGTTTTGTTTTTCCAGTTGTCGCTAAGTCAGCCAAAATCTCTCCGACAACGCTGGCAAACTTAAATCCATGTCCTGAAAATCCGGCCGCAATAGTAACCTGAGGGTGATCCGGATGTGCAGAAATAACAAAATGTTCGTCAGGTGTGTTTGTATACATACATGTTTTCCCTTGTAAAAAACGACCGTTTAATTCCGGAAGAACTTGAGCTAGATATTCTCTCATCATTTCCACTTCATGTTCATGGACTATTCGATCGATAGTCTCTGGTGTACAAGGTTTACCCTTTCGAAAGAAGGCGACTTTTACCCCTTCAGCACCTATCCCAAAAGAAGGAAAACCATATAATTGTTCATAATCATCTGCTTCCAAGATATAAATCGGTTGTTTTCCAATGCGGAATGGTTCTATCCCTCCTATTGGTTCAAAGAACATTTGAATTTGGCGTTCTACTTGTAAATTTAACCCTATGTCTTCCAGTAATTGCGGAGCCCATGATCCCGCTGAAATAATTATTTTCCCTGCTTCATATGTCCCGTTATTTGTAAATACACGTACACCTTCACCCGAAGGATGTGCTTCCCATGATTGAACTGATTCAAAGAATCGAAGGTCTGCACCATGCTTTTCTGCTTGAAGAAGATGTGTATATACACTAAGCTCCGGTCTTACGAATCCTGCCTTTTCTTCGTATAGCGCCATGGTATTAGGAGATGGATTAAACAACGGGAAACGTCTGCGAATATCATCGGGATTTAGCAACTCATATTCGAGGTCCCATTTTTTCGCGCTTTTAATGCTTCCTGACACAGTTACACTGTCAGGAGGACCCATCATTAATCCTCCTGTAACTGTCAACACCTCTTCCCCGCTTTCCCGGCCAATCTCATCCCATAATTCGTATGCACGAAGCAATAATGGAACATAGGCAGGATCCTCAAAATATGATTGTCGAATGATTCTTGATCCACCATGGCTTGAGCCTTTGTCATGTGCCGGACCAAATTGCTCGAGTCCAAGCACTTTCTGACCTCTTTTTGCTAATTGGTAGGCAGAAGTACTGCCCATTGCTCCTAAACCAATGATAATAACATCATAATTGGTTGACATGTTAACCCTCCCTAGCGCTTTAATCTATATTTATTGGGTTGTCACAGCTGTTTCAGTCAACATTTTAGCCGACAGGCGTTGACCAAAATATTCAACACTTAATACATGACTTTCTGCGGATTCGGGTGATAAAAGCGCATACATAATTCCCTTGCCTTTACTGTAGTCAAAGCCGGCACTCGTCACGAACCCTGCTGCTTTATCCCCATCAAATACCGGTTCATGCCCCATCACAACTGTTGATGGATCATCTAGCAGTAATGGTGTTAATACTAGTTTTGCTCCTTGTGCCTTGCGTTCAAGCAAAGCTTTTTTCCCTAAAAAAGCAGATTTAGTCATGTCAACCATATGTTCAAGTCCTGCTTCATAAGGATCATGTTCACTCCAGAAGTCCTTGCAGCTTCTTGGAATCAGTGATTCGATTCGAAGATTTTCAAGTGCACGGTCCCCTGCAGCAATAAGCTGGTGGCGGCGGCCTGCTTCGAACAGTTCATCCCATAAAGGCAATGCTTGATCCATTGATGTGTAAAATTCCCATCTTTTTAATCCTGCATAAGAATCATACACGGCAAGGACCTGAACATTTTTGATAAATAATTCTTTGGCCTGTCCAATTTCCCATGTCCCTATCTCAAACAGGGGATCAAGGATGTCCATAATCTCGTTTGCCTGGCCGCCCAGTATACTAAGACCGCACATTCCAGCAGTTAAGTCTTGAATTAAAACCCGGCTGTCTGTTGGTAACTGTTTTTTTATCCAGCTTGCTCCAACAGCTCCTGTGCAAAGAACAAAAAACTGTATATGGCAAAATAAAAGTACATAGTAATGCAGCGTAAAAATACATAACGCTGCACAAGCAAAAAAATAAAAAGGCTTGCCAGCCTCCAAA
>NZ_SLXK01000051.1 GCF_004341035.1 Scopulibacillus darangshiensis
AGTGAATTTCGCAATCCTTTTCCCAATAGAGGAACGAAAAGTATGGTTTCGGACTTAAATCTCGTTTCATCTCGTAGGTATGAATAAATCAGGATTAACTATATTCTGTGAATGATGGTGGGAAGAGCCGTGTGCGGTAATTCCGCTCGCACGGTTCTGTGAGGAGTTGAGGAACACAGCCGTTAGACTACGGTTGTGTTCCCGCTTACTCGACCGGGAAAAGCGCGTCCAAGTGAGACCCCGCAGGAGCGATAGCGACGAGGAGGCTCACGGACCGCCCGCGGAAAGCAAATAGACAACAATATTTTTAGGAAAGAGCTTTTAAATTTATTTTAGGCACCAAGGGGGTAGTAAGCCCAAAAACAGGTGATCTCGCAGAGCTTAATTATTTTATTCCTTCATCGCAGTGAATTTCGCCATCCTTATCCTAAAGGAGAAACGAAAAGTATGGTTTTAGACTTAAATCTCATTTTCCCTAGCAGGAATGAATAAATCGGGCTTAAAATTTTTTTCGCATAAATTTCGAGTCTTTGTCGGTAATTTATTAATTTAATAGGGAGTGTCCCTCTTACAAATTAGGTATTGAACCACCCACATCTCACCATAAGTATATTGTTAGGATTTTTATCAGACTGTGGTTCCGTTATTCGGTCATTTAAGAGGTTATTTGAGTTAATTTTTTGCAAATAAAGGAATCTGAGTCCTATATAGGATGAGATGAGTGAAGCTTCTATTGTAGCTTGTAAGTCTTCCGCGTTCTTTTTTCATTTTTTAAAAGCTATAGGAGAATAAATTTATTTTCTTTGATGTTATAGTTAATAGAGAGAGGGGGCGCGCTATATGGGGTTAACGATTGCCGGCATTTTAGAGAGGCCGCATTTCAGTGAATCGGAAGTGCTGGCAGGTAACAATGGATTAAATCGGCTGATTAAATGGGTACATATCATGGAAGTGACGGAAATCGGCCAGCTGCTTAACGGTTATGAACTGATTCTGACAACCGGTGTGGGCTGGAAGGAAAATCAAGACTTAAGTTTTTCTTTTCTGCAGCAATTAATAGAGAATAATGCTTCTGGCTTGTGCATTGAATTAGGGACATACACGAATATCATCCCTGAAAAAATGATTAAATATGCCGAAGAAAACAACTTCCCTCTAATCATTTTTAAAAAACAAGTGAGATTTGTAGACATCACACATGACGTGAACACGTTGCTTATTGATGTCCAGTACAAAATGATGAGTGACCTTGAGCGCTTCTCAAATAAATTGAACCAGCTCCTGCTTTCAACTGACGCGTTTACAGGGATCATAAGGCTGCTTCATAATTATTTAAATTTACAGGTAGCCTATTTCCCTGTTGAAGGAGAAGCGCAATTTGTTCCGCGAATTGATCAATCACGGAGAGAAACCATGGTAAAGGCATTTCAGGAAACTCCTCTTACCGAATCAAAACAATCAATAGCCTATAAGCCTATTGAAGCGCTTGGGCATAAATTTGCCGATCTCGTTGTTTTTCTGAATTCAGAAGGCTTCACTGAATTTGAATCATTAGTGTTAGACCGTGCCGCCACAGCTCTGGCACAGGATCTGTTAAGAGAATTATATGTTACGGAAAAAAAGAAATACAATGAAAGAGGGTGGGTGCAAAACTGGCTGAACGGTGAATATCACACAGAAGCCATTGAACAGCATTTATCTTCCTTAGCGCCAAACTTTAAACCGAACGGCTGTGTCGTATGTTTTTGCAAGTCGGATCTGTTAAATGATGAAACACATTCAACATATTATTCAATGATTATAAGGTCCATATGTGAGCAGCAAGGATTTTTTATGCTGTCCTTCGTTGAACCAAGTGCCATAAGCATCATTTTAGTCAACAAACGGGGTGCGGATGATTGGAAAACGAGAGTCGGTAGAATAATAGCAAAAATAGATGAAACAGAAATGGCGCCATCCCAAGCTAAGTCTCGCATTGATATTGGCATCGGGAAATGGTGCAGTATTTTAAGCCGATTAAATGAAAGCTATCAAACGGCACAAGAAGCCTTTTATATGAAAGAGAAAATCGGAACGGAAAGTCATCTTTTCTATGAAGACCTTCATGTCTATCGGTTAATGCCCTCCTTAAGCAAAACAGGGAAATTAGAAGACTTGATTTCCGAATATTTGGGGCCGGTACTGGCTTACGATGCAAAACATAACGGTGAGATGCTAACGACATTGGAAGTGCTGCTTGATGCCAATGGTTCAAAGAAGGAAACGGCCGAAAGATTGTTCATTGTTCGCCAAACATTGTATCACCGGATTGAAAAGTTAAAGGAATTAATAGGGGATGATTTTATGCGGTCAGAGAAACGCTTAGCTATAGAGTTGGCGATTTATGGCCAAAAGTATTTAAAGTTATGAACATATCCCGCCATAGGCACTTTGTTAATAATAATCTGATTAATCTAAACGAAATGTCTAATGCAGTCTCTTTGCTTATCTATTACACTATCTGTAAGCGCTTACTATCAAAAGCACGGGTGAGAATGATAAGTGGCAGCTAAATTCATTATTTTATGAAGGTGAAAAGGATGACGAAGAAAATAAGAGCAAGGGATTTGGGGCTGCCCTTTGAGGGGACAACAGGAGTTTATAACGCCATTACGGATGTTCCAGGTGTAGAAGTGGGCACCACAACCATCATCCAGGGTGATGGTCCGGTTAAAATCGGCAAGGGACCTATACGCACTGGTGTAACGGCAATTCTGCCTCGTGGAAAACAAGACACAATGAACCCAATTTGGGCGGGATTCCACAGTTTGAATGGCAACGGTGAGATGACAGGGATGCATTGGGTAAACGATGGGGGATATTTCTTAAGTCCAATCTGTTTGACTAACACACATGCCGTCGGCACCGCCCATCAGGCAACCGTAAAGTGGATGATTGAGCAGTACGAAGAGCAATTCAAACATGAACACCTTTGGGCTATGCCAGTCATCGCAGAGACATATGATGGCGTCCTTAATGATATTAATGGCGAACATGTTCAAGCCGAACACGTTCTTTCCGCCATTCGGTCAGCAAAGGGCGGTGATGTGGCTGAAGGAAATGTCGGCGGAGGAACAGGGATGATCTGTTATGAGTTTAAAGGCGGGACAGGCACTTCCTCGCGCGCTGTCACAATAGGCAGTGACACCTACCATATTGGCGCTTTAGTGCAAGCGAATCACGGCATAAGGGATTGGTTGACCGTCCTTGGTGTTCCGGTCGGAAAACATATGACAGACGATAAGATCCTTCAGACAGAACGGGGATCGATTATCGTTGTCATCGGGACAGATATTCCCATGTTGCCGCATCAACTAAGACGTGTGGCGAAACGGGCAGCGATCGGCATCGGCAGAAACGGAACACCTGGAGGGAATAATTCCGGTGATATCTTCCTCGCCTTTTCGGTCGCTAATAAAATGGATATTTTACAAATCTCACAGGAAAAACTGCAAATGGATTTTATCAATGACGAATTTTTTGACCCAATTTATGAGGCTGCTTGTCAGGCGGTAGAAGAGTCAGTATTGAATGCATTGGTTGCGGCGGAGGCAATGACAACAGCAAAACCGTATGGACACACTGTGAAGGCCATTGATCATGAAGAGCTGCGCCAAGTTATGAAAAAGTATAATAAACTTTGATCGGATAACGTTAAAACATCCAGAATATTATATTAACACACTGTCTAATGAAAATTGCCAATATTGGCTTTAAACTAAAAACCAGTAATTATTAAGGAGGGCGTCAAATATGACAACATCACAACAAACCAAATCGTTACAAAACTTTATAAACGGTAAATGGGTCAATGCCAAAGCGGCAGAATATCTTGATGTGCCAAATCCGGCAACGGGAGAAACGCTTGCCCGTGTCCCTGTTTCAACAGGTGATGATGTAAATGAAGCTGTTGTATCCGCGAAAAAGGCGTTTAAAACTTGGGGAAAAACACCCGTTCCAAAAAGGGCAAGAATATTATTTAAGTATCAGCAGCTCCTCACGGAAAATCATGAGGCGCTGGCGAGACTTGTCACACAGGAAAATGGCAAAAGTTATAAAGAGGCGTATGGCGAGGTTTTGCGTGGGATCGAGTGTGTCGAATTTGCTGCTGGTGCGCCAAGTTTAATGATGGGTGACTCATTATCAACCATTGCATCTGATATTGATTCAGAAATGTTCCGTTATCCAATCGGTGTTGTGGGCGGCATTACACCATTTAACTTTCCAATGATGGTGCCATGCTGGATGTTCCCGCTTGCGATCGCCTGCGGTAACACATTTGTTTTGAAACCTTCAGAACGTACGCCAATTCTTGCTAATCGCTTAGCGGAACTTCTTTCCGATGCCGGGCTTCCTAAGGGTGTCCTGAATATTGTTCACGGCGCACACGATGTCGTTAACGGTCTGCTTGAGCACAAAGATGTGAAAGCCATTTCTTTTGTCGGATCACAGCCCGTTGCAAAATACATTTACGAAAAGGCGGCATCTTATGGAAAGCGGGTACAGGCTCTGTCCGGTGCCAAAAACCACACTATAGTTATGCCGGATGCAGACTTAGACGCAGGCGTCCAGCAAATCATCAGCGCGGCTTACGGTTCTGCCGGTGAGAGATGCATGGCCTGTTCTGTCGTTGTGGCCGTCGGCGGTATCGGTGATCTGTTGGTCGAAAAGTTAGGAAAGGCTGCGGATGAGGTTAAAATGGGCAACGGATTGGATGATGGCGTCTTTCTTGGTCCGGTAATAAGGGAATCTCAGAAAGCTCGGACGTTAAGCTACATCGAAGCAGGTATAGATGAAGGCGCGTCTTTAGTCCGTGATGGAAGAAAAGATGAAGGGGTAGATGATGATGGCTATTTTGTCGGGCCGACGATCTTTGATAATGTCAACACGGATATGAAAATCTGGAAAGATGAGATTTTTGCACCTGTTTTATCGGTTGTACGTGTGGATACTTTAGAAGAGGCGATTGCGTTAACGAATGAATCGGAATTTGCAAACGGGGCATGTCTCTTTACAAGAGATGCGGGGAACATCCGCACCTTTAGGGAAGAGATTGATGCCGGCATGCTCGGGATTAACTTAGGCGTCCCAGCACCGATGGCCTTCTTCCCGTTCTCAGGAAATAAAAGCTCTTTCTATGGTGATCTTCATGTTAATGGCAAAGATGGCGTTGAGTTTTATACACGCAAAAAAATGATCACATCACGCTTTTAATTATAGAGAGGAGTGGCAGGTATGTCGGTCATAAAAAATAATGATTTATTAAAAAAAGATGAGAAATACATTTGGCATGCGATGAAGCGTTACAACCCTGACGCGGCACCTTTTGTTGTTAAAGAAGCAAATGGGGCATGGGTGACCGATATTGATGGAAATAAATACTTAGATGGCATGTCTGGTCTTTGGTGTGTCAATGTTGGCTACGGGCGTGATGAACTGGCTGATGCGGCTCACGAGCAGCTAAAAACGATGCCGTATTACCCGTTGTCAAATAGTCATCTCCCTGCAATTGTGCTCGGTGAAAAACTGAATAGCTGGTTAGAAGATGATTATGTGATATTCTTCTCTAACAGTGGTTCAGAAGCAAATGAGACCGCTTTTAAAATCGCGAGACAATATCACCAGCAAAATGGTGATCCTGGAAGATACAAGTTTATTTCCCGATATAGGGCCTATCATGGAAACTCAATGGGCGCCCTTGCCGCTACAGGGCAGGCTCAAAGGAAATACCGTTATGAACCTTTGGGTCAAGGGTTCATTCATGTCACTCCGCCTGACACGTATCGCAGTCCATATAAAGGAACAGACGAAGAAATCGGAGTGGCATGCGCAAATGATATTGACCGTGTGATGACCTGGGAACTTGACGAGACGATTGCCGGCGTGATTATGGAGCCGATTATAACCGGGGGCGGTGTCTTGGTCCCTCCGGACAATTATATGTCTAAGGTGAGAGACATCTGTGATCAACACGGGGCGCTTCTGATTGTTGATGAAGTGATTTGCGGGTTTGGCAGGACAGGGAAAAAGTTCGGTTTTATGCAATATGGTATCAAACCGGATATCATCACTATGGCAAAAGGTCTAACAAGCGCCTACCTGCCATTATCAGCTACCGCGGTTAGAAAGGACGTTTTTGAAGCGTTTAAAGGCACTGATGAATACGATCACTTCAGGCATGTGAATACGTTTGGCGGAAGCCCTGCCGCATGCGCGGTTGCCCTTAAGAACCTAGAGATTTTTGAAAGAGAAGGTCTTGTCGAACGGTCTGCGAGACTCGGCGAAAAGCTTGAGGAAGAAATGCGTGAGTTATGGGAGCATCCTCATGTCGGCGACATCCGCTGCAAAGGACTGCTTTTGGGTATTGAACTCGTTGAAAATAAAGAAACAAAAGAACCCGCCGCACCGGAAAAATTAAATAAGGTCATCGCCGCCTGCAAAAATAAAGGATTAATTATTGGGAAAAACGGTGATACAGTAGCGGGCTACAACAACATTTTACAGCTGAGTCCTCCGCTTAGCATAACAGATGATGATTTTGATTTTATTGTAAAAACAATAAAAGAAGCGATGTTGGAGATTTAGTTAAACTTAATAATGGGGCAGGGAGGCTGCTAAACAGTGCCTTCCTGCCGGATATTATATATCTTTTTGAATTTAAGTGAAAATGCACTTGTCGTCGGGGGGATTTGGGCCATGATTGGTTTTGGATACTTATTATTTTTAACAAGGGGTTTTACCAAAAAACCGCCTCAATATGATTTTAATGAATAATGAAAAGTAGAATGGCGGCTTTCCTATATGAGGGAAGCCGCCGTTTTATAATGTATTGCAGCACGATACGATTAGATCAACAAATTAAATAGCTTCTGATCTTTGTTAATTTCGGTATAAGAAAAGCCATTTTCTTTCATTCTATTAATAAGAGGGAAATAGTCTTCTCTATGTTTTAATTCGATGCCGACGAGAACAGGGCCTTTGTCACGATTGTTCTTCTTAGTGTATTCAAACCGGGTGATATCATCGTCTTCCCCGAGAACTTGGGTAATAAAACTTCTGAGGGCGCCGGCGCGCTGCGGAAACTGGACAATAAAATAGTGTTTGTAACCTTCATGGATCATTGACCGTTCCTTGATTTCCTGCATGCGGTCGATGTCGTTATTGCCGCCGCTGACGACACAAACAATCGTCTTTCCTTTAATTTTTTCCTTGTATTCTTCAAGGGCAGCAACCGATAACGCCCCTGCTGGTTCCGCGATTATAGCATTTTCATTATAAAGATCTAGTATTGTTGTGCATACTCTTCCTTCAGGGACAACAGCCACATCATCCAGTACATCACGGCAAATATCAAATGTTAAATCACCCACTTTTTTCACTGCTGCACCATCGACAAATTTATTAATTTTATTTAGGTTTACAACCTTGTCTTCTTCGATTGAGCGTTTCATGCCAGCTGCTCCAGCGGGTTCGACACCAATAACTTTTGTTTCTGGACTGATACACTTCAAATAGGAACCGATGCCTGAAGCGAGGCCGCCTCCTCCGATTCCCATAAAGACATAGTCAATCTGCTCATCCATGTCATCCATAATTTCAATACCGATGGTGCCTTGTCCTGTGATCGTCCGGTAATGGTCAAACGGATGAACAAATGTCCGTTTCTCTTCTTCACAAACCTTCATAGCTTCTTGAAATGAATCATCGAACGTGTCACCGGTTAGAATGACCTCAATAAAAGGATGGCCGAAAAAGTTAACTTGATTGACTTTTTGTCTTGGTGTTGTCGTCGGCATGAAAATTTTACCATTTACACCGAGTGCTCTGCAGGAATAAGCCACTCCTTGAGCGTGGTTGCCGGCGCTGGCACAAATCACGCCGTTTTCCAGCTCTTCCGGGGAAAGGCCTTTCATCATATTATAGGCGCCTCTAATTTTAAAGGAGCGGATCACTTGCAAGTCCTCTCGTTTCAAATAAACATTGCACTCATATTTTTTTGAGAGCAGTTCATTTTTATGCAAAGGTGTTTTAATAATTGTATCTTTGAGTGTTTGATTAGCAATCATGATGTCTTCGATGTGGACTTTATTTAACAGTTTTGGCATAGCAAGGACCCTTTCTCATTTTGGGATAATATCGTTTGAAGAACATTTTAACATATTCAATAATTTTGATAAGTGTAGTAAACGCTTTCATCGCAAATGTTCATAAATTTATTAAAAATATATGTTGATTTGCTGTTAAAATATCGGTAAATCGAGAAATTGATATGAGGTGCTTAATGAATAAACTTCAGTACCGCCTAAGACGATTGCGCCGATGGGTTATTGACCGTCCGTTTCCAAGAAAAACATTAATAGCGGATAGATATGAAGTGAAAGAAAGGATTGGGGCGGGAAGTTATGGTCTGATCTATCTTTGCCGCGACCTTAAGACAAATAATGATTGTGTCATGAAACAAATGAGGCCAAGCAGGCGGAAGGAAAATCCAAGAAATTATGAGTGTGAAACATCGATAATGGAACAGTTAACTCATCCAGCCATTCCAAAACTGCTAAATTGTTTTCAATATAAGGGACATTTGTTTTTTGTTATGGAATATATCAGCGGCGAAAGTCTGGAGACCGCTGTTTTTGAGAATTTTGAGAAATATAATGAGAGACAATCCTTGCAAACGATTTATGAATTAACCGATCCCCTCTTGTACCTTCATGATAATGGCATTATCCACAGGGATATAAGGCTGCCAAACGTCATAAGGTCTGATGGAAAGTTATTCTTAATTGATTTTGGTTTAGCACGGTTTATAGATGGTCAAACAAATGCTGAGCTAGATGCCCTAGAGCATTATCCAGAAGAAATAAAGCTGCGCAGACAAATAAATTTTCGAAGTGATTTCTATGCAATGGGACACTTCTTGTTATATTTGCTGTATTCTTCTTTTGAACCTGAAGACAAAAAGGAACAGACTTGGCAGGAGGAACTTGATATTGGGGATGAGACGAAACAGTTGCTGAAGCGGATGCTGCAAATTGACAAACCATATGTTAATATCCGGAAGCTACGAGCTGATCTTGAACGGACGCTTGCGGAATCTAAATAGAAAAAGTCCGATGCCATAATGGGCAAGGGACTTTTTGCTGCTTATGAACTTGAGCCGCTTCCATATTTTCTGCGTTTATAATGACTGCTTCCATAGTGTGAATGGCCATGTTTGCCATGTCCATGGTAACCATCACTATCACTTGAATAATGATGCCGCGGTCTTCCATGCCGATGGTAGCCATCACTTCCGCTATGGCGACGATAATGATTATCTGATTCAGAAAGTGTTTGTTTAACTTGTTTCAAAAGCTTTTTAAACATGCAGGGTTCCTCCCTTGCTTTTGATATCTTCATCCTAAATACGTTCGTTTCAGTAAAAGGTTTCGTATAAATATTTTCAAAATGTACGGAATAGAACTATAGGTTTTAAAACATCATTTCCTAATTTCTATGGATGTAAACATGTATAAAAATCCATTAAAACAAACAAGATAATCGTTATAGCAATCGTGATACACAGGAGGAATGGGTATGAGCAATCAACAATTGCATGAGGCTATCCAGCAGGCGCAAAAGGCATGTGAACAGGCGGCACTAAGCCCAGAACAAGCTGAAGCACAGCTTAAGCAAGCAGAGCAGCATCTTCAAGGAGCATTTCAAGCTACAGAAGAGGGAGCAAACCCCGGGGCGATAAAGCAAATCCAGGATGCTTGGAATGCCATCGTTCAAGCACAAAATGCTGTTCGCGACCAAGCAAATAACCCTGTTATGTTAAATGAATCAGTAGATGAGGCAATCAGTGCCTGCCGGCAGATCCGCAACTACCGCTAGAAATATAAAGCATCCCTGAGGTGAAAGATATTAGGGATGCTTTTTTGTCGATTTGGAATTTATGGAATGTTAGATTTCCAGATAACTGTACAATAGTTTTCCGGATTCCGATGAAATAATGAAGATCCGAAATCAATTAAAAATCGGGTGAAACGTCGTTCATAAGCGAGATGAACGCCCAAAGCCGGTAAAAAATCGTGCTTGAGGTCGTTCATAGGGTGGATGAAAGCCCGAAGCCGGTAAAAAATCGTGCTTGAGGTCGTTCATAAGGTCGATGAAAGCCCGAAGCCGGTAAAAAATCGTGCTTGAGGTCGTTCATAGGGTGGATGAAAGCCCGAAGCCGGTAAAAAATCGTGCTTGAGGTCGTTCATAGGGTCGATGAAAGCCCAAAGCCGATAAAGTATAGGGCGAAATGTCGTTCGTAAGCGAATGATAACTCAAAATCAGCAAGAAAGAAGCCCCCCCATTATATGGAAAAACACTAAACAAATTATAAAAAAATCTATTAATCTAACATTGACATTTTGCCTTTTCATTATAGTCTGATAATATTAGAGGATAAAAATATAATGGGGTGCATGGTAGAGATGAAAATCGTTTGTTTTGGAGACAGTGTCACACGCGGGATCTCTTTTGTCCGGGGCCGTATAAGAATACTTAAAGAGAATTATCCCGCACTCCTGCAGAAAAAGTTGGGTTCAGAACATAACGTCATCAATAAAGGCGTTTTCAACGATAATTCGGATTTGCTTTTGTCACGGCTTGATAAGGATGTTCTTTCGCTCAAGCCTCAAGTTGTCCTGATCCATATAGGCGGAAATGATTGCAATTTTCACTGGGATCAAGTTGAAAGCTGTCCGGAAGAGGATCATGCCGCGATCGTCCCGCTGGAGCGTTATATAAACAATATTAAGAAAATGGCGGAACGGATAAAAGCAGCAGGGGCAGAGCCAGTTCTCTTTACATTAGTGCCAATTGATCCCGCTCGTTATTACAAATACCTCATGACAATGTATAAGAGTGCTATTGCCCACTGGATCGGTTTGTGCGGCGGGATTGGTTATTGGCATGGGCTGTACAACCGCGCATTGAATGAATGGATCACATCTTCCGGGATTCGGAGTATCGACATCCGGAACGCATTTAAGGGGAAAGCCGATTTGAATGACCTTATAAATGATGACGGCATCCACCCTTCCGCGGAGGGGTATTCAGCGATAGCCGATATTGTGGCGGACCAGCTGCGATTATTAAAAATTGAACCTGTGCAACAGTAAAGAAAGGGGTAATGATAAGATGATAAAAGCTGTCATTTTTGATTTGGATGATACATTGCTATGGGATGAACGAAGTGTTAGTGAGGCTTTTGCCGCAACGGCAAAGCTTGCTGAGGATAAGTACGGTCTTAAACCGGGTGACTTAGAAAAGGAAGTGCGCACACACGCAAGAGGGTTATATGAAACTTATGAAACATATCCTTTCACTGTGAAAATAGGTATTAATCCATTTGAAGCTCTCTGGTCTGACTTTGATGATGTCAGTGACCCCCATTTTGCCAAGCTGAACGCGATTGCGAAGGCGTATCGCAGGGCATCATGGACTGGCGGTCTTAAGGCACTTGGAATCGATAACCCTACACTCGGCAGCGAACTTGCTGAGATCTTTCCGGCTGAGCGTGCGGGCAGGCCGTATGTCTTCGATGATACATTTGAGATTTTAAATCAATTAAAAGGGCAATATCAGTTGCTGCTGCTAACAAACGGGGATCCTAGCTTACAAAAAAGAAAGATTGCTGGCGTTCCCAAGTTAGCGTCATATTTTGATGACATTGTCATTTCAGGCAGCTTTGGCATCGGAAAACCTGACCCGTCAATTTTCGACCATGCTTTAGGCGGACTGAGCCTTCATTCTGACGACGCACTAATGGTAGGAGACAATTTAAAAACGGATATTTTAGGAGCTGGAAGAGCAGGTATAAAATCAGTGTGGTTGAACCGAAGGGGTAAAGAAAGGCTAAAAGACATTGTTCCCGATTTTGAGATCACACAGCTCAATGACCTGCCTTCAGTGATCCGTTCGGTCGGCAAACAGAGTTCCCATTCCAAACTATCCAAATGAACAGTTTAAAACGGACATGATAAAAGCGGGTGAGAACAATAACCCGCTTTGTCGTAAATTAATGGATATTCCGTTTTTTGAAGTTACCGCCTTTAACATCATGGATGTCACCGACAGCCAAAAAGGCTCCCGGGTCAATATCATCAACGATACTTTTGAGCTTAGCCTCTTCCAACCGTGTAATCACGGTAAAGATGACTTGCTTATCATCACCGGAGTAAGCCCCTTCCCCGTTAAGATAGGTAATGCCGCGGCCTAAGCGATCATTTAACGCATCGCCTATGTCGACGGGTTTACTGCTAATAATCCATACGGACCGTGATGATTCTAGACCTTCGATGGTAATATCAATCATCTTAAAGGCGATAAAATAGGCTATTAATGAATACATGGCATGATTCCAGCCAAAAACAAAGCCTGCCGTCCCCAAAATAATAATATTAAAAAACATGACGGTTTCACCGACGGAGAAAGGTGAGAATTTATTAAAAAGCACTGCTAGAATCTCGGTCCCGTCTGATGATCCGCCATATCTTATAACCAATCCGACACCGATGCCAAGGATCACGCCGCCGAATACAGCAGCAAGAAGAGGATCGTTTGTAAAGCCCGGAACGGGTGTAAATAAAGTCGTGAAAATCGATAAGATGGTAACGGCACTGATAGACGTAATCGTGAACGTTTTTCCCATCTGCTTATATCCGAAAAAGAAAAAAGGAAGGTTTAATACAAAAAGGAAAAGACCTAATTTTATCCCTGAGATGTGGGATAACATAATGGAAATACCGACGATGCCCCCATCGATAATGCCATTAGGTACGAGGAAGATTTCCAATGCGACTGCCTCAAGGACTGCGCCGATAAATACAAAGATGATTCGTCCTAATAGTTGGACCTTTTTTAACTTCCGATGCTGAATCTTAAATTGTGCTTCATTCAAACAATATCACCATGAGCATGTCTCATTTCCTTTCATTCGGGTATCATTAATATCCCTATACCTTTATTATAATATAACTTTTAACGAATCTTAAATTATTTGTCTTTACAGGTGTAACATTTACCGCATTCCATTCCATCTTTTTTTCGGGTACAATGAAGTTTAACTTAAATTCATAAATATGCAGAAGAGACGATGTTGGGAGGAATCGATATGCCGTTTGACATATCAAAGCGGGTAAGTGCATTTGAAACATTAATATTCAGTGAATTGGTAAAATATAAGAAAAAAAAGCAGGCGGAAGGTAAAGACATGATTGACTTAAGCATTGGCAGTCCTGATCAGCCTGCACCGCCTTTTATCATTAATGAATTGGCAAAGAATATTCAGGATCCGAAGCAATACGGCTATACGTTAACTGGCACAGATGAATTCCACAAAGCGGTTTCGCATTATTATAAAAACCGTTTTAATGTTCAGCTTGATCCGGATGCGGAAGCATTGCTTTTAATGGGTTCTCAAGATGGAATCATCCATTTGCCGCTCGTTTTTTGCGACCCGGGAGATTATATTCTTGTCCCTGACCCAGGGTACACAGCTTATGATTCGGGGATCCTTTTGGCTGAGGCGCGAAAATATACCATGCCGCTGAAAAGGGAAAACGGCTTTCTTCCCGATATCGAGGCCATCCCAGCGGAAATCGCAAAACAAACAAAAATGATGATCTTAAACTTTCCTGGCAATCCGGTGCCGGCCCTTGCCGACAAAGTATTTTACGAAAAGGTTGTTGCATTTGCAAAACAATACGATATCTTGGTCGTTCATGATTTTGCTTATTGCGAGCTTGTCTTTGACGGGCAAAAAGCAGTCAGCTTCCTTGAAGCAGAGGGGGCAAAAGATGTTGGTGTTGAGTTCAATTCGTTATCGAAAAGCTTCAATATGGCGGGGATGCGGATCGGCTACATGACGGGAAATTCTGATGTCATCGCGGCTTTAGCAAAGTTAAAATCCAACATGGATTATGGTGTTTTCCTGCCGATCCAAAAGGCAGCAGTAAAGGCTTTAACGGATGGCGAAGCATTTTTGCAGGAGCATGCCAGAGCTTATGAGCGGAGAAGGGATGTCCTGGTCCAGGGCTTAAGAGAGATTGGCTGGCACGTCGATTCCCCTCCGGCAACGATGTTCGTTTGGGCGAAAATCCCAGAGGGCTGGACGTCATTGTCATTCGTATATGAGTTAATGGATAAAGCGGGTGTTGTGGTTACCCCAGGAAATGCTTTTGGTGAGCATGGTGAAGGATACGTTCGAATTGCCATGGTTCAAGACGAAATGACCCTAAAGAAGTCTGTGGAAAGAATTAAGAAAAGCGGTTTGATCCATACTGCTGCCAAACCAAGTTGCTCTTGAAACCCTATGATTCTTAATTTTGTTTTCACAAACTAGGCACCTGCTGAATATGAATAGTTGAAGAGTGAAAAGGGGGGATAGAGCCTGCAAATCCATGTTGTCAGATCCGGCGATACGCTTTGGACGATCTCACAAGCTTATACCGTCTCTCTTCAACATCTTATTCAGTCAAATAAAATCATGAATCCGGAGAATTTGGTTATCGGCCAAACCATTGTCATTCCGATTTGGGGAAGGTATCACTGGGTGTCTCAAGATGAAACGTTATTTGGGATAAGCCAGTTGTATCATGTTTCAGTGGATGAACTTATGAGAATAAACAGCCTGTCAAATCCGAATAACATTCAGGTTGGCCTTCGGCTTTATATTCCCCAACAGAAGAGACCAAACATCGATGTGAGCGCCTATTTAGATGTAAAGTCCGCGGGGGCATCTTCACCAGGGATAGTAAGCGAAGTTGGCAATGAGCTAACCTTTTTGGCTGTTTTTAGTTATGCCGTCCAGCGTGATGGCACGCTTAAAGGGATCACCGATCAGCCGGCTATTAACGCCGCATATCGTCATCGGATCGTCCCTTTAATGGTTCTTACTAACTTTGAGGGAGGAACATTTAGCCAGGAACTTGCAACCTTGCTTTTAACCAATAATGGGCTTCAGGATAAGGTGCTAGACGAAGTAATCCGTACGATGAATGAAAAGGGATATCTTGGTTTAGACCTTGATTTTGAATACTTAGGCAGTGAAAATAGAGCACGGTATAATGCCTTTCTCAGGAAAGCGAAAAAAAGATTGAAAGAAAGAGGATATATCTTATCAGCAGCCCTGGCTCCGAAGGTCAGGGGCCAAACGACGGGTGTATTATATGCAGGACACGATTATACAGCACATGGCAATATCGATGACTTCATTCACTTCATGACCTATGAATGGGGATGGTCAGGAGGCCCGCCAATGGCTGTATCACCAATCAAAAATGTCCGTGCTGTGCTGGAATTTGCGTTGACTAGAGTGCCTAAGAATAAGGTCATGATGGGCATTCCTTTATATGGATATGATTGGACGCTTCCATATGTTTCAGGAGGAAAGTGGGCGAGGCAAATCAGCCCGCAGCAAGCCATCCAATTAGCGCTTAAGTATCATCAAAGCATCTTCTATGATCCGGTATCACAAGCGCCGCATTTTAACTATACTGATGAAAATGGCACAGAACATGACGTGTGGTTTGAAGATGCGAGAAGCATCCAAGCTAAATTTAATTTAGTGAAAGAATTGGGCATCAGAGGTTTTTTCTATTGGGTGCTTGGAAAGGACTTTCCGCAAAACTGGCTGTTGGTTCAGGATAATTTTATTGTAAATAAAAGGGTAACAACATAACCGGTCGGAAAAGGCGAGCCTTCTCTGACCGGTTATCATTTTGGTTACCCAATTAAAATAGTGCCAATCAGCCCGGCAATGATACCTAACAAGGATACCAATGCACCGAGAAATACCAGGACGCGCCAAGATAATGCGCGCCGAACCATCAGCGCGGAAGGCAAACTGATAACAGGGAGGGTTATGGCTAGTGCTGCCGCCGGACCTGCGCCAAGTCCAAAAGACATGAAAGTCTGTATAATTGGAATTTCGGCAGCTGTTGGAATGACAAAGAGTGTTCCAGCAATGGCGAAAGCAATGATGGCTAATATACCACCCGTCAATTGATCACCGACCATCGGGAATAACCATGCCCGAAACGCACCTAATGCAAACACACTGATTAAATAGGCGGGTATGGTTGCGAGTGCGATCGCTCCAATGCTTTTAAGCCAGCGAATTAGGAAATTCCCTTTTGCATCCTGAGCGGTCTTGGCCTTTTCCACGATTGGCTTTGGATCTGCTGTTTCTTTGGAGAAGCGCCCTGCCATATAGCTGACACCAAAGACTAAAACAATGCCAAACAAAAGCCGAAGCAGTGTGAATTTCCAGCCCAAAATAAAAAACATAAAAATCAATACAGCAGGGTTCAATGCTGTATTGCCAAACCAGAAGGCGACAGCCGCTGCAACTGTGCTTTGCTGCTTGCGAAGTCCCACCACAAGCGGTGCGGCACAGCAGGTGCACATCATGCCAGGCAATGCGGAAAAGCCAGCTATCAATGTGCTGCCATAGGTTGTTTTACCGATCAGCCGGTGAATCCAGTCTGTTGGCACTAGCACTTGTACGAGTGACGATAAAATAATGGCGACAACAAAAGCCTGCCAAATTGATTTAAAGTAAACAACACTATAATTCCAGGCCGCAGTCCAAGAAGGCTCCGGAGCGGATGCTTTATCACCCGACACTATCGAGGATCCTATCGAATGTTCTGTTGCTGATTTGATGACTTTATAAAAATAAGGATGCCATTTTACTAGAAATAAACCAATAGCGGCAGCAATTAAAAAAATAATTGAGCCGACGATCCAGCGCTTATTGTTTTTGACCACAGTACTAGCGGGCAGATGGGTTTGGCCCTCCATTCTTTTCCCTTCCTTCTTTAATCCATTTTTAAGTTACTTATCTATATTATCGAATGCATTGCAATTTGTCAGCTTTTTGACAAAAAGAAAGTTTCATTAGGTTTAATAAATTATTTAAATAATCCAAATAGTATTGAAATTACCTTTTGATTATGCTAAATTTACACTAACTACTGGACCAGCCACTGAGAGGGCAGATGGATAGGTGACTTTGATTTATGACATTTAAACCGATACGAAAACGCAGAGTCTACCACGAGGTTATTGAGCAAATCATGTCAGCGATTGAAAGGGGGGATATTCATCCAGGAAGTAAATTTCCTTCTGAACGGCAACTAGCAGAGAAGTTATCTGTTTCACGGACAACCATTAAAGAGGCAATAAGCGTTATGGAATCTTCAGGGACGGTTATTGTCAGGCCTGGCGTCGGCACATTTTTACGTGAAGTCAATACTGAAGATATTTTACATAGGTTAAATATAGTCATTCAAAATCATACACTCAATATCGTGGAATTAATGGAAATTCGTCAGGCAATTGAAGGGTCAGCTGCTTATTTTGCCGCTTTGCGTGCAACAGAAGGGGAATTGCTGGAACTTGAGACGAAATATCATGACTTAGCCGCCAGTGTTCATCAAGAAAAGCTTGCCGCTGAGGAAGATTATGCGTTTCATATGACCATTTTAACAATGGCGAAGAATGATCTTATGGTAAATATGATGAATTTATTATCTGAACGTTTGAAAAAGGGGTTAGTGGAAAGCAGGACAGAAACACTTGGGAAGAAAGGCAAGGCCACCATCGTATTGGAAGAACATAAAGTGATTGCCGAAGCAATAGCTGCTGGTGACTGCGGAGCAGCAAGAGAAGCCATGTGGCACCATTTGCAAAATGTCAAAACGAGATTTATCTAAACATTATACCCAGCCATATCATAACAAATTTAAAAATCTGGTGATACAAAATGTATGATTATGTTGTAATCGGAGCAGGTATTGTCGGCCTGTCCACAGCGAATCGTTTAACGGAGATTTTCCCGAAAGCGAAGATTGCCGTCATTGAAAAAGAAAACCGTGTGGCCTGCCACCAAACTGGTCATAACAGCGGTGTGATTCACTCAGGGATATATTATAAACCGGGCAGCCTTAAGGCGTCATTTGCCCAAAGGGGCGGTGATGCCATTGAAGCATTTTGCACCAAGCATGACATTCCGGTGGAAAGATGCGGCAAGGTTATTGTCGCAACACAGTCTAAGGAATTAGAAGAATTGGAGAAGCTGTATCAACGCGGCCGCCAAAACAACCTCCGTGTAGAGAAAATGACAGCAAATCAAATTAATGAGATTGAACCGCATGTCCAATCTATCGGAGGCATATATGTGCCCTCTACTGGCATAGTAGATTTTTCCGAAGTCAGCCGGCGGTTAGCTGATCTGTTAATCAGCAAAAATCAAGACCTCCTATTAGGAACGATGCTGACCTCAGCAAATTATACGAGTGATGCGGTTGAATTGAAGACAGCCAAAGGGACACTGCAATCTAAATACGTGATTAATTGTTCTGGGCTAAATAGTGACAAAGTAGCCCATCTCTTTGGGATTAAGGTTGATATGACCATCGTTCCTTTTAAGGGGGAATATTACGAACTGGCAAGGGAAAAACGCTTTTTAGTTAATCATCTTATTTATCCCGTACCTAATCCGGATTTCCCATTTTTAGGCGTCCATTTTACAAGAATGATGGGCGGGGCCGTTCACGTTGGCCCTAATGCAATACCTAGTTTTAAAAGGGAAGGTTACAAGAAATTCAGTTTTAATAGTAGAGATGCCTTTGAGATTTTGGGGAATAAAAGCTTTTGGAAAATTGCCATGGAAAATAAAAAAGAAGGTCTTACCGAAATGATGCGTTCACTATCCAAAAGGGCTTTTTTAAAAAATGTCCAAAGGTATATTCCTGAGATTAAACGTGAAGATTTAATTCCGGCTGAACCCGGGGTAAGAGCGCAGGCATTATCTGATAAAGGGAAATTGATTGATGACTTTTTTATTGCAAGAACTGACCGGGTTGTCCATGTCTGTAATGCACCATCGCCCGCTGCAACAGCAGCGCTCGAAATTGGGAAGTATATTGTAGACAGCATAAAATAAGCAAGCAAAGGGGGCTATAAATGTGACTGAGTCTGAAAAATCCCGGGATTTGGCGGGACAGACTAATCAGGAAGAACCCGTGGGGGATGGTCTTGTTCAATATCGGAAGTTTGTCGGTCCGATGGCAAAAACCGTTTTTATCTTGGCGGTTATTTGGTCACTTTTTCAGATTTATGTTGCAAGTTTTGGCATTATGGAAGCGATAAAGTCCAGAGCTTGGTTTTTTGCTTTTCTGTCGATTATGATATTTCTATTATGCCCTGCAAGCAAAAAAGGCAAGAAACAACGGATGTACCCTAGTATTTGGGATTGGATTTGTATCGCCGGGACGCTGGCATCTGTTGGTTTCCTGTTATTGAATTACAATGGGTATGTCCAGACAGGGCTGCACATCCCTTTGGATTTTTGGTTTGGCGGGCTCGGCATCCTGGTCGCGTTTGAAGCGGCCCGGCGCGCAGCGGGTAACGTGATGACCATTTTGGCAGCCGTCTTTTTACTTTATAACTTTTTTGGCCAGTATATTCCTGGCGTATTCGGCCATGCCAGTTTGGACTTCGAGCGTGTGATCGATGTGATGTGGTGGGGAACGCAAGGGATTTTTGGCACAGTCATTGGTGTTGCCGCAACATATATCTTTTTATTCATTTTATTTGGAGCCTTTTTAAGACGAAGCGGTTTCATTGATTTCATTAATGATTTGGCATTGGCGATTGCCGGGCGCTCCGCTGGAGGTCCTGCTAAGGTGGCCGTTATTGGCAGCGGGTTCATGGGCATGATTAATGGCAGCGGTGTAGCCAATGCTTCGTCGGTCGGTACCGTTACCATTCCATTGATGAAAAAAGCCGGTTTTAAGGGACATTTCGCTGGCGCGGTCGAAGCCGTGGCTGGCACCGGAGGAGTGATCGCCCCACCGATTATGGGTGCAGCAAGCTTCGTAATGGCGGAATTTCTTGGTGTTCCCTATCGGACGATCATGCTGGCAGCTTTGATTCCAGCGATTTTATATTTTTTAATGTGTTTTTTGTCGGTACATTTTGAAGCAAAAAAGCTTGGTATTGAGGGATTATCCAAAGAGAGATTACCGAATATTTGGTTGGTTTTGAAAAGAGGCGGTCATTTAATTATCCCAGTGATCGTCATCATTGCCTTGCTTGTCACCGGGATGACACCTTTATATGCGGCAGTGTGGTCAATGTTGTCTACTGTCATCGTCAGCTGGTTCAAAAAGGAAACACGCATGGGTTTAAAGGAAATATTAGAAGCGCTTGAAGAAGGAGCCAAAGGCGTTCTGACGGTTGGTGCGGCTTGCACGATTGTAGGTATTATCATCGGTACGATCTCTCTTACCAGCCTAGGGCTGACACTTGGCAATAATATTCTTGAGCTAGCCGGCAACCATTTATTCCTCGTCGCTATTTTTACAATGCTGATCAGCATCCTGCTTGGTATGGGAGTTCCTGTTACCGCATCGTATATTATCACAGCGACCATTTCTGCTCCTCTTTTGGCAAAAATGGGTGTGTCGTTACTCGTTGCTCACATGTTTGCCTTCTTTTTTGCGGCGCTTTCTGATATTACACCACCTGTTGCCTTAGCTGTCATGGCGGCCGCCGGCATCGCGAGGGAACCTTTCATTAAGGTGGCTGTCACTGCGGTAAGACTTGGAATATTAGGGTTCTTGATTCCCTTTTTCTTCTTATATAATCCGCTGTTGTTGTTTGCTGGAGGAAGCATTATTCACAGTATCTTCGCTTGTATAACAGGAATGATTGGTGTGATCGCATTATCCGGAGCATTGGCAAACTGGTTTTTGATCAAACTCAATGTCATCCAAAGGATCTTGTTGACGCTTGCAGGTTTATTAATGATCGAACCAAACTATTATACAGATATATTTGGCGTTGCCGCACTTGTAAGCGTATACATTTGGCAAAAGGCGCAAATCTCGGCAATCAGGACGCATACGGGTTCATTTTCGCAAAACTAACTCATTTTAAGGAGGTTTTTTAGTGAGACGTCTAACGTTTGTAATGGTTTTCATTCTTGTTTTGACGATGTCATTGTTAGGCTGCAGCCGGGGAGGAAGCGAGACAGCTTCCTCTTCAGAAAAGAATAGCGGGAAAAGTAAATCAAACGGGCAGATTGAAATCAATTTTGGAACGGGTACGACAACAGGTGTTTATTATCCCTTAGGTGCAACACTAGCAAAAGTATGGAATAAGGAGCTTTCTAATGTCCATGTGTCATCTCAATCAACCGATGCCAGTGTGCAAAACCTCAATCTAATGATGCAAGGCAAAATCAATATGGGATTAACGACAGTAGGGGTTTTGTATGAAGCCTATAAAGGCACAGGCAAATTTAAAGATCGTCCTTTTAAAGATGTCAGGGTGATCGCAGCCTTATACCCAAATGTCGGCCAAGTTGTGACTAGCAAAAAGACCGGCATAGAGTCTGTAGCTGACTTTAAAGGAAAAGGTTTTGTTCCTGGCGCCCCCGGCAGTTCTACCAAGGTCCTGTCACAACGGATTCTGGCAGCATATGGTTTGTCATTCGATGATGTCAAACCCCAATATGTTGGTTTTACTGAAGCAACGGATTTGATGAGAAACAAACGGGTAGCCGGTGCTCAGATTATGGCTGGGATTCCGACCTCAGCTATCGTCGAAATCATGTCCACTGCCAATGGCAAGCTGGTCAATCTTGGAGACAAGGAAATAAAGAAGTTAACCGATAAATACCCTTGGTTGTTTAAATATACGATACCTGCGGGCACTTATGATGGACAAGAAAGTGATGTCACGACAGTTGCACAAGGGAATATGATCGTTGTTCCAAAAGATATGCCGGAAGACACAGTATACAAGCTGACAAAAGCGATGTGGGAACATATTGATGCGATCAGAAATAGTGTATCAGCTGCCAAAAACATGAAGCTAGATACTGCCACAGATGGGTTGTCCGGCATTCCTTTGCATCAGGGTGCGAAGAAATTTTATAAAGAAGAAGGTATTTTGAAGTAAACTTTCCTGTCAATCAAATGAGCTGCCGGCATGCTTGTTCGGCAGCTCTTTGGCAGTGTTAGATTAATAGCTTGTTAAACTGTCCCATATAATTAGTCAAAAGGAGGTTTTTGTAATGGGTAATGACCAGCGCCCAGTCGTGTACAGAATTGATGACCAGGTCGCATGGATTTATCTGAATCGCCCGAGCAGGTTGAATGCTGTGAATCCTGAACTTGTTGAGGCGCTTTGCCAAACCCTGATGCGAGCCGAACGGGATCAGGCAAGGGCAGTCATTCTAATGGGTAAGGGCAAATCATTTTGCTCAGGCCATGATTTGCGTGAAGAAGAATCCCCGGTAAAAGAAGCGGAACTGTATCGGCGGGTTCAAAACATACAGGATGTCACCCGGATAATTAGAAGGCTTCCAATGCCGGTGATCGCGGCCGTCCATGGCTATGCATTAGGGGCGGGATGCGAATTTGCGTTATGCTGTGACATCATTATAGCAGAGGATCAAGCTGTATTTGGGTTTCCCGAGGTCAGTGTCGGCTTAAGTGTGACTGGAGGGATCTCGTATATCCTTCCGAAAACCATTGGAGAAGCAAAAGCCAAAGAACTGCTCTTTTTCGGTGAAAGGTTTGGCGCTGCAGAAGCAGAGAAACTGGGCTTAATCAATAGGGTGGCAGAGACCGGAAAGCTTCATGAGGCAGCAACGGATATGGCTAATCGGTTAGCTGCCATGCCCCAAATGGCACTATCCCGTGCAAAGTTTTCTATTAATAATGGCTCGCAATCTATTGATATGGCTTATCACATCGAAGTTGATTATGCGCTATATACGGGTCAATCCCAAGAGGCAATGGAAGAAGGGAAAAAATTCAAGGATAACAGGAACAAGGGAGGACTGTAACAAATGACTTCCTTACCCAATCAGGTTAATCATGATTTATCTAAGCTTCCTGATATTAGAACATTGGTTAGTCGAGCGGCTTCCCTGTGGGGTGACAGAACCGCTCTTATATTTGACGAATGGGATAAGAAATTAACCTATACGGACCTTCATGTACAGTCAGATGATATCACAAAAGCTTTGTTAAATCTTGGTGTAAAAAAAGGTGATAAAGTCGGAGTTATGATGAATAACCGTCCAGAATTCCCTTTATCTTGGCTTGCCATTTGCAAAGCAGGCGCTATCATGGTCCCTATTAATATCAATTATCAGGAATATGATTTGGCTTTTATATTAGAAAATGCCGAGGTCAAACTAGTATTGGGTTCATCAGAATTTGCTTCGCTGTTCCAAAATGTTCAAAAGGCGAAACCATTTTTAAATACTCGGTTTATCGCTATCGATGATGATGAAAGTAAGATTGAATCTATTAACCATTTCATCATGTCCAGGGGCGATGCCCTTCCAACTGTTTTTTCTGAAACGGTTGCCAACATACAATATACATCCGGAACAACAGGAAAACCAAAGGGTTGTATACTCACCCATGGCTATTGGCTACGAATCGCCGAAAAAAATATTTTATCGGCAGCTGGTCCTCAGATTTGTAAAGATGATATTATGCTGACAGCACAACCTTTTTACTATATGGATCCTCAATGGAACCTTATAACTGCCATCGCTTCAGGAGCCGCTTTGATTGTTCTTGACCGTTTTCATCCGTCATCATTTTGGGCAAAAATTCGTGAATATGATGTGACTTTCTTTTATTGTCTGGGGGCAATGCCG
The DNA here is from genome assembly GCF_004341035.1 of Scopulibacillus darangshiensis. Classification (GTDB taxonomy): domain Bacteria; phylum Bacillota; class Bacilli; order Bacillales; family Sporolactobacillaceae; genus Scopulibacillus; species Scopulibacillus darangshiensis. The sequence continues at coordinate 23,768 of NZ_SLXK01000051.1, forward strand.
GCTTTAATGTTAAAAATGCCGCCCAAGCCGCTTGACCGGCAAAACAACGTCAGATATATTGGCTGCTCAGCGATTCCCGCCAATTTACATAAAGAATTGGAAGAGCGCTGGCGAACGCCGTGGTACGAGGCATTTGGCATGACTGAAACAGGATTGGATATAAGGATGCCGCGCGATGAGCACGACCAGTTAGTTGGAAAAGGGTGCATGGGCTTGCCGATTGATGATCGGGAAGTTCGCATCATGAATGACAAATTGGAGGATGTTCCAAGAGGTAAAACAGGTGAGCTCGCTTTAAGGGGCGCGATGATGATGACGGGTTACTATAAAAATCCTGACGTAAATAAAAAAGCATTTCACAACGGGTTTTTTCTGACAGGTGATCTAGCATACATGGATAAGTTAGGTTATGTATACTATGTCGGCAGAAAAAAAGAGATGATCAGGAGAAGCGGAGAAAACATTTCAGCTATGGAGGTAGAGGAAGTCCTAAAGCAGCACCCTTGCGTTCATAACAGTGCCGTTATACCAGTGATTGATGAACTGCGCGGGGAAGAAGTGAAGGCATATCTCGTTTTGAAGGAAGGTAACCAAGACGAGACGATATCTGTGCACACTTTAATCGATTTTTGCAAAAGAAAACTTGCTTATTTCAAGGTTCCTAGGTACTGGGAATATCGTAAAGCACTGCCGCTGACTTCTTCAGAACGGGTTGCCAAGCATCAATTAATCAAAGAGAAGGATGATTTGCGAAAAGGGGCGTATGACCGGGTAGATGACATATGGCGATGATGATCGCCGCTGAAATTTGGGAGGCAAGTTATGGAACAAAAAACGGGATTTCTATGTGATGAGAGTTATTTTTGGCATCAAACAGGAAACGGTGCTTTGAACATAAGGTCGGGAGGCATGATTCAAGAAGATACTCATGCAGAAAATCCGGAAACGAAACGGCGTGTCAAGAACTTGCTTGAACGCTCTGGGTTTATGAATGAATTGCAACAATTAGCACCAAGGCCGGCAACCAAAGAAGAAATCGGCATGATTCATCATGAAAAATATATCGAAGCAGTGAAAGAGCTTAGCAGAAAGGGGGGAGGTGATGCCGGAGAGCATGCGATCGTTGGACCCGGATCTTATGATATTGCATTGCTATCTGCCGGCGGGGTATTGACAGCAGTCGATGCCATTATGAATGATGAAGTTCATAATGCTTACGCCCTTGTCAGGCCGCCGGGACATCATGCTGAACCTGAAGAAGGCATGGGGTTTTGCCTATTTAACAATGTTGCGATCGCAGCGACATATGCCAAACGAAAATATGGCTTTAAAAGGATATTAGTATTGGATTGGGATGTTCATCACGGCAACGGCACCGAAAGCGCCTTTTATTCAGACCCCGAGGTATTATTCATTTCCATCCATCAGGAAAATATTTTTCCCAAAGGCCGCGGGGCAGTGGATGATAGTGGCGAAGGAGAAGGCAAAGGTTATAACATTAATATCGAGCTGCCGGCGGGTACAGGAAATGAAGGCTATCTATACGCCTTTGACAAACTTGTTGTTCCAGTTGTTGATCAATTTAAACCGGATATTATTTTTGTGTCTGCCGGTCAGGATGCAAGCCGGTTTGACCCATTAGGAAGAATGCTCGTCACTGCCGAAGGGTATTACAAGATGGCGTCAAAAATAAGGACACTTGCGGATACTTATTGCCATGGCAGATTGGTTGCCTGCCATGAAGGAGGATACAGCTCAGCCTACGTGCCCTTTTGCACTCTGCGGATTATCGAAGCTTTAAGCGGCAAACGAAGCGGGGTAGATGATCCGTTTGATCAGGGATATCACGAGGGTCCTATGTATCAAAATCAAAAGGATGCAGTGCAAAAAGCATTGAATAGGCAATCGGACTTTTGGCATTTATAATTACGTTAAAGCCGCAGGATGACTTCCTAGCGGTTTTCTTTAGTTAATCAGAAAGTATAACTTTCTGACGCACATAAGTGCAACTACGCCTCTGTCTTCACCAAAGGCTCGCCAATCGGCGAGTTTT
>NZ_SLXK01000052.1 GCF_004341035.1 Scopulibacillus darangshiensis
CTAGAAAAACACCTTCAAATTCCGAAATAAATGAAGGCGTTTGCCAATTTTCATCCAAATTGCTTCTTCGGTTAGTCCTATGAATAATCCGGGTATAAAAAATACTTGATGATTTTTGGCCTTCATCATTCGGATGAAGGCCCTTTCCTTCTCTCATTGGCGGGTTTTGGCCGTTCATCACTCTCATGAGCGACCTTTCCCTCGCTTTTTTATCGACTTCGGGTCTTCATATGGAGCATATATCCAATTCATGCCTATTTCCCGCACCGTGCGGCGTTCTCTCCTGCGGCATGCCCTGTCACGAACGCAGCTGTAATATTATACCCGCCTGTGTAGCCGTGAATGTCAAGCACTTCGCCGCAAAAGAAGAGACCAGGCATTTTCTTCGATGCCATCGTCTTTGGATCAATTTCTTTTAATGATACCCCTCCGCCGGTGATGAATGCTTTTTCGATTGTTAGGGTTCCGTCAACTTTTACCGAGAAACTCTTTAGGGCCTTAGCCATGCTGCGAATGCTTTCTTTTGGCAGTTGATGAAAGGTTGTTTCAGGAGAAAGGTTGACCTCATCAAACAGAAACATCATATATCTTTCGGGGACAATGCCTTTCCACACGTTCTTAAGTGCCTTCTTCGGCTCATCCTTTGCAAGTTTAGTAAGCTTTTGAAAAACCTCTTCTTCGTTTAGATCCGGGTGTGTATCGATCTCAACGTCGATATAAGGTGTTTTAAATTTCTTCAATGCCTTTACGACATATTGGCTGCAGCGGAGGACAGCTGGGCCTGATAAGCCAAAATGGGTAAACAACATGTCCCAGCGATGGGTTTTAATCGCTTTCCCTTTAGGATTCCTCACCGTCAGGGCGACATCTCGCAGCGATAATCCCTGTAATGCCTTGTTTTTAATAAAAGTTTCCTTGGATGTCAGCGGCACCTCAGTTGGATACAAATCCGTTATCGTGTGACCAGCTTGCTTTGCCCATGGATAGCCGTCACCAGTTGATCCTGTGTTCGGAACCGATTTGCCGCCGACTGCCACGATCACGCTGGATGCCAGGATCTTTTCCTTAGACTTAAGCTTAATTCCTTTGACCTTACAATCCTGATAAAGCAATGCCTCAACCGGTGTATTCACTTTAATTGCCACATTCAAACTGCTAATTTTCTTCAATAAAGCATTCACAACAGACTTGGCACTGTCAGAGACCGGAAACATTCGTCCATGGTCCTCTTCCTTTAATTTAATTCCGAGTCCTTCAAAAAAAGTAATAATGTCCTCATTATTGAACTCAGAAAATGCGCTGTATAAAAACCTCCCATTGCCAGGAAGGTGCTTGATCAATTCATCAATTGGCATTCTATTCGTCACATTGCAGCGTCCGCCGCCGGATATCGCAAGCTTTCGGCCTAGCTTGTCACCTTTGTCCACAAGCAGGACTGAAGCCCCCTCTTCGGCTGCAGCAACGGAGGCCATTAGTCCAGACGGTCCGCCGCCGACGACAATCACATCATATGTCATGTGCCACCTCTTTAATTCAACTTCTTTTTATAACTTGTATTATACATGAATCTGAAGCATCTATGCTTTTTGATATAGGAGTTATCCATTTTAAGGGAATTTGGAACTTTAGATTAAATGGCTTAAAAATAGAGTAAAAGGCGGTAAATATAATTTGTAAGCGTTTCACTGCGTGTTTTTGCCAATTTACAACTAAATATGACTAGTAGTAAGCTATTATCAAATTTAAGTTTCCAAAATCTTATACCGCTGAATTCGATTTCTTGAAACGGGGGAACCATTTATTGGCTCAAAGCCAACTGGGGTGAATCCTTTTGCAAAAGGTAGGGCGACTCTTTACGCCCGAATCCGTCAGCTAACCTCGTAAGCGTCTGAAGAGAGGATGGTGGCATCTTTGTCTGGTTAAAATAACCGCAGAGTAACTGACCTCTGTGGCTTTTTCGTGTGCTTTTTTATTATAACGCGGCTTTAATAATTTTTAAAATAGGATTTGCAGGTGGTATAAATGTGGAGCAAGATCAAACGTATTCTAATTGGAAGGCCCTTAAAGTCAAACGAATTGCAGGAACAGAAGTTAAATAAGTTAAAGGCTCTCGCTATTCTCTCATCAGATGCCCTTTCATCTGTAGCCTATGGCCCGGAACAAATTCTTATTGTTTTAGCTGCGGTAAGCATTGCCGCCTTTTGGTATTCATTGCCCATTGCAGTCGGTGTCCTGGTTTTATTGACAGCGTTGATTTTGTCATACCGTCAAATCATACAGGCATATCCCCATGGAGGGGGCGCCTATATGGTGGCCAAAGAAAACTTGGGAATGAACTTTGGCCTAATCGCAGGCGGGTCATTATTAATTGATTATATCTTAACAGTTGCCGTAAGTGTCTCAGCCGGAACCGACGCCATTACGTCAGCATTCCCATTGCTTCACCCTTATAACGTGGGCATTGCTGTGGTGCTTGTAGCAATCATCACCATTTTAAATCTTAGAGGCCTAACGGAATCTGCAACAGTTTTAGCCTATCCCGTTTATTTATTTGTCTTGGCACTAGGTGTCTTAATCATCGCCGGGCTTTTTCAGGTTTTAACTGGACATGCCCCGGCAACGGCCCATACGGCTATTGGCACTCCTGTGATGGGTGTGGGATTGTTCCTTTTATTAAAGGCATTTTCATCGGGCTGTTCAGCGTTAACCGGCGTTGAAGCCATTTCGAATGCGATACCTAACTTTAAGGACCCGGCACCAAAGAATGCCGCCGCTACCTTAGTGATGATGGGAAGCATTTTAGCTTTACTATTTAGTGGAATTGTCTTTTTGGCTTATTGGTATGGCATTGCTCCCTCCGCAAAGGAAACGGTTTTATCCCACCTTGGATCATTGATCTTTGGGCGCAATATCTTTTATTATTTTATTCAGGCAACAACGGCTCTTATTTTAGTTTTGGCAGCGAACACAGGCTTTTCTGCATTTCCGCTGCTTGCCTTTAATTTAGCTAAGGATAAATTTATGCCTCGCCCGTTTACTGTCAGAGGGGATCGTCTCGGCTATTCCAATGGTATTATCACTCTTGGCGTTGCATCAATCTTTCTTATTGTTATCTTCCAAGGGAACACTGAGAACCTTATTCCATTGTATGCTGTCGGTGTTTTCATTCCGTTTTCCCTGTCACAAACGGGGATGATAATTAAATGGATCAGAGAAAGGCCAAAAGGCTGGATACCAAAATTATTGGCGAACTTAGCGGGGGCTTTAATCTGTTATCTGATACTTATCATTTTCTTTATTACCAAGTTCCAACACGTCTGGTTTTCAATTATCTTCATCCCTTTGGTGATCTTTGTTTTCCATAAGATTCACAAGCATTATCTAGCTGTTGGCGATCAACTAAGGGTCGACTTATCCAATAAGCTTAAGGATGTTGATGTTGCTGATAATGTGATCATTGTTCCCGTCGCCGGGGTCACCCAAGTGGTTAAGCAATCATTAATTTACGCCAGATCGTTATCAGATAATGTGATTGCTGTCTTTGTAGGATCGAGCGAGGAGGCCATTGATCGCATGGAAGAACAATGGGAACAATGGGATACCGATATCAGGCTGGTTACGCTGCATTCCCTTTATCGAAGCGTGCTGACGCCATTAAGTAAATTTATCGATACAGTATTATATAAAACAGAAAAGTCCGGAACAACCGTCACAGTCGTTATGCCGCAATTTTATACAAAAAAGTGGTGGCAAAGTCTGCTTCATAATCAATCGGGAGTTATCATAAGAGCTTATTTGGTTAGAACAAAAAATATCGTTATCGCTACTGTGCCATATCGTTTCAAAAAATAAAAGCCCTTCTTTGATGGGCTTTTTTGCATTATCGAAAAAAGGAAATTATAATCTATTTATTGGTCTTGTAACGGGAGGCATCTATGAAGTCATTATTTCGAAAAAAGTCTGTTAACACCATGTTAGCTCAAAAGAAGGAGCTAAAACGGACGTTAAGCTTAATTGATTTAATTTTCCTTGGCGTAGGCTGCGTCATCGGTACGGGAATTTTTGTTATTACGGGGGTTGTGGCGGCTGAAAGTGCTGGCCCCGCCATTATTATCTCGTTTATTTTATCGGGTGTTGCTTGTGTACTTGTGGCTCTATGCTATGCAGAGTTTTCTTCAGCTGTTCCTATATCAGGAAGTGTCTATACCTATACATATGCTACACTAGGCGAGGTTTTTGCCTTTTTGATCGGCTGGGACTTAATGCTTGAATATGTTCTAGCCATTTCGGCTGTTGCTACCGGCTGGTCGGCATATTTCCAATCGTTAATAGCTGGATTTGGCATTCATATTCCAAAATTGCTCTCCTCCGCTCCAGGAGCAGGCCCAGGAGGAATAGTTAACTTGCCAGCTGTCATAATAATCTTAGTCATCACTGCTATTGTCAGCAAAGGCGTCAAGGAAAGCACACGTTTTAATAACATCATGGTTATTATTAAACTCATCGTAATCCTAATATTTATCTGCGCAGGAATTGGCTATGTAAAACCTGAAAATTGGACACCCTTTATGCCGTTTGGCTTTCAAGGTGTTGTTACGAGCGCGGCAACGGTTTTCTTTGCCTATATTGGGTTTGATGTTATTGCAACAGCGTCTGAAGAGGTTAAACGACCGCAACGGGATATGCCTATTGGAATTATAACGTCACTTGCCATATGCACCCTTTTATATATGGCTGTATCACTTGTTTTAACGGGAATGATTCCATATGTTCATTTGGATGTTGCTGATCCCGTATCCTTTGCACTGAAATTTGTCGGAGAGGACCGTCTAGCTGGATTAATTTCGGTAGGGGCAGTTATAGGCATTACAACTGTCTTACTTGCACTGGTATATGCTCAGGTCCGTTTATCTTATGCGATGGCTCGGGACGGTTTGCTGCCAAAGCTATTATCGAAGGTGCACCGAACATACAAAACACCCTTTACAAATACATGGTTAACAGGCTTTGTTGCGGCGGGAATTGCCGGTTTTGTTGATTTAACAACGCTTGCTCACCTTGTCAATATGGGAACATTGGCAGCTTTCACGTTGGTTTCGTTGGCCATTATTGTCCTTCGCAGGAAGCACCCGGAATTGAAACCTGCTTTTCGGGTTCCGTTCGTTCCTGTACTGCCGGCCGTTGGTGCTTTATTATGTATTTATTTATCCATAAGCTTACCTGGTGTGACTTGGATTTCATTTGTTATATGGATTGCTGTCGGCACTGCCGTTTATTTCTTATATTCAAAAAGGCATAGTCATTTGAACAAGGAAAAGAGCCATTAAGATAGCTGAGGGTCACTTTATGATTATAAAGTCATAAATGGCCCTTTTTTAACTTTTAAGGACGTCATGAAAATAGCTATGCCCCAACCGATAACAATCAGGCTATAAATCATTAAGATCCAATTTCTGGGGATTGGCCAGGTCTGAAATAACAGCCGGATATTCGTTAAAATAATGAGTCCTCCCACTGATACACCTAAGAAGGAAGAAGGAAGAACTTTGACTAACCAAGCTGCTAGAGGGGCTGCCAGGATCCCCCCAATCATTAATGTGAACACCCAGCCCCAATGGATTTGCTCCCACCCCATAGCAAGGAAAAAACCAATTGTAGATGCCAAAGCTACGGCACATTCACTTGTGTCAACGGAACCAATGACCTTTCTGGCTGGAATGCCTTTCGTAAGAAGGACCGGAGTGGCAACGGGTCCCCAGCCCCCTCCCCCTGTAGAGTCTGCAAACCCGGCAAACAGACCGAGTATAGTCATTTGACCTTTAGAAAGAGCTTTGATCTGCCTCTTCTTTTTCTCCTTTTTTTGAAACAGAAAGCGAAAGACAATATAAACACCTAGGCACAAGAGAAAAATTGAAATGTACGGTTTTACAATGTGCCCGGGTAACCAACTTAAAAAACAGGCACCAAAAAATGCGCCTACTACCCCCGGTACCGAAAGTTTCAAGATAAGATGCCGGTCCACATTCCCTAATTTTATATGTGATAACCCAGATACGCCGGTTGTGACAATTTCTGCCAAGTGTACAGATGCGGAAGCCATTGCTGGGGCAACACCGTATGTTAATAGCAGAGATGTTGAAGTTGACCCATATGCCATTCCCAAAGCTCCATCAATAAGCTGAGCGGCAAATCCTATCAATAGGAACATGATTAAGTGCTTCATTCTTTTTCACTCCTTCCGCCATTATCGCTAGAAATAGAAAGTTAATAATTTATGTATATGATTGTCCCAAGAGAAAATATACAGGCCAAAAAAAGTTACGGACAAATACCCGAAATTTACAGGCACCCCCCCGAAATTTTACGGGATTTTTGTCCGAAAGATACTCATATTAACCAAACCAAGTGCAGCTTTTCCCTTTTATTTCTTTGGTTTAATGCCTTTTGAAAGGTCTAACAGGCCATGCCCTTCAGCTTTTCTGCTTTCATCTAAAGATACTGTATGCTTTGTGAGCAATTTATACATCTCAGGCTCTGTTAATCTGCGTCTTAGCTTACTTTCAAATCCGTTAATAAGAACCGCCGCTCCCCCCGATACATGGGGTGTCGCCATTGACGTTCCGGATAGGACGGCATATTTGTTTAATGGAATCGTGGATTTAATATCCACACCAGGAGCAACAAGGTCAATTTCTTTGTTTGTATTCGAAAATTCAGCTGGCTGTTTATCCAAAGTCACCGCCCCAACTGATACGACCTCTGGATAATCCCCCGGATAAGTAATCTCAGTTGTTATTACTTTGCCGTCACCATTATTACCGGCAGCACATACTACCATAATCCCTTTTCTTACCGCTCTTTTGATAGCGTCGTGGAGATGAGGGTCATCCTTTTTGCCTCCTAGGGACATGGATATGACCCGAACCTTTTCGCCCCCCGGCCCACGCCAATCGATCGCGTAATGAATGCCATCAATGACATTCTGATATGTGCTTGTGCCATCCTCAGCCACAACTTTTCCAATTAGCAGTTTGGCTTCCGGTGCCGCGCCGACGACCCCTTCATCATTTTCCCTTGCTGCAATTGTCCCGGCGACATGTGTACCATGATAATGATTGTCATAGAAATTGTGAGGATCCCCATTATAATCCTTTGTAAAATTTCTTCCGTCTATGACCTGGCCTCTTAAATCGATGTGATCCCACTGACACCCTGTATCCAATACAGCGACGACAATACCTTGTCCTTTACAGCCCAACCGCCACAGCCGAGGTGCTTTAATCAACTCAATGCCCGCCGGCGTTTCATTTGCTTGTTCCATTCTTTGTTTAACCGTATAAGGAATTAAATTCAAATCATCCATAGCAAAACTCCTCTGTCATCATTAAGAGCTTAAAAGACCTTGCTCTTAATAAATGAATTCAGAGGAGCCTGTTTTCGTGATTCAGTTTAAGATATTTTGGGCTTAGGATATTTCCTTTAGCAGCTCGCGCAGTTCCTTTACAACAAGCGGTTGGTATTCCGCACCTTCTCCATAACGGCGGACAATCTCTTTCCTGACATCCATGATTTTTGTTTGATATTCTTCGGATTCGGGGTCAAGTCCCAGCGCTTTAAATTCAACCATCGGCTCCTGAATATAGGCTGGACGCGGTCCCCATTGCCCCAACACATCGCCATTGTCACTGGTAAATAAGACAACCGGGACCGAGCGCCCGCCGAGAACGCGGAATTGGTCAATCAGATCTGGATTATCATCAACAATGAAAACCTCAATCGGGATCCCCGCACTCTCCATGATTTGAAAGACAACAGGGATGCTCCTTGCAGCATCACCACACCAATCAGCCGTGATGATAACACAGCGAATATTCTTAGACGCAGCATCAGTAAAAAATGCCTCATCCTCTTCAGTTAAGTGGAATAATTGATATTTGGATTCAAACAAATCACGGTTTTTCTTCATTTTCTTCATAAATGTTTCAGGAGAAATACCCTTCCCTAACCAATCGCCAATGTTTTTAATCATCATTACAACCCCTATCTAAATTAAGTAATACTTCGTATTTATCTTAAATATATCAGAGACTTTCACGGAACAGAAAAAATCGGCTTATGTATATTGCCGAGGAAATAACCAGCTATTTGAACAATTTGGTCAATGAATACAAAAAATGTCTTCATCACACCTATGAAGACACTTCCTCTCACTCTTTGTTTTATTTATCCTTCCAAGGCCAGATTCAAGCTGTCCCTTGCTGCTGCAACAAGCTTATCATCATTATGATCATGCCCATACAATAGCAGTAAAACAGTCGTGTATATTGCTTTAAACCTGGCAATCTTTTTTGTGCTAACATCTACTTCACCATATATATTAAAGAAAATTTGTCTGCCTTCTGGCGGGAGAAAGCTGTAAATGAAGGCTAGATCAACCGCCGGGTCTCCAATATGGGTGTCGCCCCAATCGATGACACCAGACAAAACGCCTCTTTTGTTCACTACGATATTACGAATATGAATATCGCCATGAGTCAGAACGGCTTTCCCTGTCGGCTTAACCACACACAAAGATTCAAGGTAATTCTCTAGTTGACCAATGTTTTCCCAAACACCAAAAGCACCTAACTTTTTCACATTTTCCTCAAGCATCGGTATTCTCTTGGCAAGATCAATACGGCCAAGAGCGTCTTGCTTAACGCCGCATCTTTCAGCCATTTCAACAGGAAAGCTGTGCAGTTTCCGCAGAAAGTGAGCAATCGGCTCTGCCGCTCCCATATGCTGCGCTCTAGTTAATTTGCCCGGCGTGTCGCCTCTAACTACTTTGTAGCCGGTAAATGGCCATGGATAGTCATCACTTGGCTTGCCAAGGAAGACAGGTTCAGGGATTGAAAGCGGAAGGAAATTAACTAATTTTGGCAATAAAGAACTTTCTGTTTTCAATAACTCAACAGCTATTTGCCTCCTAGGAAACCGAAAAATATAATCATTATTCACAAGATAAACGGTGTTATCAAAACCTTTGCCATACTCAACTATACTTAAAGGGGGTAAGGCCGGAAATTGTGCTGCAATTAACCCGGCTGCAGCTCTTTCAGAAACGACCTGTTCCGGTGTCCATGGTTCATTCATCTTTACCACTCCAAACAAATAATCTCTCATTCGCCTCTTAATATTGTATAGTAAAGTTATACAGCAATTTTGAAAAATACATACAGGAGGCATAGGACGATGCAGATCAATGAACAAGAGATCCACAAAAAGTATTATAATGAAATCTTCTCAACATTGGAACAGGAGCCGTATGCCCAATTCCTCGGCATTAAGCTAACCGAGCTTGGTGCAGGCACAGCGACAGCAGAATTAAATATAAAGGATCATATGTTAAATGCCCACGGTACGGTGCATGGCGCTATTATCTTTGCTTTGGCCGACTTTGTCTTTGCTGCAGCATGTAATTCTTATGGCAAAACTTCCGTAGGCTTATCCACAACGGTTAATTTCATGGCACCAGGAATGAAGGGTTCCGTCCTTAGTGCTGCAGCTGTCGAAGAAAAGAAGAACAATCGGACATCATGGTACAAAATAAGGGTTGAAAGCAGCGGCGAGCTTGTAGCTACTATGGAAGCACTTGCATACCGAAAAAACCAGTTCTTTGTGCCGGCAGAGGAACTTGAAAAATAAAAAGTCGACAAATCCCTTATGTTTTTATAAGGTTTAGGGAAAATTACCTCCAAAGAAAACTTTGGAGGTAATTGTATTATGAAAAAAGCCCAAAACCTTCCGCCCCTAACATCAGCCGAGATCGCCAACCTCTGGATATCATACCAAAACGATACGATGGCAGTTTGTATCTATAAATACTTCCTAAATCATGTCGAGGATAGAGACGTTCGCTCTTTAATAGCATACACTTTGCACATTGCAGAAGAACATGTTGCAGATGTCACCAACATATTCAAGAAGGAAAACTTACCGCTGCCCAAAGGCTTTGATGAAAAATATGATGCCAATGTTGATGCTTCGCGTTTATTCTCTGATACACTTTATCTGATTCATATAACCGATATAAGCAAATTTGCCCTGTCAGCTTACGGGTACGCTTTGGCCGTTGTCAGCCGTGAAGATATCGTTGCTTATTACACGAAATGTCTGGAAGAAACGATTAAACTGCATAATGATTCAATAGCAACAGAAGTTAAAAAGGGGCTTTATATCGCACCGCCAAAAATCCCGAAGCCCGAGGGTATTGACTTTGTAAAAAGAACTGATTTTTTGGCAGGATGGTTTGATAGAAGGCCGCTGCTCGCTATTGAAATATCCAACCTTGTTTATAATACAAAAAGGAATGCTGTCGCCCAAGCGTTTGCCACAGGATTTAGCCAAGTGGCGCAAAACCCAGAGGTCGTCAAATTTTTTGAACAAGCGAGAGAGTTAACAGGAAAACAATTGGAAAATTTAAACGGGTTGTTAAACAAAGATTATTTGTCCGCCACACTTAGTGTGACATCGGAAGTGACAACCTCCACTGTTCCGCCCTTTTCTGATAAATTGATGATGTATCATGCTACTGCCTTCACCTCATCGGGAGTTGCGCAATATGGCGTAGCGATGTCACAAAGCCCAAGAAGGGATATAGGCGTTGTGTATGCAAAAATGGTTGCGGAAATTGCCTTATTTGCCCAGAAAGGTGCCAACATCCTCATTGATAATGGCTGGATGGAACAGCCGCCGGGTGCTGCAGACCGAAAAAGGCTGGCCAGGGAATAGTATATTAATCTTTTCTGTATAAGACGAGAGCGCCGCCTTGCGCTATGACTTCATCCCATGCTGCCGTAACATCTGTCCGTTTGGCAACCTGCCAAGGATTATATAGCGTCTGGCCATTTTTATTAAAAACAAGTGATTCAGTCAGGCAAAAGCAAGCACACCTTCCTCCATGGCGAGAATAATATAGGTTAAAAGCCTAAAAGGATGAGAAAAGTGGCGAATTCTTTGCCAGTCAGCATTGGAACGGTTAAGATCGGCAGCGGTCCGGATAAAACGGTTTTGTATCCCAAAGTGTTTGGTATGCAGAACCAAGAATTAGAAAGATACATCAATCATATAATTACGGACCAAACCCGGAAGCTGATCAATCAGCAAACCGGGAGTATGCCGACGACAGTTGTGCAAATGATGGGGTCATACGAAATAAAGACCAATGAGCGCAATGTCTTAAGTCTGTCCCTCTCGAATTATACCTACCATTACCACGCTGCCCATGGGATGACATATATTAAGTCCTTAACGTTCGATCTGCAAAACGGAAAGCTTTGCAGGCTTAAGGATCTTTTTAAACCGGGAAGCGACTATGTCAAAACACTTTCAGCACTTGTCAGCAGGCAAATAAAAGAGCGCAATATCCAGCTCATTAACGGTTTTACCACGATTTCTCCCAACCAAGACTACTACATTGCGGACAAAGCGCTTGTTATCTATTTTCAGCTTTATGAGATTACCCCTTATGTTTTTGGCTTTCCGATGTTCACGATTTCTGTCTATGATTTGCAGGATATTATTGATGAGAATGGCCCTTTAGGCCGTATGGCAGTAAATAACTGATTCTTGTTAGGGAAAAATTCATATTGGATGTATAAAATCTTACATTCTAGGACACCATGAAACTAACGATATTCCCCCATCGTTATATATACTATATTGGGCTGATTCAGCCCTCTTTTTTTTGCCTTGAAAATTACCACATATAAACGTGGACCACAACAGCTAATACAATGCCAAGGACAGCACCTGAATATACTTCTGCTGGTTTGTGGCCGAGCAGTTCCTTAAGATCCTTTTGTTTTTCGTATTCCGATTTTTGCTGCCAATTTTTAAATTCCGATACAAAGGTTGCGAAATCCTTCCGAAGCTGGTTCAATAGGGACGCATGCTCCCCTGCCTGCCGTCGCACACCTGCCGCATCAAACATCGTGATAATCGCAAACATTGCCGCCACGGCAAAAACCGGTGAACGAAACCCTGCTTCTAACCCAACACCTGTTGCCAGGGCTGTCACCGCACAAGAATGCGAGCTTGGCATACCGCCGTTGCTTATCAATAAGCCCCATTTCAGCCGCCTTGCTACAATAAGATGTATCGGCACCTTTAAAACCTGGGCAACGACAACACCCAATAATGAAATAATAAATGAAAAATTCTCGATTAGAGCCAATTACGGGCGCCTCCTTTCGCTGCCATCCTAGATTTAAGAAAATCCCTTAATTTGACCTTTCCCTTAATATCCGTTAAATAACCCTGTCATGTTATATATATTTTTATTTGATTGGGACGCTAAAGAGACTTAAAATCTTATCATTTCTGGATAAATAAGCAACATTATGACCACCTTATACTTATTGGAGGTGCTGACATTGGCTGAAAATCCAAAATCTAAATATACCACAGCAGGTACAGATATTGATAAAGTGAAACAGAAGAATGCTGACTCGGGCATGTCTTATAACGAGGCAAAAGAATATATCGCAAGGACTACAGGCGGTCATAACACTGATATGTACAGTAATACAAATATTGAAGCAGTACAGGAAGAGCTTTACCATTCATCGACAAAGGATCGGCCGCGGTCTTAATAATGCTGTAAAACCCTTCGCCTATTATCCGGCAAAGGGTTTTGCTTACCTTGCAGCGCCTATAGCTGAGCTTGACTGTCCTTTTATGCGTTCTGCTTTCCGTCGTTGTGCGGTGTTAAATAGTTCTTGCTGTTCTTCCGTTTCGGGCATGACTGTCGGCACCTCTGTCGGATTTCCCGATTCATCTACAGCCACCATTGTTAGGAAAGATGTCGTTGTGAGCTTCTTCTCCTTTTTTAACAGATTTTCCGAGTACACCTTCACGTAGACCTCCATTGATGTATTCCCTGTGGAGGCTACAAATGCTTCAAGAATTAATATATCACCGACTTTAGCCGACCCGACAAAATTAACCCTGTCAATGGACGCCGTAACAACGACATTATTACAATGCCTCATGGCAGAGATCGCCGCAATTTCATCAATATATGAAAGAACCTGACCGCCGAAAATCGTCTCGATATGATTGGTATCAGGCGGGATCACCAGCTTTGTTTGTACGGTGTGTGATTGATTAACTGAAACACTTGATTTTGTTGCCAAAAGATTCTCCTCCTATTCTCAAGCTGTTTTCTCACAGAATCGAAAAACACCCTTTCTACCGAAAGAGTGAAAAAATAGACATCATGATCTGTTGATAACAAAAGACGCCACACCCTCCTATCTCCCGTAGGTTATTAAGTGTCCTTCCAAATGGCAGGTCTCCTGGCTCGAGTCATCGCTGTTTTAGCCCCTTCCCGTCTCAGGTGAGACAGTGGGATCAAGCTGACAGCTTCTCTATACAGTGGCGGGACCGCGTCGGGATAAATACCGAACTTCCCTTTTAAACTGCTTAAAAAATTTAAGCAGTACCATGTGGCAAAAACTTATTAAGTTGATATATGTTTGTCTTACTGGGTATGGTGAAAGGCATCATGCTGTTTTACTCCAATTTGGCACAGCGGATTGCTTTTCACCGGGGAAGAGAATGGATATAATCACCAACTGATTACCATGTGATTCAAAATAAACCCTAAACTTCCTAATAGTGATTCGGGAAACACCTTTATATTTACCCGTCTCTTCCGTATATGCTTTACTAAATACAGGGCTATTTAATAATCCATACGATTTGCCGACGAGAACTCATTAGTTAAAATCCTTGGGGGATAAAGATTTTATAAGTTCTGATGCTGTCATACCCAACCCTTTCTTATATTGCTCCCTGCTCTCCTCGATCATTCTTTTTAGTTCAGGATTTTCATTTACCTCGGTATCTATTGACACTTCATCCTCCTCTTGGAGAACGAGTGTAAATTTCCCTTTACCAGGTATATAAAACTGGCGTACTGAGTTTTCACGGCTCATGCTTGAGATGTAAGCCATTAGCTCTTCGCTGGAATTAAACTTTTCCATCGGGATCACCCTTTTTTTGTAGGATTATGATAAATTAATCATATCACATAATTCATTTATCAATAAATCCCTCAATGACGCGTTTAACTACTGTACCCAAACTTTCCTTAGGATCCATTACCATCAATAATTTCCTGAACTCTGCCGATTTGTCCGTCTTCCAACCTGACTTTAACACCATGTGGGTGAAAGCTGGAATTTGTTAGGATATCCTTTACTATCCCTCGTGTTCTCTTGCCCGTCCTTTGGTCCTTTTTCAGCACAATATCCACTTGAAGTCCCGAGTGAATATTTTTTCTGTTTTTTCCGTCCATCGCAAACAGCCCTTTTGTTAGTTATTTTGTTCAATTTCCTCCACCAATAATGACAATTCAGTCCATCGTTCAAGCGCCTGTTCTAATTCTTGTTCAACCTTTTGCTGCTCCTTGAATAACTCCTGTACTTTAATCGAGTCGCTGCCTGCTTTTTCAATGCTTGCCTGAAGATCCTCAACTTGCCGTTCAAGTTCATCTATCCGCTCTTCCATGCCATCCCATTCTATTTGTTCTTTATAGGAAAGCTTCTTGGTACGATTCCTCTTAGAAATGGATTTCTTGGATTCATCTTTCGGCTTAGATTGTTTTTCCACAGACACCTTATCTTTTTCCTTGCTTTCCAAATACTCCGTGTAGTTCCCCTCAAACCGTCGAATGGCACCGCCCTCTTCAAAAGCGATAAGGTGATCAACCACACGGTCCAAAAAGTAGCGATCATGGGATACGGTTATAACAGCACCGGGAAATTGATCCAAAAAGTCTTCTAAAATAGACAATGTCTGAGTATCTAAATCATTGGTCGGTTCATCCAAAAACAGGACATTGGGGGCCGTCATTAATGTCCGCAATAAATAAAGCCGGCGCCTTTCCCCGCCTGATAGTTTGCGAATATAGGTCCATTGTGACGCCCTAGAAAACAAAAAGCGCTCAAGCATCTGTTCTGCAGTAATCACATGGCCGTCAGCTGTGTGGATCACTTCGGCCGCTTCTTTAATATACTCCACAACCCGCAAATCACCGTTCATCTCAACATGAATTTGCGTATAATAACCTATTTTCACCGTTTGGCCAACTTCAATTGAGCCGGCATCAGGCTGAATTAAGCCAGCCAGCATATTAAGCAATGTTGTTTTGCCGCTCCCATTTGGCCCTATGATCCCAAGACGTTCATTCGGGGCAACAAGATAACTGAAGTGGTCAATCACTTTTTCACTGCCATACGCTTTTGAAACCTCATCAATCTCCAACACTTTATTTCCAAGCCTCGTCGAGCCGATCGCCATTTCCATTTTGCTATCTGCTATATCAGACTTTTGATCTCTGAGTTCTTCTACTCTGCCGATGCGAGCCTTTTGTTTTGTCGTTCTAGCCTTAGCACCGCGGCGAAGCCAGGCTAATTCCCTGCGCAAAAGGTTTTGCCGCTTTTTCTCATCTAATATTTCCTTTTCTTCTCTCTCAGCCTTTTTATCAAGAAACACCTCATAATTCCCGTCATAGCTGTAAAGTTTCCCCTTGTCTAATTCAAAAATCCGGTTTGTCACACGATTTAGGAAATAACGGTCGTGAGTCACAAGGATAATAGCACCTGGATATTGTGCTAAAAAGCTTTCTAACCATTCAATCGTTTCATTGTCCAAATGGTTAGTTGGTTCGTCCAAAATCAACAAATCGGCAGGTTGAATCAAGGCTTTGGCGATAGCTACCCTTTTCTTTTGTCCGCCCGATAATGTCTTCACAGACTTTGTCACATCAGTAATTCCAAGCCGCATCAATACAGTCTTCGCAACAGTATTCGCTTCCCACGCTCCGCATTCATCCATTTTTTGTTGTACGGCAAAAAAGCGTTCCTGTTTCCGCTTATTTTCTGAGTCCGTTTCAAGATCATGTAATACTTGTTCATATTCACGGAGCACCTTCATTAATTCTGAATCACCATAATAAATTTGCTCAAGGACCGTTAATTCTTCAGCAAATTCGGGATTCTGGGGTAAATATTCAATATGAAAATGGTTGGCATGGACTATATCGCCCTCTTCAGCTGTTTCGATTCCTGCAATAACCTTTAGCAATGTCGATTTGCCTGTTCCATTGACACCGATTAAGCCGATCCGCTGCTTTTCAGAAACAGCAAATGAAATATGATCAAACAACACTTTTTCACCATATGTCTTATAAAGATTTTCCACAGATAATAAACTCATGATCATCATCCTTGATTTCTTTGACTTCACTTTATCATTTTATAAAGAAAACCTGCCTATTGGCAAGCCTTTAATAGGCGCAGCAGAGGCTTAGTTGCACTTATGTACGTCAGAAAGGCCAATGCTTGCAGGCACTTATACTCTCTGATTAGCCCACAAAAAGGGTCAGACCCATTAATGGTCTGGCCCTTTTGCAATTTGTTGCCGAATTATTTCCCGGAAAATAATTAATCATTCATTCGCGAGAGAAAGCCGCCAAGAAGATCCTCCACAGTTTCCTCTTGATCACTTTCCTCGTTTTCATCAATAGCAGAGGATTGCTCCTGTTTTGCTTTATCCCAATCAAATTGTTCAAGATCATCATCCCCCGCGTCTAGCGGATTGTTATATCTGGAGTCCTCTTCAAACTCAAGCTCATCCAATTGGCTGTTCTGCTGATTTGCAGCAAATGATTTTTCATCCGTGGAAACGGCGTTTGAATATTCCTGTAAATGTAAAGCTTGGTCAATATCTAACGATTGGCTATTCAGTGTTGCCATGACAGATGACACCCGAATTGGATCTAACAATAATTGGTAAATAACATTCCCCAACAGAGCCTCTGAATGCGCATGCTTGACCCAATCGCGTTGTTCCTTGTTAAGCCTTTGGGGAAGAGGAATGGTCAGCGTTTCTCTCTCTTTGGCAAGTGATTGGCCAACGCCATTGAGAACATACTCAGCCATTTTGCTTGAGAAGTTACGCTTCTCATTATCCTTAAGCTTCTGTAATTGCTTGAGAAGATGGTCAGGAGTGTCAGAAGGGACACGAAAGGTAATGGCTTGTCCCCTCTTAATCCCATTACTGTTCATAACATCACCTTATTTATTGGAACCAACTTTTTCAGCCTTTTTCTCCTTGTTATCCTTTTTCTCATTTTTGTCAGCTTTATTGCTCTTGGCAATAAAATCGCTGATTAACTTGTAATAGGCGTTCGCCATCATCCAAATGCTTTCTTTTTCGTCTTCAAAGAAATCAATATTAAAGCCATCAAGATTGTTATTTAAGGTTTTAAGATATTCTTTTAAAACCATTGCGCCCCCGCCAACAAAATAGCAAATTTCTGTTTGTGAGTTCTTTTGCCATACATTGCGGAGATGACGGTATTGTTTTTTGGCCAATTCAAGAAGGACCCGGTCAACAATGTCATGAACGCTTGTCCGGCTGCCCTTTACCATTATATGATTTCTGTCATTTTTCTTAGTAATGATTTCAACGATATCCCGGCGGCTGTCAAGCGCAACACCGTGTTTCTTGTTAATCTCTTCTCTGATCGTCTCCAATGCCTCTGAAACACCAAGGTTATAGCCTTGCGCCTTGTCATCATCGACATTCCGATTTTTAATAACAGCGATATCTGTTGATAAGCCGCCAATGTCTTGGATGAGAATTCTTTTATCGATTAAATCCTTATTGATTAGATTGAGATTACTATCCATCACAAGATTGATAAAAGCAGCAAAACCCTCAGGGTAAATCTTTACTTCATCAAATTTAATGTTAACTTTCTTGCCTTGATATTTTGGTGTAACCAAAAATTCTACTTGATGGACTGATCCTAACAGCTTTGAGCGGTAGCCAACATCCTTGCCTTCTTTGACCTCACGAAGCGGCAATCCCGTTCCAAGCGTGTAATTTGCGTCAACCACCTGGTTTGAACGGGAAAAGATCTTTTCATTCTTTTCATTTACAGCATCTAACGCAAGTGCAGCGAACATCATCACAAGCGTCTGATCTTCTTCAGATTTATGACTGCCTGGATCTAATTCAGTAGCATTGTCACTCTTAGCAGCAAGATGTCCAACACGATAAATAGCATTGTTTTCTTTCAGGGCAGGGGAGTGGATTCTAATATGAATGCCATTCAAAGGATCCTTGCTGTCCAATTCTTCGATACCAATAATAGGACGATCTTCTGTATCAACCGCAACAACATTAGGTATGTAATATTCCGAATCTAGTTTTCCAAATAATGCTTTAAGAGAATCATTTCCAACATCAATAGCAGCGATTCTAGATTGAGTCAAACGTACCAATCCTTTCATTTTTAGATACAATAATCATTCGCTAATTTAAACATAAAAAAGACGGCATCATTTGTCAACAAGACTATCATTGTATTCATTTCCGTATACATGTTTACAATATCGTTTACAATAGAAACAAAATTGTACACATTCCTTTATAGCAGTATGTGTACGTATTCGTATACATGTTTACACAAAAGTAATCATGAAGAAAACATTTTTGTATACTTGTATTCTTTTTTCGTATACAAGTATACTTAGTTGTATACATATTAAACTGATGTCTTTTTATAACAAGAGTTAAAAATGTATATTCCTCTTTATTCGCCTAGTTAATTATCATCGGTGCCTTTCTAAGATGCCTTTAAAAGAAACGCAGATGACATCTGAACAGGGCTTAGGGTTGTATTACCATGAAACGCAGAATGTCGCTTACCGCGAAAGAAGAGGAAGAAGATGCAGCTTATGTTGTCGATTTTCGAAACTTGTAGAAAGGTCATAATCGAAACCGACAGGATTCGGCAAAACATAACATGCGACAGATTTTGACAAATAGCCTATTTTGTCGAATGTCGAAGGAGCAAGAAAGAAGGAGGCTGATAAATTAATTTATCAGCCTCCTTTAATAAAATTTATTTTTGTTGGGATAAAAAAGAGGAAGAAGGAAATGCACGTTGGAAAAGCGTCAAGTTATCACTAGGCACTGGCAAATTGACTGTTATAAAGATCTGCATAAAAGCCATCATTTTCCAGAAGCATCTCATGGCTGCCTTTCTCAATAATGCTGCCGTGATTCATCACCAGGATGACATCAGCATTTCTAATGGTTGAGAGCCTGTGGGCAATAACGAAGCTCGTTCTTCCTTTCATAAGCTCATTCATAGCATTTTGAATATAAACCTCAGTTCTCGTATCCACGCTGCTTGTTGCCTCATCCAGTATAAGAATGGCTGGATCTGCAAGAATAGCCCGGGCTATTGTCAACAACTGCTTTTGTCCCTGTGATAAATTCGATGCCTCTTCATTTAGTACCGTCTCATAACCTTCCGGAAGAGTTCTTATGAAGTGGTCGGCATCTGCTGCCTTAGCGGCCTGTATGATCTCCTCATCTGAAGCACCTTCGCGGCCATAAGCGATATTATCTTTTATTGTCCCGTTAAAGAGCCATGTATCCTGTAGTACCATACCGAACAAACGGCGTAACCTGCCTCGCGCCATATCTCGAATATCAATACCATCAATGGCGATTTTACCACCATCAATTTCATAAAAACGCATGAGCAAATTGATTAGAGTCGTTTTCCCTGCACCTGTAGGGCCGACAATGGCTACTGTTTGCCCCTGCTTCACATTAATCGTCATATCCTCTATAAGCATATTGTCTTCTTTATAACCAAATGTCACTTGTTCAAATGCGACATTTCCCTGTGGTGATGGGATTTCCTTCGTTCTTACCGCTTCCGGCACTTGCTCTTCTTCATCAAGAATCTCGAAAACACGCTCGGCGGATGCAATAGTTGACTGAATGATGTTTGCGATGTTAGCTGTCTGTGTGATCGGCTGAGAGAACTGTCTGGCATACTGAATAAAGGCTTGAATATCACCGACTTGGATGGTACGATGCGTCACCAGTATGCCACCGACGACACAGATAAAGACATAACCAATGTTGCCGATAAACATCATGAGCGGCATGATAATCCCAGATACAAATTGGGCCTTCCAGCCAGCATCATAAAGCTTGTCATTGATGCTATTAAATTGTTCAATAGACCTTTTCTCACGGCCAAATGCTTTAACAATTCTATGACCGGTGTACATTTCATCCACATGGCCATTCAGCTCTCCAAGCGACTTTTGCTGACCCATAAAGTACTTCTGGGAGCGTTTTGCAACCTTCACTGTAACGAAAAAACTAAGCGGCAGTGTCAAAAGGACGATAAGGGTCATTAAAGGACTGATTGTCAGCATCATCACAATGACCCCGACGATTGTAACCAGGGACCTGAACAGTTGCGTTAAGCTTTGCTGAAATGTACTGCTAATATTATCAATATCGTTGATCACCCTGCTAAGCACATCGCCGTGTGATTGCGAATCAAAGAACTTAAGCGGCATCCGGGAAAGCTTTTGATTCACTTCCTCACGCAAAGCAAAGACAGTCTTTTGCGCTACTCCAGCCATAATGTATTGTTGGATATAGGTGAACAAAGCGCTAAATAAATAGAGTCCGATCAATATAAGAAGGATGTTTAAGATATAATCAAAATCGATCCCGGCTCCAGGGACACCTTTCATTTTCATCATCATGCCTTCAAATATTTTAGTTGTTGCTTTGCCAAGGATCTTTGGGCTCAAAATCGCAAAAACCGTACTCAAAATTGCGGTTATCAAAACGGCAAGCAAATGATATTTAAAGGGTTTTAAATATCCTATAAGTCTTTTCAATGTCCCTTTAAAGTCTTTTGCCTTTTGAGGAGGCATCCCCATCATGCCATGGCCCCTCCCCATGCCGCCCCTTACATCAGGGGACTTATGCTTTTTACTCATGCGATCTCCTCCTCTGAAAGCTGTGAGGATACGATTTCTTTATAAACATCACACGTTTTCATTAACTCCTGGTGCATGCCGATTCCAGCAATTTTCCCTTCTTCCAGCACAATAATCCGGTCGGCATCCATAACGGTGCTCACCCTTTGTGCCACTATGATCACGGTTGAATCGCTTATTTCCTGCTTAAGGCGAGCCCGAAGCTTTGCATCCGTTTTGAAATCCAATGCCGAAAAGCTGTCGTCAAACACGTAAATTTCCGGCCTTCTGACAAGGGCACGGGCTATGGAAAGGCGCTGCTTTTGCCCCCCTGATAAATTCGCTCCGCCTTCTTCGATAACCGTTTCAAAACCATTTTCTAAGTTTGACACAAATTCAGCAGCCTGGGCTATTTCTGCTGCTTGAAAGACTTCCTCATCCATCGCTGTTTCATTTCCGAATCTGATATTCTCAGCAACAGTCCCTTTAAAAAGAACAGCCTTTTGCGGAACAAAACCGATTTTTGCCCGCAAGTCCCCCTGGGCCATATCCCTTACATCAGTACCATCCACTAATACAGACCCGCTATCAACATCATAGAAGCGAGGGATCAAGTTAATCATCGTCGATTTCCCTGACCCAGTGCCGCCAATAACCGCCGTGACTTCACCCGGCTCCGCACTGAAAGAAATATCGGAAACAGCGGGCTTTTCGGCACCTTGAAAGCTGAATGTGACATTTTGAAAGGCAACATGCCCCTTTTGCTCATTTGCAGTTATAACTCGGTCTGGGTCTAGGATATCCGGTTCTAATTCCAGCACTTCATTGATCCTTGAAGCAGACACCGAAGCCCTGGGAATCATGACAAACATCATAGAAACCATCATTAGCGAGAACATGATTTGCATGGCATATTGAATAAAGGCCATTAAATCACCAACTTGCATGTGCCCATGATCAATACGGATGCTGCCGAACCATAGAATAGCTATGGTTGAAAAGTTAAGAACGATCATCATAATCGGCATTAAGGCAGCTATAATTTTGTTAACTTTAATGGCTGTATTCGTCAATTCTGTGTTTGATTCTTTAAACCGCTCTTTCTCATGATCTATGCGGTTAAAGGATCGAATAACGCGGACACCTGAGAGCCCTTCCCTTAAAATAAGATTTAATTTATCAAGCTTTTTTTGCATCGCTTTAAAAAGCGGTATCGCCTTTTTTTGAACAATTATTATAGCGATAGCTAGCACTGGAATAGCCGCCACAATGACTAGGGAGAGCTTAGCATCTTTGGAGACAGCCATGATAATCCCGCCGATGCACATCATCGGTGCCATGACCATCATCCGCAGCATCATAGCCGTCACCCTTTGTACTTGGGTTATGTCGTTGGTTGTTCTGGTAATCAGTGAGGACGTGCCGATTTTATCAAATCCATGCAGTGAAAAGTTTTCAACATGATTGAAAACGCTGCTGCGAAGATCCCTGCTGTACCCTAAGGCAGCCTTTGCTGAATAAAAACTTGCAAGGATTGAAAAAACAACTGACAAGGCAGCAATTGCAAGCATGAATGCACCAATTTTCAGGATATAAGGCACATCGCCTTGAACTATGCCAACGTCAACAATGTCAGACATCAACGTCGGGAGGTAAAGATTTGACAGCGTCTGTAAAAAGGTCAAAATCAAAACAAGTACAACCGGTACGCGATACGGCTTTAAGAACCGTAATAATTTCATCATGTTCTATCAACCTCGCTTTCCATGTCCCTTGAATCAAAGTAGTCATAGACTTTAGTTAATAGGTCCGTTAAATGATTGCTCTCCTCTTCCCCCAAATAATCAACCAAACCCTTAAAAGATGCCATGACTTTGACTTCCATCTTCTTTCGCACTTTTTCACCTTTCTCGGTAAGCCTGATCGCGGTCTCCCTTCTGTCTTCAGGGTTGGTCCTGCGTTCAACTAGCCCACTCGCCTCAAGATTCTTAATCATCTGTGTAACCGTGGGTGAAGTCACTTTAAGAATGCGGCTGATTTCCGAAGCCTTCATCCCAATTTTATCTGGCGTTGTACCTTTTTTTATAACAAATAGCACCATGAGGCCGCTCATCTTGCACCCTGCCACCGGACTGGGTTTCCATGCTGCTTTACGAAAAGTCATAAATGCTTGCAGCAGCCTTCGAACTGTATTATTTTCATGATCGCCCACCTTCGATCCTCCTTTGAAATTAATTAGTTAGGTAACCTAAATATATGTGCCGCAAAAATATATGTCAATGATTTGTTATTATCCCTAAAGAAATAGACACGGTTCCCCATGTCTATCGTCCTCTTCTTTTGTTGTTATTAGGCTTTGTTCTTCGGTTACTTTTGCTTGGCCTTTTTTCGTTTGATGGCCTCGGCCTTGCTTTTTTGCCTCCATCACGGTGCCTACTACTGGATCTTTGCTTCGCCTTATTAGGTCTTCCCGTTTGGTGGTTCTCACTCGCTTCCTTTTTTGACTCGCGGCTGACGGGTGAAACCTCTTGTTCGCCGCTTTTCTTTTTGATCGTCAGGTTAATGCCCTTTTCAATCATTTGCAGGGTGCTGCGATCTTTTGCAGTAAATAAAGTGACGGCCATCCCTGTGCCGCCGGCTCTTCCCGTCCGGCCGATCCGGTGAACATAGCTTTCCACGTCATGCGGGATATCGTAGTTGAACACGTGTGTGACACCTTCAACATCAAGCCCGCGGGCCGCGACATCCGTAGCTACGAGCAACTGAATCTTAGCATCGCGAAACCTTTTTACCACTTGTTCCCGTTTGGCTTGTGATAAGTCGCCATGAAGCTCATCCGATTCATAGCCGAGTTCTTTTAATCCGCTGTTAAGTGTCGAGGCTCTTCGTTTTGTCCGGCAAAAAATGATGGCTAGAAACGGCCGATAGAGGTCTACTAAGCCGCATAGCGTCTCTTTCTTTTTTCGGTCCGTGGTTTCTACGGCTATTTGTTTGGTTTCTTCGACGGTGACCCGTGAATTTTCGACGCGGATATCCTCAGGCTTACGTGTATAGCGACGTGCCAAGGATCGAATTTGACCCGGCATTGTGGCGGAAAATAGCATCGTTTGCCGATTAGAAGGCGTACGCTGAAGTATATCTTCGACGTCATTTAAGAACCCCATATGCAGCATTTGATCGGCTTCATCGAGAACGAGTTTGGAGACACTGGAAAGCTTAATAGTCCCGCGCTGTAAATGATCCAATAGCCTCCCGGGTGTGCCGATCACGATGTGCTTTGGACCTTTTAACTTTTTCATTTGCTTTTCCACATCTTGGCCGCCATAGACCGCCAGAACATTAATACCCTCATCAAATCCCGCCGCCATCTTCTTGACTTCAGCTGTAACTTGAAGCGCAAGCTCCCTCGTCGGTGTGATGATCAATGCTTGAATGCCCGACATCGCGGGATCAATCATTTCTAAAATTGGCAGAACGAAGGCTAGCGTCTTCCCCGTCCCGGTTTGTGCCTGGGCTATGACATCCTTTCCAGTCAGTAAAACTGGAATCGTTTTTTCTTGAATGGGCGTGGGCGTACCAATCCCATTAGCTTTAAGTGTTTGATTTATTTCAGTGCGAATACCTAAATGATTAAAACTTGGCAAATAAGCCACCTCTTTCTTATCCTTCAAGTCTTTAAGTATACCTTTTAACTAAAGAAAAATAAATGATGCGCCATCACTTATAATAGGACTCAGATTCCGTTATTAGCCCAAAATCCAAGCAAATGACCCCCTAAATGTCCGGATAGCGAAACCACAGTCCTATACGAACATCAAATACAGCATTTTGGCCAAAATAGCGGAATGACAGTCCTATAAATACTTCAAGGCTTTAGTTATAGAACTTATACAGGTCCCTCTGGAGATCATGCACCCATCTGCTGAAAAAGAAACAATGGCCGTTAAAGGCTAAGAAACTGCCTGCTCCCCGCCACAATGGGGGCAGCGGGGAGTCTCTCAATAAAACACATGTTGTATAACCATTATCATAGCAACAATTTTATATGAATTATCAGTTTGTCCTTCGGTAACAATTTTATTTGAGTTACAATGATGCCCCAAAATCTCTTAGGATTTTGGGGCACTTCAACTGCTATCCTTCCCTTGCACCGGTATTTTCTTCGGTTTTGCTAATATATTCGTTCGGGTTTCCTTCTCCTTGAGAATTATGGTTTTTAAACTGGCTCTTCCGACCGTTCCGATGCTCACCACTGTTTTCCCGAGTTTTAAACTGATGATCAAATTCCTTTTCTTTATTCACGAAAAACTAGCTCCTTCCATGCTAATTCTAATAACATTAATATAGAATATTATCTGAGTTAAACCACGTTTTTATGTAAGGGACAAGAAAAAACGACA
>NZ_SLXK01000053.1 GCF_004341035.1 Scopulibacillus darangshiensis
TACGTATCTCACCCACGGAGACCCCTCCTTGTTATTGACATTATACTCTTTCCTCCTTTCCGTTAAAGGGGTGTCCACTTATTATTCTAACTCCAGTGGTTCCGTTATTCGGTCATTTAAGAGGTCATTTGAGTTAATTTTTCGCAAATAGCGGAATCTGAGTCCTATAATGAATGAGTGAAGCTTTTATTGCAGTTTGTAAGTTCTTCCGCGTTTTTTTCCATTTGCTATGACTAGTATTTCCCTGTCACCCAGATTATTCAAGATTTACCGACCTTTGCTGTTCCATTTATCAAGTTCAGCTGATAGGCGATGCTCTCCTTCCCATCAGCTCCTTTAATATCATATTGGTAAACGGTACTCATGCTGTCGTGATGCTCCGGATTCTCATTCAATGCCCTTTCTACTTGCGCCCAAATCTCATCTAATGAATAATCTGTGACACTGTCAGCATTTTTAAAATCCTCCTCATAGAACATGGTACGACTGCGTATTAATATTGACTCATAAATCAGAGAGCTCTCTTAGTCATAAAAATAAAAGAGCTCCGACCATATACGAGTCCAGAGCCCTTCTATCTACATTCTAACAATCACTGAACCGCCGCCGCTTGTTACCACCTGTCTTTGCTTTTCTATATCTTGATTCTGCAGAAATGACCGAAGCAATTGATTATTTTGCTCAACTAGCATCGTAAGTCGTGCCAGCATTTGCATCATATATTCCCTATCTGTCATTGGGCTTTGGCTGCCTTGCACAGGCATAGGCGGCGGAAAAGGGTACTGCGGTCCCGCTTCATGCTGACTAACACTGCTTTGTGATCCTTGTTGCAAAGACGGCACGGTACCGGCTCCCGGCATTTGCCCTTGGAAGCCGCCCATGCCTTGCCTCCCGTTTTGAGTGTGCCGATTGCCCTCAAATGCTTCATAGGGTCTGTGCAAGTTCATCAGCATCCCCCCTTCCATTATATAACCTATCCTATTCACCTTTTTCCGTTAGTGGGTACATTCATTAATAATTGAATCATTTGCCTACTGCACGGGGTGTGCATCAAATTCATGAATGGCCTTTCTTCGGCTTGTTTTTCGATTTTGGGTCTTCATCGCCCTTATGAACGACATTTCCCACTCTCTTGCCGGCTTCGGGCTTTCATCCACCTTATGAACGACCTCAAGCTCTATTTTTTGCCGGCTTCGGGCTTTCATCCACCTTATGAACGACCTCAAGCTCTATTTTTTACCGGCTTCGGGCTTTCATCCACCTTATGAACGACCTCGAGCTCTATTTTTTACCGGCTTCGGGCTTTCATCCACCTTATGAACGACCTCGAGCTCTATTTTTTGCCGGCTTCGGGCTTTCATCCACCTTATGAACGACCTCGAGCTCTATTTTTTGCCGGCTTCGGGCTTTCATAACACCTATGAACGACATTTCCCACTCTCTTTTGCTGGCTTTTGTCTTTCATCATCCGGAAGTCTAACATTCTATAATTTAATGTAAAATCCCCCCACCCTGTGTGCATGGGTGAGGGGATTAATTCTACATAACATTAAAATATCTGGCTTCGGGATGGGTAACGACGATAGCTGTGACTGACGCTTCGGGATCCATCATCCACCCTTCTGTCAATTCAACCCCGATTTCTTCAGGGTGAAGCAGATCAAAAAGTTTTTCTTGGTCTTCTAAATTCGGGCAAGCCGGATAGCCGAAGGAATATCTTTGACCTTGATATTTCGCTGTGAAGCGCTGTTGCATAGTAAAATCAGTCGGGTCAGGAAATCCCCATTTATCCCTCAGAAGCTGGTGAACCCGTTCGGCCATTCCCTCCGCTGTTTCGATAGCGAGTGCCTGCAAGGCGTGACTCTCAAGATATTCCCCCTTCTCTTTCAACTTCACTGATAGCTCCCGGATCCCCTTTCCGGCGGTGACAGCAAAGAAACCGACTGAGTCCATTTCACCGCTGTCGACAGACCTTATATAATCGGCCAAACAGAGATACGGCGGCTTTGGCTGGCGCGGGAAGGAAAAGCGTTGAATGATCTGCCCACGATTCTCCGGATCGTAAATGATGATATCATCACCGTCCGATTGCGCCGGAAAGAACTGATACTTAGCGATCGGTTTTAGAAGCCCCTCGGTTTTCACCTTATTAATCAAGGCATCGACCGTCTCCTTCAACCTGACCGTTTTTTCATCCTTTTCAGCCAGCAATCTCGAAATCTTTCCTTTTACGCCCAAATGGTGACCTAGCAGCATCTGCATATTAATGTATGGCTCAACTTGCGCTACATCAAAATCACGTAAAATATGCTTTTTATAATCCGGAGGCGTATAGATCGGAACGGTCGTAGAGACCTCTGACCGAACCTTCTCCAAAACAGCCGTGGCTGCCCCTCCTCCTGAAGGTCCCGTCTGCTGAATAGCTGCTTCGTTCCGCTTTTCATGCCATTCTTCAGTTAATTGTTCCCTTTCTGTTTCATTCATCAACCGATTCGATATCGACAAACCATCCATGGCATCCTTGGCATAAAGGACGAGCCCGTCATACTCTGGGGAAATTTTGTTAAAAGTAAATTTCCTCGTAAGGGCCGCGCCCCCGACCAAAATCGGTATAGAAATTTGCGATTGTGTCAAATCCTGTGCTGTCAGGACCATTTGCTGAGCCGACTTGACGAGCAGACCTGACAGCCCGATCATATGCGGCTGCTCCCTCTTTATCGCTTCAATCAAGTCAACAGGTGTCACTTTAATGCCAAGATCGACAACCTGAAAGCCATTATTTGATAAAATGATGTCCACTAAATTCTTCCCGATATCATGGACATCCCCTTTGACTGTTGCAAGAATGATCTTCCCCTTTGAATGACCAGCTTCATCATTCTTTTCCATATAGGGTTCTAGAAAGGCAACTGCCGCTTTCATCACTTCTGCACTCTGGAGCACTTCAGCGACAATTAACTGATTATCATTAAATAACCGGCCGACCTCAGCCATCCCATCCATTAAAGGACCATTAATAATATCAAGCGGTGTGTCAAATTTTTCTAAAGCCTTTTCCAAATCAGGTATTAAACCTTCCTTCGTTCCTTCCACAACATATCCCGCAAGCCGTTCTTCAAGAGACAGATTTAAAAGGGGCTTCTTATCCTCTTTCTTTTTCCCTCTATAAAAGGCCGTAAAGGATGCTAATGTCTGATCTGACGTCCGAAATAATAAGTCCTCTGCCTGTTTCACTTCATCTTCTTTAATGGACGCAAACCGTTCCAGCTTTTCCGTATTAACGATGGCATAATCAAGGCCGGCCTTTGTACAATGGTAAAGATACACGGCATTCAATATTTCCCTTCCAACCGGCGGCAAACCGAAAGAAACATTGCTGACTCCTAGAATCGTCTGACACTCTGGAAGATGTTCTTTAATAAGCCTGATGCCGTCAACCGTCGCTTGGGCAGAGCCAATATATTGTTCATCCCCCGTTCCCACTGGAAAAACAAGTGGGTCAAAAATCAGATCCTGAGGATTCAGCCCATATTGTTCAACGAGCAGGGAATAAGAGCGCTTGGCAATGGCAAGCTTCCGTTCTGCGCTCACACCCATCCCTTCCTCATCAATTGTTCCGACCACAACAGCGCCGCCATAGCGCTTAATAATCGGCGCAATTTCTTTAAATCGCTCTTCACCGTCTTCTAAATTAATTGAATTTATAATGGCTTTTCCTTGCGAATACTTTAACGCCGCCTCCGTCACTTCCCTGTCTGTTGAATCGATGACAAGCGGTGCTTTTATTTTCTTTGTTGCGATTTGCAAAAAACGCTCCATATCCACGCGTTCATCCCGGTCAGGGTTAGCGAGACAGACGTCAATAACATGTGCACCGCCTTTTACCTGGGCCCTCGCTATTTCCGAAGCCTCCTCATACTTCTCTTCAACAATTAATCTCTTAAACTTTCGTGATCCAATCACATTGGTTCTTTCGCCGACTAGAATAGGGCGCAATGTCGGGTCATCATAGATGAATGGTTCAATTCCGGAAACGGCATGAGCATGGCGTTCCTTAACTTCTCTTGGCTTAAAATCACTTAGTGTCTCGGCAATGGCCTGGATATGCTCCGGAGTTGTACCACAGCACCCGCCAACGATATTCAACCAGCCCTTTTCAGCAAAGCCCGAAAGCTTCTTGGCCAGTGACTGGGGTGTCTCGTGATAATTTCCCTCCTCATCGGGAAGCCCGGCATTTGGATAACAGCTTACATGTGTCGTGGCAAGATCAGACAATGATCGGACATGATCCGTCATGAATTCTGGACCTGTCGCACAGTTCAGCCCGACCGCTAGAGGATTCATATGCTCCAACGAGATATAAAAAGCCTCAATCGTTTGCCCGGCAAGGGTTGTTCCCATTGGTTCAATGGTCCCCGAGACAATAAGAGGAATTTTCTTTTCCAATGTCTCAAAAGCTGCTGAAATGCCATTGAACCCTGCCTTAACATTAAGCATGTCTTGGGAGGTTTCCAAAATCAGCAAGTCAACACCGCCTTTGATAAGGGCCAGTGCCTGTTCCTCATAAGCAGCCTTCATTTCATCAAAGGTCACTCCGCCCGTCACCGAAAGCGTTTTGGTTGTAGGACCCATTGCACCTGCAACAAACCGCGGATGTTCCGGTGTTGAATAGGCACGAGCCGCTTTTTTGGCAATCCTTACACCTGCCGTATTAATTTCCTCAGTCCGAACTCCTAGATCGTATTCATCCAGAACGATCCTTGTGCCGCCGAACGTATTCGTTTCAATGATGTCTGCCCCTGCTTCAAGGTAAGCACAATGGATATCTTCCAGTACATTTGGCGCTGTAATATTCAGGAACTCGTTGCATCCTTCGTACACCTCGCCCCCAAAGTCATCCGGTCCAAGCTCCGCCTGTTGGAGCATGGTTCCCATTGCACCGTCCAATACCATAATTTTCTTCTTTAGCTGTTCATGTAAAAGTGTGCTCACTTATGCCCAACCCCTCTCTCTGTTTCGGTGCCTTTTCCCTTATATAATGGGTTAGTTGAACGGTCATATCATAACGCGTAAACGGTGTGATAAGATAAATGCCGTTAAAATGCTCCATTGCTGTATCTATTAATTCCTTTGCGATCGCGATGCCTTCCTTGGTTGCTGTCTCTGGATGGATCGAAGCAGCCGCTATTCTATTGCGGACATCATCTGTTAGCCGCATGCCTGGAACCTCATTATGAAGGAATTCGGCGTTTTTTGATGAAGTCAGCGGCATGATGCCTATATAGATTGGAACATCCAGATGTTTTGTCGCTTCTTTTAACGCCAAAATCCTCTCATGGTCGAAAATCGGCTGAGTAATAAAATAGTCGGCTCCGTATGCAATCTTCTTCTCCATTCTTTTAACAGCACGATCCAAGCTATGAACATTTGGGTTAAATGCCGCAGCAACACTGAATACTGTCTGCTGCTTTAACGTTTTCCCTGAAAAAGATAATCCCTGATTAAATTGTTTGATAAGCTGAATCAGGTCAAAAGAAGAGACATCGTACACTGATGATGCACCTGGAAAATCACCAATCTTGGTTGGATCCCCCGTAACAGCAAGCACTTCATGAATCCCTAGAACATGGAGCCCCATTAAATGTGATTGAAGCCCAATAAGGTTGCGGTCCCTGCAGGTAATATGCACCAAGGGCGTAAGGTCCACATTCTGTTTTAATATTGAAGCAATGGCTGCGTTGCTAATTCTTGGCGTCGCAAGGGAATTATCCGCAAGCGTGATCGCATCGATTCCGGACGCCTTCAGTGCCTTTGCACCTTCAAAAAACTTTTTTGTATCCAAATGCTTTGGTGCATCAAATTCGACAATGACGGAGCGTTCAGTTTTTGCCTTTTCAAACAGCGGCGGTTCCCTTTTTACAGCAGGCTGACTGATTTCAATATGTTCAGCCTTTCTTGTAATCTCTTTTTCTTGCAGCGGCGTTAAGAACTTTATACCTTCTGCAAAAGCTTTAATATGCTCAGGGGTTGTGCCGCAGCAGCCGCCAAGGAGCCTTACTCCTTGATCACGAAAAGCGGCAGCGCACTTTTTAAAATAGTCTGTTTCTGTCTGGTAAAACAGCTTTCCGTCCCGGTATTCCGGTAAGCTAGCATTAGGATAAGCTGATAAAAATGCCTTTGAAGGTATAGGGACGGTCTCCAATGCCTGCACCATATGATATGGACCGAGCCGGCAATTTACGCCGACAACATCGGCACCAAGTCCTTCAAGCTCCTGCAGTGCACTGTCAAGGGACTTCCCATTCTGAAGAATACCAGGTTCATGCATGGAGACGTGTGTCAAGACTGGAAGACCGGTCTCTTCTCGGGCAATTTTCAAAACCTCGGTCAGTTCTTCAAAGTCGTAGTAGGTTTCGAGCAAAAGCCCATCAACACCCTCAAGCAACAAACAGTATAATTGTTCCCTGAAGCTTCGTTTGATTTCTTCGGCGGACACAGCCTGTCTTTTAAAACCTCTGATCCCGCCGATTGTACCTACTACAAAGGTACCGTCTTTTTTTGCCTTTTTGGCAATTCTTACAGCTTGAGAATTAATCTTCTTTACTTCATCCTCAAGACCGTATCTCGATAGCTTTATATAATTTGCTCCATAAGTGTTCGTTTGAATAATATCAGCGCCCGCTTCAACATACGCTTGATGAACATGAAGCACTTCTTCCTCATGTGAAAAATTCAATTCCTCAAAACAGCGGTCTATGCCGTAAGAGTAAAGAAGGGTGCCCATCGCCCCATCTCCGATAAGAATCCGTTCCTTTAATGCCTGCAGCAAACTCATCTTACCTTCTCCTTCCTGTCAATGGCTGAAAGTGATGATCTAATATCTTGGATCAAATCATCAGCATTCTCAAGCCCAACTGAAAAACGTAATAGACCGTCTGTTATCCCGCGCTTGTTTCTTTCTTCCTCGGGCATAGCGGCGTGTGACATTTTTGCCGGGTAAGACAAAATCGATTCAACCGCACCCAAACTGACAGCGAAGACCGGAATCTTTATGTGTTTCAAGAACTGACGGGCATCATCTCTATTTTTCAATTCAAAAGAGAGAACCGCTCCAGGAGAATCAGATTGGGCCTTATGGACCGCCGCCCCAGGGTGGCTTGAAAGTCCTGGATAATAGACAGCTGACACGCCTTCCTGTTCTTGTAAAAAGGAAGCCACTTTCTGCGCAGAGCATGAAGATTCCTTCATCCTGACATGGAGTGTTTTTAGCCCCCTCAAGACGAGCCAGGCATCCTGTACGCCTAATATGGCACCGAAGGCGTTTTGAAAAAACGCGATTTGCTCCGCCAAACCATCATTCCCGGCAACGGCAAGACCGGCGACCACATCGCTGTGTCCCGCAAGAAACTTCGTCGCGCTGTGCAACACCAGATCAACACCTAGTTCTATAGGACGCTGCAATGCTGGTGTCATAAAAGTATTATCTAAAAAAGTCAAACAGCCATTGGCTTTCGCCAACTTCACGACGCCTTGGATATCTGTAATATTAAGTGTCGGATTAGAAGGTGTTTCAAGATAAATAACCTTTGTATTTGGCCTGATGGCGCAGGCAACCTTTTCAAGATCCGTTGTATCAACGAATGTATGCTGAATGCCAAACCTATTCAGCACCTGAGTAATCATCCGATATGTTCCCCCATAGACGTCCTCAGAAATCAGGACATGATCACCCTGTGATAACAGCAGAAAGGCTGTTGAGATCGCCGCCATTCCCGAAGAAAAGGCAAATCCCTTAACGCCTCCTTCCAGGCGGGCGATCGCTTCCTCCAGCGCCTCACGAGTCGGATTTCCCGAACGGCTGTAATCATATTTGCCATACTGGTCAAAGTCAAATTGGTGGTAAGTAGACGAATAATGAAGGGGCACATTCACTGCTCCTGTATGCGGGTCAATTGGGCTTGCGTCCTTAATTACTCTTGTTTGCAAAGTATACGGCTTGTTAGTCATGAATCAATGCCTCCTTCTTTAATGATTGAAATGCTTGCTTAAGATCTGCAATTAAATCTTCTGAATGCTCTATGCCAACCGAAAGCCTAAGCAAACAATTATCGAGGCCGTAAGCGGAACGAATCTCTTCCGGGATATCCGCATGTGTTTGTGTCGCTGGATAGGTAATCAAGCTTTCAACACCGCCTAGGCTTTCAGCAAAGGTTATTAAATTTAATGCTTTCAGAAAAGGAGATACGAGCTGTTCATCTTTTATACGAAAGCTCAGCATCCCGCCTCTCCCAGGATACAAGACGTCTTTAACCAGAGGCTCTGCTTTCAGGAATTTTCCGACAGCTTTTGCATTAGCTTCATGCTGTTTCATTCTAAGTGCGAGAGTTTTCATCCCCCTTATGAGGAGCCAAGAATCAAAGGGGGAAAGAACAGCCCCGCAGGCGTTGTGGAGGATGGCGAGTTGCTCGCTGACCTTACTTCCCTTTGAAATAACGAGTCCTGCGAGAACATCATTGTGTCCGCCGAGATACTTTGTCGCACTGTGAATAACGATATCAGCGCCTAATTCAATTGGCTTCTGGATCACGGGTGTATAAAATGTATTATCCACAATCAATAGTAAATCGCGTCGCTTAGTTATATCTGCTGCCTTGCCAAGATCCGTTTCCCTCATTAGCGGATTTGTCGGCGATTCTATAAAAATAGCTTTCGTGTCCTTTGTAATGAGGTTCTCCAAATCCTGAACATCCTCCCCATCCCAATATGAAAAGGCGACGCCATATTGCTCGGTAAGAAACTCGAACAATCGATACGTTCCACCATAAAGATCACGCGATGCAATGATATGATCCCCCGTACGAAATAGAGAAAAGACTAATTGAACGGCACTCATCCCTGAACTGCAGGCGAAGCCCATTTCACCTGATTCAATATCAGCTATCGACTTCTCAAGGACGCCGCGAGTCGGATTACCTGTCCTAATGTAATCATATCCCCTTGATAATCCAATACCATCATGTTTGTAAGCTGTGGAAAAATAAACAGGTGCATTCACCGCTCCTAACTGTTCATCTGCACCATTGCCTATTTGCGTTAGATAAGTTTCCGTTCGATAAGCTGTCATTTTAAAATCCCCCTGTACTTAAAATTAGAATCAAAAAAGCAAAAAGACCTTCTTCGATAAGAAGAAGGCCTGAAATTATAGGATCCCTTCTCATCTCCCAAGTTGTTTTCCAACTTGCTGGAATTAGCACCTTACCGTTCAATACGGCGGTTGCTGAGGCTTCGACGGGCCAGTCCCTCTGCCTCTCTTGATAAGAAATATGCAATTTTTTTAGAAAGCCAAGTTTTCTTTAATGTATTTAAGATTACAATAATTCAAGCTATTAATCAATGGCTTTTTTAAAAAAGATAAATAAAATTCATAAAAAACCTGCTGTTCAATGTGAAACAGCAGGTTTTTATAAGTTTATTTTATACTTTAAGAACGTTTAAGTTCACTTAAGCGAAAAAGCGGAATAAAGTATAAAGGCAACTAAGGCTTTCGCCATTAAGGCTTGGCGATAAGCCAAGTTTTCTTTATACTTTAAGAATGTTTAAGTTCGCTAAAGCGAAAAAGCGGAATAAAGTATAAGGGCAACTAAGGCTTTCGCCATTAAGGCTTGGCGATAAGCCAAGTTTTCTTTATACTTTAAGAACGTTTAAGTTCACTTAAGCGAAAAAGCGGAATAAAGTATAAGGGCAACTAAGGCTTTCGCCATTAAGGCTTGGCGATAAGCCAAGTTTTCTTTATACTTTAAGAATGTTTAAGTTCGCTAAAGCGAAAAAGCGGAATAAAGTATAAGGGCAACTAAGGCTTTCGCCATTAAGGCTTGGCGATAAGCCAAGTTTTCTTTAATTTACTCCGACTTGGTCCCAAGCACTTGCAACTGCATTGTATTCAGTGCCATAACCATACAAATCAGCTGCCGCTTGAAGGCATGCAGCGCGCGCATCACTGAATTGCGCCGTTGGTGTCAGGTAATGTGTAAGAGCGCGGTAATAGATTTTAGATGATTTATCAAGACCTAATTGATTGATAGTTAGATAGCCGGCTTTATTTGGAATCCCGCTGTTCGTATGAACGCCGCCATTATCCGATGATGTGTAGACATAATCGGACATATTAGCCGGTTGGCCATACCTTTCAGGATTGCTTAGACTTCTTAGAGCATCACCGGATACGCCAGGTGTATAAACATCTTCCCCTATAAGATAGTCATCACCGGTAATCAGTACACCAAAGACATCTGACATGGATTCATTAAGCGCACCGGATTGATCGTGATATTCAAGCCCCGCAGTCCGCTCTGTTACGGCATGTGTTAATTCGTGGCCAATGACATCTTCAGATCCTGATAGTGGAATAAATGTCCGTCCATCACCATCACCGTAGACCATTTGCTGCCCATTCCAGAATGCATTGTTATAGTTATAACCGTAATGAACTGTTGAACGGAGCGTCGAGCCATTACCATCGAAGCTGTTGCGGCCAAACTTATTATAATAATAATCATACACTTTTCCTGCATAGTAGTTGGCATCAACAGCTGCAGCCTCATCATTGGAATTGAAATTCGTATCACGGTCTACCAAATACGGTCCCGGAAGCGTTTGGCCATTCTGTGCCGTGCGGGTCTCAATCACACCATTCATCGGCTTGGTTGTATCATACAAATAATAATAACCGCCTGATAGATAGAGATTCAAAGGCTTGTAGTCACCTAGAACTCCGTAACCGCCCCCGCTTGCCGGTCCATCATAAGCCACCGCGTTATAGGCATCAATAATCGAACCGTCTTTTGCATTGACATAGATTTGCCAGTTTCCCGGATTAGGATAAATAAATTGCAATTTGGTGTGATAGGCAAGATAGGCTTTGCCATCATGCTTATAGACGACAAGCTTAGCACTTTCCACTGTATTTTTCTCATCGATTTTTGGCAGCTTTGCTTCTTTTGCGGTTTTCACTATGACCTTAGAATCCTTTTTTACTTTCTTTTCTGCCTGCTTTGTTGCTTTTGGTGATAACTGAATGTGGGCCCAGGCTTTCTTGAGTGCTTCTTTTTTATTGATGTTAGCCTTTACTCTGACGTCTAATTTTTTATCGATAGATGGGAGCGCATTGCCGCTAACGGCTTTTACTGTTCCTTTCTTATTTGTATGAACAGTGAACCTGCTGTTATCAACGGGAACACCGTCGACAGTTTGTACAAAGTCATAATGCTTCATGCCTAGTTTGTCCGTTTTAACACCTTTAAATGTCAATTCCGAATTGGGATCGAGTTTGTAAAGGTTGGCATGATCCTTCAAATATCGTTTAACATCTTTGACACTTTTTACAGGTTTCTCTGATAGTTTTCCTGAAACGAACGACGGATCTTTTTTCTTTGCGTCCTTCCAGTTGATTAAAAAGTGCTCACCTGTTCTCTGTTTCATAGACTTCAAGGCCTCACCATGTGCCGACCCTTCTGCCGCAAAAGCGGTTGTCGTTGACACCCCAAAGCACAGCATCATTGAAAGCATAATTGATGATGTTTTCTTCATAAAAACTACCTCCCAAAAGTTTTTAGAAATTTTTAAATTCCTGTATAAACATTTCTTTATTTACAATCTCTTAACCTATTATTTAAAAAAATAAAATACTAGTTAAAAAATTTTACTGAATTTGTCGAAATATCATGCCTATTAAGGAGGTATTCGTTAATTCGTAAAAAAAAGGCAAAAAAAATTTAGGGGTCTGACCCCAAGGGGTCAGACCCCGCTAAAAAACCGGGGTGAAGGTTCACCCCGGTTTACTACAAGTAAGTATTACAGCAGATTGCTTACGTCAACGTCCACATTTCCGGAGCCGTTGCCGCTGCCATTAAGAATATCGCTTAAGATTTGAGTGAAATCCACAATTTCACCTCCCTTGTCCAAGAATTAAAAGGGGTAATAAGTCCCCCGTCATTTTTTAAAAAAGTCGTTCCACAATAAGTCCTTAAAGCAAATTGTCGAGGTCTATGCCAATATTGCCGGAACCGTTGCCGCTGCCGTTAAGGATATCGCTTAAGATTTGAGTGATGTCGTTCACGGTGCCACCTCCTTATAAATTTGCCGTTAAATAATTTAAATTATAGTAAGTCATTGAGGTCTACATCAACATTTCCAGTGCCGTTCCCGCTGCCATTAAGAATGTCGCTCAAGATTTGAGTGATATCAGTCATGGTGTCACCTCCCTTGTCTTACATACAGCTATCGCAAAAAGGATTGAAATGGATCACTTTTTAAAGAAATTTTTTATAAAAAAATTTAGGGGTCTGACCCCTCGGGGTCAGACCCCTAATTGACTGAGGTCTATCTTTCCTTGTTCCCGTATGTCTGCATCGAGATTATTTTTCATCATTCTCAGCGCATAGTCATTGTCTTCCCTGACATTTGAAGCACAGCAGTCAGAAGGGACAATGACCGTGTAATTTCTCATATAAGCGTCATTCGCAGTAAAAAGGACGCAAATGTTGCCAGCCATGCCCGTAATAATTAATGTATTAACACCTAGGTGGTTTAACAGTGTGTCAAGGGGCGTTGAAAAAAAGCCGGAATGCTTAGGTTTCACAACAAAATAATCATCCTTATCCGGTTTCAGCTTTTCGATGATCCAACGGCCCGGACCTTCCATTGCCTTATCAACTACCTGGTTCAAGTCCGATTGCCAGATGCCATAGTTGTCATTAACATAAATAACAGGAATATTCGCCTTTTTAGCCCGCCCCCTTAAATCCACAAGCGGATCAATAATGGCGCGTGCTTCTTTAAGCAGTAATTCCGCTTCCTTAAATTCCATATTATTAATCATATCAATCAACAGCAAAGCAACAGGGTGTTTTGCACCTGCATGATGCTTATTTTTCATCTTTTTCGCTCCCGTATAAAATAAAGAAAAGCAATTGACATTCTGCTTAGTCTATGGAAAAACTAATGGAGATATTCCCCTACAATCATTGTCAAATGCTCGGGAAGCACCTTTAACTTAGTTGGCGTCCTATAATATTTTTCACCGTCACAGTCAATGACCTGAACCGGGTCACAATCTAGCGTTAACTCACTTGTTTGGAAGTGAATCACTTCCTCCTCATTAAACCATTCTTCCTTTGCCATACTCGAGCGAAGGATAGACCAGAAAGCCGGCAGAGAGGTCCCCTTTAAAATAAGGACATCAAACAGCCCGTCCTGCAGATTGTTTTTTGGAAAAAAGGCCTGCAAACCACCGGTAAAGGGACCGTTGCCGACAATCACCATGACTGCCTTACCATCAAAGTCCTGCTCCTTAGAATCCAATTTTAAATGAAATGGTTTTGCCTCCTTTACCGTTTGGGCGGCACTCATATAATAAGATAACTTTCCTAAAATATCTTTTTTGTTGGATTCAATGTTTTCGGATACTTGTGTGATCAGACCAATCCCCCAAAAGTTAAGAAAATATTGATGGGCTGAATGACCAACATCGACTTGTTCTTCTTTCCCCTCTAATATCTGGTCAAGGGCTATAAGGGGATTTTGCGACATGCCGACCGCTCTGGAAAAGTCATTAGCCGTCCCCCCGGGGATAATAGCAAATTTTGGACGCTTATCAAGGGCACTCAAAGCATTGATAAGCTCATAAATCGTGCCGTCCCCTCCCGCACCAATCACGACATCCGTTTTATGAGCATTTTTATTAATGTAATCAGCTCCATCGCCAGGCTTCGATGTCAAATGAATATCCACCGTTGCGTAAATCTCTTCCAACCTTTCCCTTATAACATTTAAGTTATCATTTAGCTTGCCGCCTCCAGCTGAAGGATTCATGATTAATATTACTCTGGCCATACGCTTTTTCACCTCCTTGTCCATTCATAAAGGGTGTGTTTCATGCTTTTGTCAAACCCTTTGATGCATATTGGCAAAAAGTTATGTTATTGTTTAAAAGAGTCCATGAACGACTTAAAGAATGGAGAGCTGAAATAATATGTGGTTTACATTTGTTTTCCCCGGAGTAGGTATCCTATGTTACATCGGGATTATACTTATGGTTATCCAACAAAGACGCCTTAAGCAAAAGACCATTGAAACAGTGGGGACCATTATTGATTTTAAAGAAGACAGCCAAAGGGGTTCTAAGGTATACTGCCCGGTCGTTTCCTTTAAGGATCAAAGCGGAAATAAGGTACAGCACACCATTATAGATGGGGATAACCCCCCCGCTGGGAAAAAAGGTGAAACGTTGCCGATATATTTTAACCCGGAAAACCCAAGGGAAGTGGCTAGCCGGCCGCATCAGATCAATTATGCCTATGTTTTCGTCCTTGGGACGGTCGGGACTATGATCTTAGGCTACGGCATTATTATTCTTGCGGCTTACCTTAACACATGACGATAAAGCGGGTGAAGAGACTTCATCCGTTTTATATTATCAACTTGCCTTGCCGGAATTATTGCTTGCCTTAACGATTGCCTGCAATGCATCAATGTTTTTTTCCACCTTAGCATTGTATGTAAAGTCCCCGTAGCAATAAGGGTAGCGGAAATTCTTCTTGTCACCGCCGCAATCATATTTCTTTGGTGCTTTATGAACTTGAATAAGCGAGAAGCTTTTTGCCAAATCCTCACTATGCTTTCCCCCATGGGCTTTCACATAATTAATATAACTAATGCCCATATTGTAAGCTTGGATAATGGCAGGGAAATCGACCCCTTGCTGCTGTCCGTAAGTTAACACCCGCTCGAAATGCTTAACGCCCTGATGAATGCTTCGGCTAACATCATGAATGCCATTCCGTTTGAGTCCGGCGGATTCGGAGGCCTGCATGGGATCATCACCCAAACCATTACTTTCCTGCTGCATTAACGCCATAAGAACTGGTGTATATTCTTCAAGATCATCCTTCGCCAGCTCTTCACGTAACTGCGGCTCATATTTCCTGACGTTTTTAAATGTTCCTTCTGAGGTTATATCCATTTGCTTTGGAACTGAATCATGGATGACCCTGGAAATCATAACTAGTGTGAAAATAACTGTAACTAATATTAAAATCATTTTTCGGATGCGTTTCATTTTCTTTCCCCAACTTATCTATTATCTCTTATCTATCTTTTTATTATCACAAAGATACAAGGGAAATTAAAGAAATAAATACAAAAAAGCCCTGACTGCATTAGCAATCAAGGCCCTATTGTTATGTTGTTATTGCTGTCCTTGCTTCACCCAAGAAGCAACGGTAACCGTCCGTTTTGCCTGATGTTTAACAGCAGCCTGGACATCCTCAATCATGTTCCCTTCTTGGTCAACAGTTACACTTGTGCCGTAAGGGTTGCCGCCCGCAGCAAAAATTGAACCATCAGTGTACCCTGGTGCCGCAATAATAGCTCCCCAGTGGAACATTGTTGTATATAGTGACCTAATTGTTTCTTCTTGGCCGCCATGGGGATTTTGGGCAGAAGTCATTGCGCTGACGACCTTGTTCACAAGTTTGCCCTCTGCCCAAATGCCGCCGGTCATGTCCAAAAATTGCTTTATTTGGGATGGGACGTTTCCAAATCGTGTTGGTACACTGAAAATAATCGCGTCGGCCCAAAGAAGGTCATCATTTGTTGCTTCCGGGACATCCTTAGTCGCTTCATGATGCGCTTTCCAAGCTTTATTTGATTCAACCGCAGATTGTGGCGCAAGCTCTTGTACTTTTCGCACCCTGACTTCTGCACCGGCTTCTTGTCCAGCTTCTTTTGCCCATTTTGCCAACTCATAATTAGTTCCTGTCATGCTGTAATAGATTACAGCTAATTTTACGTTTGCCATTTTCAAACGCTCCTTTGAAATTAAATTTATTATTTTTAACTGGTAAAAACCAGGTAAATAACACGAATCATATTCTCAAAAAATGTCTTTCATACCATGCCGCAGCACGTTTGACTTCGGCGTGTGACAATAATTGATGACCGTGGTCTTCCCAATTCATCTCAACCGCGGCCCCGGCCTGTTCCAAGATCTGGGCTAATTCATCCGTTTCCTCGGGGGAACAAATGGGATCGTGTCGCCCCGCTCCAATAAAAACAGGCGTTTTTGACAGATCAGGCAAATCCACACCCCGGCGAGGCACCATCGGATGAAATAAACAAGCCCCTTTTAGGACATTCTGATTGTGAAAAAGCAGACTGCCTGCAATATTTGCACCATTAGAATACCCAACAGCAACCACATTTTTGCGTTCAAAGCCATATTCCTTAGATGTTTCGTCAATAAAATCTGCCAGCTCTTTTGTGCGTTTGATCAAGTCCTCTTCATCAAAGACTCCTTCTGCGAGCCGGCGAAAAAAACGCGGCATGCCATTTTCATTGACATTCCCTCTAACGCTTAACACCGAGGCTTTATCATCGATCATATCTCCAATAGGTAACAAATCATGTTCATTCCCCCCCGTCCCGTGAAGCAGAAGAAGGGTCGGATGGTTAACATGACCTCTTTTGAAAAGGTGTTTCATACCTTTTTTCTTAGTCATTAACATTCCGCCTTTTTATCTTTAAATCATGTATCTTAAATTTAAGATATATGGTTAAAAAAATTACTTTACATTTTTCCGCTCTACACTGAATCCAAGCTTCTTTAATAATTTTATCATTTGCTGCTTCTCTTCAGTGTTAAGCACATCAAAAATTCCATTAATTGCTTTTTGATGCTTAGGAAAAATATCTTGCATCAGTTGTTTGCCCCGTTCCGTAATCGCAGCATAGCTGACCCTGCGGTCATCCGGGCAAGGCCTTCTATTCAGCAGTCCTTTATTCTGAAGCTTATCAACCACATAAGTAATGCTGCCGCTTGAGAGCAGGATCTTTTTTCCGATATGCTGAATCTGCTGGTCACCCTTATGAAAAAGCAGTTCAAGAACGGCAAATTCTGTTGGGTTGAGACCGTAACTTTGGATGTCCTCGTTGATCTGATCAGTTACCGCACGGTTGGCTCTGGAGAGGACGACCCATAGCTTTAATGCATAATCCTCTTCTCCTTTTCCATATCCTTGTGCCATGTTTTACTCAATCCTTCGCGAAGTTATCTTGAATTCAAGATAATAATAAACCCTCTCCTTCTTGATGTCAACTTTTTTCACTGGTGAATCTATAAAAGCCCGGCAGCTGGGCCCTCCCCGTGCTGCCGGACTAACTTAAATCCCTGTTATATCCTCCAATAAATTAAATGTGTCATCTAATAAACCACCCAATAGACCGCCAAGCAAACCTTTTTTCTCATCGATATCTTTAAGTGTCTTCTCTATTGTCCTCTTCGTTGTCATTATCAGATTACCAGCCGATTTAATTTTTTGTTGCCCTTGATTAATATCCCCATGAAGTGCAG
Source organism: Scopulibacillus darangshiensis (assembly GCF_004341035.1). GTDB lineage: Bacteria > Bacillota > Bacilli > Bacillales > Sporolactobacillaceae > Scopulibacillus > Scopulibacillus darangshiensis. The sequence continues at coordinate 17,408 of NZ_SLXK01000053.1, forward strand.
CCACTTTATTATCCAGCATAAAACTGTTTAATATGTCCGTCTGGCTTTTTATCTTGCTGAGTCTTTTCTGATCAGCATCTACATCCTTTTTCTTAGATCTCATCGCGTCTTGGACTTTTTTAATTTTCTCTTCCTTATCCTTTAAGTCCTCCAACTGTTTTTTGAGTTCATGTCGATCCACCCAATAACCAAGGAGCCCCCGATGCACGGAATCGCCAGCCTTTTTTAAAACATCATCCACATCCTTGGTTAACTTGTTAAGTTTATTCTTCTGGTCAGTAATACCACCTGTGGTGCCGCTGGTTTCCTCAATTAAGTCATTTAGCTGTTTATTTAACTGGTTTATCTTCTCCTTTAACTTGTTACCGGGATTAGCGGCGGGTGGACCCGATGAACCTCCGTTATTGCCCGAATTTCCTCCCGTTGAGTGATCATCACTATCTTGCGTCCTTTCTGTTCCGTCTGAATCGTTGTCTTCGGTTTTTTGATCCTCTTTTGCTTTTGTTTCCTTCCGCTGCTTTTTCGCCGGGTCGATGTCACCATTTTCCTCTCTCGTCTTCTCCGCCGGCTCCGGTATATCACTTTTGACGCCATCCATCCTTCTTTTATTCTCATCATTTGCATTTGGATCCTCACCGTTTTGAACCTTCTTCATCTTTTCGGCCAGCTTTTTCAAGTCTTCCTTGTTTAACGCTTTTGTTTCCTTGTTTTCTGATCTGCCATATGATGTCTCAACTTGAGCACCCGGCAGTGTCAGCAATGAAGCTGTCTGCTTACTCACCTTCATCTTAACGTTCTTCATCCCGATCCAGCCGAAATGGTCAGGAAGATAAAGTCCGGTAAAGGTCGGCAGCCCCATTAAATCGGCCTTCATGTCTTTAACATCAATTGGTCCAGGGGATTTAATCTTAATAACTATTGTCCCGTGGGCTGTCTTAAGCTCCTTTGTTAGTGTCAGTCCGTAGATCTTCCCTTCCTTCACAGCTATTTTTCCAACAAGAATGGCGGGAATATTAATCGCACCTTCAACTTTATCTGCTTCGATCATAAAGCCGCCGCTGTTACCTGATGCTGAAGCCGCTTTTTGGGCGGGAAGCGGAAGACAAAGGCCTGTAATGACTAGTAGAATTAGACCAAGAAAAAGAAAACGTTTATACCATTGTTTGGTTTTAATCATATACACTTCCCCTTAAATCAACATGGCTGTTAAGACGACCCGGCCGTATTAATATTTGTGCTTTTATCCCTGCGAAAAACCTTTCTATTCGAGGCCCGCTTCCCATCTGCATGATTTTGATCCGATGATGCGTTAACATCCTCCATTTGCCACCCTATACACATAGCACCGCCGATAATGCCTAGAATCGTGCCAATTAAAAAGCCGCCTAGCGCCCCCATAACTGAAAGTACTGAAAGGAAAATAGTTATAACACCAAAAACGGTTGAAAATTGTGGATAAATATAGGCTAAGACACCTAATATTAATATAAGGCCGCCAAACAATAATCCAATAAAGACAAAACTCCCCGGAACAAAAGCAATGGCATAAAGCTGAAGCGGGATGTATAAAACCAAGAGCGCGGATAGAACAGTTAAGGTTGCACCCCAGAAAGGCCGATTATTTTTCCATAACTTGAACTTGCCCGCTTGCTCCAGTTGCTCTTGCCTTTTTTCTAACTTATTATGACGTTTAATGGCTCTGTCCTCTTTTCTACCCATTTCACCCACCCATTTCTGTTATTTTTCAACCTGATTATTTATCTTTTGAAGTATCGGGCGCTTTGATATCTTCTACTGAAATCTTGGCACCTTGCAGGTTAACCATGCTTTGGAATAAATAATCCGTTACGATCTTCGCATCCGTTATCGTTACACTATTTGCCTTTTGGCCCCAATTTTTTGAGAAATCTTGTGTATTGTGCTCCTCAATTGCAAGATCATTGAATTTCAGATTGGCGTCAATAAAACGAGCATCCTGGATCAATCCTTTAATTTTGGTTGGCTTTGATGCGGTAATATTCACTCTTACCCAGTTGCCTGTTGGCAGCTTTAAGTCCTTGTAAATGTGGAGGTTATACACTGTGGCATCCGCTATCTTGTTGCGAACCATAGGGGAAGCATCTGAATTCCCAGTTTCTCCAACGTGTGGAATAAATTGAAATCCTGTGCCTTCAAGTTTGTCAAACGTAACGTAAAAATCACCCATTCCCCCAAGCGGCAACGCAAACGCAGTCCCCGTTGCGCCAAACGCTGCAGCCAAACCGCCGAGCAATATAAATCCACCTAATAGCGCGGCAAAAAACTTCTTCTTTGCTATCAGCCCAATCGCCATCCCAGTCTCCATCGTCTTCCACCTCTCTTAAGGTTGAATAACAGCGGACCCTAACAAACATAGAAACCGCTTACAATACCTCTTTTAGTTTATGGCATGGATTTAATTCAAACAATTCCGTAAATTGTAGGTGACTCTGTTTTCGGTATTTATCTACAAGGTAATGCCCCGACTTTTGTATGGAAAGCGGACATTATGCTATAATTATTACAGAATATTCAAACATATATTGCCTTTGAAGATTTATATAGAAAGGAGGCATAAAATCATGTCGGTTTCATTAAATCAACGAATGAAGCTGATCCTTGAGAACGGCCTGCATATCGTACGGTTACATAAAAATGAGATTTTTTCTGAGTGGAACAAAATGCTTGATCATCTCCAGCAGCGTAAGAATAAAGCAGCCGAAGAAGTGAACATGGCGATTAGCATCTTTACTAAGACCTTGGTTACGGATGATAATCACGATAATGTAGAGCACTTATTTGCTGGCATCCAGGAATTGCGTCTGCAATTAAAAACACTTACTCTGCCAAGGCATTCTATTTTTGTTATAACCCTTTTGGAAAATGCTGTTCACAAGGCGATTAAAGGGAATATTAGCGATTCTTATAAAAATCACCAGGCTGTGCAGTATTTATTTACACAAATAAGTGAGCAGCTTGTCGTAGGTCCGGTTAACGAAAACCTTGATCTCACTGATTTTCTTGATCAACTTGTCCGTTCCCGGCAATTACCGATCGTTTGGGTCGCCCGGGTAAACCAATCAATTGACAGCTATATTACGAAGGATATTATCATGTCATCGGAAAAGGCAATATTTCCCGATACAAAAAAGCTGCAATCACATTCTCTTTTCAACTTGTCTGAACTGCTTTTGCAGGAGGTTCCCCGGGTAGATGAGGACAGCCAGCAAGTCTTCACCTTGCCATGGCACGATGAAACGCTTATTTTTTGTACCAACCAATCGGAGTCACCCTATTTTCTTCCTTTTATTGCATTTTCTTTGCAATTCCTCAGTATAGGAAATCATGCCGTACAATTTATCCAGCAAGAGCTGCAGTGGAAGGATGCCGTCATTCTTTTTAATGAGTGGATTATGCGATCCCGGAATTTAAAAGAAGCCATTGAAAATATTACATCGGGCTTTGTGAACTACTTGCCCTTCAAACGATGTGCGCTATTTTCCTACTCGAATACTGATCAGAGTGGCTTCGGGTTATTCGGCCATCAGTTTAACAGCGAGGAAATACAAAATATTAAGGAGAATATCGACAATATCCCCTTGATTTATAAGAATTTAAAAAAGCTGCAGCCTCTTGAAAAAAACTTAAAAAACTTGCAGCCAATTTATGCTTTCGAAGCATCACAAGGGCTTCCTGAACAATATGTTAAGCAATTTCAATTGGAATCCGTTGTTATTGCACCAATTTATGTGCCATCAGCAAGCAAGCTGCTCGGTGCGGCAATCTTAGATCAAGGCCCCGGCAATCACTTTAAGGTCTCATTTGAAACACTTACGGCACTAACAAGATTCGGCCAGAGCGCTGGAGATCTTTTAGAAAAATTCACCTTTGACCGGCCAAGGCAGCCAAAGATACACCATTCTTCCTTCCACCTTTCCCCAAGGGAGATTGAAGTGCTCAAGCTGATGGCTGACGGTGCGTCAACAAGTGAAGCCGCTGAACAAATGAATCTTAGTGAATATACTGTCAGAGACTACGTGTCATCCATATTGCAGAAAATGAAAGCCAACAATCGGACGGAGGCGGCAGCCAAGGCAATCAGGAATGGCATTATTTGAATAAAGCATCGAAAGAACCCTCCCTAAAGGAAGGGTTTCTATTATTTTGTAAGAATTAATTAAGTTTCTTTTTAGGATGGGCACGCTGACTAATTATACAAACAAAAAATAAACTTTTATTTATGAAACCGCCGGTGTGTGGGGAACCTAAGTTGTTCTCCACACTTTTATTTTCGTTTAAAACCGACTTCGTGTGTCAACAATTAGATTAGATTGAAAGGAGCGAAACGCGAATCATGGCGTTTAACAAACCGAGAAAGCGCAGAAAAAACAGCCAAAAAGCAGAAGACAAAGAAGACTTTTCAATCAAGTTAAATACGAATCTTGACGATAATATCGAAAACATTAAAAAACTCCTTGACGATCCTAATGACCTTGTAACGAGAACCTTCTCTATTGGTCATACAAAGTACACCTGTGCTGTTGCCTATATTGATGGTTTAACAAATACAACTTTAATTAATCAAATGATAATCCGTAACGTGCAAGCTGAAGTTGAAAGTCCTGAAACCAAGGTATCAGAAGCGGGTGCCCCTCTTCTTGATAGACTTTATAATGAGTGGCTATCAGTTGGCGGTGTCAAAAAAGCCTATTCTCTTGATGATGTATCCTTGGCCATCCTTTCCGGCAACACAGTTATTCTTGTGGGCGGGACTGATCAAGTCATTATTATTGATACACAAGGCGGGCCGGAGCGTGCGGTCGAGGAGCCTACAACAGAACGCCTGATACGTGGACCCAAGGTAGGCTTTACGGAAAATATCCGCACTAATACTGTTTTTATTCGCAAGCGAATCAGGGATGCTAACTTAAGGTTTCAATCATACAAAATTGGCCGCCGTTCCAAAAAAACCCTGATCGTGACATATATCGACGGGATTGTTCATCCAAATCTCATAAGCGAGGTCAATAAAAGGTTAAAAACAATTGATTTGGATGATGCTGCAGAATCAGGATTTATCGAGCAGTGGATTGAGGATAGCTTCCTCACACCTTTTCCACAGCTTGAACATACGGAACGTCCAGACAAAGTGGCTCAAGCCTTGACAGATGGGAAGGTTGCTATTCTATTGGAAGGGACACCCTTTGCTCTGATTGCTCCGATTACATTTTCGAATATGCTGCATTCTCCGGAGGATTACTATGAACGGTGGCTTTTTTCGACACTGATTCGGTTTCTAAGATATTTAGCAGCATTTATCGCTGTGTTTCTGCCAGCTTTGTATATTGCCCTTTTGTCATACCATCCAGGGCTCATTCCCTACAAATTAGCCTTCTTTATCGCAGCTTCTAGGGAAGGGGTTCCTTTCACTGCTGCCGTTGAGGCATTCATGATGGAAATTACAATGGAGCTGCTTAGGGAGGCCGGGTTTCGTGTGCCTCAGCCGATCGGACAGACAATTGGCATTGTAGGAGGTATTGTCATCGGACAAGCGGCGGTAGCGGCTGGGATCGTCAGCCCGATCATGGTCATCATAGTTGCCATTACAGCGATTTCCTCCTTCTCCTTACCTGCTTACGGTCTTGCCATTTCGTTCCGAATCCTCCGATTTGGTTTTATGCTGGCGGCGGCCATATTTGGGCTTTATGGCATCATACTAGCTTATATAGTGGTAAACATCCATATTGTCAATTTAAAAAGCTTTGGTGTTCCCTATTCGACACCATTTGCACCTTCATTTAAAGGAGGGTGGAAGGACATTGTCATTCGGGCACCTCTCACAACCTTAGGCAAACGGCCGGGTTATATGAAACCTAAAGATAAGAAAAGAATGAATAAGGGCGGGAACACGTCATGAAGCCATTTGATTATTCAGATGAAAAAATCAGTCAAAGGGAGCTTGGCTTTGCCATCCCTTCCGTTGTCATTGGTGTTAGTGTCCTTACCGCTCCCAGGCTGCTAGCACAAGCTACCAAATTCGCTGATGGATGGCTTTGCATTCTTTTTGGCGGCCTTATAGCCCTTCTTTTCACATGGCTGACAGCGAAACTCGCAGCCCGATTCCCGAATCAAAGCTTTTTTGAGTACAGTTCCATGCTAGTGTCAAAACCAGTTGCCTTTTTGGTGACCCTCTTCTTGGTCTTTTATTTAATTATTTTTACTTCATATGAAATAAGATACATTGCTACGATATCTAAACAATACCTGTTTGACCGAACACCTGCGGAAGTTATAGGATTCGCTTTCCTTTTGGTTGTGACATATGCTGTTACAGGATCAAGGGCTGCCTTATTTCGGCTTAATGTTTTATTTTTGCCGATAATCATTGCTGTCCTTTTCGTTGTCTTGCTGGCAACGATCCCGCTTTTTGATTGGAAGCACCTTTTTCCATTATTTAAAACCGATTTAAAGGGGTACATAAATGGCACAAAGGTGGGCTTTTTCTCCTATTCTGGATGGGTGATTCTCTTATTTTATACTGGTTTAATGACTAACCCAGATAAAGCACCTAAAGTTACAGCAGCCGGCATGATCGTGCCAATGGTTGTGTATACCCTGCTTTATATGACAACCATTGGTGTCTTTTCTAATATCGTGACAAGAAATCTTGTTTTTCCAACTATAGAAATGGCGAAGGAAGTGAAAATCCCAGGCGGCATTTTTGAACGCGTGGAAACGTTATTTTTCACGGTCTGGATTATGGCCATTTTTTCAACGGTTACTTTACTCTTTGATGCATCGATTATGGCATTGAATTCAATTTTTAAAAAGGTAAAAAAGCAAACAATCATTTTTATATTAGTCCCAATCGTTTACTTGATCAGCATGCTTCCTAAAAGCTTAATTCAGCTTGTCAAGTTCGGTGATGTCCTTGATTTTTTATACCCCATTGCTGAAATTCTGATCCCGTTCATATTATTTTTTATCGCTTATCTAAGGAGGAAAAAAGGACATGGCTAAAAAATCAAGCTGTTTACTCATTCTTTTATTATTAGTTCTTATGACAGGTTGCTGGGATCAAATAGAAATTGAAGAACGCGGTTTCGAGATAGGCGTTGCTATTGACCTTTCAAAGGATGTCCCTGAACTAGTGGAAAGCGGATCAGAATTAGCAAAAGATAACGGCAGGTTTGCTTTAACCGATCAGTTTGTTGCCCCCGGGGGGTTGGGAGGACAGTCACAGCAACAATCAGTCGGCGGGGGTCAGAAACCCTTTTTTAACATTACAGCACAGGGAAATAGCATGTTCGAAGCAACGCGGGACATGGCAGTAAAAACGAGCCGAACACCTTACGCTGAACAGCTTAAGGTCGTTATTACTTCCGCAAAGGCGGCTAATACGCCATATAATGTTCTTGACCTCTTCTTGCGGGATAATGAAATGCGCAGAAATATTAAAGTTCTAATCTCAAAAGGGCGGGCGGTGGATGTTCTGAATATCTCGCCAAAAAACGAAAAGGTTCCGAGTATAGCTCTTGATTCCATTACAAATAATGTTGACAAAAATACAGCAATGGTACCCGATATAAGAATTGGCGATATCCACGAAAACCTTTTAAAAACTTAGACGGAATAAATAACACCAACATAAATTATAGGTTATAATGAACTTATAATTTTTAAAGTTGGTGTTTATTTATGCGTACAAAAAA
>NZ_SLXK01000054.1 GCF_004341035.1 Scopulibacillus darangshiensis
GATTTTGACCTTATGGATGGAGGGGATCCAACCTCCCCACCGCGATTTGCTTGCGAAAAATGTGGCGGAGAGATGTATCCAGAGTATTATAAAGGTATCCATGGCCAGGAATATAAACTATCGGATATTCTCTAGCCAAAAAAGGACCGGGCGCTTTTTGCCCGGTTTTTCTTAAAACCTTCTTGCGGCTTGTTGAATCGGGTCCCATACGCCATTATAAGGCGGTGCATAAGAAAGGTCGAGATCTTCAAGATCGTTCAAAGTCAATTCACTGTAAAGGGCGGTCGCCAAGACATCGGTTCTTTTTGCTGCGCCTCCTTTGCCTATGATCTGGCCGCCAAGCAGCTTTTTGCTGCCCTTATCCGCCACTAACTTTACCCATAGAGGTTGAGCTGTTGGATAGTAGCCGGCTTTATCAGTTGTCTCGGTCACAACGGTTTCGACATCATAACCAAGCTCAGTTGCCTCTCCCTCTGATAACCCTGTTCGGCCGAGATCGAGATCCATAAATTTCATAATTGATGTCCCCGCAATTCCCGCAAATGGCCGTTTCTGACCGATCATGTTAAGTCCGGCCAACCGGCCCATTTTGTTTGCGTGTGTGCCAAGCGGAACATAGTCGAGTGTCTTCTAAATCCGATGGTATTGGAGGGCGCAGTCCCCGGCAGCATAGACATCACTAATAGATGTTTCCATATAAGCGTTAACTTTAATCGCTTGATTTGCTCCTTTTTCAATATCATCACTGAGAAAATCCGTATTTGGTTTTACGCCTGTTGCAACGATAACGATGTCAGCGGAATATTGGCCGTGATTTGTTTTAACTTTTTCAACAGCATGGGTCCCTTTAAAGCCGATGACGTCCTCATTTAAAATGACCCGGATATCCTGGCTCGCAGCTTCATCATGGATATGCTGAGCCATATCCTGATCAAACACTTTAGCTAACCGGCTGCCCCGGTCAATAATCGTCACATCGACATCCCGCTTTTTAAATGCTTCCGCCGTCTCCAAACCAATATACCCGCCTCCTATGATGACAGCCCTTTTTGTTCCTTTTTGGATATGGTTAACGATTTCTTCCGCATCGGGAATGGTCTTTAAAGTAAAAATATTTTCAAGATCCCTGCCTTCCCAATCCGGCATCACTGGACTGGCGCCTGTTGCGATTAATAATTTATCATATTGACATTCAATCATGGCTCCCGTGTTAACATCTGCCCCATGGACGGTTTTCTCTATGGTATCAACCATTTTCACCTCAACGCCGGTTCGTGCGTCAATGCCATATTGATCCCGGAAGGTATGGACAGAACGGGCGATTAACGACGATGTGGACGCGATATCTCCGCTTATGTAGTATGGCAAGCCGCATTGCCCGTATGAATAGATGTGCCCCAGCTCTAATGTTGTGACCTCTGCACTCTTTTCATGGCGGATAATTTGCATTGCGGCACTCATCCCGGCTGCGTCACCGCCGATAATGACATATTTCATTTTTTTCACCTGCTCCTTATTTATTTCTATAATGAAGTATACCCTTACATTTCCGGCAATAAGCCTGGAATCCCCCCAGTTTTGACTGGCGGCAAACCGTATACTATAATTGATTTGTTATGGAAATAAAAGAACTCGTGCGGCTTTTCGGGTCTTTTTAAAACTTGAAAGAGTTGCTTGTAAAGAGGTGGAGACGGTGCTCGATCGTTTGCAATCACTAGAAGATCGTTATGATAAATTAAATCAATTACTATCTGATCCGGAAGTTATCAGTGATACAAAAAAACTCCGTGAGTATTCAAAGGAACAGGCAGATCTGGAAGAAACAGTTCAAACCTATCGCAGGTACAAAGAAATAGACGGAGAATTAACCGATGCCAAAGCGATGCTTGATGATAAGCTTGATGCAGATATGCGGGAAATGGTCAGAGCGGAAATCAGCGAGCTTGAAGATGAAAAGACAAATCTTGAAGAGCGTTTGAAAGTGCTGCTAATCCCTAAAGATCCTAATGATGATAAGAACGTTATTGTCGAAATCCGCGGAGCAGCGGGCGGTGATGAGGCGGCTTTGTTTGCCGGTGACCTTTTCAAAATGTATTCCCGCTATGCCGAGACCCAAGGATGGAAGCCAGAGGTTATTGAGGCCAGCCAGAATGAAGTTGGCGGCTACAAGGAAATTATTTTTATGGTTAACGGAAAAGGCGCCTATTCGAAATTAAAATATGAAAATGGGGCACACCGTGTGCAGCGCGTTCCTGAAACAGAATCAGGCGGCAGGATCCACACATCCACCGCTACAGTGGCAGTGCTTCCTGAAGCCGAAGAGGTTGAAATTGATATTCATGAAAAAGATATTCGCGTCGATACTTTTGCTTCAAGCGGTCCCGGCGGCCAAAGTGTTAATACGACGATGTCGGCTGTCCGGTTGACACACGAGCCGACTGGGATTGTCGTGTCATGTCAGGATGAGAAGTCGCAAATTAAGAACAAGGAAAAGGCGATGAAGGTGCTACGGGCCCGCATTTATGATAAATTCCAAAAAGAAGCGCAGGAAGAATACGCGGCGAACCGCAAATCGGCGGTCGGCACTGGAGATCGTTCTGAGCGGATTCGCACCTATAACTTTCCCCAAAGCCGTGTGACAGACCATCGCATCGGTTTAACCCTGCAAAAGCTTGACCAAATTCTTATGGGTAAGCTTGACGACATCATCGATGCCTTGATTGTTGAGGAGCAGGCGAAAATGATTGAACAGGCGGATGCACAATGACGGTCAAACGCTACGAAGCCCTAAATTGGGCTTCTTCTTTTTTAAGAGAACACAGCCGCGACGAAAATGCAGGCGAACTGCTGCTTATGAGCAGGCTGGGACTAAGCCGGACAGCGCTATTGACAGGGATCAGAGATTCTCTGAACGAAGCGGATTGGGCCTGGTTGCAAGATAAGGTGAAAGAACATGGTGAATCTGGGACTCCCATTCAGCATATGATTGGCTCGGAATGGTTCTATGGACGTCAATTCAAGGTGACTGGCGATGTCCTGATTCCCAGACCAGAGACAGAGGAATTAATTCAGGGTGTTTTGAAATGGGGCAACGACTATTTTCTAGAAAAAGGGGAGCTGTCCATTTGCGATATCGGGACGGGAAGCGGCGCCATCGCCGTCACTTTAGCTTTAGAAAAGCCGGATGCTAAGGTCACTGCTGTTGACCTATCCGGTGCAGCGCTGAATATTGCCAAGAACAATGCAGATGCTTTGGGTGCTTCAGTCCGGTTTGTTCAAGGGAGCTTTCTGGAACCTTTTTGTGGGAAGGAAACCTTTGATATTGTTGTTTCAAATCCGCCGTATATTTCTTATGCTGAAATGGATGAACTGGGAGATGTCGTCAAGAACCATGAACCTCATCTGGCCCTGGCCGGCGGGGAAGATGGCCTTGATTGTTACCGGGACATTGTTCGGCAATTACCCGGCATCATGGCGGGGCGGCTGCTGCTTGCCTTTGAAATTGGCCCCCGGCAAGGTGATGCCGTGTCATCCTTAATACAAAAGACCTTTGCCGGCAGTATAAAAGCGTTGGACATCAAAAAAGACATTAATGGCAAAGATCGCATGGTTTTTGCATTGATGCAAAAAGGGGTCTGACCCCTCGGGGTCAGACCCCTTTTTTTATGTTTATTTTTTTCTGAACCCGTCAACACTGTTTGATAGAAAGGCGGGAGATGAAATGAAAAAACGTTCGGCACTTATAGCTATTCTTTCTCTTATTCTATTTATGGTTGTTATGCAAATTCAGCAAAATCTATCAAAAGCATCAAACAATAAAATGGAGATTCCGGATGATGCGATTCGTCTGCGGATCCTTGCCAACAGTAATACAGCGGATGATCAGGCAGTCAAACGCGATATACGTGATGCGGTAAATAGAAACATTGAGGGTTGGGTGAGAGATCTAAAAACAGCCAAACAGGCAAAAGGTGTTATTCAGTCCCATTTGGATGATATACAGAAAACGGTCCAAGATAAATTAGATGACATGAAGTTGAACGAAGCCTTCACTGTAAAGCTTGGGCCAGCTAAATTCCCAACCAAAATGTACGGCGGTTATGTCTACCCCGCTGGAAAATATGAAGCTCTTGTCATCACATTAGGTCAAGGAGAAGGTGCCAACTGGTGGTGTGTCTTATTTCCGCCGCTTTGCTTCCTCGACTTTCAGAACGGTGACGCTGTAAAACCGGCAGACCATTCAGCGGAACCCCCGAAGGCAACGGTTCAACAATCAGAGGACAAACCTAAGGACATGAATAATGATAATAACCAAAAGGATCAGACTGACGGTGTTGAAGTAAAATTCTTTTTTCTGGAATGGATCACGGATCTCTTTGACGCTATTAAAGGATTGTTTGGCTAAGCCGAAAAATCCCAAGTCTATTTCTCTTCTATCTATCATATGGATTTAATATTAACGATAAATTATGGTAGATTTAAGGAGTGAATGGGATGGAAACAATCATTTATCCTGCAAAAGAGGAAGATTATGACAAGGTCAGGAATTTCGCAAATCAGGCCGGCCGCAATCTCGCCTTTACTGAGACGGCACAATACCTGTTAATGACGGATAAGTCGGATAAGCTTTTGGCGACATTAGGCGTGTATATAGAAGGGAACCATGCATTGATTAGATCATTAGTTATGGATTCGGCCGCTTGCAAAATTCCAGACCTTTTTCATTTTCTCGACACTGCTGCGGGTTATGCGGAAGGAAAAGGGGCAAAAGCGGTCTTTTTCGCGACATTAATTCCCGGCGAGCTTTTCGCACCGCTTGGTTTTGAAGTTATAGCATTTACGGATTTGCCTGGGGATGCACAACAGGTGTTTTTTGACCAATACAGTCGTTATCCCCAGACATTAATCATTTTAAAGAAAACTTGCTGACAAATAAACGGGGGTTATTCACAATTATCTAATAATTTATCCACAGACTCGGGATAAGTTTGGGGATAATAACAGAAAATTAGCTAATAACCGTGGTATTATAAAGGAGTTAGTAATAATGATGGTGACTAAGAAGTGGAAAGTGGATAAATTTGTGGATAACTTAAAGAGTTATCCACAAATCCGTGAAGCGGCTTCACTATTAAAGGCAAATGAGGTAGTTGCCTTCCCGACAGAGACAGTGTATGGTCTTGGCGGAAATGCGCTTTCTGATGAAGCGATAAAAAAAATCTATGAAGCGAAAGGACGGCCTTCTGACAATCCGCTTATTGTTCACGTGTCATCGGTCAAACAGCTGGATGATCTCTGTTCCGGATTGAATGAACAAGCGGAGGAGCTAATTAAAGCCTTTTGGCCGGGGCCGCTAACCTTAATCCTTCCGAGCACCGGCCATGTATCGGAGAAAGTCACAGCAGGATTATCAACCGTTGCGATAAGAATGCCTGAGGATCCTATAGCAAAAGCAGTGATAGAAGCATCGGGACTGCCGATTGCTGCCCCCTCAGCAAACCTATCAGGCCGTCCAAGCCCTACAACAGCGGCCCATGTTCTGCGCGACCTTGACGGCAGAGTTGCCGGGGTTATCGATGGCGGTGAAACAGGTGTCGGCGTAGAGTCAACTGTTGTGGATTGTACAAGTAAGCCAATAACAATTTTGCGCCCTGGAGGTATTACGAAGGAACAGCTCGAGGCGGTGATTGGCGAAGTCGGGGAAGATCCGGCTCTAACCGGACAGGATAAGGCACCCAAGTCACCTGGAATGAAATATCGGCACTATGCGCCAGCGGCTCCTGTATATATTGTTCATGGCGGTATGGAAAGAATTAAAGAAGTATTACAGCAGGCTAATAATGAAAATAAAAAGACGGGTGTTCTGACAACCGACGAAAATAAAGATGGCTACCCAGAAGCTGATTTTGTTGTTGCTTGCGGCCGCCGCAGTGTGCCAGAAAGTGTCGCGCATCACCTTTACCAGGCTCTTCGTGAATTTGATGATACTGATGTTGAGATCATTTTTAGTGAAAGTTTTCCAAATGAAGGTATTGGAGCAGCAATAATGAACCGCCTGACAAAGGCTGCTGGCGGGCGGGAATTGTAAACCCTTCGAACGCATGGCTTGACTTCTAAATTGCCCCGGACATGCATAGGTTGGTTTTAGCGGCATGTTAAGGGGGCGGAAAGCTTTGGAAGCAAGCGCGATTGTTGGTCAAGTGGTTACCTTAAGTATTATGGCCATTGCCTTAGGAATGGATGCTTTTTCGGTTGGCATGGGGATGGGCCTGCTGCAATTACGGTTAAAACAAATTGCCAAGATTGGTGTTGTCATAGGCTTGTTCCATGTCATCATGCCGCTTTTGGGAATGATTATCGGCATGTTTCTCTCACATCACTTCGGTCGGATTGCCGCCATGGCAGGGGGTGTCCTTTTGCTTTTATTGGGGGCACAAATGATCTTCTCATCAATTCATCAATCCGATGACCATCCAATGGTAAGGCCTGTGGGTGTTGGTTTATTAATATTTGCCATCAGCGTGAGTCTTGACAGCTTTTCCGTCGGACTGAGCTTAGGTATATATGGGGCAAAGGTGCTTCTGACCATTCTTCTATTTGGCTTTGCAAGCATGTTCCTAACATGGCTTGGTTTATTAATTGGAAGAAAGGCGCAGCAATTCCTTGGGCGATACAGCGGTCTATTGGGCGGTTTAATTTTATTTACCTTTGGGTTAAAATTGTTGTTACATATGTGATGCAAACCAAATGACGCTTATCAAAAATAAAACGCTCAGATTCGAGCGTTTTTTCAATTGTTGAATTAAGATTAAAGTATATTCTAATACCAAGTAGGGGTGAAGCATATGACCAATGTCTTGTTTGTTTGTACAGGAAATACTTGTCGAAGTCCTATGGCGGAAGCATTGCTTAAGCATAAAGGGAGCAGCCGATATGAGGCGAAATCCGCCGGGCTCTTTGCCAATATGGGCAGTCAAGCACATCCCAACGCTTTAGAAGCGTTAACAAAAAGGGGGATTGAGTTTGATCACCGCTCACAACCCGCCACAGTTGACCTGGTGGAATGGGCTCATTTAATTTTTACAATGACAGAACAGCACAAACAGCTTTTGCTGCAACAATTTCCTGAAGCCATCAATAAAGTTTTTACATTAAAAGAATATGTGTTAACCGATGGTGAATACGATAAGGTATATAGGCAACTCCAAAAAGCCACTGCTAATTTTGAAGCAAAAAGGGCAAAGTATACCTACGGTTTGAATACTGCTGGTTTGTCTGCGGAAGAACGCGATGAAATAAAACGTTCTTTTCAAAACGAAACCAAGGAGGATAGGGCTCGTCTTCAGGAATTACAAAGTAAATTGCCGGGCATTGATATCGGTGATCCTTTTGGCGGCACATCAGAAGCATATGAAAATGTTTATAAAGAATTAGATACACTAATTAGCAGACTAATCGACAAAAAGAATTAAATTTCCCGGGGAATAACCGACAAATATTTTTTCCCTTGGTTAATCGGAAAGTTTTAACTTTCCGACGCACATAAGTACAACTAGGCCTTCGCAATCAAAAGGCTGGGCGAATGCCAAGTTTTCTTTACGTTTTGTGAAAATAGGTTTACAATAAAAGCTGTTTACATTTCCTAATCTTTAAGGATTTAAGGAATAGCAATTCATATCATATTTTTCATGAGAAAGGACGAATACTCTCAATGGATGATTTCCAGGAAGACATTCAGCGGCAGCTCACTCAGATTTTGGATGATTTAAACAATGCAATGAAGCTTAATTCAAATCATTTGCTAGTTGTTGGCGCCAGTACAAGTGAGGTGATAGGCGAGCACATTGGAACCTCAGGAACAGTCGAAGTAGCTGATTCCATTTATCGTGTGTTTTCAGACTTCAAGAGGAAAACCGGGGTGCACTATGCTTTTCAATGCTGTGAACATTTAAACCGTGCGCTTGTCGTCGAACGGTCCATTGCTGAGAAAAAAAACTATGAACCGGTGACTGTTGTCCCTGTTCGATCCGCAGGCGGCTCTATGGCGGCCTATGCGTTTAACAAAATGGATGATCCTGTCGTTGTCGAACATATTAAAGCCGACTGCGGGATTGATATTGGTGATACGTTCATCGGTATGCACATGAAGTCTGTTGTCATACCCGTGAGAAGCACTGTCCATGAAATTGGGCAGGCCCATGTGACAATGGCCAGGACGCGGCCGAGATTAATCGGCGGTGAACGTGCTGTATACCCTGAAAGAGAAAAAGTAAATCATTTCTAGTGAACAACATTCAATTAAAAAAAGTAATAAATCCAAGCCGCTTTTAATATCGGCTTGGATTTTTGTTTTGATACAAAAGCTAATATGAATAAAATTGCAATTAATTATAAAAAATTATGTTAATATGAATGAGTGAAAAGATTTTTGAGAGGAGCTGCTGTACAATGAAAGCCATGCAAACTAGGGATACAGAAGTATTCGATGCCATTCAAAAAGAGTTAGGACGTCAGAGAGATAAAATTGAACTTATAGCCTCTGAAAACTTCGTCAGTGAAGCGGTAATGGAGGCGGCTGGTTCAGTTTTAACAAATAAATATGCTGAAGGTTATCCAGGCCGCAGATATTATGGCGGATGTGAATACGTTGACATCGTGGAAAACCTCGCCCGCGAAAGAGTGAAAAAGCTTTTCGGCGCTGAACATGCAAACGTCCAGCCCCACTCTGGAGCACAGGCGAATATGGGTGTTTACTTTACTATTTTAGAACACGGCGATACCGTTCTTGGCATGAATCTGAGCCATGGAGGCCATCTTACTCACGGCAGTCCGGTGAATTTCAGCGGAAAACAATATAATTTTGTCGCTTATGGTGTGGACGAACAGTCTCACCGCATCAATTATGATGATGTACTGCAAAAGGCTAAAGAACATCAGCCAAAGCTCATTGTAGCAGGTGCAAGTGCGTACCCTCGTGAAATTGACTTCAAACGGTTCAGAGAAATTGCTGATGAAGTCGGTGCTTATTTACTTGTGGATATGGCGCATATTGCAGGACTTGTGGCAGCAGGGCTCCATTCTAATCCTGTCCCGCATGCCCATTTTGTTACAACAACAACACACAAGACGCTGCGCGGACCTCGCGGCGGCATGATTCTCTGCAAAGAAGAATTTGCGAAAAAAATAGACAAGGCTATTTTCCCAGGCTTACAGGGCGGACCGCTGATGCACATCATCGCCGCTAAGGCCATTGCTTTAGGTGAAGCACTTGATCCATCCTTTAAAGATTACGCGAAGCAAATTATAGCCAACGCCAAAGCATTCGGCGCGAAGCTAGAAGCTGAAGGTCTGCAGCTTGTATCCGGCGGAACGGATAACCACCTCGTTCTTCTTGATGTCCGCGGTTCCGGTCTTACAGGCAAAGTGGCTGAGAAGGCTTTGGATGATATTGGTATTACCACGAACAAAAATACGATTCCATTTGATCCGGAAAGTCCATTTGTAACAAGCGGCGTTAGAATGGGGACAGCTGCCGTGACAACCCGCGGCTTTAACGAAGAAGCTATGGAGGAAGTGGCATCAATCATTGCCTTCACCTTGAAAAATCATGAAGACGAAGAGAAATTAAAAGAAGCAGAAAAACGTGTAGAGGCTTTGACGGCACAATTCCCTCTATACCCCAACCTATAATTTTTTAGGAGACCTCGAAAGGGGCCTCCTTTTTTCGTGTGCCCCACTGTTGCACAATCTAGGTGGTTCAAATCCACACGACAAGTTTTCTTTAAGTTGAATTGCGGACAAATTTTATGTAAAATTTGTCGAGAGAGAAAATGAAGGAGGATTCAGGTGGGACAAGTAAAAGTTTTAAATCATCCGCTTATACAGCATAAACTGACATTTATCAGGGATTATAAAACAGGGACGAAGGCCTTTCGCGAGCTGGTTGACGAAGTTGCGGCTCTGATGGCTTTTGAAATCACCCGTGAACTGCCCCTCGAAGAAATTGAGGTGGAGACCCCTGTAACAATTGCCAAAGCCTATCAGCTTTCAGGCAAAAAACTTGGTATTGTACCTATTTTAAGAGCAGGGCTTGGCATGGTCGACGGGATGCTGAATTTAATTCCGGCTGCCAAAGTGGGCCACGTTGGTCTTTATAGAGACCCGGAAACATTAATGCCAGTCGAATATTATGTTAAACTTCCTTCTGATATTCACGAAAGAGAACTTATTGTTGTCGACCCAATGCTTGCGACTGGCGGTTCCGCTTCAGCGGCGATCACCTCGCTTAAGGAGCGCGGAGCTGTGAATATGAAGCTAATGTGTCTCATCGCTGCTCCTGAAGGTGTGAAGCAAATTCAAGACGACCATCCTGATGTTGATATATACCTTGCGGCCTTGGATGAAAAGCTCGATGAAAAGGGATATATCGTTCCGGGTCTTGGGGACGCTGGGGACCGGCTTTTTGGAACAAAATAGGGATTCTTCTTTAAAAAGGGCAAGTTGTCTTAACTGACTTGCCCGTTTCTTTGTTGTTTAGGAAACTAGCCGCATTTTACAGAAATTAGCGGAACCTGAGTCCTATAATAAATGAGTGAAAGCTTATATTGGTGTTTGTTGGTTTTATTCTGAAAAGCTGCAAGGAAAAGCGTTTTCTCGGCTAGGTGTGAACAACCGTTCAATCTGTAACATTTTTGTCGTTTTTAAGGTATGTTTTTTTCGTTCTGACCTGCATAATAAGGGTATAGGGGCACTTAAAACAAATGTGACAAAATGTAGAAGAAATATAAAACTTTTTACATGTATCTTCCCGTAATTATTGACAAGAAGATAGCGCTTTCGTTAAGATATACTAGGGTTATTAAACAAAGAGATTCAGCCGATTTGCATCTTTTTGGTACAACCTGAAATATGACGTTTTTTGTCAGCCTCTGTAGGATTTTGTTGGAAGGTATTGTCATGATAACTCCCATTAGGATCTACCTCAATAAAACATTTCCAGTCGATGTTCTTACCCGAAAAAAATGGATTTGTCCGAGGGGCGAGTTTTCCTAGTCAGTCATTTTAACCTTAAAGTGCCATGCAGCGATGGCCAAAGGGGAGGGGTGCTATGTGAAAAAGAACACAAATGACCCTTGGCGTATGGTAGGACTTGTCGGAACTCTCGGGTTCGAAATACTTGCATTTATTTTGGGAGGTATCTGGTTGGGAAAACGCATGGATGAAAGCTTTGGCACAGCGCCACTATGGCTTGCTGTCGGCATTATCGGCGGCTTGCTGATTGGTATAGCGAGTGCGGTTTTCACTCTAATTTCTTTTACAAAGGACTGAGCCAAAATGACAAAGGAATTGGCATGGCCTGTCCGGATGATGATGATCATCTCCTGCTCCATTTTTATTATTTTAACTTTTCTGTGGTTTGTCACCCCTGCAAAACCTTTAATTGCCGGTTTTATTTTAGGTGAACTTATCAGTATTTACAATATTTTTCATTTGGCGTATCGCGTCAAGCTTGCCGGTGACAGGGTAGCAGCAGGATCTCAGAAACTCGTAGGAATAAAAACATTGACAAGAATACTGATGGTTGGCTTTGGGATCATATTGGTCTACCGATTTCCCGAATGGATTGATTATCGATCCTTCGTCCTGACGCTGCCATTTGGCTATATTCTAATGGTTGTTGTTACGAGTTTCTTCTATATAAAGAAATCCAGTATACATCAAGAAGAAGGGAGGGACGTTCTTGGAACTGACTCCGAAAATTAAGTTCCTTGGATTGACGTTTGATGTGACGGTAATGATTGGGACAGTTATTACGGCTTTGCTCGTGATTTTGTTTGTCCTGTTGCTTACCCGTCGCAGAGAGATGAAACCACGGGGCGCACAAAACATGATGGAAATGGTCATTGAATTCATTCGCGGCGTCACAAATATGATGCTGGAAGCTAAGAAGGCTGAGAAATACCTTAGCTTTGCCGTAACGATCTTTCTCTTTGTTTTAATTGCAAACCTGTTGGGTGTCATTGTGATGGTTAACGCTGAAGCACATGGTGAAATTCCTTTACTCGGCATCACGCATGAAGGATTACAGCAAAGCCATGAAATCAGCTGGTTCAAATCACCGACATCTGATATTAATGTGACTGTAGCGATGGCCTTTGCTATTGCACTTTACGCTCACTTCGCAGGGTTGTTTAAAAGCCCGCGGCGTTATTTTGGCCATTATGTCCAACCTTATGCTTGGATGCTGCCGCTTCACATTATTGACGAATTGGCCAAACCGACAACACATGCTGCCCGGCTTTGGGCAAACATCTTTGCAGGTGAAGTGCTGATTCTCATTCTAAGGGCAGGCACGCCATATCTCACCGCTGTGCCAATGTTTGCTTGGATAGGATTCTCAATCTTTGTTGGGGTCATTCAAGCTTATATCTTCACAGTATTAGCAATGGTTTACATTTCACAAAAAGTTGCAGACGACCATTAATTTATTGAAATTATTTTAAAGTTATTATAGGGAGGAAGTAAAACATGGATATGTCATTAGCAGTTCTTGCAGGCGGTATTATGATCGCATTTGGTGCCCTCGCGGCAGGTATTGGTAACGGGGTATTATTCAGCCGTTATCTTGAAGGAATCGCTCGTCAACCGGAAGCACAAGGTAAGCTTTTTGGTCAATCAATGATCGCCCTCGGTCTTGTTGAAGCATTGCCGATTATCTCCATTGCCTTTGGTATTCTCGTACTCTTCGGTATTATAGGTGGTTAATAAATTTAGCAGGGGTAGAAATACCCCCGCTTTCTTTGCACATTAAGACAACCGAAAGTACAGGTCTGAAATTCGGATATTGAAGGGAGTGCGCGGGATTATGCTTGATTTTTCTATTGGAACAATTCTATTCCAATTGATTGTTGTTATTATTTTAATTGCTATCGTTGCAAAATTAGCGATGCGTCCGATGCTTGAAGTTATGAACAAAAGGCAAAGCCATATTGAAAATGAGATTTCTACTGCTGAAGAAAATCGCAGAGAAGCGGCGGAGCTTTTAGAAAAGCAAAAAGCGGAATTGAACCAGGTTCGGCAAGAAGCAACCGCTATTATTGATCGTGCCAAGCAGCAGTCTGAAAATGAAGGTCAGAAAATCATTGAAGACGCAAGGGTTCGTTCTGAGCGATTGATTGAACAAGCAAAAGAAGAAATTGACAGGGAACGTGAAAAAGCAGTGGCCTCTCTCCGTGATGAAGTGG
This sequence comes from Scopulibacillus darangshiensis, assembly GCF_004341035.1. Taxonomy (GTDB): domain Bacteria; phylum Bacillota; class Bacilli; order Bacillales; family Sporolactobacillaceae; genus Scopulibacillus; species Scopulibacillus darangshiensis. Next base: position 13,245 of record NZ_SLXK01000054.1, read on the forward strand.
CTGAATTATCTGTTCTGCTCGCATCCAAAGTATTGGAGCGGGAAGTGGATCCTAAGGATCACAAAAATGAGATTAATACGTTCATTAAGCAGGCAGGCGATCGCATATGAGTGAAGCTGTTGCCAAAAGATATGCCCAAGCACTATTCGAAATAGCTAAGGAACATGGGCAAGTTGACAGTTATGAAGCACAGTTGAAGATGGTAAAGGAAACGATTGCAGCAAGTAAGGAATTGCGGCAAGTCCTGAACCATCCGCAAATTGACAAGAAAGACAAGAAAGCACTGATTGAAAAATTATTCCATTCCGATACAAGCACAGAAATGCTGAATCTTTTATATGTACTAGTTGACCGTTCAAGGGAAAATATCATTCCATATCTCTATCTTGATTTTGTTGACTTTGCCAACGATGATCGCGGGATTGTTGATATGATTGTGACGACAGCAACGCCTATGGATGAAGAAGAACAAAGGAAGTTTACCGAAGAGCTTGCTGCCAAATTGCAGAAGAAGCTGCGGTTAACAATAAAAGTCGATAAAGACATTATCGGGGGCATGATCGTCAAGGTCGGCAACCGGGTCTTTGACAGCTCGATCGCAGGCAAACTGCAGCGCTTTAAGCGAGAATTGAACACAGGTAGATAGGGGTGAAATGGTTGTGAGCATTAAAGCCGAAGAAATTAGTTCTTTAATTAAAAAGCAAATTGAAAATTACGATACAGCGGTTGAAATAAATGATGTTGGTCATGTTATCGAAGTCGGTGACGGCATCGCACGTGTTCATGGGCTCGATAATGTTATGGCCGGAGAACTTGTTGAATTCTCTAATGGTGTCATGGGCCTTGCCCAGAACCTTGAAGAAAATAATGTCGGCCTCGTTATTCTCGGACCGTATCAGGATATTCATGAAGGTGATGAAGTTAAGCGTACGGGACGCATCATGGAGGTTCCGGTTGGAGAAGCACTGCTTGGCCGTGTCGTTAACCCGCTTGGGGCGCCAATCGATGGTAAAGGTCCGTTAAATACGGACAAAACCCGTCCGATTGAAAGTCCAGCACCTGGGGTTATGGATCGGAAATCGGTTCATGAGCCATTGCAAACAGGTATTAAAGCGGTGGACTCCCTTATTCCAATCGGCCGCGGGCAGCGTGAGCTGGTCATCGGAGACCGCCAAACTGGTAAAACAGCTTTGGCCATCGACACCATCATTAACCAAAAGGATCAGGACGTTATCAGCATATACGTTGCGATCGGACAAAAAGAATCCACTGTTGCCGGCGTCGTGGAAACACTTCGTGAATATGGTGTTCTTGAAAAAACGATCGTTGTCTCAGCCGGGGCATCTGATCCTGCACCATTGCTATATCTAGCGCCTTATGCCGGTGTATCAATGGGTGAAGATTTCATGTACAACGGCAAGCATGTCCTCATCATTTATGATGATCTATCAAAACAAGCGGCAGCTTACCGTGAATTGTCCTTGCTGCTGCGCCGTCCTCCAGGCCGTGAGGCATACCCTGGTGATGTCTTCTATCTTCACTCAAGACTGCTTGAGCGTGCAGCCAAGCTTAGTGATGACAAAGGCGGCGGTTCATTGACTGCTTTGCCGATTATTGAAACCCAAGCCGGAGACATCTCCGCATATATTCCTACAAATGTAATCTCCATCACAGATGGACAAATTTTCTTAGAGTCAGACTTATTCTTCTCAGGCGTACGTCCTGCGGTTGATGCCGGTTCTTCTGTATCCCGTGTCGGCGGTGATGCGCAAATTAAAGCGATGAAAAAGGTTGCCGGTACGCTAAAACTTGATTTGGCTTCTTTCCGTGAACTTGAAGCCTTCGCTCAATTCGGTTCGGATTTGGATAAAGCGACGAAAGCGAAACTCGGCCGCGGGCAGCGTACGGTAGAAGTTTTAAAACAAGATCTGCACAGTCCGATGGCTGTTGAAAAGCAAGTAGCGATCCTTTATGCCTTATCAAAGGGCTTCCTAGATGATATTCCTGTGGAAGACATTAAGCGATTTGAAAAAGAATACTTTGCTTATCTAGAAGAAAATCATAGTGATGACATTTATAAAAAGATTCGCGAGACAGGTGCTCTTCCAAATGATGACACCTTCAAAAACGCGGTTCAATCGTTTAAAAAGAATTTTGTCGTATCTAGCAAGTAATGTGTCTGTTTAGGCACATTTACAAAGGTGGTGAATCGAAGTGCCTTCAATGCGTGATATAAAAACACGGATTAACTCGACGAAGAAAACCCGCCAGATCACAAAGGCGATGGAGATGGTTTCCGCCTCAAAGTTAAACCGTGCACAGGAAAAAGCGCAGTCTTACACTGAATATACTGATAAATTGCGCCATGTCGTGGCGGGCATTGCTTCAGGAAATAATGGAGCCGTCAGACACCCAATGCTTAAAGCCCGCCCGGTTAAAAAGACAGGTTATCTTGTCATTACTGCAGATCGGGGTTTAGCAGGCGCATATAACAGCAGTGTTCTTAAACACGTGCAAACTGTCATCGCGGAGCGGCATAAATCCAAAGATGACTATGTGATCATAGCGGTCGGCAAGATGGGGTTGAAGTTTTTCCAAAACCGCGGTATGCCCGTTGCTGCCGAGGTGACCGGACTTCCGGATCAGCCAAATTATGATGATGTCAAGGCGCTGGCAAAGAAGGCTGTTGATTTGTTCGCAAATGAGGAAATCGATGAGCTTAACCTGGTGTATAACCACTTTGTCAGTGTTATTTCCCAAGAGTTGGTGGATATGAAGCTTTTGCCTTTAACAGACGTTGAAGAAGTGCCTGGAAAAAAGGTGAGCTATGAATATGAGCCATCAGAACCGGAAGTATTGGAAAGATTGCTGCCGCTTTATGCAGAAGGTCTTATATACGGTGCACTTCTTGATGGAAAGGCATCAGAACATGCCGCCCGGATGACAGCGATGAAAAGTTCGACAGACAATGCCAGTGAGATCATTGACCAGCTCACACTTTCATATAACCGTGCCCGCCAGGCAGCGATCACACAGGAAATCAGTGAGATTGTCGGCGGTGCAGCAGCACTTGAATAGTGCATGATAAGAAATGATTGGAGGGAATGTGATGAACAAGGGTTATGTCACTCAGGTAACAGGTCCGATAATTGACGTTAAGTTCGAACGCGGACACCTCCCTGAATTAAACAACGCTCTTAAAATTGATTATAAAGCTCAATCTTCTAATGAGACTAATATTAAGTTGACATTGGAAGTGGCCCTTCACCTCGGTAATGACACAGTGCGTACGATTGCGATGTCATCGACCGACGGCGTTGTGCGCGGTACGGATGTATTAGATACCGGTGCACCGATTTCCGTTCCAGTTGGTGAAGAAACACTTGGACGTGTCTTTAACGTGTTAGGTGAACCCATTGATTTAAAAGAAGACTTGCCGGCAGGTGTCCAGCGTGACGCCATTCACAGAGAAGCTCCTTCCTTTGATGAACTGACAACGAAAACTGAGGTGCTTGAAACAGGCATCAAGGTTATTGATTTGCTTGCCCCTTATGTTAAGGGTGGTAAAATCGGATTGTTTGGCGGTGCCGGTGTTGGTAAAACAGTCCTTATTCAAGAATTGATCAATAACATCGCTCAAGAGCACGGCGGTATTTCCGTATTTGCCGGTGTCGGCGAGCGGACACGTGAAGGTAATGACCTTTACCATGAAATGAGCGATTCCGGGGTTATCAAGAAGACTGCAATGGTATTCGGCCAAATGAATGAGCCTCCTGGCGCCCGGATGCGTGTTGCCCTTTCCGGCCTGACGATGGCTGAATACTTCCGTGATGAACAAGGCCAAGACGTGTTGTTATTCATCGACAACATTTTCCGATTCACGCAAGCAGGTTCTGAGGTATCCGCATTGCTCGGTCGTATGCCTTCAGCGGTTGGTTATCAGCCGACACTTGCAACAGAAATGGGTCAGCTTCAAGAGCGGATTACGTCAACGAAAAAAGGTTCAGTCACATCGATCCAGGCTGTCTATGTGCCTGCCGATGACTACACTGACCCGGCTCCGGCGACAACATTCGCCCACTTGGATGCGACAACGAACCTTGATCGCGGTCTGACTCAAATTGGTATTTACCCTGCGGTTGATCCGCTGGCTTCTACGTCACGTGCCCTGTCACCCGAAGTTGTCGGTGACGAGCACTATAATGTGGCCCGCCAAGTTCAGGAAACATTGCAGCGTTATAAAGAATTGCAAGACATCATTGCGATTTTAGGTATGGATGAATTGTCTGACGAGGATAAGCTTGTCGTCGCCCGTGCCCGCAGGATTCAATTCTTCCTGTCACAAAACTTCCACGTTGCGGAGCAATTTACAGGTCAGCCTGGTTCTTATGTTCCTGTTAAAGAAACAGTCAAAGGCTTTAAGGATATCCTTGACGGCAAGTACGACAACTTGCCGGAAGATGCTTTCCGCCTTGTTGGCCGCATTGAAGAAGTAATCGAAAAAGCGAAAGAAATGGAAGCCCAAGGAGCATAATAGCTCGCATTGACCCAAGGAGGGGTGCTGAATGAATATAGTTCAGACTGATATTGTAACACCCGACGGGAAGGTGTTCGGAGGCGAAGTCCATATGGTCAGTGCGAGAGCGACGAGCGGAGAAATCGGCGTTTTGCCGCAGCATATGCCGCTCGTAGCTCCGCTTGAAATCAGCACGGTCCGCTTGAAAAACTATGGTGAAACAAAGTATGTGGCAGTTAGCGGCGGCTTTATCGAAGTGCGCCCTGACCGTGTCACCATCCTTGCCGAAGCCGCTGAGATGAAGGATGACATCGATGTGGCAAGGGCTGAAAAGGCAAAGGCTGATGCTGAAGCCCGCCTGAGCGGCTTACAAAAGGACACCAAAGAACACGATGCTGCCCTGCTTGATCTAAAGCGCGCTGAAAACCGTCTGGCTACCGCCGCGAGATAATGAAATAAAAAAGGCTGCCCAACACACATGTTGCCGGCAGTCTTTTTTTGATATAGCGGGGGGGGGTCTGACCCCTTGGGGTCAGACCCCTAAAAATTAAAAGGCAGGTGACGAACCATGTTGAACTTCGGATATCAGGCTGCATTGCATTTATTTGTTCATCTTGTTGCGCTGATCGTGACTTGGTGGGCGATCCAAAGTTTTAAATTGGACTTGTTCCTTCGCAACCCTAAGGGGGCAAAGGCAAAAGTCCTCTTAATTTTTCTGACCATAGCCATAAGCTATCTCGTAGCTAAATTTTTCTTGGATTATCTCAATTGGTCAATGAATCTGCCGCAAATTTACGGATAGGGGTCTGACCCCTCGGGGTCAGACCCCCCAATTTTTTTAACTTTCATGTATACTCACCTCCCTCCCGGTAACAATGAAGACAGGGAGAGGAGATGATCACATGAATCATTTAAATCCAAAATTCTTAAGCTTTGCATTTATAATCTTATTTTTCTTTGGGGCGTATTCCCAGACCGCGGCCCAAGCATTGGACAAACAAACAGCCATTAAGAAATTGCAGACTTTAGCTGAAGCGGTGGACACAAACGAAACTACCATTACATATTGGTCGCTGTATGCAAGGGAAAACTATCAAACTTTGAATAACCCCTCCGAGTATTATGAACAAGTGAAAAAGATGACAAAAACATTAAAAGAATACAATTGGAAACCGGTGAAAACTGAAGAAGGAAGGTTTAAGCTAACAGGGCAAAGGGTGTTGCCTGGGAGTCTCGCAACGGAAAAAGTGTCGTTTTTTGCTTACCCCCATAAAGGTACCTATAAAACGTATCTAGTATATGAGATACAGGGGGAACATTGGGAGGGTATTAACTGGAAAATGCTTTCGCCGATCATTAGCACACAAATGTCGAAAATACTTCACGGAAAAGCGAAAATATTCTCTTGTATAAAAGCTCAGCATAATGCTAAAATGGAAATTGCTTTATCAAAATATGCTAGCCAATTGTTAGACCGCTTTTCAGCAAAACCGGTTGAAAGCACAAATGAAAAAACGTTTGTATCGGTATCTGCATATAATAAGCAGTGGAAGGACTCGATCTACACTAAAAACAAAAAGATGAATTTACAAGTCGCATTAAGAACTGTTGATGAAGTGACAACTATCACGATTGGAACACCCATTATTACGTCTGAATATTAATAAATAAAAAAGTGGATTGGAACACCCGATCATACAAAAGACAAACGGATTTACGACACTGTACGCGGAGGGGAATACGTTGGAGAATATCATTGTTCGTGGCGGGAAGCGCCTGTCCGGAAGGGTTAAGATTGAAGGCGCAAAAAATGCAGTACTTCCCGTAATTGCTGCATCCATGTTAGCACATAAAGGCACAAGTAGAATTTATAATGTTCCTGCTTTAGCAGATGTTTATACGATTAATGAAGTATTAAGGCATCTCAATGCGGAAGTCACATATGACAATAATACAATTACGGTTAACGCGGTAAAAGAATTATCTACGGAAGCACCATTTGAATATGTTCGAAAAATGCGGGCCTCTTTTCTTGTTATGGGACCGCTTTTGGCCCGTGTTGGCCATGCCCGTATCGCTCTTCCTGGCGGTTGCGCAATTGGTTCAAGACCGATTGATCAACATCTCAAAGGTTTTGAAGCAATGGGCGCACAGGTGACCATTGGGAACGGATTCATTGAAGCTAGCGTTAACGGAAGGCTGAAAGGTGCCGGCATTTATCTTGACTTTCCAAGTGTTGGAGCAACAGAAAACATCATGATGGCTGCCGTGCTCGCTGATGGTGAGACCGTCATTGAAAATTGTGCTCGTGAACCTGAAATTGAAGATTTAGCTGATTACCTTAACGCTATGGGTGCAAAAGTTTCCGGCGCCGGTACATCAACTATTCGTATTACAGGTGTGAAACAATTAAAGGGCGCGCACCATGAAATCCTGCCCGATCGCATTGAAGCAGGCACTTTTATGATTGCCGCGGCGATTACCGGCGGGAATGTATTGGTTGAAGACGCGCGTGCCAAGCATTTGCGCCCGCTTGTTGCGAAATTGGAAGAGATGGGTGTTGTTATTCAAGAGGAATTAGATGGCTTAAGGGTTATCGGACCTGATATATTAAAGCCTGTTGATGTGAAAACAATGCCTCATCCGGGCTTTCCAACCGATATGCAATCACAAATGATGGCTTTACTTTTGAAAGCTAAGGGCACAGCAGTGATCACTGAGACGGTTTTTGAAAATCGTTTCATGCATGTCGAAGAATTTCGGCGTATGAATGCGGATATTAAAATTGAAGGCAGATCAGCGATTATTAATGGCCCATGCGGGCTTCAAGGTGCGGAAGTGTCTTCTACAGACCTTCGTGCCGGTGCGGCTCTCGTTATTGCCGGTCTAGTATCTGAAGGCGTTACAAGAGTTAATGAATTGAAGCATATTGATCGCGGCTATGTTAATTTCCATGGAAAACTTCAGGCTCTTGGTGCGGATATCGAGAGAGTCGAGGTTGGCGAAACTGCTTCTGAAAAGGCTGCTGTCAATCTGCCTAAATTAAATATGAAGCCAAAGTATGCTTAACTTAAAAACATGATTTGTTTCCAAAAAAGGAGCCGCTATGCCGGCTTCTTTTTTATTCCCCCCCTTCACGCGAGATTTTTAATAACCCCCAAAGACAGTTTATGCCGAGAGGATTTATTTAGACCCCCCATTATTAAAATTCGTTAATTTGTCAATGTCCTTTATACGGTTCTAGCAGTTTATCTATCACCATAAGCTAGAATAAAGTGACGTTCTTATGGGGTGCTTTTTCTTTTGAAGGACGCCATTTGAATGTGATAAACCCGAGCTATTGGAGGACGACATATGAAACGAACCGCGATTATTTTGACCCTTTTTATCTTAACTGTCCTTATTATCCCTTCGATGATCGTCATGCCGTTTGCCGAACATGCGGAACAAGCAGCAAAGCATGACAAAGATGTCGCGAAAGCAAAAACGAAAGATAAGACGGCGAGCCAAAACAAAGACAAAGGTCCGGCCATCTCTGTTTCGGTGTATCGTGCGGCCGAGGATAAAGTGCAGTCGTTTGATATGCATGATTATCTCGTCGGTGTTGTGGCATCAGAAATGCCGGCGGATTTTAACATTGAAGCCCTCAAGGCTCAAACGTTGGCGGCAAGGACATATATCGTAAAACATTTATTGAATGAAGGCTCCATAAATGTTCCAAAAGGCGCTGAGGTGACAGATACGACAATGGACCAGGTTTTTAAAGACAAAGCTGACTTGAAAAAGATCTGGGGCATTGACTACGAATGGAAGCTTGCCAAAATTGAAAAAGCCGTAAATGCAACTGAGGGGCAAATTATCACTTATAACGGCAAACCGATCACACCATCATTCTTTTCCACAAGTAATGGCTATACGGAGAATGCTGAAGACTATTGGAGTAATCCCTATCCATATTTGAAAAGCGTTCCGAGCCCATGGGACCGCAATTCACCAAAATATGAAGATGTCACGACACGATCAGCCTCGGATGTTGAAAATAAATTGGGTATAGACTTCAGCAAACAAAAGGGAGAAATAGGCGATATCATCGACAGGACGAAAGGCCACCGGGTCGCCAAAATTAAAGTCGGCGGCAAAACGTTCACAGGAAGGGAAATTCGTGAGAAGCTTGGCCTAAGATCAACGGACTTTAATATCGTCAAACAAGGTGATGAGGTTAAAATAACGACTAAGGGGTACGGCCACGGGGTCGGCATGAGCCAATATGGCGCGAACGGTATGGCGAAGGCAGGGGACAACTACAAACAAATTGTTTCTTATTACTATAAGGGTGTTGACATTTCCAATATCCAGCCATTCACAGCAAAATTAACAGCAAAAAAGTAGGCAAACTGCAGTGAGGTTGCATAAAATAAATGGATTTGTCGAAAACTAATCGTTAATTTTTTTGTTTGTCTATGTATATATCACCTGGAATCTGATCAGAATGGTTGCTGAGGTGATGAACATGACAGACAAAAATAAGAGAAACCCGCGTGAGGAATCTGAAGGAAACTTGCGCAAACTCTCTAAAAAACGTTGGTTTTATCCAGCATTGTATTTATGTGTCGCTGCGCTGATTATGACAGCGGTGCTATGGTTCCAACTGGATGATTCCAAAAACCAAGCAAACAAAAATAATAATGGTGACGTGGTTTTCCAAGATGACGGTAAGGATGCCGTTCCGGTAAACAGTGCAAAAGAAGAATTCAAATGGCCTGTTGCCAAAAAGGATGCAGTAGAGATTGTCACACAATTCTATGATGTAAATGGATCAAAAGAAGATCAGCAAGCCGCTCTAGTAAATTATGATCATTCCTACACCCAGAATACGGGCATCGATATCGCCGCCAAAGACAAAAAGGCGTTTGATGTCACAGCTGCTATGAGCGGTAAGGTAACCAAAGCGAAAAAAGATAGTATCTTAGGCTATGTTGTGGAAGTTAAGCATAAAGACGGTGTCACAACGCTATATGAAAGCTTAGCATCTACTGATGTAAAACCTGGAGACAAAGTTGCACAAGATGATAAAATCGGAGTGGCTGGGCGCAGTGACTATAACAAAGATGCTGGCATTCATGTCCACTTTGAAATCCGCAAAGACGGTTTGGCTGTAAATCCTGTCTCTTACTTTAAAAAAGGCATTTCTAGCCTTGATGATGTAACGAAAGCATCAAACGAACCAAAAGGCAACATGCCTGAGCAGGACAAAAGCAATCAAGATAACCGGAATGACAACATGAAATCTGATGATAACAAAATGAAGTCAAATGACAATAATATGAATTCAGATGATAAAATGCAACGTGAAGACAGCCAGGATAACAATAGCCAGGGCTCAAATGCGGAGCCTGACAGCACTGATTCAAGCACAGACCAAAACAGCACTGATCAAGGGTCAGACGAAGGTGCCATCACACCTCCGAAGGAGAACACCCCTGATGATTCCGGTGCAAACAGCTAATAACCTGGTTTGACTAAATGGAAAAACCATATGTTTACCAGCCATCGTTCGTTCGATGGCTTTTTTTTTTGTTAAATGAAAACCCTAGGCTAGGCCTAGGGTTCAGGAAAGCTTTTAGCGATGTATCAAAAAAAGCCCCTCTTAGTGCTAAAATAAACTTT
>NZ_SLXK01000055.1 GCF_004341035.1 Scopulibacillus darangshiensis
TTTTTTCATTTATTTGATGCGTAATAGTATGACGAAATCGCTTGATGGGTAAGCATTTCTGTCTTATTGAGGATTTTCTATGAATAATCTAGGCCACATATAAATTTGGGGCTTGTACATAAGTTGATTTGTGGGTAACTTTAAAATCATAAAATACGACTACCGGCTTCTTAGACGTAACTTTGGAAATGCGATTGACGAGGGTTCTTGACAAAAAATCAATTTCTCATTATAATAAGTCAGACTGTGTTTGGTATTGTGCCCTATGGAACAAAGCATAGGATGATCGTTATGCCAGAGAGACAAAGTATGACGGGATCTGTAAGCAAATCGCTTTTGCTTTTTAAATAAGGTCAATTAGCCATCAAAATAGTTGATTTATGTTTTTATGAAAGTTTTTTTCAGGAGGTGTATTTCATGAAACGTACTTACCAACCAAATACTCGTAAAAGAAAGAAAGTACATGGTTTTCGTTCCCGTATGCAAACAAAAAATGGACGTAAGGTTCTAGCACGTCGTCGTCGTAAAGGAAGAAAAGTACTATCAGCATAAGGCCACTGTGAGACCAACAGTGGTCTTTTTTCACATAAAGGAATATTATATTCCTCAAGGCATGAAAAGAATAAAGAAAACTTGGCTTATCGCCAAAAGTGGCGAAAGCCTTAGTTTTCTTTTAATTTTTTGTCTATACTATTTGATATAAAGGTTTTTAAGTTGAAGATCCGTACATACGGAGTGACAAAATGAAGAGACTAGAAAAGCTTAAGAAAAATAAAGATTTTCAACATGTTTTTAACAAAGGAAGATCAACTGCAAATCGGCAGTTTGTTATTTATGTTCTAAAATGTCCAGGACGTGAGTATTCTAGAATTGGACTATCCGTAAGCAAGAAAATTGGAAATGCTGTAACTAGAAATCGGATTAAGCGTCACGTTCGAGAAGTTCTAAGGCATCTTGAGGACAAGCTTGAAATGGGTAATGACTATATTATTATAGCCAGGAAACCTACTGCGGCCATGAGTTATCAAGAAAGCCTTGGCAGCCTCAAGCATGTCTTAAAGAGGGCGAAGGTATTAAAGAGATAGTAGAAGGTGATAGGTTTGAAGTGGCTGCTTATCGGCATGATCCGCTTTTACCAAAAGGTGATTTCACCTCTGAAACCGCCTACTTGCCGCTTTTATCCAAGCTGTTCCCACTATGGCATTGAGGCTATAGCACGTTTTGGCATTTTTAAAGGCGGCTTTTTAACGATTATAAGGATATTGAAGTGTCATCCATTCCATCCGGGAGGGTTCGACCCTGTTCCGGAAAAAGATAACGTTAAAAAGTTTCGCTGATCCTGGTTCGGATTATCAAGGAGGTAAAGTTGTTGCGAAAAAAAATAGCCGTGACGGCGGCACTTTTACTGCTCATAACGGTTCTTTCGGGTTGTACTGACTATAAAAAGCCGATTAATGCAGAGAGTACTGGGATTTGGAACGAATACTTTGTTTGGCCGCTATCGCAGTTTATAAGTTATGTAGCAGATCTTTTTAGTGGAAGTTATGGACTAGCCATTATTGTTACAACAATTATTGTAAGATTAGTTTTACTGCCTTTAATGATCAAACAAGTAAAAAGTTCTAAGGCTATGCAGGATGTTCAGCCTGAGATAAAGAAACTTAGAGAGAAGTACAGTTCCAAAGATCAAAAGACACAAAAGAAGCTGCAAGAAGAAACAATGAAGCTGTTCCAGGAACATAAGGTTAATCCATTAGCTGGCTGTTTCCCAATTGTCATCCAAATGCCGATTCTAATAGCGTTCTATCACGCGATCATGAGAACGCAGGAAATCAAACAGCATGATTTCCTTTGGTTTAGCCTCGGTCATGCAGATCCATATCATATTTTGCCGATTATAGCCGGTTTGACAACTTTCGTTCAACAAAAGCTGATGCTCGGACGTACAGGAAATGCCAATCCGCAAATGGCTATGATGATGTATATCTTCCCTATTTTTATAGCTGGCATGGCCTTTTATTTCCCAGCAGCATTAGCGCTTTACTGGGTCGTTGGTAACATATTTATGGTCGTCCAAACCTACTTTGTTTATGCTCCAAAGAAATCGGAAAAAATTGACCAAACAGGAGGAGCGAAGAAGAAGTGAGGGAAGTCATTAAGAATGGGAAATCAATTGACGAAGCCATTGAACAGGCCCTCGAGGAATTACATGCAACATTAGATCAGGTGACGATTGATGTTTTAGAAGAACCAAAAAGAGGCTTGCTTGGTATCGGAGCCAAACCTGCTATTGTGAAAGTTATTTTAAAGGAAAATCCGATTGAGAAAGCGATCAATTATTTGCGGGATATTGTCGAAAAAATGGGTGTCATTGTTGAGATCAAAGCCACCCAGCATGATGAAAGAAATGTCGAATGCCAATTAACCGGTGATGACCTTGCACTCTTGATCGGCAAAAGAGGGCATACACTCAATGCTCTTCAGTATCTGACAAATCTCGTGGCAAATAAACATTCAGATCACAAGCTGAAAATTGTGCTCGATGCTGAGAACTACCGTGCGCGAAGAAAAGAATCACTTGAAATCCTGGCGGAGAGAATGGCACATAAAGCGGTGAGAAACCGGCGGAAAGTTAAGCTTGACCCGATGCCCGCTTATGAAAGGAAAATCGTCCATACCGTTCTCCAGCCTAACCGACATATCAAAACCGCATCTGAAGGTGAAGAACCGCATCGCTATGTGACAATTTCTCCAGAATCGTAAACGACAAGTGAATTTAACATAATAACTCTATTTCTGACATCATAACTTAATTGTTATGGTGTTATTTTTTTTAGTTAATCAGAAAGTATAACTTTCTGACGCACATAAGTGCACTGGCTAAAGACGTAACATCCTGTTACAACGCCAGTACTAGCACGTCCTGTGCGTCGCAACTACGCCTCTGTCTTCACCAAAGGCTTGCCAATCGGCGAGTTTTCTTTACGTATCAACAGAATTTGCTATTAAGTTTTTGGCGATAAGCCAAGTTTACTTTATTGTTGATAGGTAAGAATGGTGTCGTAAAGTGGGTTGAAAAAAATGCTGTGGATAAGTGTCGAATAAGGATGGCTGTCATATTATCCACAACAAAAAGAGGCAGAAGAAAAAGTAACTTTATCCACAAGCATATTTGTGGTAAGCTATTGTGTTAGGGACTAATTATTTTGTGGATAAATTGAATATAGATTTTATGAAAAATGTTTTTAGTGCAAAAGAGGTGAAGAAAATGGAAACAGATACAATTGCAGCAATATCCACGCCTATGGGGGAAGGTGCCATTGCGATCATTCGCTTGAGCGGGCCGGACTCAATCGGCATTGCTGATAAATTATATAACGGGAAAAGAAAATTAAAAGAGGTAGAAAGCCATACGATTCATTATGGGAAGATTAATGATCCTAGAACGGGTGAGCATGTTGAAGAAGTCATGGTATCTGTACTAAGGGGGCCAAAAACCTTTACAAGGGAAAATATCGTGGAAATTAACTGTCACGGCGGTCTCATGTCAGTCAACAGGGTGCTCGAATTGGCGCTTAGCCAAGGAGCACGTCTAGCCGAACCGGGTGAATTTACCAAACGCGCCTTTTTAAATGGACGGATTGATTTGTTGCAGGCCGAAGCAGTTATGGACCTTATTAGGGCAAAGACAGACCGCGCCATGACAGTTGCTATGGGACAGATGGAGGGCAGGTTATCAAAGCTTGTTCATCAATTACGGCAAACATTGCTTGAGATCATTGCAAGTGTCGAAGTAAATATTGATTATCCTGAATATGACGCTGAAGAGGTCACAAATCACCTTTTACTTGATAAAGCACAGATGGTTCATGATAAAATTGAAGAGTTACTGGTGACAGCCAAACAGGGGAAAATATTGAGGGAAGGTCTTTCGACGGTGATTATTGGCCGGCCGAATGTTGGCAAATCTTCCTTATTAAATAGTTTGGTTCATGAAAATAAAGCAATTGTAACTGATATTCCTGGGACAACCCGGGATGTGATAGAGGAATACGTTAATATCAGGGGAGTGCCGCTTAGGCTTGTCGATACTGCTGGAATAAGGGATACTGAGGATATCGTTGAAAGAATCGGCGTTGAACGGTCAAGAAAGGTTTTAAAGGAAGCTGATCTTATTTTATTATTGCTTAATTATCATGAGTCTTTAACATATGAAGACCGTCAGCTGTTTGAAGCAATAAAGGGAATGGATGCTATTGTTATCGTAAATAAAACAGATCTTGATTGTCGCATATCACTTGATGAGGTACAAACACTTGCATGCGGGCAACCCGTTATAACAACATCATTATTAAAAGAAGAGGGCATCGATGACCTCGAGCAGGCGATTGCTTCATTGTTTTTCCAGCAAGGCATTGAAACTCAAGACGTAACTTATGTCTCCAATACAAGACATATAGCATTATTGGCACAGGCCAATGAGGCTATCAATGAGGCTATTAACAGCATCGGCCTTGGTGTTCCTGTCGATATGGCACAAATTGATGTTCGCAGAACGTGGGAAATATTAGGTGAAATAGTTGGTGATACGGTCTCTGACAGCTTGATTGATCAGCTTTTTTCACAATTTTGTTTAGGAAAATAGAGAAGGAGGTAAAGCATATGACAACCTATCCAGCGGGAAATTATGATGTGATTGTTGTTGGTGCGGGACATGCTGGTGTTGAAGCAGGACTTGCTGCGGCGCGTATGGGTGCGAAGACGCTAATGCTCACGCTTAACTTAGACGCTATAGCTTTCATGCCTTGCAATCCATCCGTCGGCGGACCCGCAAAAGGTGTTGTTGTTCGTGAAATTGACGCTTTGGGCGGAGAAATGGCCCGTAATATAGACAAAACGCATATCCAAATGAGAATGCTGAATACAGGAAAAGGCCCTGCTGTCAGAGCGTTGCGGGCACAGGCAGATAAAGTGCACTATCAACAGGAAATGAAGAAAACCATTGAACGCACGGAAAATCTAACATTGCAGCAGGGAATGGTAGAGCGGTTAATCGTGGAGGATGGTATTTGCAATGGGGTTGTAACCAAAACAAATGCAGAATACCGTGCCAAAACAGTGATTATTACAACCGGTACCTTCTTAAGAGGGAGGATTATCCTCGGAGATTTATCTTACGAGAGCGGCCCTAATAACATGCAACCGTCAATTAACCTTTCGTATCATTTACAGGAGCTGGGCTTTGACCTTGTGCGATTTAAAACCGGTACACCGCCGCGGGTTAACAGCAATACGATTGATTACTCTAAAACAGAGATACAGCCTGGGGATGAAGAACCGCGTGCGTTTTCCTATGAAACAACAAAGTTTATTATGGATCAAATACCATGCTGGTTAACCTATACTGGCGATAAAACACACGAGATTATTAATGGTAATCTTGACCGCTCGCCAATGTATTCGGGCATGATAAAAGGGACAGGACCAAGATACTGTCCTTCGATTGAGGATAAAATTGTTCGATTTAACGATAAACCCCGTCACCAAATTTTCTTGGAGCCCGAGGGCAGAAATACAGATGAGGTTTATGTACAAGGATTGTCAACAAGTCTTCCTGAGGATGTCCAACGTAAAATGCTGACGACTGTTCCGGGTCTTGAAAATGCGCAAATGATGCGGGCCGGCTATGCCATTGAATATGATGCTATTGTTCCGACCCAACTTTGGCCGACACTTGAAACGAAACAGGTTAAAGGTCTTTTCACAGCGGGTCAAATCAACGGTACTTCAGGTTATGAGGAAGCCGCGGCACAAGGTATCATGGCCGGAATTAATGCGGCAAGAGCAGCTTTTGAAAAAGAACCGGTCATTCTTGATCGTTCTCAAGCGTATATCGGCGTTTTGATCGATGACTTAGTGACGAAGGGAACGAATGAGCCTTATCGTTTGCTGACTTCTCGTGCAGAATATCGTCTATTACTTCGCCATGATAATGCTGATTTGCGATTGACTGATGTCGGCTATGACATCGGACTCATTTCTGATAATCGTTACCAGACATTCCTTAATAAAAAAGCAATGATTGAAGATGAACGGAAGCGGTTGTCAAAATTAACGATTAAACCAACCGAAGCGGTTCAAGAAATATTAAAGGCAAAAGGTGCCCCTGAACTGAAGGAAGCTGTATCAGCTGAACGCCTTCTTAAGCGACCTGAAATAACCTATCAAGATATAGCAATGCTCGTTCCAGCTGATCATATAATACCGGAAGATGTTGCTGAACAGGTCGATATCCAAACAAAATATGAAGGTTATATTGGAAAACAGCTGCAGCAGGTGGAAAGAATGCGCAAGATGGAAAGCAAAAAGATCCCTGAGGATTTGGATTATATGGTAATTAACGGATTAGCAACAGAAGCCAGGCAAAAACTCAGCGAAGTTAAACCATTGTCGGTCGGCCAGGCATCCAGGGTATCAGGTGTCAATCCAAGCGATATTTCTATCTTGCTTGTGTATCTTGAACAGGGGAAATTAGCCAAAGTGGCTAAGGCCTAATGGGGGATAATATGGAGACGACGTTTACAACTTTATTGGAGGAGAAGGGCTTTACCCTTTCTCCTTTTCAAATTAAACAATTTCATACATATTATCAATTGCTTGTGGAATGGAATGAAAAGATAAATTTGACTGCAATAACGGAGCGGGACCAAGTTTATTTGAAACATTTCTATGATTCTTTAACACCTAGTTTTTACCTTGACTTTGACAAGGATCTTTCATTATGTGATGTTGGTTCGGGAGCTGGCTTCCCAAGCATACCGCTTAAAATTATCTTTCCAAACCTTAAAGTGTCCATTGTTGATGCATTACAAAAACGATTAAGCTTTTTAGATGAGCTTGTAAAAAAATTATCGTTGGAAAATGTATCCTTGTACCACGACAGAGCGGAAACATTCGGGCAAAACAACGAGCATCGCGAATCGTTTGACATAGTAACAGCAAGGGCTGTTGCTAAGCTATCAGTTCTAAGTGAATATTGCCTGCCGCTGGTAAAATTAGACGGCATCTTTTTAGCCTTAAAAGGTGCGAGCGCGGATGAAGAAGTCAAAAGTGCATCGAAAGCGATTAATAGTCTCGGCGGGAGACTAAACAATGTTCAAACCTTACTTTTGCCTGAAGAAAAAAGCCATCGCCATCTCATATTTATTGATAAAATAAAGAAGACACCAAATAAGTATCCTAGAAAACCCGGCACGCCAAATAAAAGTCCTTTATGATAG
The DNA here is from genome assembly GCF_004341035.1 of Scopulibacillus darangshiensis. Lineage (GTDB taxonomy): Bacteria > Bacillota > Bacilli > Bacillales > Sporolactobacillaceae > Scopulibacillus > Scopulibacillus darangshiensis. The sequence continues at coordinate 7,281 of NZ_SLXK01000055.1, forward strand.
TTTCATGTGGCATACAGGTTATTGCAGGAATTTCAATTTGGAGAGCGAACATATTCATATTAATGGGGAGACAGCAAAGGGTGGTGTAGAGACATGAAGCATCCTTTTTCCAAGATTTTTGGTCAAAGTGAGAAGGAAATACCTGAGGAAGAAAATGTTCAAGGCCAAGTACAAGATGTCCCTGTTTCAGAAATCATTCCAAATCGTTATCAGCCAAGAACGGTTTTTAATGATCAAAAAATTGAAGAGCTGGCGGAGACGATTCAAACTCATGGTATTATCCAGCCAATTGTTTTAAGAAAAACAGATGATAAATATGAAATTATTGCCGGGGAACGTCGTTGGCGAGCCGTGTCACTTTTACAATGGGAAAAGGTTCCGGCAATTATCAAGTCATTCGACGACGAGCAAACAGCAGCCGTAGCGCTTATAGAAAATCTGCAACGTGAAGATCTCACAGCGATTGAGGAAGCCATGGCTTATGCAAAGCTGATTGATATCCATGGTTTAACCCAGGAAAGTCTTGCTCAAAGTTTGGGTAAAGGCCAATCAACTGTTGCTAACAAACTAAGATTGTTAAAGCTGCCGTCTTCTGTACAAAATGCATTGTTAGAAAAAAACATTTCAGAAAGACATGCGCGGGCGCTCATTGCTTTAAAGGATCCGGAAAAGCAAGATAAATTGTTGGCGGAAATCCTGGAAAAGCATCTAAATGTAAAACAGACAGAGGATCGCGTAAAGACCCTTTTGGAAGGGAACGACAAGGCGCCAAAAGAAAAGCAGAAAAAGCGGCAATCTTTAAGCAGGGACATGAGAATTGCCGTTAATACCATTAGGCAGTCAGTGGATATGGTAGTTGATTCTGGGCTTAATATAGATACAAATGAAGAAGACATGGATGAATACTATCAATTTACAATCCGTATTCCCAAAAAATAAAATTTGTATGCGACTTATAATAACAGGGGCCAATATATTTGGCATCCCTGTTTTAATTGTTTTTATCATAGATAAATAGATTTTAAAAGGAATCTTTGTTCATTTTATTTCTATCAATCTGATTAATGGTAGAATAAGAGTAATGAATTTGTGGATGGATAAGGGTAGGTGACATTGTGGGCAAAATATTAGCCATCGCTAACCAGAAGGGCGGAGTAGGCAAAACAACAACCTCCGTTAATCTTAGCGCCTGTTTGGCCCATCTCGGGAAGAAAGTACTGCTGGTTGATACCGATCCGCAGGGGAATGCAACAAGCGGGGTTGGCGTCGATAAAGGCGATATAGATGAATGTATTTACGATGTGTTGGTTGAGGACATTGATGCCAAAAAGGTGATCAAGCGAAGTGCAGTAGAAAACCTTGATGTGATTCCCTCAACAATACAATTAGCCGGGGCAGAAATTGAGCTTGTCCCGACGATATCAAGGGAAATTCGACTCAAAAGGGCATTGGAAAAGGTCATCGATCAGTATGATTATGTCTTCATTGATTGTCCGCCTTCATTAGGGCTTTTAACCATTAATGCACTTACCGCATCCAACGCGGTAATTATCCCTGTGCAGTGCGAATACTATGCACTTGAAGGTCTCAGCCAGCTATTGAACACTGTAAGACTAGTGCAAAAGCATCTAAATAATCAGCTGGCGATTGAAGGTGTTTTACTTACAATGCTTGATGCAAGAACGAATCTTGGTTTGCAGGTTATTGAAGAAGTGAAAAAGTATTTTCAAGATAAGGTTTTTCAGTCGATCATTCCAAGTAATGTGAGATTAGGGGAAGCGCCAAGCTATGGCAAACCGATAATCATCTATGATCCTAAATCAAGAGGTGCAGAAGTATATCTTGAATTGGCAAAGGAAGTGATGATGAATGAATAGGGGTTTAGGAAAAGGGATTAACGCTTTTTTTCCGGAGAACGAAACGGATAATAAAGAGGCCATTCAACAAATAAAGATTAATGAATTAAGGCCGAATCCATATCAGCCACGGAAAAGCTTTGATGAGGAAGCTATTAATGAACTGAAAACATCTATAGAAGAACATGGTATTATCCAGCCGTTAATTGTCAGGAAAAGCATAAAAGGATATGACATAGTTGCAGGAGAACGGCGATACCGCGCAGGAATTGCGGCAAAACTAAATACGGTTCCTGCTGTTATAAAAGTATTGACGGATAAACAAATGATGGAAATTGCCCTGATTGAGAATCTCCAGCGGGAGGATTTGAATCCGATTGAGGAGGCTTTAGCCTACAGAAAACTGATGGATGAATTAGGGATAACACAGGAGGAGCTTGCAAAAAAACTAGGGAAAAGCCGACCTTACATAACAAATCATTTGCGGCTGTTGCAGCTTTCACAACCAATACAGGAGCTTCTCGCGGAGGGTAAATTGTCAATGGGTCACGGCAGGACATTGTTGGGTTTAAAAGATAAGAAAAAACTCCCTGCTCTTGTTGACCGAATTATTAAGGAAAAGATGAATGTGCGTGATCTAGAACTTCTTATACAGAAGCTTAACCAAAATGTTCCACGTGAAACGCCGAAAAAACCCAAGGCGGAAATAGCTCCCGAGTTAAAACAAAAAGTCACGGTTTTAAGAGAAAGGTTTGGTACATCAGTATCAATTAAACAAATGAAAAACAAAGAAAAGGGCAAAATAGAAATTGATTATTATTCACAAGATGATCTTAATCGGTTAATCGATCTTCTTGAGGGTCAAAAAAAAGGATAAAAGAGACTTGCCATTTGGCAAGTTTCTTTATTAGAGTAGGGTTGATGTATGGTTTTATTAGGAACAATTGTAAACACATTAGCGATCATGATTGGATCTATCTTAGGAAACTTATTTACTAAAATACCCGATAGGATAAAGCATACAGTGACCCATGGTATGGCCTTGGTTGTTGTCGTACTTGGGCTGCAAATGGGATTAAAAAGTGATCAATTTCTTATTGTTATCGGCAGTCTGGCTCTGGGAGCTGTCATAGGTGAGGGGTTTGAACTTGAAGAAAAACTGAATCGTCTTGGCCGCTTTTTAGAAAGAAAGGTGGGAAATCGCGGAGAGGGCAATATCGCCAGTGCTTTTGTGACAGGGACCCTTGTCTTTGTTGTTGGAGCTTTGGCAATTGTCGGGGCTTTAGACAGTGGTTTGCGGGATGATCACAGTGTCCTTTTTACAAAGGCCATGCTTGATGGCTTTTTTGCTTTGATTTTCTCCACCACATTGGGAATAGGTGTCATCTTCTCCGCTATCCCTGTTTTTCTTTATGAGGGTGCCATTGCCCTGCTTGCTACCAAGATAGAAACATTCGTACCGCAGCCATTAATGGCTCAGCTTATCAATGAATTGACAGCGACAGGCGGTCTGCTTATTGTGGCGATCGGATTGAATTTGCTGAATATCACCAAAATAAGAACAGCCAATCTGCTGCCGAGTATTGTAATCTGTATTTTAATCGTCACAGGGATTTTTTATCTTAAACCATTAATATAAAATGCAAAGGCAACACCGCCCTGATCAATGTCAGAGGTGGTGTTGCCTCTTATGTACCCTCTTTATTTAATATTAATCTTTGTGGTGAATTCTTTCCTTTTGTAGTTTGAAAGGGCGGCGTGGATTGAATCAGCGATAACATAAGCCATGTTCATTACAAGATTAAGCCTCGTATTTTGCAAGACAAAATATTCCATATGTCCACTTACATTTACAATACCCGTCAAATGCATGTCACCGACTGGATTCAGCTTCTTATTGACACCTGCACCAGGCAATACGGGTCCCTCTCCAACAGTAATCATACCAATCTGATTATAATTTCCAAGACAGGCATCAATCCCTATTATAAAAGGTTTTTGGTAGATACCTTTTATCTCAGTCATGGTTTCCTCCAAATTAACAGCGTGGACAGGGTTCTCAAGGGTGCCGAAGACCTCTACATCACTCATTTTCTTTTCCCTCAGCCGAGTTCCAATAAGAGGACCTAAAGCATCGCCTGTTGATCTGTCAGTGCCAATACACACAATCACAATGGGTGTATCCATCGATTCAGGTAGGTATCTTTCGATTGATTTAATAATTTTAATCCGTGAAGGATGATCCTTGTAGTGAATCCGATGATCAGTATTTTTTATTGGAAGAAACTTTTGTTTGAGATTCATAGGTTCCTCTCCTTGATAATAATACTAATAGTATACGGAAAAACAGTTTTTTCTATACATGGTGGAGGGGAGAATTATGGTTAAAGCCGGATTTAAATGGATGTTTCTTATATTAGGTACAATGATTGGCGCTGGGTATGCATCAGGGCGGGAACTTTGGCAATTTTTTGGACAAGAAAGCGCTTTAGCCATCATCCTGTTTACGACCCTTATTATTATTTCCACATTGGTAGTCATGACGATCAGCTATAACCACAAGACCATCCATTACATGCCAGCGCTGGAGGCACTGCTCGGCAAACGGTTTTCTGGGCTATATGACGGTATGATTATACTCTATTTATTTTCAACAACAGTCATCATGCTTGCCGGCGGCGGGGCATCGCTGGTGGTGATTGGACTACCAAATTGGCTTGGTATTTCATTTATAAGTACATGTCTTATTCTTTTATTTATATGGGGAAATAAAGGTATGGTGTCTATGAGTACTGTTGTCATTCCAATATTGATTGTGCTGCTTGTGGGGGTACTGGTGAAATTCATCCAAACAACTGAAAATGTTATGGCAGTTAATTGGTTAAGGCAATCAAATTGGCCCTCAGCTTTCACCTTTACGGCTCTAAATATTCTTCCTCTGGTTGCTGTGATATCTGCCGTTGGCCGTGATATAAAAGGTAAGGGGGAGATCTGGATTGCAAGTATTGGCAGCGGGTTGATCTTAGGTGCCATTTCTTTTCTATATAACCAATCTCTTTTGAAGATCACCCATGAGATCATCCTTTATGAAATTCCTTTGTTTGGATTATTAAAAGCCTATCCTCATGCCATGACGATCATTATGTCAGCGCTGTTGTGGTTTGCTATATATACTACGGCTGCCTCTGGGATTTTTGGATTGGTGACTAGGTTTAGACATGTGCTTCGTTTGCCGCTTTGGTGTTTGTCACTCATTGCTGTCATTTTAATGCTTCCTCTGACAACATTGGGATTTTCCAAGCTTATTGGCATTTTATACCCAATATATGGTTTTCTTAACCTTTATTTGCTGGCAGCAATATTGATTTATCCTATTATGCATAGGTTTGATTGATCTGCACAAAATTCCCCTGAGACATTGATTGTTAAGAATGAACTGTATATAATAATGCTAAGAATCATCTCATATCACAGTGATGAGGGAAAGAAGTATCTAAAATAAGCCTTGGCGGAGCGATTTGGGGATGGTGTGAGCCCAAGACAAGGGTTTTAGAGAAAAGGCACTCCCGAGCTGTTTAAACAAAGAGGGTACACTTACCTGTGTATCAATTAGGGTGGAACCGCGTGAGAATAAAAGCTCTCGTCCCTAGGCATCAGTTGCCTTTGGGATGAGGGCTATTTTATATGATTGGAGAGATGAAGAATGGGTGCAACAATGGAGCAAATCGTCAATTTAGCGAAGCAAAGGGGTTTTATTTTCCCGGGTTCAGAAATTTACGGCGGGCTGGCGAACACATGGGATTACGGTCCTCTTGGTGCTGAATTGAAAAACAATGTAAAAAAGGCTTGGTGGAAAAAGTTTGTTCAGGAATCGCCATATAACGTTGGTCTTGATTCATCCATATTAATGAATCCAAAGACATGGCAGGCTTCCGGGCACTTAACTAATTTTAATGATCCCATGATGGATTGCAAAAAATGCAAATCGCGTTTCCGTGCCGACAAACTGATTGAAGCCCAAGTTTCGGAAGAAATGCTTCCGGGTCCTGTTGATGGGTTATCTTTTGATGATATGGAAAAGGTTATCAAGGATCATGATGTTAAATGTCCGGAATGCGGTGAAAAGGATTTTACCTCCATCAGGCAATTTAATTTGATGTTTAAAACATTTCAAGGTGTGACTGAAACGAGCGCTGATGAAATTTATTTGCGGCCGGAGACAGCTCAAGGTATTTTTGTTAATTTCAAAAATGTGCAGCGAACAATGCGCAAAAAGCTGCCATTCGGCATTGCACAAATCGGTAAATCCTTCCGTAATGAAATCACACCAGGAAATTTCACCTACCGTACACGGGAATTCGAACAACTTGAATTAGAATTCTTCTGTAAGCCTGGAGAGGAAATGGAATGGTTTGATTTTTGGCGGACATTCAGCCGTGATTGGCTCGTATCACTAAATATGAAGGAAGACAATGTCCGTTTGCGTGACCATGAAAAAGAAGAACTGCCTCATTATAGCAACGCAACGACTGACATAGAGTATCAATTCCCATTCGGCTGGGGGGAACTGTCCAGTTTGTCATCACGGACTGATTTTGATCTGAAACGTCATATGGAAGTATCCGGTGAGGATATGCAATATATTGATCAGGAGAGTAATGAACGGTATTTGCCATATGTTGTAGAACCTTCTATCGGTGCTGATCGCGTGACATTATCATTTCTAATTGATGCATTTGAGGAAGAACAAATTGGAGAAAATGATTCCAGGCACGTCCTTCGCCTTCATCCAGCACTGGCCCCATATAAGGCAGCCATTCTGCCTTTATCGAAGAAGTTGAAAGATGAGGCACAAGGCGTCTATAAAGAATTAGCTAAGCATCACATGGTAGACTATGATGAAACAGGATCAATTGGCAAAAGGTATCGCAGGCAGGATGAGGTTGGCACCCCGTTCTGTATCACTTATGATTTTGACTCAAGAGAAGATGGCAAGGTAACAGTCCGCGACCGGGATACGATGGAGCAAGTCAGATGCCCAATCAGTGAATTGAACGACTTCTTAAATAACAAATTAGTCTTTTAAGGGGAAGTCCCTTGGTGAAAAGGTGGGAAAGCAATGGCTAAAGATACTCCGTTTGAATTAAATAACGTTGTTGAAATGAAAAAGCCACACCCATGCGGTGAAAACAAATGGAAAATTATCCGGATGGGCGCTGATATTCGGATCAAGTGTTTGGGATGTGAACACAGCGTTATGATGCCGAGAAGTCAATTTCAAAAGAGATTAAAGAAGGTCCTTGAATAAGGAAGTTTGTCGAAATTCCCCGGGAAATAAATCGGGGAATGACTTAAATGAAGTGTGAGAGCCTGCTTATAAGCAGGCTCAAAAATTGAGGAGTGGAAAGAATGAGCTTAACAACTGGTATTGTTGGTTTGCCTAATGTCGGGAAGTCAACCTTATTTAATGCTATTACACAAGCAGGTGCAGAATCAGCTAACTATCCCTTTTGCACGATAGATCCCAATGTCGGGATTGTAAATGTCCCTGATCATCGTCTAGCCAGCTTGACTGATATGTACAATCCAAAACAAACGATCGCCACAACCTTTGAATTTACGGATATTGCAGGGCTTGTAAAAGGGGCAAGTCAAGGTGAAGGGCTGGGTAATCAGTTTCTGGCTAATATCCGCCAGGTTGATGCTATTTCCCATGTTGTTAGATGCTTCGAGGACAAGGATATCACTCATGTATCAGGGAAGGTTGATCCTATTGATGATATCGAGACCATTAATTTAGAACTTATTCTAGCCGACCTTGAGTCCATTAATAAACGGATCGGCCGGGTTGAGAAGCTTGCGAAACAAAAGGATAAGGATGCAGCTGCTGAGTTTTCAGCTCTGACAAAATTGAAGGATGCCTTTGAAAATGAACAACCGGCAAGAAGTGTGTCTTTGACAGATGATGAAGAACAAATCATCAAACATTTGAATTTATTAACCAAAAAACCAGTTTTGTATGTCGCTAATGTTGCTGAAGATGATCTTGCGGCTCCCGACGATAATGAATATGTAAAGAAAGTAAGGGCATTTGCCGAAAAGGAACAATCTGAAGTTGTCGTTATTTCCGCTAGAATTGAATCGGAAATCGCGGAGTTAGAAGGAGAGGAAAAGCAAAGCTTTCTGGAAGAGCTCGGCATCGAACAGTCCGGACTTGATCAGCTCATTGAAAAGGCATACAAGCTTCTTGGTTTGGCAACTTATTTTACAGCCGGTGAAAAAGAGGTGCGCGCTTGGACTTTCCGTCTAGGAATAAAAGCACCACAAGCAGCCGGAATTATTCATACCGATTTTGAGCGAGGGTTCATCAGAGCAGAAATTGTTTCCTATGACGATTTAATGGAAACAGGCTCATTAAGCGCCGCCAAAGAAAAGGGCAAGCTTCGTCTTGAAGGTAAAGAATATATCGTAAAGGACGGGGATGTCATCCATTTCCGTTTCAATGTATAATTTAAAATTACCTTTGCAATTGATAGGATTGATGTGGTATAATCTATGTCTGTGAGTGAGAAGACTTGCTCTCTGCTCCGTTTTGGAGCCGCTTAGACCAAAGGGAGGTGACAATCGTGCGTAAATACGAAATCATGTACATTCTTCGTCCGGATCTTGATGAAGAAAATGAAAAGGCTGTAAAAGAAAAGGTTTCTACCATCTTGACTGACAATGGTGCTGAAATCAATGATGTGAAAGATATGGGTAAGCGCCGTCTGGCTTATGAAATCAATGATTTTAACAACGGATCTTACACTGTGCTTTACGTTACATCAGGCAATGAGGCTATCAATGAGTTTGATCGTCTTCTTAAAATCAATGATAACGTCCTTCGTTTCATGGTTATTAAAGACGAACGTGAATAATTTTAATTTTTAATAGGGAGAGGTTCTGATGATTAACCGAGTAGTATTGGTCGGCCGATTGACAAAGAACCCGGAACTTCGTTACACCCCTAATGGTGTAGCAGTAGCAAACTTCACGATTGCCGTTAACCGTCCATTTACGAACCAGCAAGGTGATAGAGAAGCTGACTTTATACAAGTTGTTGTGTGGCGCAGGCAAGCGGAAAATGCCGCAAACTATTTAACCAAAGGCAGTCTTGCCGGTGTAGATGGCCGTTTGCAAACAAGAAGTTTTGAGAACAATGAAGGCCGCAGGGTATTTATGACAGAAGTTGTTGCGGATAGCGTGCAATTCCTTGAGCCAAAAGGGTCAAGGAATACTGGTAACACCGGTAACACTGGTAATGACTATGGATACGAATCCAATCAGGGTAATCAGTTCCAACAACAAGGGCCGTCAAAGAATAATAACAATAATAATCGTCAAGATCAGAACTATAACCCTTATGGTGATGACCCGTTTGCTAATGACGGGAAGCCGATTGATATATCGGATGATGATTTACCATTCTAGATCGGAAAATTTAAGCTAAAGGAGGGGTTATGATGGCACGTCGCGGACGCGGGAAACGTCGTAAGGTGTGTTTTTTCACAGTAAATAACATCACTTACATTGATTACAAAGACGTAGACCTTCTTAAACGTTTTATTTCTGAGCGCGGCAAAATTTTGCCTCGCCGTGTAACAGGTACTAGCGCGAAATACCAACGCCAATTAACAAGAGCAATCAAACGCTCTCGTCAAATGGCTTTGCTTCCATACGCAACTGAGTAGTATATATTAAACAGCCTCCATTATGGAGGCTGTTTAATTTTATCTAATCTTGCTGTTTAACTTTTTTATATACCCCGCTAATTTCCCTATATCTATCATCGAGATGCTCATCCCACTTTGTCTATGGATGTGGGAAATGAATGGTTCCATTAGCTTCACTTCATCAACAAATAGTCCAACTGTTTGATAGCCTACTGTAAAATCCATGATTGCCGAATGGACTGATGCGGAAGTCGCTTGGTTTTCCGACATAATATCGCCTCTTTAGATATGAGTTCTTAACTTAGTTATCGGCATGGATTGTCAAAATGTTAATAAGCCCTTGAAGCGCACAAAAAACACCAAATTTCTTTAGTCCGGATACCAAGGATTTAAATGAATCAGGACCTCTTCAACATCCTTGTTTTTCTTCATCATCCGATCGCGTATTGTCTTTGTAATATCATGGCCTTCTTGAATGGTAAGATCCCCCGGGACGCTTAGACGTGCGTCGATTAATATATAGTTGCCGTGTTCTCTTGCCCGTAATCGGTCTATTCTTTTTACTTCGGGAAAGGTAAGGATAAGCTTCCGGTAATGCTCCTGTTTTTCCTCCGAGACATTGCTTTCCATTAAGACATTAATTGATTTGATTCCCATTTCAATAGCAACTTTTATAATAAGGAATGATACGACAATCCCCGCTATAGGATCACCATAGACGGCATAAGGGATGTGGAAAATATCCCCGATCCATCCGGCGCCAAGCCCGATTACTGCAGCAAGGGAAGCGTATACGTCGGCTAGATGATCGTAAGCCGTGGCAATGAGACTTTTGCTATTGGCTTGCCTGCCGATTTTGATCGTGTACTTATAAAGAAGCTGTTTCCAAATCAATGAAACAATAGCGGCGAAAAATGCCCACATACTGACTGAGGCTGCAGGTTCAAAGAACGCCATGAACGATTCGTAAATAAGAAAAAGTCCGGCCAAACCAAGGATGATGGAGATGGCACCTGAAGCGATATCTTCAGCCTTGCCATGACCATAAGGATGTTCCTTATCAGCGGGTTGGTTCGAGAGCTTCATGGAGCTCAGTGTTGCAATGGATGCGATGACATCCCCGCCATTATGCACACCATCAGCAACAAGGGCTGTGCTATGGAAAGCAGCACCGATGATAATTTTGATAATCGTTAAGATAAAATTACTGATCAAACTGATCCACGCAGCGAAGAGCTTTTTTGATTTCTTTAAAGACACGGTCATCCACTCCGTCCATTTGTTGTTCTAAGGCAAAAAAAGACCCGTTTATAGGGTCGGCTTTCTTGCTTCAAGATATGTTAATTTGGTAATATTAATAAATATGGTCTTTAACATCAAGACCACCCAGTTTAATAACTTTAATTATTTTATGTGTTATAAGAATAAATCATGTATTGAAATGGAATGAAGCGAATAGTAAATCAAATAGTCTGTTTGGATTGGTTAAAAATTGAGGTGTAATGGATGAAGCAAACAAAGACGCTCATAGAAGGGGCGCTGACAGTCGCTATTTTTGCGGTAATCTTAATCATGACAATGTTTATCCCCGTATTAAGCATTGTATCAATGTGGTTTCTGCCGCTGCCGATGATCTTTTTTGCAGCCAAAAATGGGCTTAAACCGAGTTTTCTGGTGCTTGTCGTTGCCATAGTTATAGCGTTGATTATATCTGGGCCTTTGGCTATGGCTTTTGCCGCTTATTTCCTGTTACCCGGCCTAGTAATGGGTTTTATTCTCCATATGAAAAAATCTGCCTTTGCCATTTTGCTTGGAGGAAGTCTGACAAACATGGCTATGCTGTTGATTCTCTATGGTGTGACCGTAGGCTTTTTCCATTTGGATCCAATAAACATGGTTAAAGAGACAATCAACCAATCCATGGCCACTGCTGAAAAGCTTTCAAAAGTGATGGGCCAGGAACCAAAAGCTGAGATGGCACAAATCCAGGCTCAACTTAAAATGTTGCCATACTTTATCCCATATCTCATCGTGCTTACCGGCGTGATACAGGCTCTTGTGGTCGAACTGGTCAGCACACCTATATTAAGAAGGCTGCGCGTTGGCTTTCCTACATGGCCGCCCTTTCGCGAATGGCATTTTCCCAGAAGTTTGATTTGGTATTACCTTGCTGTCTTAATCATTATGCTTCTTGGTAATATTCAGCCCGAAAGTTGGCTGTTTCCCGTTGTTATTAATATTTACTACTTGCTTGAAACAGTCATGGTAGTACAAGGGCTTTCATTTATCTTCTTTTTTGCCCATGCCAAAAAGATGAGCAAAGCTTTTCCTATTATAGCAGTCGTCCTAACCGTATTTGTCCCTTACTTGATGTATATTGTAAGGATTTTAGGTATAATTGATTTAGGTTTTGATATGAGGGAGCGAATTAAAAAGAAATAATTGGTGTTGAACACCTTTTTTAATATCAATAGGAGCTGACAATATGTCGAATCAAATCAAACATCGCTGGCGAAAAGACCAGCTGTTGATATTGGGCATTCTCAGTCTTGTTTTTCTAGTTTGCACCGTGATACTAAACTGGATTATAGGACTGGTTGGCCTGGTTATTTTGGCATTCGTGATCTTCTGGATCCTGCGAAGCGATGTTAAATTTGAAAAAAAGCTTGAAAAGTATATTACAACTTTATCACACCGGGTAAAAAAGGTAGGCGATGAAGCTCTATTAGAGATGCCTATCGGGATTATTCTCTACGATGAAAGGTACAACATTGAGTGGATGAACACGTACATGATATCATTAACCGGCGGTAATTCCTTTTTGGCTCATTCTATCAATCATATTTCTGAAGCACTTATACCCATTATTACAGGAGACGAAGAAGAAGCTGTTGCTAAAATTAACAAACGCCGTTACCGCGTGGTGCCTAAGCGTGAAGAAAGGCTGCTCTATCTCTTTGATGTCACACCCTTTTTGGAAACCAAAGAGCGTTACAGTAACGAACAAACCGTTTTCGCCATTATTTACCTTGATAATTACGATGAAGTCACGCAGGGCATGGAAGATCAGCTCAAAAGCAATTTAAATAATAAAATGACCGCGATTATAAAGGATTGGGCTTTAGAGAAAGAGATCTACCTAAAGCGGTTCTCTTCGGAAAAATTCTTTGCAGTTCTTGACCAGAGTAAATTGAAAGATCTCGAAAAAGGTAAATTCAGCATCCTGGATGATGTGCGCGAATCGACATCCAAAAGCCATATCCCATTAACTCTTAGTGTCGGGATTGGTGCGAATACCACCTCACTGTTGGAACTTGGGCAACTGGCCCAATCAGCATTAGACTTAGCCTTGGGACGCGGTGGCGATCAGGTGGTCATTAAACATCCGGATGGCAAGGTAAGGTTCTTTGGCGGGAAATCAAATCCGATAGAAAAGAGAACCCGAGTTCGGGCCAGAGTCATCTCTCATGCCTTATCAGAACTTATTATAGAAAGCGACCAAGTGATGGTCATGGGTCACCAGTTGCCGGATATGGATGCAATTGGTGCCGGTATCGGCATTATGGAAATCGCTGAAGCAAATGAAAAGCACGCGAGCATTGTTGTTGAACCTGAAAACTATGGTTCAGGCGTGATAAAGCTAATAGAGGAAATCCAGGAAAGGGAAGAGCTGTGGTCAAAGTTCATTTCCACCGAAGAGGCAATCGATCAAACAACTGAGAAAACATTGGTGGTTGTCGTCGATACCCACAAACCGTCAATGGTGATGGAACCGAAGCTTCTAACAAAGGCTGACCGTGTCGTCGTAATGGATCATCATCGCCGCGGTGAAGAATTTATAAAGGATCCTGTTCTCGTCTATATGGAGCCTTACGCTTCCTCAACATCTGAGTTAGTTACCGAATTGCTTGAGTATCAGCCGAAAAAACTTAAACTCGGCGTGATTGAAGCGACCTCTATGCTTGCTGGGATAACCGTTGATACCAAAAGCTTCACATTGCGGACGGGGGCGAGGACCTTTGATGCCGCATCATACCTGCGGGCAAATGGTGCAGACACCATTTTAGTGCAGAAGCTGCTGCGCGAAGATCTTGACCATTTTAACCGCAGAGCCAAGCTGATCCAAAATACCGAGCTTTACAGAGGAGACATTGCGATTGCCGTCGGTGATAAGGACATGACGTGCGATCAGGTATTAATCGCCCAAGCGGCTGACACATTGCTGTCGATGGAAAATATCCGCGCTTCTTTTGTTATCTCAGTTCTCAAAGACGAAAAGATAGGGATCAGCGCACGTTCTTTAGGAGAAATCAATGTTCAGCTTGTCATGGAGAGCATCGGAGGGGGAGGGCATTTGACAAATGCTGCCACTCAGCTTAATGACATGACAATTGAGGAAGCAAAGGATAAACTTAAGGAAGTCATTGATGAGTATTTAGAAGGGGGAGAATAACCGTGAAGGTCATTTTTTTGGAAAATGTGAAGGGCAAAGGCAACAAAGGTGAAGTTAAGAATGTTTCTGAAGGCTATGCACGAAATTTTCTTTTCCCAAAAAGTTTAGCTGTTGAAGCCAACAAAGGAAACATGAAACAGCTGGAAATCAAGAAAAAGGGCGAGGAAAAAAAAGCTGAAGAAGTTCGCGACCAAGCCAATAACCTTAAAGAAACCATTGAAAATTTAAATATAGAACTAAAAGCAAAATCAGGTGAAGGCGGCCGTCTATTCGGCTCCATCACAAGCAAGCAAATCGCCCAAGCGCTTAAACAAAAGGATATAAAAGTCGATAAAAGGAAAATTGAATTAAATGAGCCAATTAGGACATTAGGATACACGGACGTGCCGATCAAGCTGCACCCGAAGGTCACCGCTGTTCTTAAGGTTCATGTCACAGAACAATAAATGGACGCGGAGGAGAAATCGTTATGAGTGACTTATTTGCGGACCGCACACCTCCGCAAAATATTGAAGCTGAGCAGGCGGTTCTTGGAGCAATCTTTTTAGAGCCGCAGGCAATGACTGCAGCGATCGAAGTGCTCATGCCTGACGACTTTTACCGAACATCACATCAGCTGATCTATTCGGTTATGATGGGACTCGCTGAACGGGGCGAGCCTGTTGATGTTGTCACCGTTACCGCTGATCTTCGAAATGAGAAGCGTTTGGAGGAAGCAGGCGGTGTTTCTTATTTAAGTGAATTGGCCAATTCGTCCCCGACTGCTGCAAACATAGAGTATTACAGTGAAATCGTTGAGGAGAAGGCTTTACTTAGGCGGCTGATCAGGACGGCAACAAGCATTGTATCAGACGGCTATACCCGAGAGGACGAGGTTGAGAGCATCCTTGACGATGCGGAAAAGACGATTTTGGAAGTTTCACAGAAAAAGAGGGCAAGCGCCTTTCAATCTATTAAAGATGTGTTAGTCGAAGCCTATGACAATATTGAAATGCTGCAAAGCCGAAAAGGCGATATCACTGGAACGGCTACAGGCTTCCTTGAGTTGGATAGAATGACGGCTGGATTTCAAAAGAATGACTTAATAATCGTTGCAGCAAGACCCTCTGTGGGTAAGACTGCTTTTGCTTTAAACATCGCCCAGAATGTTGCAACAAAGACTGACGAAAATGTGGCGATTTTCAGTCTCGAGATGGGTGCACAGCAGCTTGTTATGAGGATGCTATGTGCAGAAGGTAATATTGATGCACAAAGACTTAGGACAGGCCGTCTAGAGGAGGATGACTGGCAAAAGCTGACGATGGCTATGGGCAGCTTATCCAATGCCGGTATTTATATAGATGATACACCCGGTGTTCGGGTTAATGAGATTAGGGCGAAATGCCGCCGCTTGAAGCAGGAAAAAGGCTTGGGTATGATACTAATCGATTATTTGCAGCTTATACAAGGGAATGGCGGATCCGGACGCCAGGAGAACCGGCAACAAGAGGTTTCGGAAATATCCCGTACACTAAAGGCGATCGCAAGGGAATTGAATGTCCCTGTCATCGCTTTATCTCAATTATCCCGGGGTGTGGAGTCCCGCCAAGATAAGCGCCCGATGATGTCTGATATCAGGGAATCCGGAAGTATTGAGCAAGATGCGGATATCGTGGCGTTTTTATACCGTGATGATTACTATGACAAAGAAAGTGAAAAGCAAAACATTATTGAGATCATTATCGCCAAGCAGCGTAACGGGCCGGTCGGTACGGTTGAGCTGGCATTTATAAAAGAATATAACAAGTTTGTTAACTTGGACCGGAAGCATAATGAAAGTGATATGCCTCCGGGAGCTTAAGAAAAACCTCTGCTTGTTAGCAGGGGTTTTAATTACGACTTTAGTCCGTTGAGCACGCGATAGCGTGCGAAACAATAAACCACCTGCTATGCAGGTGGGAAACAAATGGTTATACCAAAAA
>NZ_SLXK01000056.1 GCF_004341035.1 Scopulibacillus darangshiensis
CAGTGAATTTCGCAATCCTTTTCCCAATAGAGGAACGAAAAGTATGGTTTCGGACTTAAATCTCGTTTCATCTCGTAGGTATGAATAAATCAGGAATTATTATATTTTTGCTGTTAAACTATTGGAGTGTTAATATTTTCGGGAAAGCTAATACCTTTATTACTATCTTTAAATTTATTGTGCCTGCACTGGTTATCATCTTTCTATTGATGCACCTCGATGTTTCAAATTTCTCAGTTGGCGGTGCTGAGCCAGGCGGTATTCATGGTATTTTTTCTGCAGTCGCGGCAGGGGGGATTGTGTTTACCTTCCAGGGGTTTCGACAGCCGATTGAGTTCGCCGGAGAGTCACGCCGGCCTCAGCGGGATGTGCCGCTCGCGATTATTTTAGCCGTTTTCGTTGGACTGGTTATTTACCTTTTGCTCCAGTTTGCTTTTGTCGGGGCTGCTCCAGGCGGAATGTTGCAGAGCGGGGGTTGGGCGAGTATTGAGTTCGATTCGCCTTTTGCCGGTTTGGTAGCAACATTGGGGCTTGGCTGGCTTGTTAATTTAATCTTAATTGATGCTGTCATTTCCCCGACAGGGACAGGTAATATCTACTTTTCCGCCAATGCCCGTTCCATTTATGCGTGGTCCAAAAACGGATTTTTTTACTCGCTTTTCCATAAAATCAATCCAAAAACAGGCGTTCCGCGTCCGGCCTTGATCCTTACTTTTATATTATCAATCCTTTGGATGCTGCCGGCGAAGTTCCAAGTATGGGAAGGGCTGGTTACGGCGAGCACCTCCGCTACAGTGTTAACCTATTGTGTGGGTCCAGTGTCGATTATGTCTTTACGAAAGACCAATCCAGATCTTAATAGACCATTTAAACTAAGGTGGATTCATCTCATCTCGCCTCTGGCATTTATTGCGGCGACATTGGTCATATACTGGAGCGGTTGGGATGTTGTATCAATGCTTGTTGGCGTTTTATTTGCATCCCTTGTTCTTTATTTTGCATTTGCGGATAAGCGGATTTCGAGGCAGCAGCTTAAGATGGATATTAGATCATCTTTGTGGCTGTTCGGTTATTACATCTTCGTTGCGGTTATGTCACTGCTGGGCAGCTTCGGACCTTTAAAAATAATAGCCGCTCCATGGGATACCATTCTAACATCTTTGGGCATCCTCATCTTCTATTATTGGGGTGTTGCAACGGCTTTACCTGAAGCACGCATAACTGATGATGATGAATAATAAAAAAAAGGGGCCTGGCCCAGGACTTAAGTCCTGGGCCAGGCCTCTTGACTTCCCGCGAATCGACCCTTATAGTATTGTCATGAAATATCAGTCTATGAATCAATGAAATATGGAATAAGTTCTTAGACTAAGGAAGGATCAATTATGATAAAAAAAGTATTGTTTTTCTTTTTATCGTTGGCAATGGTAAGTGTTGCAGCGCTAAGCCCACTTGCTGCTCACGCTGATTCAACACCGGGTGACGTTATTGTAACTCTAGGGGCGGATTTAACGGAGGCCCAAAAGGACAGCATTCTTAAAGAAATGAATGTTGACCCTAATAATGTTGAAATCATTAAAGTGACGAATGCGGAAGAACACAAATATTTAGATAAGTACATGCCAAAGGCACAAATCGGGACCAGAGCAATCAGCTCAACCAAAATCACCATTGGCAAAAAGGGTTCCGGTCTTTCGGTAAGCACAAACAACATCAATTATGTATCTGATGACATGTACCTAAATGCTCTTGCGACAGCGGGTGTGAAGGATGCAAGTGTCTATGTCACAGCGCCTTTTGAAGTATCAGGAACAGCTGGTCTTACAGGCTTGATTAAGGCCTATGAAGTATCAACCGGCGATGTGATTCCAGAAAAACAAAAGCAAGTAGCCAATGAAGAAATGGTGACGACAGCCAATCTAGCAAAAAAAGCTGACATCGGCAAAGACAAGGCTGCGGGATTAATGACATCCATTAAAGAGAAGATGGCAAAGGCCGACCCTCAAAATAAACAAGATATTGAGAAGATTGTCAGAGATTCAGCCAATGAGTTAAATATCAACCTGAACGATCAAGACATTCAAAAACTTGTCAATTTGTTTGATAAAATGAAAGACCTAAATATCAATTGGAATTCTGTTGGCGATCAACTGCAAAAAGCCAAGGATAAGCTAAGCGATCTGGCCAATTCAGATGAAGCTAAAGGATTTCTTTCAAAAGTTTTTTCCGCTATAGGGTCATTTATTAAAGCCGTCATGGATGCCATTGCATCGCTTTTTAGTTAATAATCTTTTCGAGCAAGGGATCATTCCCTTGCTTTTTTTAGTTAATCAGAAAGTATAACTTTCTGACGCACATAAGTGCAACTACGCCTCTGTCTTTGCCAAAGGCTCGCCAATCGGCGAGTTTTCTTTAATGAACTTTTCGTATGAACTTGTTGTCTATTTAATTAACCCAAAAAGAATACAGGTTTCATACCCCGGTGAATAGGCAAGTATTTATTAATGGGGAAATCTTAGTGGGGGATAAGCAATGTGGATACGTTAATTGAACTATTGGACAAATACGGATATATCATTTTGTTTCTTTCTTTGATGTTAGAGTTAATCGCATTGCCGATCCCGACGGAACTCATGATGAGTTATGTCGGTTATATGGTCTACCAAGGAGAAATGAATTGGTTTATAAGCATCGGATGTGGCATCCTTGGCAGTATTTCCGGTATGACGGTTGCTTACTGGCTTGGATTGAGGCTTGGCTCCCCTTTCTTTTACAGATATGGCCATCGCATTCATTTGGGCCCCGAAAGGCTTAATAAAATGTCAGAGGCTTTTAACAAATACGGAAAAAGACTGCTGTTATTTGCTCCATTTATTCCCGGTGTCAGGCATATAACCGGGTATACAGCGGGGATAACCAAGGTGCCATTTAAGTCATTCGCTTTTTTCTCCTATCTAGGTGCGGTGATTTGGGTCACCACGTTTGTTACATTGGGCAAGCTACTTGGTCCGCAATATGAATTAATCGAGACGGCCGCCAAAAAATATATGATTCTGTTCATCTTGGCGCTTGCCATACTAGTCCTTCTTTACTACGTAGTTAAAAGCAACAGCACAAGAATAAAGCTATTCTTTTTCACTTTGCTTAAAAGTCTTTATAGTGATTTCAGCTCGCAATTGAAATTGAAACTGTTGGTAGCGGGAGCGGCCGTTGCTTTTATCGGCTTAACATCATTGACGATCGGTTTGGTGGAAGAATATTTAAACCATGAATTCAGCTCCTTTAACCAGACGACGATGCTGATTTTTCAAGCGATGTTCGACGAAGACTGGCAGCCCGTTATGCGCGGCTCTTTAGCGCTCTCAACAAGACCTGCCATTGCTATTGGCGGCTGCCTGACGCTCATTTGGATATTTGTAAAAGGGAAAAACCGGGGACTGGAAATTAAAATTATGATGATTATGATTGCCGGCAGTATTGTCTTTGTCACCTACTTGCCTAATTTAATCAGCTTCCTAATGGATAAAAGCGGTATCCCTGTATCGTTGTATCATTATAATTCCCCAAGCAGTGAGGTTGTCATGGCGGCCATTGTGTACGGGTTTCTGATCTTTCTTGTGTCGCGGCATGCTGAAAAATACCGGTTTAAAATTATGACAAACATTTTCGGTTTGGTTATCTTGGCATACATAGGTGCAGGTCACTTATATTTTCACCTGCAACCGCCGAGTGATATCCTATCGAGCTATGTTTTGGCAGGCGTTTGGTTAAGTTTTATTATATTGCTTCTGGAAATTTGGCGGTTAGTCATTATACTCACATCTCATGACAATACCGGCCCTAAATATGAATGATTTTGGATATATAGGCAAAAACTTAACTTAATACATTTTTGTAACGATATTGTAAACACAATGAGGACCAATGGAGGAGTTTGTATTTTCAAGTTTGCGGTTAATGTATTAATAAAGCGCTTTTAGCATACCAGACAAGAGGTGAAGAACATGAAAGGGATCGTTCTTGCCGGAGGAAACGGCACCCGCCTATACCCCTTAACTCTAGTCAACAATAAGCACTTGCTTCCTGTCTATCAAAAACCGATGATTTATTATCCGTTGTCGGTTCTTATGTTGTCGGGTATTCGCGATATCCTTTTAATTACAACTAAAGAGGATCAGCCTCGCTTTGAGGAACTGCTAGGTAATGGTTCCGAGCTTGGCATTAACATTCAATATGCGGTACAAGAAGAAGCCAAGGGCATCGCCGAAGCTTTTATAATCGGAGAAACTTTTATAGGAAATGACGATGTCGCCCTAATTTTGGGAGATAATATTTTCTATGGCCAGGGATTTACAACTGTTCTCCGCCGTGTGATGAATAATCTAAAAGGAGCAACGGTCTTTGGTCAGCGTGTCAGAGACCCTGAAAGATTTGGCGTTGTTGAATTTGATCAAGACCGCAGGGTAAAGTCACTTGAGGAAAAGCCGATAAAGCCTAAATCTGATTTTGCCGTGACAGGATTGTACTTCTATGATCATCATGTTGTGGAATATGCAAAGGAATTGTCACCTTCAGAACGCGGTGAATTGGAAATCACGGATATTAACCGTTTGTATTTAGAAAAGGGGCAGCTCTCCGTCGAACTGCTTGGCAGGGGCTTTGTCTGGATGGACGTTGGAACACATCAATTTTTGCATGAAGCATCCGAATTTATGAAAAATATTGAACTGCGCCAGGGATTCAAAGTGGCTTGTCTTGAAGAAATTGCCTACTACATGGGCACTATTACAAAGGAACAGCTAATTAGACACGCTCAAAAGTATAAAAATAATGAGTATGGCACCTATCTCTTCGATATCGCTAAGCATAAGCACGTCAACCAATATTGGGATTCTGATACCCCGGATGATGAGATCGGATGGGCGCGGCATGCGAAGTGATCAAAAAAGGGTGATTTTAGTTACTGGCGGGGCGGGGTTTATTGGATCAAACTTTATTCATTATTATCTCGCGGGTCACCCTGGGGATCATATTATTAATCTTGATAAGCTTACTTACGCTGGTGAAGAAGATCATATTAAAGAAATTGAACAGAAGTCTAATTACACATTTATCAAAGGCGATATCTGTGATAGTGAACTTGTTGACGAAATCTTTCGCACGTATGGTGTCACAGACATCATTCACTTCGCAGCAGAATCCCATGTTGATAATGCTATTTCTGAACCGGATCCTTTTATTGCGACGAATATTAACGGCACCTATCAATTGTTAAAGACGGCTAAGCGGCATTGGCTTGAAGGGGGCAGGGATGGTGAAACAAATCGGTTTCACCACATTTCAACGGATGAAGTATTCGGAACACTTGCTCCGGACGAGGCGCCATTTAACGAGACGTCTCCTTATGCGCCCAATAATCCGTATAGTGCGTCGAAAGCGGCGGCTGATATGCTTGTCAGAAGTTATTGCAAGACATACGGTTTGAATACGGTCATTACGAATTGCTCTAATAATTACGGTCCAAGACAGCATATGGAGAAATTTATACCTACGGTTGTCCGGACAGCTCTTAAGTTTGAGCATATTCCATTATACGGTGATGGTCAGCAAATTCGTGATTGGCTCTATGTAGAAGATCATGCCTCAGCAATTGATTTGGTGTTTCATAATGGCAAAAAAGGTGAGGTTTACCATATTGGCGGGGATAACGAGCGAGCTAACCTTGAACTGGCTAACATGATATGTGATGTTCTTGATGAACTTGCTCCCATATCATCAGGGCGGAGGGTGGCCCATTACCGTGATTTGATCACTTTTGTAAAGGACCGCCCCGGCCACGACCGGCGCTATGCTATTGATCCCCAAAGAATTGCCAGGGATTTAAATTGGCGGCCAAAAACAAGACTAGAAGACGGGATCCGTCAAACGGTTGGGTGGTATTTAGAAAATGAGGTCTTATAAGCCAAAACCATTAATCTCTGTTATTACACCTGTGTACGGCTGCGAGGGCTGTCTCAGAGAATTATATAAAAGATTAAAGAGGACACTTACTCAGATTACCCAGCATTTTGAAATTATCATGGTTTATGATCACAGTCCTGACCACTCCTGGAACGTGATCCAAACACTCACCTCTAAGGATGTCAGGGTAAAGGGACTTAAGTTATCCCGCAATTTCGGCCAGCATGTCGCGATTACAGCCGGATTGGATTACAGTAAAGGCGATTGGGTGGTTGTGATGGATTGTGACCTTCAGGACCGTCCAGAAGAAATTGCTAACCTTTATGAGAAGGCAATGGAGGGCTACGACATTGTTTTCGGACGCCGTTCAGAACGGCAAGATTCACTATTAAAAAAATGGCAGTCAAAGTTATTTTACAAGGTATATAACTATTTTGCGGAATCTCATTTCGATCATACGATTGCTAACTTTTGTATTTGTTCAAGGAAAGTCATTGATGAGGTTATTCAATTGAGAGAACGGAGCCGCTCCTATCCGCTTTTGCTAAAGTGGCTTGGATTCAATTGGACGGCGATTGATATTAAGCATGCTGAACGAACAGAAGGCCGATCAAGTTATACGCTCGTAAAATTGATTCGTTTTGCTGTTAACAGTATTGTTTCACAATCGAATAAGCCTCTTAGAATGTCGATCAAGCTTGGTTTTTTCATTTCATTGATCTCACTTCTATATGGCTTTTATCTTATCTTTAGGTATCTTTTCTTTTCGCAGCCTGTTGCGGGATGGACAAGCGTGATGGTCTCGATTTATTTTATAGGCGGGTTAATTCTTGCAAACCTTGGCGTGCTTGGGCTATATATCGGGAAAATTTTTGATGAAGCTAAGGGGCGTCCTTTGTATGTTGTGCAAAAAGAGGTAGGTTTTGAAGAAACGATGCAGCTGATCAATGATAAGGAGCCAAGATAAATGAGTGAACTCATTCCAACCCCTTGGGATAAGCGGGCTTTCGGACTTGAGACATATGAAATTCAAGGGCTGACGGAAAACCTTTTGTCCTCTTTGGATGGCATAGAAGGACACTTTACAATAAAGGTGGCACCGACTGTCTCGAAGGCTTTGCTCCATCGGTATGGGTTCTATTATTGTGATACCTTAATTGAACCCTATTGTACTTATGAGACATTCCAGCCTTTCTATGACCCGGCTGTTTCAATTACAGAATCCGTGGAGCTCGCTATGTTAACTGAGATGTGCCTTAATACATTTACATATGATCGTTTTCATAGAGATTTTAAAATTGATGATGAACAGGCTGATCAGCGTTACGTTAATTGGCTGACAGACCTTTATCACAGCGGCAGTGTTTTTGGCCTCCGTTGCAATGGGAATGCAGCGGGATTCTTCGCTTATAAAGACGGCAGTATTCTACTGCATGCGTTAAGTGAGCAATACCGGGGGAAGGGCCTTGCGAAATATTTCTGGAGTGAGGCTTGCCGCGCTTTGTTTTCTTATGATTATCATGAATTATCCAGTTCAATTTCGGCGGCAAACCTCGCCATTTTAAATGTGTACAGTAAATTAGGATTTTCTTTTCGTAACCCGGTTGATGTCTATCATAAGGTGAACGCGCCTGCCGGCTAAATGCTGTCCATGGAAAGAATATGCTAATTAAGCTATTGCTCTCATATATTATAAGGAGTTAAAGCTATGGGATATTTATATATCATTGGAACGATTTTATTTACAGTATACGGCCAGTTGATATTGAAATGGCGGATGAATGCCTTTGGTGCTTTGCCGGCAGGGACTTTGGATAAAATGTTATTTCTCTTTAAACTCGTTTTTGACCCTTTCATCTTCACAGGTCTCGCTTCGGCGTTTATCGCTTCATTATTTTGGATGGCTGCCATGACAAAATTTGCTCTAAGCTACGCTTACCCGTTTATGAGCCTATCATTCGTCCTGGTTTTCTTTTTATCTGTCTTTTTTTTCAATGAAACGATCACAATGAGCAAAGTGATTGGATTTGCACTTGTTATCGCTGGCATTGTTGTTCTGAGCGGGTCACGTTAGGAGGGGAGAACCGATGATTCCATTTAACCAACCGGCATTGGCCGGAAATGAGGAAATCTACTTGCAAGAGGTCTTAAGAAAAAGAAAGTTGTCAGGTGAAGGGGATTTTACGATAAAGTGCCACAGGTGGATTGAGCAGAAATTTAACTGCGAACAGGCCCTTCTGACACCGTCTTGCACACATGCGTTAGAAATGAGTGCGGTTCTTATGGGGATTAAACCGGGTGATGAGGTGATCATGCCTTCGTATACATTCTCTTCTACCGCAAACGCGTTTGCGCTTCATGGCGCAAAGATCGTTTTTGTCGATATCAAACCGGATACGATGAATATTGATGAAAGGATGATAGAGGCCGCTGTCACAAAGAAGACGAAAGCCATTGTCGTTGTCCATTATGCTGGGGTTGCCTGCGAGATGGATGCCATTCAGGCGATTGCTGATCGATGCGGACTTTTCATCGTGGAAGACGCTGCTCAGGGTGTGATGAGTACATATAAGGGAAAGCCTTTAGGAACGATCGGTACGTTTGGCTGCTTTAGCTTCCATGAAACCAAGAATTACACGAGCGGGGAAGGCGGGGCGCTCTTAATCAATGACAAGCGATTTGCCAGCCGTGCCGAAATCATTCGGGAAAAAGGTACGAACCGCAAACAATTTTTGAGAGGGCAAGTCGATAAATATTCCTGGGTTGATATCGGTTCCTCTTACCTGCCGAGTGAACTTAATGCTGCTTATTTATATGCTCAATTTGAAAAAGCCGACCATATAAATCAAGACCGTCTGGCAAGCTGGGAGCATTACTATCACGAACTTCAGGAACTGGCAGACAGAGGTTATCTTGATTTACCCCATATTCCTGATTTTGCAGAGCATAATGCACACATGTTTTATATAAAAGCGAAAGATATCAGAGAGCGGACCAAACTCATTTCCTTTCTGAAGGAAAATGACATCATGGCCGTGTTCCACTATATTCCGCTCCATTCATCCAATGCGGGAAAAATGGCTGGGGCATTTCATGGGGAGGAAACCTATACAACAAAAGAAAGTGAACGCCTGTTAAGGCTTCCTATGTACTATGGCTTAAAAAAGGAAGAGATCGGACATATTGCCGCCACTATTAAAGCCTTTTACTTATAAAAGGAGGAGGTGCGTCCCAAATATGATAGCAATCATAAAAAAATATAAAGGCGTGATAATAGGGGTTGCCATCCTCCTTTTGTACCTGTCGCCATTGTACATACTTCAGGGACAAGCACATGTCAGAGTCCATGATAATTTGGACTCGAATGTTGTTTGGTACAAGCTCTTAGCTGACAGCGGCAAAATCTTTGCCCCAAATGATGCACCAATACCAAACATTATTAATGGCTTGCCTAGAATATCGCTTCCATCGGCATTTAGTTTTATGCTGTGGCTGAACATTTTGTTCAGCCCACTTTCCGCCTACATTATTAATATGACGCTCATGCGTTTTATCGCCTTTTTTGGCATGATGCTCCTTCTTAAGAACCATATCATCAGGGAGCGGAAAAGTGCTGGTATGATTATTGGCGTCGCTTTATGCTTTGCCATACTCCCTTATTGGCCGCCCGGAGGTTTAACAATTGCCGGCCTGCCCATTGTTTTATACGCTTTTTTACATATCCGCAAGCGGATGCCGCGTATCTGGGATTGGCTTATAATTGTTCTGGTTCCTTTTTACTCAAGCTTCGTGCTGAGTTTCTTTTTCTTTCTCTTAATTATGGGGCTAGTATGGCTATGGGATGTTCTTAAGCAAAAGGATTGGAACTGGCGTTTTTTCTTATCCATTGCCTTAATGACCGGTGTCTATCTTATCGTAGAATATCGTCTTGTAATGACAACCTTGTTTGGACTGCCTTTTGTTTCGCATAGGGAAGAGTTTAACCTTGGCCATCTCAGTTTTGAGAGTACACTTCGTCTTATTGTAAAGAACTTTACGTTAGGACATACCCACGTCCTGACAGAACATCTTTTTGTTGTGCTTCCGGTTACGATTTTAGCTATTATTGCTGCGTTTTTTTGGCGGCAGGTGCCAAAACGGCTTCTATTTGTTATGGCAATCATTATCATCTTTTGCATAGAGTATGCGTTCTGGTATTGGGAGGGAACAAGATGGCTGAAAAATACAGTTTCCTTTTTTAATACCTTTAATTTCAGCAGATTTCATTTTCTTCATCCATTGCTTTGGTATATCGCTTTTGCCCTTGCGCTTTCTATATTTTGCAGAAGGGGAAAGGGAGGCAGGGCGCTGGCGATGGTTTTGATCGGTCTTCAGGTCTTAGTACTCTTTAATGTGAATCCTGAGCTGAAATACCGCAGGATTGATTACCCGTCATTCCAGGAATTTTATTCACCTAAGCTTTTTCATGAAATTAAAGCATACATAGGCAAGGATCCCGAGGATTATCGGGTGGCAAGCATTGGCATCCACCCCGCCGTTGCCCAGTATAATGGTTTTTACACATTAGATGCCTATAATAATATTTACCCGTTGAAATATAAGCATCAATTTCGTCAAATCATTGCCCCGGAATTAGCAAAAAATAAAACATTGGAGACTTATTATGATACCTGGGGCGGGAGATGTTACCTTTTTGTTGATAAGTTAGGGAAACACTACATGTTCACAAAGAAACACAATGTTGTTTTAAAGCATCTTGACTTTAATATACAAGCTTTTAAAGACCTTGGCGGGGCCTATATTTTCTCCGCTGTTAAAATCGGCAATGCCGAAGAAAACCACTTAACTTTGTTGAAGATTTTTGAAAGGCAAAGCTCCCCATGGAAAATTTACTTGTATAAAGCGACATAAACACAGATTTTGGCATTTTATGACACCCAAAAGGCAGAAATATTTGCGAATGGATTTAATAGGAACGACAAGGTTTTCTATGGAGGAATATTTTTATGTCGATACTTGCGGAAATTAAACCCCTTCCAGTGGAAGACATGTCAAAAGACGATGTGCTTTTCAGGGAACTCGAAATTAAAATGCAGCAGCTTGGACACCTTACACCGTTTCGGGAAGAGTTAAATTGGGAAAATGATATTGCTTCCTATGAATTGGGTACTGAAAGCTTGTTTGAGCGGCTAAAGAAAACGGCAGCCAAAAACGATGGGGTTCCATTGTTTTATGCCAAGCTTTTTAAGAAAACAGTGTACCAGCATTTGATCCTTCACCCTAACAATCAGGGTTTTTATTTGCCTTTTCGTTTTGATGAGCCATTTACACTTGAAGTAAAAGGTGAAAAGCTTTGGATCGGGTCATCCATCCGCTTGGAAGAAGAGCTTAAGTGGCTGGAAATGACAATGAGAAATGAAACCGATGAGGAACTCATTGAACTGTGGAAGACATTGAAGCAGATTTGTAATGAAAGCAATACGAAAATGACTCCGGTTACCTTTCGAACGACCTAATCTTGGAAAACCTCCTTATTGAAGAATAAACAGTGTGATCTGATACAAAATAACTGTGACTACTAAATAGGGAGGAATACTAATGTCAAGACCAAAGCCGGATGATCGCAGTGATAATGTTGAAAAGCTGCAGGAAGCTGTGCAAAATACGATCGAGAACATGGAAGAAGCTGAGAAAACATTAAGCAATGACGATCTGTCTGAAAAGGACCGTCAAGCTGTCACCCACAAAAATCAGCGCCGTGAAGAGAGCATTAAAGGCATGAGAGCTGAGATTCAGGACGAAGCGAATAATCAATAAAAGGTCCTAAATAAAAAGAGAGCAGATGCCAGATGCTCTCTTTTTAGTTAATCAGAAAGTATAACTTTCTGACGCACATAAGGGCACTGGCTAAAGACGTAACATCCTGTTACAACGCCAGTACTAGCACGGCCTGTGCGTCGCAACTACGCCTCTGTCTTCGCCAAAGGCTTGTCAATCGGCAAGTTTTCTTTATACGTCAAAATCATTTTCTTCGGCTAAAGTCCCAGCTGTTTTGTCGAAGGTCTAGCGCTTAAGACATGGAATTTTTTCTCATAATAGTTATAAAGTCGGGTGTTTTTGTTGTAGAATACTGTCTTTTTCTAATAAGTTTTGTCTAAACAATTGCAATTCTTATCGAGACTTTGCATAATAGTCATTGTGTGTTTAATCTGAAAAAATTACAATAGAATAGGAGTTAGGGAAGAATGATTCAAATTGAAGGAACTAATGAACATGCATTACTGAAATCTATTTCTCGGAAAAGAGAAGAAATGATCCAGGTTGCATCGCTCCGGGGGATTAAAAATAAAGAAACAGTCATGCAGAGTAAGGAATTGGACATGTTGATTATTTTATACCAACGGCACATGCTTAAAATATAAACATATTGCCAGGCTCATTTCATTCCATTCAAGATTTGCCTCTTTGATTTTACCTCACAGATCACCCTTTCATTGTTTGAGCCAAAAAGGCCGGTAGAGCCATTCATTTTGCTGATTATCGATAAAAAAGTGAATGAATACTCATTTTTTTGGTGCCAGGCACCGCGGTACCTGGCACCAAAGGGAGGCGTTTTTTTGAAAAATGCAACATGGGGATACCTAATTTTGGGATTTATTATTATTATAACTTTTGTTTATTATATATTGGCTTGGTAGGGTTATTGGCACTTCTCTTTTCTTACCTCGTTCCACTTCTTTTCGAGGTGGTTGTGATTTTCTTTTTTCAAGGGCATCACGAAATTGTTCTTTAACCATAAAACTCACCATCCATTAGGTAACACCAATTAAGCTGCATCACGTTTTATATAAAATATCACTTAATAAAATTTGTCAACTAAATCCATGAATGTTCACTTCTGTTATTGACCAACCTATAAAGGCAGCACAGTTTTGTAATATAAGGAGTGAATGACTCATGGCAAAAGATGTGTTGTGCGAAGTAAACAACTGCAAATACTGGGAAGACGGGAACAAATGTGCAGCTAAAGCCATTTATGTTGTAAGCCATAATGGCAAAAAGGCATCAGATTCAGAAGAAACTGACTGCAAAACATTTGATCCAATGGCTTAGGAAATAAGAAGCAACCGCTAAGGTTGCTTCTTCCCGTTTATGAAGATGTGCAAACCGAGTGTTGTAAAATGAAAGGAATGCCATAAGGAGCATTAAAGAACGGGATGAATGAAGCGAAGGTATATAGAATAAGAATGTAAAGCATGTTATATGGACAATCCCATGTTTATTTTCTTATTTAAAAGGAATTATTAAAATTGAGCCGAATATAAAACATGATTATTAAAATGAACTTTTTTGTATCGTTAACGGTCTTTATTTATAGGCAGTTTGATGGGCAAGCCGCCTTAATGATTATTCAGTTAAACGGACTGAATAAAAAGGAGTTTATCCTAATGAAAATATTATTTTTGCCATTATTTAAAATGCCATCAGGACATCATCGGGTTGCTGATGCCATGATAGATATGCTTAAGCAAAGATCGCCAAAAATACAGTGCAAGAAAGTTGACTTGCTTAGTTATAGCAGCAGCGGCTTGGAAAAGGCTGTTTCCGGTTTGTATTTAAAGTGGATCCATCATACACCGGGCTCTTACGATTGGGCATATAAACACTTTGCGTACACAAGGTCACATCATCATTGTTCTTTTATGGGACTTGAACGTTACTTTCTGTTTCATTTGGAAAAACTTATGAAAAGGGAACAGCCGGATTTGGTCGTTTGTACTCACGGCTTTCCATCGCTATTGATGAGCCGGCTGAAAGAGAAAGGCCGGGTTCATATTCCGGTGATCAATGCATATACCGACTTTTTTATAAACGATATTTGGGGCAGGTCAGGCATTGACTATCATCTCGTTCCGAACAAAGCTGTCAAAAAAAGATTGGTTGAACATTATCATGTTGAAGCGCCAAACATCATTGTGACTGGGATACCTGTCCACGAAACATTTATGACACCGTCAGAAGCGGGGAGAAGCAGGGCAAATAAGAAGGTTCTTGTCGCCGGCGGGAGCAGCGGGCTCGGAGACATCGTTGGGTTAATTAACCAAACGAGTAAGGACTCAGCTATTCAATATACAATTTTATGTGGAAAAAACCAAAAGTTGCTTGATGAGATTAAGGGATTGCAACTGCCGAATGTCACGGCACTCACTTATGTTTCATCACGCGAGGAAATGAACATGCTTTATAACGAAGCAGATGCCATTGTAACCAAACCAGGCGGCGTTACAATCAGTGAGGCTTTAAGAAAGCGGCTGCCGATCTTTATCCACTCAGCATTGCCCGGACAAGAGTTTATTAATTTGCAATATCTGGAGGATAAGCATTTAGTCTATAAATTAAAAACAGATGAATCTTTGGAAAAGCAAATTTCCGAGGTTTTTTCAAACGATATAGAAATTTATAAAAGGGAAAGGGCTATTGAGTCATTTTTAAGTGAGCAGGACGTTGAGTCAACCGATGCATTCTCTAATTTCATAACTGCAAAGGCGAGGGATGGGGTCTTTATTAATAAAGCGAAAGCACCGCTGCCCGCAAGCCTTATAAATAAGCTGAAGAAATATGCCAAGAAACTTGCTTTCAATTAAAAAGAAAAGGGACAATCTCAGTGTGAGAGAGTCCCTTTTCTTTAGTTACGGCCGCGTCGGATCTTCCATATGGTGATGCCGGTAATAATGAGGAAGATGAGAAAGAAAAATCCGGCAGCTATGGCGATATGGAGCGGTGTAAAGCTGAAGATCTTGTGAATCTTATTCCCAAGAAAATAACCGAGCAGAACGAAGGTTGCTGTCCAAACGGCTCCGCCGATTGCTGCCGAAATGGCATAAGGAAAAAATCTATATCTGCTCACACCGGCCATATAAGGGTTAATCTGTCTAACGCCTGGGATAAAATAGCCAAAGGCAACAGCCCAAATGGCATACTTATTAAATTTTAATCTTGCTTTATGCCACCTTTTCTTAGTTAGGCCGATATACTTTCCATATTTATAGATAAAAGGCTTTCCAATGTAATAACCGATGAAGTAGGATGTCAGCATGCCGGAAAATGCCCCCAAAAAGGCTATAAGTATACTAATATAGAGATTAAGCGAGCCTTGTGACAATGCAATGCCTACAAAGAGCAAAAAGGATTCTTCAGGTGAAGGAATCCCAACGATTCCAAAGAATATAAAGATGAAAATAGCGAAATAGCCATAGGTGATAAGGTACGGCTCAAATTTGTCCATGTCATTCCTCGTTTAGGTTAGACTTTTGCTGTGAAAAAAGGCGCTGCCTGCTTTTCTTAATGTAATATACTTTCTTCAGAAAGTAAACGTATTTCACAATATATACAAAAAGAGATAATTTAAGGAAGAACGGTGATGCGAGTGTTGTGGCTCCTGTTATTAATATTGACAGTCTTGTTGTTATTTATATGTTACAGTATTCTGCCGACGGTGATTATGAGGGCTTTTGCTCTTGGAGTGTTCCAGCGCTCTAAGGTACCCAATAAGGCTGCACTAACATTCGACGACGGGCCTGATCCAGTGTATACGCCTAAGCTTCTTGACCTTTGTCTTGAATATAAGGTGAAGGCGACGTTCTTTGTTGTGGGGGAACACGCTGCAAAGCATCCGGAGATTATAAAAAGAATGCAGAAAGAAGGGCACACGATTGGGATTCATCATTATCGGCATTTAAGCAATTGGTTCCTTTCACCATGGGCGGTAAGAAGACAATGCAGGCAAACCGCCGACGTCATTGAATCAATTACAGGCATCCGGCCGCAGTATTATCGGCCGCCTTGGGGACATCTCAATCTCTCCGTTAAATGGGCTTCGGCGCCTTTTAAGATTATCATGTGGTCAGCCATTTTAGGAGACTGGAGGCTTGGCTTGGGACGTGAGAAACTAAAGAAAAGGCTTTTAGATAATGTGAATGGTGGCGCGGTCATTGTCCTCCATGATTGCGGTGTTAATCCAGGGGCTGACGAAGAAGCACCGGCGATGATGCTGCGTGCCCTTGAGGAATTTTTAGATGAGATCGGCGGGCAGTATAACTTTGTAACCATTGATGCTTTGGCTGGGTAGATTATGCATGTGTGTCATGCAACTGTCACATACATGATTCTTTTAAGTATGGTAAACTGACTTTAAAAAGTGTTTTTTTAAGAGGTGGCCAGATGTCAAAAAAGCATGAACAAATTTTAAAAGAAAAGCGCCGTCGTGAACGTGATGAGCAAAAGCGAAAGCGCAAACAACGGCAAATTGTAGTTATAAGCACGGTCTTGGTCGTGGTGTTAGTCCTAGCCATTGTAACAATCATCTTTCAAAACCAAGAGGATGGTGGACAAGCTGTTAACAGAAATGGCGGCTCCTCCGGTCAAGAAACGACCGCAAAGATCGATTACAGCGGTCAACCATCGATAGGGAAATCAAGCGCCCCAGTTAAAATAGCTGAGTTCGGCGATTATAAATGTATTTATTGCAAGAAGTTTGAGGAAACTGTTTTTCCCAAGTTAAAGAAGGATTTTATTGATAAAGGAAAGGTCCAATTTTATTTTATTAATTTTCCCATCATTGATAAAAGCTCACAGCTTGCTGCAAATGCAGGAGAAGCTGTCTATCACCAGGATCCGATAGCCTTCTGGAACTTTCATAAGACCCTCTACGAGAAGCAAGGGGATGAACGAGAGGATTGGGTGACCAAAGAATTACTGACGAACATCGCTAAGAAGACAGTCCCTTCTTTGGACGTTAAGAAATTTCAAGCTTCATTAAAGGATAACGCTTATCAGAATGATGTCATTGATGATTATAATATGGCAAAAAGCTTAGGGATTACGAGTACGCCATCACTGTTTATTAACGGACAGCAGGTCAGTCCATTCGATTATAATAAAATTAAAGAAACAATAAGAGAAGCAGCAACTAATAAGGGACCGAACAATGAATGATTCATTAAATAAATCACTGTACTTTGCTTGGGTGACAGCGATTGTTGCGACTCTTGGCAGCCTGTATTTTAGCGAAATAGCCGGGTTTGAACCATGCAAGCTTTGCTGGATACAGCGGATTTTCATGTATCCCCTGGTTCTGATATTAGGGATTGCCTGCTTTCGAAATGATCGGGTCATTGCCATTTATGTCCTTCCTTTGACCATTATTGGGGGCTGTGTTTCTATTCTTCATTATAGCGAGCAAAAGCTGGGCCTTTTT
This sequence comes from Scopulibacillus darangshiensis, assembly GCF_004341035.1. Classification (GTDB taxonomy): domain Bacteria; phylum Bacillota; class Bacilli; order Bacillales; family Sporolactobacillaceae; genus Scopulibacillus; species Scopulibacillus darangshiensis. The sequence continues at coordinate 17,219 of NZ_SLXK01000056.1, forward strand.
GAAGGAACATGCACAACGGGTGTGCCCTGCAGCGGCGAGTATATCAATTGGTTAGGTTTTATTACGATACCTTTGCTTGCGTTAGTAGCCTTTGTGCTGATCACTGTGTTTTTGTGGACCGGTCTGAGAAAAAGATAGGTGCGTTATGGGGGAGGTATACTTATGAATAAACGAACGATATTCAGGGTTATCATCATGCTTGTCATGATTCTAATTATGCTGGATTCGGAAACAGCTGCGAAGGCCAAAGAGGGGAAAACAGGCTTAATGATTACCAGTTTGATAAATCAAGACGGCCTGGTTTCAGGTAAGGAGATTCCTTTCACTGTTCACGTTGTTAAAGTTGACGAAAATCACCCCAAAGCGTCTATGAAAAATGAAGACGGTGCCATTGTTTATGTGTACTTCAAAAAGGATGACAAGGTTATTAAACGAAAATTAACGGATGGAAAAGACGGGGAGTACAAAGGCAAGGTTAAACTCCCGGAGTCGGGCGACTGGCAAGTTGTTGCGATGGCATTGAAAAGTGACAGGCAGCAGAATGGTCAGCCTGAGATGCTAAAGACAGAATGGAAGGTCGAGGAACCGAACGGACTTAGCTCAGCATGGATAACTAGCTTTGTGTTCGTTATTTTAGCAGCCGGTTATTTTGTCGTTAGAAAAAGGAAACAGAGAAGCAAGAGTATATGAAGGTTTGTGCCTGGCACCGTGGTGCCAGGCTTTTTTTGGTTAATAAGAAAGTATAAACTTTCTTACGCACATAAGGGCACTGGGTAAAGATGTAACATCCTGTTACAACGCCAGTACTAGCACGTCCTGTGCGTCGCAACTACGCCTCTGTCTTTGCCAAAGGCTCGCCAATCGGCGAGTTTTCTTTAACATCCTTCCTGACAAAAGCATAGATAATGAGTAATGCCAATAACAGGGGGAAAATGAACGATGATCAAAATAAGCCTCTGTATGATCGTCAAAAATGAGGAAGCCGTTATATGCCGATGCCTGGATTCGGTGAAAGACCTTGTTGACGAAATTAATATTGTTGATACTGGATCGACCGATCGCACAAAGGAAATTATCAAACAATATACGGATCGGATTTTCGACTTCGCATGGATCGATGATTTTGCCGCTGCCCGCAATTAAAGGCAGCTCTGTCCCCCTTTCTCCAAAATATAACATCCGAAATGCCGAGTATAAAATACAGCAAGAAATCCAAAATACTATCAGCTTATTAAAAATGGAGATGGATCGTATGTCAAATACAAATCATATACCTCGGGAAGAAGGCATAGACCATAGTTTGAGCCTTATGAGAGAAGGATATATGTACATTTCGAACAGGCGGCACAGTTTTAATTCCGATATTTTTGAGACACGATTGCTTGGAAAGAAAGCGATTTGCATAGGAGGAAAGGAAGCTGCGGAAGTTTTTTATGACACTGAGAAGTTTAAGAGGAAAGACGCAGCACCAAACCGCGCGGTGCAAACATTGTTTGGCAAGAATGGCGTTCAGTCTTTAGATGGCAAGATCCACAAACATCGTAAGGCAATGTTTATGTCAATCATGTCTGCTGATGGACTTAAAAAATTGACCGACACGGCAAAAAAACAGTGGGCATTAGCGGTAGATAAATGGCAACAGATGGATAGGGTTATTCTTTATGAAGAAGCACAGGAAATGATGTGCAGGACGGCCTGTGAGTGGGCGGGTGTACCTATACAAGAAGATGATGTTAAGAGGTTGACAAAAGATTTGGCAGCAATGTTTGAATCACCGGCTGCAGTTGGTCCAGCTCATTGGTCAGGGCGGCAAGCACGAAATCGGACAGAAAAATGGGCCGGTGAACTCATTGATAAGGTTCGTAACGGGAAGGTGAATTCTCCCGTGGATACCGCATTACATAGGTTTACCTGGCACCGCGATCCGGAAGGTCACCTTTTGGATACCAAGACTGCTGCTGTGGAAGTGATCAATATCTTGCGGCCGATTGTGGCGATCTCTATTTTCATTAATTTCACTGTGCTGGCATTGCATCATTATCCGGATGAAAAGAAGAAACTTAAAGCCGGAGATGAAAAATATGCTCGGATGTTTGTGCAGGAAGTTCGCCGTTTTTATCCGTTTTTCCCTTTTGTTGCGGCACTGGCAAAAAAAGATTTCACCTGGAACGGCTATAAATTTGAAGAAGGCACGTTAACTTTGCTCGATCTTTATGGCACAAATCATGACCCTGAAATTTGGGACAATCCTAGTTTGTTCAGACCCGATCGGTTTGCCGACTGGGAAGGTGGCCCCTTCAGCTTCATCCCGCAAGGCGGAGGTGATTACTTAATGGGACATCGCTGCGCCGGTGAATGGGTTACCATTGAGGTTATGAAAGTGAGTCTTGATTATTTAGCGAATAAAATCGACTATGACGTTCCTGATCAGGATTTAAGTTTCAGCATGGTCAAGATGCCAAGCATCCCCCATAGTAAAGTGGTAATCCAAAATGTTAAGAAGAGGATATAATATCGCGTTTGTTTTGTTATCTTAAAAGGATATTTTCCCCTTGTTGGCGTATATGTCGTTTATGCCTGCAGCGGCTAATAGTTGAAATGATGTTGGACGATAAGGGGGATTTGTGATCAAATCAGGTCATCACTTCTTTATAAATGACTTGCAATGGGGGGGGTTAAACATGATATTTGCATTGGTAGTATTATCATTTATCTGCTGTATACTGTTGTTTGCCTTTACGAGAAAGCCAATTCTGGCATTGTTACATTACAACGATAGGGTAAAGACGGTTCGAATAATATTTGGCTCCGAAGTTATTATTTCCGCAATCGGGTTTTACCTTATCTATATTACTACGGTCCCGCCTACAGGAGGGTCAGGAAATGGAAACCCAATGTTAATATATTTTGCCCCAATTTCTTTAGCCTGAAATATTCATAGTCTAATGTCGATGTCCCAAGAAATTGGGTTATATCAGGGTTTTCAATGCCATAACTTTCACCTAAAAAATGAAAGGGTT
>NZ_SLXK01000057.1 GCF_004341035.1 Scopulibacillus darangshiensis
CAGTGAATTTCATAGACTTTTTCCCAAAAATAGGATTAAAAAGGGTAGCTTTGGACTTAAATCTCATTTTCCATCGCATGTATGAATAATTCAGGATTGTATTTGTTCAATGTTATTTTTTTATGTATAGGATACTGCCGACTCCACATCGCGGGCAAACCTCCCCATTGTTTAGTAATCTCTTCGACATAATGTGACGATAACCTTTATTTACGGGAAGCATTTGCCTTCTTCAAGCAAAAGGTTCAATCCCTTACGACCATCAATTTCCTTTGGAATTTAGCTACATCCTCGTTTTTATTGCGGCAGCCAAACCCTTTACTGTGTTGTATGTATATGCGTTACTTCCCGAAAACAAAAAAGAAACCTGCCATGAGGCAGATGCAATAAATTTACTTATAATTTATACTATTCTATATAACAGTTTTTGGGGGGATGTCGTAATGGAGAAAGTGATAAGTGAAAACTGGGATCTAGATTCTCTTTACCCAGGCGGTAAAAATTCAAGCAAATTAAATGAATTAATATCGCAATTAAAGCAGGATATTAAAAGATTACAAGAAAAGATCCAAACTGTTGATCACTCCGATACACAAGGCATGGTTGACTTTTTTAAAGAAATGCAGGATTTTCTGAGTGCGTCACGAGAATTGGACGACTTCATGTTTTGTCTATATTCCGTGAATGTGAATGATCCCGATATTTCGAAATTAATGGGTGAAGGCGAAAAAATTAAAGCCGATTTTGAATCATTACAAATTGATATGGAACAACGATTAGCCAGATTTTCAGAATCTGAATATCATGATTTTCTGCAACACGAAGATGTCAAAAAATATCAATTTTACATAAAGGAACGCAAACAAAAAATAGCGGATAAGCTGCCGATTGAAATGGAAAAGTTGATCAACGATCTATCAATAAATGGGTTTCTTGGATGGGAAGATTATTATGAACAGATGATGGGCAATTTGCGAATCCCAATTGAAAAAGATGGCCGGAAAGAAGAACTATCGATTGGGCAGGCGTTAAGTTATGCGGTATTTTCAAGTGATCGCTCCCTAAGGCAGCAGGCGGCACATAAAATCGTGGAAATTTGCGCGGAACAGGCTGAATCATTTGCCACAGTTCTCAATCGAATTAACGGATTCAGGCTGGATGTCTATAAACAGCGCGGATGGGATAATGTTCTGAAAGAGGCAATGGAACAGAATAGAATCAACGAACAAACAGTTCATACTATGGTTGCAGCCCTTAAAGGAAAAATGGGTATCTTCCATTCCTTTTTACAGCGGAAGGCACAGGTCATGAATCTAGAAAAACTGGCCTGGTATGATACAAATACACCAAGCTTCATTTCTGATAAAAAAATCCCTTATACTGAAGCAGCAGAAATCGTGATAACCCAATTCCATAAGTTTAGTGAAAAGTTAGGGCAATTTGCAGAAAGGGCATTTCATGAAGGTTGGATCGAGGCTGAAGATCGCAAAGGCAAGATGCATGGCGGATTCTGCGCTACAATGCCACTAGCCAAGCAAAGCCGAATTTTTCTCACGTATACAGGAAGCTACCAAGACATTGTGACGATTGCCCACGAGCTTGGCCATGCTTACCATAATTATATTTTGCATAATGAACCAGCCTTTTCCCAAGAAGTTAGTGTCAGTGTTGCGGAAACAGCATCCACGTTTACTGAAAACCTTGTGTTAGATGCTGCAATTGAACACGCATCAACCAAGAATGAAAAACTCTCCTTACTGGAATTGAAGATTTTGAACGGTTTGAAATACCAAGTGGTCGTCCCAGCGATGTTTGAATTTGAACAAAAGCTATATAAAAAAAGGAAACAAGCACCACTGACTGCAAAGGAAATATCCAATTTAATGGATGATACGAGGAACGACCTATATGGGGGTATCGTTGATGAGCTAAACCCATATGAATGGATAACGATCCCCCACTTTTTTCATACAGACCTGTCCTTCTATAACATCCCATATACAATTGGTTACCTCTTTAGCAATGGCATCTATGCGCTATCCAAGGAAAAGGGAAGCCAATTCCCGGAACAATATGACGAACTATTACGTAACACAGGTCGAATGACTGTTGAACAATTAGCAGCTGCTTATTTAAACCAAGATATTGGTAAGAAAGACTTTTGGGAATCCCCCCTCCAACCAACAATAGACGCAATTAACGAGTATTTGATTTTAACGGAGGATATTATATAAGTGAGATTAAGGACGGACAGTCTATTAGTGCTGTTCGTCCTTTTTGCCAATAGTAAGAGGCTTTTAACGCAAATTCACTCGGCACTTTCTATTTGGCATTTGAGGGCCAATTTTAGTACCATTAGGGCAAATAGCGGAATCTGAGTCCTATAATGAATGAGTGATGCTGTTGTAAATCGTATACGAATGACCACTTTTGCTCCTTATTTAAATATTTTGCTTCCCCTTGATAATCTTTCAATATTAGATGGCCGAACTCCCTCCTTTGAGTTACATTTTAAATGAGTGATTGCGAATGGTTTATTTTTTACTCAAGTGTTGTATAATGAATATAAATAGTCCATACGCAATAAAATAAAAGGACTGGAGATGTTCGAGCATCCCCAGTCAGCAATAAGACGTACCCTTCAAAGGGGTCAGCGTCGGTTTGGTAAACAAAAGATAGACCTTCCCTAGGCTGTCAATCCAGTGGGGGGTCTATTTTTTGTCTTTCTTAATATATGTCAACAAGGCTATAAGGAATATCCCGAAAGTAATCATTAAGGAAATAGCCTGAAAAACTGACATAGGCGTTCACCTCCTTCCGCTCCTAGTTGGAGTGGAAAAGCAAGGGAACGCCGACCCCCATGAATTGTCCGTCTATTGCATAAATTAATTATATCACTTAAAGGATTCTATCGTAGTGTTTTCTTCGCTTTCTTTTGTAATTTCGGATTCACTTGTTTAAAAAAGTTATGTCTTGTTGCGGCATTAACACAAGCCCAGCGACGGTCTTCTTGCTCCATCTATTCTTGCTTACAAAATGGGCATGCTGACATTAATTATCCCTGCTTCTCTTTATTATTAACTCTTCTTTCAAAGTGATAGTGCAAGCGATAGTCACATATTTCCTTCGTCCATTGGTATAGCTTTTCTTGGTCATCAGGTGCGACATTAAATGAAGGATAGAAGGTATTGTTCTTAAATAATATATGACCTTTCGAACTGCCTGACATTCCGGTTTTAATAATTTTAAGAGCACCTGCCATTGGCAAGTGCTCCAAAAGCAAATTTCATTTGTACCTAATGAAATCAAATTTTGAATTCAAAGCCCACAGCATTTTTTGTATTTTTTCCCGCTTCCGCATGGACAAGGGGCATTTCGGTCAGGCTTCTGTCTTGTTGGCTCGTCCATCTGTACGATCCCCTTTAAAGCTTCTCTCCCTGCATTCTTCATTTTCGCATACCGCTCTTTGAATAATTGAATCGCCTTATCGCTATCTTTTAATGAATGTTTTACAACCTTGATTGCTTGTTCTTCCGATATTCCGGTTTTATCAACAATCTCGTATTTCTTAGTTTTAAGCGATAATGTAATGGCAAAGTCTTTTTTGTTTGTCAAGAAGCGGAGAAAAACATCATTACACTTACAATTGGGGTTCATGCAGTACCGATCAAAAATAGCATAGGTAACGTCATCGACAGAAGTAGCTAACTCAATCCCATCTAAATTGCCAAACACATCGATATATAGTTGGGTGTCGCCTTTTAATATGGCAGCCGGACTCACAGCTCTCATTTTTCCATTCCCCCCTTTATTTGATCCTTTGTAACTTTAGAGCAATGCGTCGTTCAATTTGTAACATGACGGAAAGAACATGGATAAATGCTGCAGGCAGTGAATTTGCCTTTAAATATGTGTCATAATGATGCCTGAAAGTCCCCCCTATCGCTTCTCTAGCTTCATAGTTGAACCGATAAAAGTCTGTAATAGGGGCATATATCCCCCCGCCGTATGGAATAAGCGTTCCCGCCACAATTTCGCCTTGACCCGGGGAAACAACTCCAGGATCCTTTACAATTACATCCAGCATTTTGTCCTCAAGTATATCAAAAACAACAAAAATCCGGTCGCTATGTTTGTAACCCACATAATAAAACTTTGTGACGGCCTTATCCCACTCCCTCAGCCAGGAAGTAATGAGCGGCTTATCTATAAAACGGTGATAATTTTCGCCAATAAAGCCATCTGTACAGTTCCACTTTAGCTCCTGACCCCCGTCATTTAGAATTTTCCACCAGAATAAATTGTTTTGCAATGCCTGGCGTTTTTCTTCTATGGGATGGTGATCATCGATATATTCCTTCAATAACGATTGAACATCATCGAAATGCTGTTCCATCATATATTTTGTAAAGTCCCTGTGCACATCCCCCATCATACTCCTTAAGTCATTGGAAACAGGCTGGTCTTGCCGAAACTGTTTTTGTGACTGTGAAAATTCAACAAGCTTCTCATTAGGTTCAATTTTCATAACCTTCATCAGATCAATCCCTTCTTTATTTCCTTCTAAATGTCTCACTTAATTGCTTGATAGGTGGATATTTAAGGGAGATGCTCCTTATCCTTCTTTTACCGGGAAATCTATGATGAAGATAAATGAGGTTTTCCTGTGGGATGGCGTTCAGATGGTGATAAGAGGGATACTTAGTAGTCTTCCTTTATGGGGAATTGTGGCATGTCATTCGATGAGACATTCGAGATGGTATTTCTTCTATTTTTATATTAAATCCGTAAATTGTCAAGATAATTTTTACAATTTATCACTACCTGTCGCCATTAAAATATATTGGCCAAATTGCGAAGAAAAATTGGATAATTCTCATTCTATTTGTTTTAAGTTAAGTGCCCTTTCCAAATAGGCATTTTAATTTTCGGTTGAATTCTGATCCTTATGTCTCAGTAAATGTTTCATAACCAATTTCATGAAGTTGGGTGTAAATCTTCAAGGGTACGCCTTTTTAAATTTATTGTCATTTATTCATTCTTTTCGTTAAAGGACTCAGATTCCGCTGATATAGATGAGCAGCCTCCCTTATCACCACCGATTAATAATGGTTTTGCCGCTTGCTTTTCTATGTATAAGTTAACCATATTATTAACCTTTTGCTTCCAGTTTTTAAGCTAAAATTGTAAAAGCACTCACTTTTGTGAGCGCTCTTTTTTCTCATAGTTTTTTTATTTGTAAAGATGTGGGATAAATCCGCAAACTATCTCCCACAGCATTTTTTGTATTTCTTACCGCTGCCACAAGGACAAGGATCATTGCGTCCAATCTTCCCTTTACGAACATACGATTGATTCGGCGTTAGAAGCGCTGACTGCCTTGCGTTATTAAATTCCGGGATGTCAATGCCTACGATCATACAAGTGCAGTACAGTGATTCTTTAAGGTCTAATATTCCGGGTACATAATGACGCTCTTCAACAATTTTTTTTACGATCGGTATGCCGTCTACGGAAACTAGTTCACATAGTGCGTCTGCAAGATAGGTAACTAGAGTGTTGTCATCCCAGTCTTCTTCAAGTAAGTCAATCAGTGCTTCTTCACTTTTTGGGTGTTTTATTTTGCCCAACATACCGCTGGCATAGGTTCGAAAACCCTCATTATCCTCATTTATAAAGCGGTCTTTTATTATCGTCACACTTTCAATGTCACCTATTTTGACTAAACTTTCTACAGCCACCTCACATTCAAGATCACCATCACCTGCGAGCCATTCAAGCAGTGTAGGAACTGCTTTCTTTTCCTTCCTAATGCCAAGGATCATTGCTAGATATATCTCGGTATAACCCGGAATAGAAATTTCCTTATCTTGATGGAAGACATTCAATATCTTTTCGGAAGGGAGGTCGCTTCTCTTCGCTAGTTCCCAAGCTAGGTACTTTCCATATGAATAATTAAATTCATTAATGTATTTCCCAGCAGCATCATTTCCAAAATTAATTAATTCTTCCCATAAGGACTCCGTATCTTTATCCGTAAAATCGTGGCGAGACTGTATGATCTTTATGAACCCATTTGGTATCAGCCGACGGAGGTCGTCAAGATAAGGTAAAACTGGTCTTGGATCAGCTTGAGATAGGATTATTGCATAATACATTTCATAATTTTTATCAGCTGTTAAATTGGCAATGATCATTTCTATTGAGTCTGTGGCTAACGGAAGCTTGGCAGCGTAGGACAGAATAATATTATTTTTTTCTGTTTGATCCGGATACTTTTTAACACTTTCCAAGATTAGTGGCATGATATCCAACTTGTTTTCACCTGGAACATTACCCTTCACAAAATATTTAACCGCCCATAAGCGGACTTCCCCATCTTCATGTAAAAGAAATGATTTGACTTCATGTGGTTGAATCATTTTATCTCTCCCATTTAAAAAAGTAAATTCTCTCTTTTGATTGTCCATTTTATAATAGAGTGATTGCTTATTGTGATGAATTTCACCGGAATGCCGGTTACCAATCGATCTCTTCAGGAAACTCTAAATTAAGCCTTATCTCATTCATTGAACAATTATATTTGCCAGCTGCTTCTATGACATCTGCTCGCACTCTTTGGTATTCTGTCCCCTTTTCTGCTAATCGCTTTGCCATGATCGTAATGTTTTTCAACCGTTTTTCCCTATCCATTTCAAGAAATCTTATATTAAGCAAATCCACATATTGAGTCGCATAGTCATCAAACCATGTATAATCTTTGATCATTAAATTCATCGTTCGGCTAAAAGCGGCTTCCGTTACCGTTTCTTTTATAGCTTCCGCAATAGCTGATTGCAACATTCGCACATGGGCCAATGCGGCATCCCAAATCGTTCGTTTATTCAACATATAGTCATAATTTTTCTTTGACTTTTTCATCGCGTAAAGCCTGACAAAATCATTTAATGCCATCGTAACAAAAAGCATTTCAGGCCATAACACATGTATGGCCAGGTACACATTTTTGTCATTCGATATCATGGATAAGCGGCGCATCTTTTCTTGATCCATCCCGTTATCGACGAACTCAATTTCCCGATCACCCATTAGCGCGTGGCGAATATCGTAGCAAACGCCGAGCACTCTATAGTAAGCTCCTTCATAAGAAGCAAATTCGCCCTCTTCCCCCACTACCGCATGTAAAGCCGCATAAAGGGCTTCAAAATCTTTATTGTCACCATAAATCATTACCCCTGCATTGTTTGGGGTGTTTTTGGCATAGAGCATTTTTTCACCTCATTTCATTATCGTCAGCTGCATTTCATTCACTTCTTCTTTCGTTTCTTCCTCTCCTTTTTTCGTTTCTTTTTCTTATTTTGTTTCATTCTTAGCTCCTGGGAACGATTCATTGGTTGATATTTCAACATGCGTTTCTTTAAAGGGAGCTTTTTCGCATTTTGACCCATATACACTTCTGCTAAGGGATAAAAGGACTCGAGTTCATCTGGGATTAATTCTAAATCTATTTCTAAACCCTCTCCAATCCCAATACCCTCATGTTCCTCCAAAATGTTTTCCCTTGTCGGCAAACTGGATAGAAATGACTCAGCCCCATCTGAAATGTAAAATAATTGCTGCAATGCTGAACTGACAAAATCACGGAGACTCTCCGCCTTTAGTTCATTGTAAGTATGGGCTGTTCGTAAGACCCTTTGAAAATGAGCTCGCGCTTCCTTCAGCCTACCGATTTCTATCAATAAATTACCGAGTGAATAATGCGATTCCAGTTGATCATTGTCTATTCGGATTGACTGTTCAAATGCTACTGCTGCCAGGTCCGGCCTCCTGCCCTGTTTGTATATATTACCTAAACGATTCCAATAATAAGCGTTTTGCCCCTCAGTCATGATTTTCTTCAAGATATGATTTTCCGTGTCGGTTGAATAACGGTGCATGCTGCCGTCAAAGGCCTGACTTTTACCGATAGAATAATGTCCGAAATCTGGGTTTACTGTTAATAATGGAAGTGCGAAAGTCACCTCCTGCAACATGTTATTCGGTATCTCCCAATTGCCCGCTGAGTTGCAATGCTTACAGCGAAAATAACCTGTACATTGAAGGTAATGATCGATGGGATCTTCTTTATTTATGTTGTGATCTTCAATATTAATGAAAACTTCGCCTATATCATATTCTCCCTTTTTGCCGCAATCCAGACACTTAAGCCTATGTATATTGGGTTCGACCGATTTTTCAATACTGTCCATATTTGCCGCGATTTTTGCCGCAGTTTTTCCACGTAATGAGGACAGATTATAATCATTAGGCGACCCGGCATCTCCATTGTTACAACCTAAGGCTTCTACTAATAACGGATTTATAAGTTCTGCCTGTTTCAACACTATTACCTTCCCCTTTATTTCTCTATTATTTATTGAAAGGTTAATCCTTAAATGCTATAGCATCAACTTGGAATTGGAGTCCATCTTCCCCGCTCCATCTTCCCCGCCACGATGAGCAAATTCTGTTTGTATTGATTTTCGTGCAGGATACTTACCATTAAATCTTTCTTTGATTACCTTTTCCAGCACGGGGATATTCCAAATATCTCTAAACATACAATCAATCTTAACAACTGATTCTAAACTTAAACCGATTGATTTCAGTCGCCCCTCTAAATGGTCAAATGCACCATAAACTGATTCTCAATGGGTTGACCAATATTTCCAGCACAATAATTAATGAATGCAAAATCACCAGCTTCTACAATTCCAGAATGCACCCATTCTTCATTAATATCACTTCTTACAATCTCACTCATTTCGTTTTCCTCCTAATCAGACATTACTTATCAATGGATGAAGCCAGTCTTCAAGAAATTATAAAATATACTCTTATTCGCCTTTGGAACGAGCATCGGTGGCATATCGTGATGAAGGCGCCATATAACGTTCATGGGCTTATTTCCGGAATGTTTGACATACTCACATGACCCCAATAAAACAAATGGTGCTGTATAGCAGTTTTCTTTCTTGTACTCACTAATTAAACGACCACCTGCTAAAGTAGGTGGATTTGGACATAAATGACTAAAGTCGTAAACTTAAGACTAAAGTCATCTCAAAGCCTTAAGCTTAAGCTCAATCAATATTTCGAGTAAATTCATTCTTCAATCCTGAATATGTCGTTCTTCTCTTCGTTGAACTGATTTGCTATATAGTTTCTAATTGTTTCTTCTGTCACTGTTCCAACTGTGGCACAAAAATAGCCCCTTTCCCATAAATGTTGGCCCCAGTATTTCTTTTTTAGTTCAGGGAATTGATCCTGAAGAATTCTTGAGGACCTTCCTTTTAGGTACTGCATGATTTTACTGGGCGCCAAACTTGGCGGACATGATAATAATAAGTGTATGTAGTCTTTCCCTACACTTCCTTGTAAGATTGTGATGCCCCTTGCTTCACATCCTTGCCTGATTAACTCACGTGTTCTTACTGCAATGGGACCATGTAACACTTTATATCTATATTTTGTGACCCAGATGACATGATACTTGATATCATATACTGCATGACTCGTTTTTCTATAGCCGTCCATACTTTTTCACCTCACCCCTAAGTATGGACACGCAGAGATAAGGCTAAAAGCTGATACCGTCTAAAGACGGTGGAGTTAGACCACGCATTTGGAAATTAAATAAATAAGCTTTGGGATGAAAAGACCTGCCATGACTCTTATATATTCTAATCTCAATCGTTGAATGGATATTATAAAGCTCTTCCAATGCCTTCGGCTGAGTTATAAAAAGTAATCACCAGTGAGAACCTTAACATCCGCCCCTCTGTCCGCTGCTTTCCATAGTGCCTCCTTTATCAATCGCACCCCAGAATTCATTACAAAGGAAGTTAGTATACAAATAGACTCGGCACCTTCGATTTTTGCCAGCAAATGTTCCCCTAGCTGCTCAGTTATTAAGGCTACTTTCGTCATGCTAATCCTCTACATCAATTAAAAAAATTCTTTCCTCAAACCCGCCGCGCTTTTCAGCTTTGGCTTTCCGTACCCTTTCAACCTCACTGAAATCCATGTCATGGCATTTTGCCAAAGCGTGGATGGTTTCAAGCAAATCCGCCAGTTCCTCAATAGCATCTTGATTATTATCTGTTTCCATGTACTCCCGTAATTCTTCAAAACTCTTATTCCTAAGTTCAGTTATGTATTCTTCACTAGATAAAATGCGGGTGTCAGCCTTCTTGTTAGTCTTTTCAATAATCTCCGGGATTCGGTCCCGAACGAGTTTGTTGTAGGTTGGCATATGGATTCCTCCACAGTTATGGTATTAACAATGACTTCTTGTATGCTACTCACAATTAACATTATTAACCATTATTGATTGCTATTTGAATTAGGCGCATTATTTAAGCAGGGATTTATTCCCTGCTTTCATCTTTGCAAAATAGTTAAATAACCGTTTTACCCATAACACTTTCAATGATTTGAATAATGTTAGCACGCCCTTGCCTCAAAGAAGTTATCGAAATCATCATTTCTAATAGAACCAATTTCAATCAAATGGGTGTTTTGTTAACTATTGAATCATACATTTTTTTATCTATCCCGTTTTTCTCACAATATACTCTTTGGAATATATGATGAATATCGATTTGATCACCATAATAGGTCTGTATATCTATAGGCACTCCAGAAATGAAATCTCTCCCCCCTTGCTTCATTAATAAAACATGCAGACCTTTATAGGCGGCACTGTTACGTGTACGAAGAGAATAAAGTCTGTCGGCGGCAAAATTACCATCTCTAATAGTGCTTGGTTCCGCCCCACCATTAATCCAATCAATTAGTTCAGGAAGATCCCTTGCGAATCTTGTTTCTGAACCGCCATCATACATTTTTCCCAATACCCCACACCAGTACCATCGCGCTATTTTGTTACGAACATTTAAGTTGTGTGCTTTGCCGCCCAATTCAACAAAAATAGCCGACAGAGGAATTAACTGTGACCCATAAGGTAAATCCCTAGAAGAAAATATATTTTGCTCTTGAAGGAACTTCGCCGCTTGAATGAACCCATCAACTGCCTTGTCACCCCAAGCAAGATAATCATCTAAGGTAAGTTTTAAAATATCCTTCCTCTTACAACTTACTGCAGATATAGAATTTTGTTTTCTACGATTATATGTTTTCAAAAGTGAAATTGCCTGTAACAGATCTGTACTGCTTATATCGGAAAGTATTTTGTTGAATACATTATTTGTATTTGTCAGCCTTTCCCTTTTTGCTTCCCAGTCCCTCCTCAATTCGAAATTATCAGCTGCAAAAGAAGCCGTTAATAGTTCAAATACGGTTAGGGAAACCCCGCCGGTATTAACATTTTCAAATACCTGGCATACTGCTTCTTTAGGAGTTTGTTTTCTAAGCATAATTACCGGTGTCTGGTAGTTCTGAAATCTTGGGACAACATCCGAAGTCAACTTATTCCATTTCAAAGCTCTTTCAGCGAGTTTATTGCTGTCACTAGAATACTGACTATACCATTTATATAACTCGGCAGGATAAAGTATTAAATTTATTGGAAGCATTCCTTCTTCGCACTCTTTTATCGTATCCGAATAATCTGCAATGACAATATTACCTGGTCCCTTAACTATTTTATCCGCGGGAACACTAATAATTGCTTCTTCTCTATCAATTTCGGGATTATAATTTTATCTATATTTATGTAATAGTAACGATAGATTTCTTTCCCCCTAGTATCCCTTGTTTTCACAGGCTTACCTAACATTAAAGATTGGAAAAGTGAAGTCAATCTCTGCTGACCGTCCAGTATTAACCTTTCAGGTTCCACTTGATTAGAGTCAGTAATTCCCTCAACTGGTCTAGGGGCGAATCGTACATTAGGGTTACCTGTTTGAAGCATCATAACAGATCCTATCGGATAGGATAAAAAGATATACTAACTAAAAGTTGTTTTACTCTTTCATCATCCCATACCCAACCTCTTTGAAAATCTGGCAATTGGGTTCTCAATTCTTCAATACTATTTAATAAATCTGTTAAACTTTCAACAGTACTATCAAAAGTGGTTATTGCGCTCATAACTGAATATGCTCCTTTCCAGATTAACAATTAATATTGTATTTCATTGTCTGCGTTACTAACATATTCTTTCTAAATTTTAAACCCACTCCACCACTTCGACATTTGATTACATAGTCCTTTTTGAAACGACAAATACTCCCTAGATTTTTTAGGGGGAAAGAGATGAATATCTCATTACAGCAGAAGCTTCTAAACATATTTAGAGAAACCCGCAACTATTATTTTATCTCTCTTCAACAGTCAAAAAAATCCTTGATTGGTGTTACCTTTCAAGGATCAATGAATTTTAAAAGTCTTCATCACAATTATCTTTTGCTTCTGTAAGTCTTTCAAATAAAAAGTCGTAAAAATTGTCAGCTTCATTAAAATCATCTAACCCAGCATGTCTATCCCAGACTGTAACGGGGCACTCTTCACCCGCCATTTCACTTGTATTAAGACAGTACATATATTCATCACAATTTTCAACAACCACTAAATGACTTTCCAGACCTAACTTTCTGTACCTTTCTGTTTCTATGACCACAGAGGCAATATTCGACTTTGCAAATCCAAGAATATCTACCCCAAATATCCCACCGGATCCATAATTGGCTAAAAACCATTTATAGCTTTTTGGCAATTTTGCCCCAAGTTTATTTTGTATAAACTCGATTTTATCCTGATCAACACCACCTGTAAAGTCGTCACTTTCGGAATGTTCATTTATGAATTTTTCTAATGCTTGCCTACTCATTTATCAAAGTACACCCCTTTATCAATTTGCTTAGCTCTCCATCTCCAATATTTTGCCCTGAAGTTGTCATATTGTTTTCTTAAAACGGGATCATTTCTGAAACTACCGCCGTTTTTTACTAAGCCATGTAAAATTTTTGTATATTCATCGTGCATACTCGCAGGTATTTCCACCATAGAGCCCGGTTCCTTTTGTATTAAATGATGAAGTTCTACGGCTGTTCCATCCTTCCACACCGGAGATCTTCCTTTTTTCATTAATTCTAAATTTGATTTCCCGGTTTTAGGATCTATCAAATCCAAATCAATATCCTTCCTTTGATAAACCCTTCTGCTTATATCCCTAATTTCTCCATTAACCTTTGTGTTTCCTTTATAATCCATTGGTTCGTAATTTTTATAAACCTTGGCCATATTCCAAGGAACAATCATCCTCAACGTGTTTTTGATATTCCCTGTATCAAACACATTAAAAGGGATGCCGTTTGGCACTCCGGCCATTTGATACTGAGGCTGGAGTGGTCTAAAAGGATTAAAATCCGCCGACCGCACGTTATCTCGGATTTGGTTTGCTGTTCTCCTTGCAGACTGACTTAGTTTCCTTGCCCTTTCAGCCATTTTAGCTGACTTTGCAAATTTATCAACACCTTTGGTTCCAAATGCAGAAGCGGCAATGGTCTCTATAGAATAGGTAATCCACCTTGAGCGGGAGTAAGCATCACCGTGGATCATCTCATGGTCAAAGGAATTAACGAGTGCATCGCGGACATACTCGAATGTTTTATCGGCATGCTTTACGGCGTAGACAATGCGTTGAACGGATTCAACCGGATGGCGGATTAGGTTCCATATCCCCGTTGCGGTGTCTTTTGCAAAGTCATAGGTGCCGACACCAATGCCATTGACAATCTCCCATTCGACATCCGCAGTTTGCATTTCATCAATACCATTAAGTTCAGGTGCTTTATGAAATAATTCTTCTTGTTCTCGTCTTTTCCTTACCAACTCCTCTTGGTCCTTTAAATTTAGATAGCCTTTAACACTATCACCGATTTCATCCTTCATCTGGTAAACATCACTGGAATGAAAGGTCTTCGCATTGTAATACATCGGATTAACCGAGCCGTTTTGACTTGATGCTTCCAGCAGCTTACTAAAGAAATGCTGGACATAATGGCTTTCTAATTCTATCTTCGCATATTCGCTTGTTAAATGGTTATCAAGGTCTGTAACTTTATGTATGGTTTGGTTCCGCTCTTTTTCAGCCTCATCTATATGTTGATTAAATTCCTGTGTTGAAAAGACATCTAGGGAAATGATGTCTTTGATCCCGTCAAAAATCTTTTGCAGATCATCTTGTTGGGCTAAGACGATGTCTTTCGAGCGTACCCCGGATCGGGCAAGGTCATCAAACAGAAATGACAAATCAACCACCGTACCGCTACCAAGGGCTTCATCTTCCACCTTCCCGGGAATCGCTTTCAAAAAAGCGAGCTGCATGGCCACCAAATCTAGCCATTTATCAACCACTTCGACCTGTGCTTTATAAAAGCCTTTGATGGCTTCAGCTCCCTTACCCGTGAACTCATCATCACCAAGCGTTGCGACCCCTTGAAGAGCTTCTTTTAGGCCTGTAAGGTCGTTTTGCATTGTTTCATAATGATCATGCCGTTCTCCTATAGCCGCTATCAGCGCTTTCGAGTCGAATATCTTATTCGATCCCCCATTTGCAGCGCTTTGAATCATATCATCACAACCCATTACAATGTGATACTTCCGTTTACCTCTTTATGTATAAGTTTACCATATTATTAACCTTTTGTTTCCAGGTTTCTTCGTTAACTGGAGTTAATTTTAAAAGGAATTACGAGTATAAAGGGAATAATTCTTTTATTTTACAAGAATAAACCTAAATCAAACAAACGGAGGCATAGCATGACACCTTTAGCTTAAGTAGTTATTTCATTTTTGATGTTTCGGATTTTTGGCATGCATGTCGGGGCTTCCATCACTTGTTACAAGGTGCAGTCACCATAATGCGTCTTCTTACCACCCCGGAAAGTGATTTAAGGTAGAATGAATGAAAGAAAGAACAAAAAAGAGCAGGCTGCGTGCCTACCCCATTTTGCTTATACCTCGATTGTCTTATTACTTTTCTTTGCATTCTTATTCTTTACAAGAAGTCCCATAAGACCCGCAATAACTAAAAGTACTGTGGAAAGAATGTAGAAGAAAGAAACGCTAATGATGCCCCAAATTCCTGCAACTAACATGATAATGCCGCCGACTTTAGGCTTAAACTTGACTACAACAGAACCTACAATAGCAACTATAGAAGCAAGTATTGCTGAAACACCTAAACTTCCTAGTGAGCTAGAACCATTTATAGCCTCATCAATCGAACCCATAAACAGTGCAAAAACTGCTGCAATAAAACCAAATATGCCACCTAGTAAACCTAGGACAAATTCAGTATTCCTTTTCATTGTTGAAAAACCCCTATTCTGTTTTATTTATACGTACCTTCGATTACTTAACCTCAATATTCCATTTAATTTCTTTGCTATCGAGCGAAAACGCAGGAGTATATACTAGCTCATAGCTATTAGCCTGTGGTACATCAAAGTAAAGTTTACCTGTTAACTGCTTACCCTTGTTAAGTTCCCCCGATACAGCCATTTCATCATAGCCAAAGTAATCTTTAAGCTTGTTACCATCCTTGTCATATAGGTTAAAGTCTGTGTTATCTACAAAAGCTTGAGTATCACCTGAGTTTTTAGCTTTTAGCTCTATAGTAAGTACTTTACCCTTTTCTGCCTTTGTGTAAGGGGCAGGGTCAGTATAAGATGCTTTTGTAATTGTTAGCTCTACATCATTAACCTTTACAGTGTCACCAATCTTAAAGACCTTATTTTCCTTTTTCTTAGTATTTTCGTCAGCTTTAGCCTCAGTCTTTTTATCTCCATTGTCAACCTTTGAAACCTCAGTTTCTCCACAAGCTGACAGTAAAAAGATAGATGATACTAAGACAACACCTAAACTAGCTGTTATTAACTTTTTCACTTTCATAAAATAAATCCCCCCATAAAGTAAATATACAGTGCTTTTATTACATTAACACAGCTCTTATTAACAGTATAGTGTTATTTGTAATATAATCGTAACAAAGTATGGTAATAATCTGGAAAAAATTGTTGTCCCCCTGACCATTTATTTATTAGCTGTGTATGTTGATTACACATCATCTTCTAAACGAGCCATGCCGTAAGGGATACGTAAGCGTCAAATAATCCCCACCTATGTTTCTAGGTGGGGATTGGTTATGATTTAATTATTATTTTTTAAACACGCGGCAGCTTAATGGGATGGCTGCTGACCAAGGCATGAGTTTATCAAGCGCATCTTGATCTTCGATAGCCATATTTGGCAGTTTCTCAAAGAGATAAGTGAGATAGGCGAATGGATTTAAGCTATTCTCTTTAGCCGATTCTATCACACTGTATATTATGGCACTGGCGCGAGCACCTCGTGGTGTGTTACTAAACATCCAGTTTTCTCGACCGATAACGAAAGGTTTAATCGAGCGTTCGCTACGGTTGTTATCTATCTCTAGTCGGCCATCCTTCATGAAGGAGGCAAGTTTATCCCATTGGTTTAAACAATAGTGAATAGCTGTGCCAAAGGCGCTTTTAGGAAGAACTTTTCGTTCTTGATTTTTAAGCCACACCAAAAAAGCATCCAATATGGGCTGGCTACGCTCTAATCGACTTTCATAACGTTTTTTTGGATCGACATCTTTTAAATCGCGCTCAACCGCAAAAAGTTGGTTACAGAACTCGAGTCCTTCTTTTGCGATGACAGGTGCCGAATGTTTTGATGCCGGAAGTGCTTTAAGGGCTTCATCAAACTTTCGCCGGGCGTGGGCCTTATCTAAGTTCTCGGATAAGGCCCATTATCCAAGAAGTTTGGTTATCCCAGAGGAGTTGAGAAATTCCGCATAATCACTTTATTCCTTATCTTTTTTCTCGAATAATTATGACCCCCTTATGCAATGATGGAAATGTAACCATACACAATTGTATAGGAGGTTTATCTTATGGAAAAAGAGAATCAGTCAGTCGAGGAACTGACACATGGATTGTTAGGAGAGCTTCAATTAAAATGCTATGGAAAGAAAACACTGAACAATTACCGGCGAATATTAAAAAACCTTGCACTATATATGCAGCTGAATGAAATATCTACGTATTCTTCCGAAAACGGGAAAGCCTTTGTTGAGGATTACATTTCCACTCATGAAATAAGTGTTTCTTTTCAAAAGACAATTAGTACAGTAATAGGAAGGTTAAGCGACTATTGTGATGGAAGAGAGTACTCACCTCAACGGAAGAAATCGTCTGTTAAGTTGCCAGAAAACCATGCGGTTTTGCTTGAAGATTATCTGTCATTTTGTAAGCGGGATGGCAATCGGGCAGGAACCATTAAAGGAAAAAGAAAATTCTGTGGAGATTTTCTGATCTTTTTGATGACTTTGGGATGTAATGACATAAGAGATATAAATTCCACACAGATATGTAAAGCCTGTTTGATGTTTCATAATAAGGACGCTTGGGCGGTTATTCGAATGTTCCTTATATATCTTTACAAAGAAAACGTGATCGAATACGATTATTCCACCATTGTCCCCCATTATACAAGACCATTTTTGGTTCCTGCCACATACACGGAGGATGAAATTCTCAGGTTTGAAAACGCTATAGACCGGTCAAGTAAAATCGGAATACGTGATTATGCGATGCTACTTCTTGCTACTCGGCTTGGGATGCGCTCTGGAGATATCGCAGGCTTGATTTTTGATGAAATAGATTTTGAGGGAAATTCTATTCACATAGTTCAGGAAAAGACCCTACAACCGCAAGAATTACCACTGCTCCCAGAAATAAAAGATGCTATTATGAATTACATTGAAAACGCACGGCCGACAGTTAATGATGAATGTCGTATATTTCTCCGTCAGAATGCTCCTTATCAGGGAATAACCACTTCGGCTATTCGATTTGCAACTACACGATATTTTCGAAAAGCCGGCATTGACATTTCTGATAAAAAGCATGGTTTACATACATTCCGGTCATCTCTCGCTAGCTCTATGGTTAATGATCAAGTACCATATGATGTTGTACGTAAAGTGCTTGGACATACGGATCCAAACGCAATAAAGCATTATGCTAAAGTTGATATAGAGCGTTTACGTGAATACGCACTAGCGGTACCAGCACCTTCCAGTGTGTTCGAAGCTTTTCTGAATGGAGGGCGGAGTTATGCCGGACTTTAAAAGTATCTTACACATTGAATTTGCGGATTTCCTATCAATGAGAGAAGCTGTACTAAGTGAAAGTGCCTATGCTCATGATTGCCATTATCTTACCTCCTTCGATAGCTATTTGATAGATTGTAATCTTCGACACAAGGAGATTTCTGAGAGTGTCATAACCGAATGGGTTAGAAATTTATCAGGAAAAAGCAGCTCCATTGCCAATAAGGTTATTGTTATACGACTGTTTATCCGGTATTTAAGCAGTATTGGAATTAGGGTTTTTATGCCGCCAATACCGAAGGTTACAGATGATTATGTTCCGTATATTTTTTCTGACGAGGAACTGAAAAGGATTTTTGCATTATCCGATAATATTACCCTTACAAAGTGCCAACCGAATCCTTATATCCAGCTTGAGTTTCCAATGATGCTCCGAATCATGTATGGCTGTGGGTTGCGTGTAGGGGAAACTCTAGCTTTGAAAATGAAGGATGTGAATCTCGATGGTGGAATCCTCATTCTAAAACAGACAAAAGGAGACAAGCAACGGCTAGTACCTATGCATCAGACTTTGACATCAATCTTGATTAGATACTGTTTAGCAATGGGGTTGATAGGAAAAGCAGAAGCATTACTGTTCCCCAGTGCAATACAGAAAGTACCACTTACTGTAAAATCTGCCCGTAATAAACTCAATACCATACTGAAATATGCCGGCATATCGTTGAACGGTAAAGCAAAACGGGAACGTGGACCATGCCTTCACTGCCTGAGGCATGTGTTTGCCTTTAAATCCTTTGCAGAAGCTGAAAAGTCAGGGCGTTCGATTGACGCTTCTGTTCCCTATTTATCTATATATCTGGGACATGACAGCCTTAAAGAAAAGGAGAGTTATCTTAAATTCAGCAGCGAACTATACCCTCAAGCTATGGAACTGTTTGAGGATTACACACTGCAGGTTTTCCCGGAGGTGTCTTATGATGAATAAAGCATCTGATTTTTTAAGGCTCCTTGACGCTTTTATTACCACCTATCTTCCATGTTCCGTAGGTGCAAGTCCCAATACAGTTAAATCCTATAAATATGCATTCCGCCTGCTCATCGAATTCATGTACAAGGAAAAAGGAATCGAAGCTGATAAAATTACCTTTGAAAAACTTGATTATATAACGTTAACAGAATTTTTTACATGGATTGAATCGGTGCGTGGTTGCAGTGCATCTACTAAAAACCAACGGTTATCTGCAATAACCTCTTTTTCTGCTTATGCACAAAACCGGGATTTTGCTGCGGCTTCTGTTTTCAGGAATAGTGTGAATAAGATTCCTATGAAGAAAAGCCAGCATAAGCAAAGGACGACTCTTACCCGTCAGGAGGTCACAATATTTTTAGCCCTTCCTAATGAAAACAGGGAAATTGGTCTCAGAGATAAAATCTTGCTCAGTCTTATGTATGCAAGCGGAGTGCGTGCACAAGAAATATGTGACCTTACGGTCGGAAATCTTCAGTTTCATCAAAAAGCCGCTACACTAAATATTATGGGGAAAGGCAGAAAGAGCCGCCGTATCGGAATTCCTATCGCCTGTGCCACCCCGCTTAAGCAGTATATTGGGCACAGAAAAATCAGTGATAAACCTGAAAGACATATATTTTCAAGCCAAACGCATGAGAAGATGACCGTTTCATGCATAGAAGGAATATTCAAGAAATATATTACCATTGCTCAAAATGATAACCCAACCCTGTTTACTGCTGGAAGTTATCCACCTGTGTTTTGCAAGGTAAAAGTACACAAGATTGCAATGAAAAAATACATAAGCTTGCCAGCCTGATTTATTTAGTTATTTCTTGATAATGCATGT
>NZ_SLXK01000058.1 GCF_004341035.1 Scopulibacillus darangshiensis
TTTTTAGACTCTTTGTCAAGGAACATTTTTCAACGTTGACAAAACTTAGAAACACTAGGGATACACTAGTTTATTAAGGTGCGAAGTTTGAGTTAATAAGGTTAAAGGCACCATAATATTCCTCTTCAACTTGTAATCCATCGAAATAAGAATCACCGTTTCCAGCATATACATATCCTTTAAGTGTTATCGATGCTGTATTACTCGGGAGATCCCCTGGATTTACAACGAGATGTAGCCTCTCTACTTTACTTGTTCCCGACAATGTTGGACTACTTACCGTCTTCGTTGTTGCACCACTTGAATCCTTCCCTGTTATCACAAGTTTTGCAGGAGAAGCTGCATTTGTGGTTTTAACATAGCCACTAGCAACATATTTCTTTGTGGGATCAAATGATATCTCATGACTTTCGACTGACTTTCGACAGGGGCATTAGTCGTTGGATTGGAAGCTTTTAATTGTTTACTGCCAAGTTTAGTATCCTGTACTGTTGCCCCATTTGCATCATACGTGAAAGACGCCGTACCAAGCTTTTTCCAATTATCCAGTCAGTTATCATTGTTTGCATCTGTTTCGTAACTTCCATTTGGTACTAGGTTTTCTCCTATATTAACTGAGGGAGTATCCTCAATTACATTGCCATTCTTGTCGTATTTAGATGCAGAAGATTTCGTCGCTGCATCCGTAGATGCCACATTGTTGTTTTGATCATCATATTGTTCGAATGAGGTATTTCCTCTTGGATCAGTAAATTTAATCGGATTATTGTTTTCATCATAAGCAATTTTGTCTTGTTCATTTAAAGGATTTGTAATACTTGTTGGGTTCCCATTTGAGTCATAAGTGTAATCATAGGTAGCACTACTGCCACTTTTATTCGCATTTTCGTCCTACTCTTGAATTAAGTTGTTCTCATTATCATAATTATACGTTCTTGTATAATTAAGACCGCCGACATCCTCAACGGATTTAATCACGTTTCCATAAGAATTGTGGGTATATTCTGTTTTCACCCCACGGGAGTCAGTGAGAGCTGTAACACCATTTGCCGTATAATTTGCGACTTCAACAAACAACGTCCCCAAGATTTCCTGATGCTTTCTTGAGGGTGCTGCGGTAAAAGCATACACTTTCCCGTCAATGATTTCATAACGTTCATCATCATCCCACGTCAAATAATCCCCATATGTGACCCCATGATTTGCCTTGTCATAAGAAAAAGCAAGTTCATGCACCTGATTCGTATCGTCAACCATTTGATGATCTCCTAAAAAGGAAATTTATTACACTAATTATAATGCAAGATTGTGGAAAAAGTCATACTGCACCTAATTTTTTTGCACAGCGGCAATTAGTCCGCTCCAAACCAGTGATAAAACGACATATGGCAAAGCAAAGACGCTAATGAAAAAATAGCCTGTTCCTTCCCACAGAGCGATGTGCATAAAGCCTAAATAGAGAACGGCCATTGTACTAAGCAGAATGATTATGGCAGGAATAGTACTATAGATGGATTTGACGGTTTTATATGAGATTAAATAAGTAAGAACCAATGTAAGGAAACCTGTTATCATCCCCATAGTATATGGACTAATGGCTGTTCGTGAATACTTGATGACGACAGTGACTATGAAATAAAGTTCGAATAAGGTTAAGACGATGCTGACCAGCAGATGAATCGATAATAAAAGTTTTCTAGTCTTCATATTCCTCTCCTACTTTTCGAATTCTTTTCAGTAAATGCATAGTTGCCTTTCGCAAATATGATCTGCGACTATATTCCCATACTTTCCTTTATTTAACCACAATTATGCAGGCAAAGACAAAGTAACAAAAAAAATAGACATTCTCTAAAACGATACTAGACAGACGGCGAATACTTTTTGAGTGAGGCAGCTTACCTAATTTTAGTTAATGAGGACGTGCATAGCGCAATAAAATAAGAAATAGAGGCAATGCCGATAATTAAAAGGTGGTTATATCAATGGTTCAATCGAGCAGACTTGAAAAAGTTATCCAAGATCGATGTGACAACCTTCTACAGATGCAGCATTCCGATGGTTCTTGGCGATTTTGTTTTGAGGGTTCAACTATAACAGATGCTTATATGATTATTTTGGTGAGAGTACTTGACATTCAAAATGAAACACTGGTCAAAGGACTTGTCCATCGCCTTGTGACCAAGCAGCAGGCGAACGGGGCGTGGAAGGTGTTTCCTGATGAGGCTAAGGGGAATCTTTCGGCAACGATTGAGAACTATGCAGCATTGCTGTATTCCGGATATAAAAATGCTGCAGACCCGATGATGAAAAAGGCAGCAGCTTTTGTACGGGCACGAGGCGGCTTGAAAAAAGCGGGACTGTTAACAAAAGCTTTTCTTGCTATGAACGGCCAATATCCATGGCCCCGTCTTCCCTTCGATCCTGCTATATTCGTTCTTTTCCCATCCTATTTTCCTGTTAATTTCTATGACTTTTCAAGTTATGCAAGGGCACACTTCGCACCGGTTCTGCTTGCTAACCAAACCCGTTTCTCGATTAAGAAAAACGCGACCCCAAATTTGGATGCCTTGTATACCAGAGATCAAGCTTACGGGGATGACTATTGGCCAGAGCTGACTTTTCTATCCTCTGATCTCCGTTCGATTTACAGTACAATCAAGGAAACACTTATGACCTTGAAAAACTTGCCTCAGCAGCTTCAAAATAAATCGACACAGTGGCTCGAACAATACCTTTTATCACATATTGAACCTAATGGCACTTTGTTGAGTTATGCCAGCTCAACCTTTTTTATGATTTATGCCTTACTTTCCATTGGTTATGGTAAGGATTCCTCCGTTATCCAACAAGCTATTAAAGGCCTGCTTTCAAACGTTTTTTATCGTGACAAAACACTTCATGTGCAGAACTCTCCTTCACCTGTCTGGGATACAGCTTTGATCACTGACACATTGATACAAGCTGGCGTCTCTAAAAACAATGAACAGATTCGATCGGCTGCTGATTATCTGCTTAACAAACAACAAGAAAAATTCGGTGATTGGGCATTTCACAACCCGAATGTTAAGCCGGGCGGGTGGGGATTTTCCGCATCTGATAGGATTCATCCCGATATTGATGACACCCATGCCGCCTTGGCTGTGATAGGAAAATATAAAGAAGAACCCAATTTTGGCGCCTCCTATAAGCGCGGTATGACGTGGCTTTTATCTATGCAAAATAAAGATGGCGGCTGGCCGGCCTTTGAAAAAGGAACAGACAACTTATTGCTTGCCATGCTGCCAATAAAAAATATCAGGAACGCTGCCATTGATCCGTCGACACCTGATCTCACAGGACGAACGTTAGAATTTTTAGGGAATATTGATGGTCAGTCGTATAAAAAGATATCTTTTCGTGATGCTGTCCGCTGGTTAAAACATCACCAGGAAGACGATGGTTCGTGGTATGGACGCTGGGGTGTTTGCTATATTTATGGAACCTGGGCGGCATTGACCGGCCTCCGAGCTACAGGTGTTCCTGTCAACAATTATATGGCAGAAAAAGGCGTGCGCTTTCTTCAGGACATTCAGCATGATGATGACGGGTGGGGTGAGTCTTGTTACAGTGATACCTTAAGATCTTATGTGCCGTTAAAATACAGCACAGCAGTCCAAACAGCTTGGGCCGTTGATGCTTTGGTTTCTTGTGCTGATCAGCCCACGGATAGCATCCAGCGTGGGATAGATTATTTATTGAATGATGAGAACTATAAAGGACTGAGTGGGTCCTATCCGGTTGGCGCCGGCCTGCCCGGCAGTTTTTATATAAAATATCACAGCTATCCGTACATTTGGCCGCTCCTAACCCTTGCTCATTATAAAGGGGTCTGACCCCGAGGGGTCAGACCCCTTTAAATTTTATACCATCGACCTATTGCCTCTTAACGCACCCTCCGTTTAAGCTTAAATTATATATTTTAAATCCCTGCCAAAAAATCTCTTCCAATTGGATGTGAACATGATGAAGGCATTTCAAGCGGGTGATTTGATTTTTGTTCGCGGTCATGGTCCAATTTCAAGATTGATAGAATGGTTCGACGGGGAATTTTCGCATGTTGCCATTGCGCTGTCAGATCAAGTTATTTTAGAATCGCAGTTTTTTGTAAATGCAAGAATTGCTCAAATGTCATACGAGGATATTGAAGTCGTTGATCTGAGATTAAATGATGAAGACCGTAAAGCCATCATCCACAAAGGTCTTAATATGGTCGGTAAATATTATGATTACGGCCAGCTGATCTGGGAAGGCATTATGGATATCCTCCAACTTAAAGGGCATAACCTTCTTAACAGCCCTAATCGCGTCATCTGTTCAGAAATTTTGGTCAACCTTTTGCTGTCCATCCATTGGTTCGATGATCCCGATGACATTAAATATATTAAGGATACAACACCAAATGAACTATACGCTATTGTAAAAAAACAGCTTAAACAACGAAATCAAGATATGGCAAAAGGGGGCTGACCCCTTTATACGAAAAAACCCGCATTCTCAAATAGAAAGCGGGTTTACTCTGTTTATCTCAACTTTTTGATCAGCATGGTCATCATTTTTATTTCATCATCTGATAATTTCCCAAAGGATTCGATCATATAAGCATCCTTCTTCTTTATCATGTCATTCATAAGTTCAGTGCCTTCGTCAGTGATACTCAATTCAACAATGCGGCGGTCCTTTGCTGAGCGCTGTCTATTGACGTAGCCTTTTTGCAGCAGCTTGTCTGTCACGGCGGTTGCGTAACTCGCCGTTACCTCCAGCTCCTTTGCAAGAGAGGAAACCATCTGAGGCTCTTTTTGATATAACATCTTTAAGAACGTAAATTCTTGCCTCGTAATGGTTTCGCCAAACACATCATTGAGCTCTCTTCTTAATTTACGAATGACTAACAGTAAATTTTTTTCTAATTTTGTTAACAGTACCTTACGATCTTCCATTTGCGAACCACCTTTTTTTCACTTTCGCAAATTTTTTTACCAAAGAAAAAAGGGAAGAATGCATCTTTCCCATTATGATTCTGTTGCCGGCTCAGAAGTTTCCACTTTTATCTCTTTGTTCTTTGCTTGTTTCTTAGATGGCGTTGAGCGTCTGACAAAGAAGGATAACACAAGCGCCAGTGCGGCAAGACCAGTTGCAACAATGAAAGCATCATTAATGCCCTGAATCGTTGCTTCCTTCATCACATTCCCATATAGCATTTGGGTAACCAGGCCGTGCCCGGAACCATGAGGTAAGTTCATTGTGCTCTCAACACCCTTACCCATTGCGTCTAATTGATTGCTTATATTTGCGTTGCTGCTCGAGATATTATCTGCATAATTCGCCGCATGGAAAGATGTCCTGTTTGACATGACAGTCACAAGGAAAGCTGTTCCCAAAGACCCTGCAACTTGACGCATGGTATTTGCCATCGCCGTTCCGTGACTGTTCAAATGACGCGGCAAATTGTTCAAGCCTTCTGTCATAATCGGCATCATAAGTAGGGACATGCCGAACATTCTGGAAGCGTATAAGAACATAATATGCCCATAAGTGGTTGCATCAGACAAATGGCCAAATTCCCATGTTGTAATGGTTGTGATCGAGAGTCCCACGATAGCTAGTGGCCGTGCACCAATTTTATCAAATAATGCCCCTGTGATCGGTGACATAATACCCATCAGAATGGCACCTGGGAGCAGCAAGAGACCGGATTGTAATGGTGTAAACCCGCGGATATTTTGCAAATAGATCGGCACGAGCAGCATGCCTGCGAACATCGCCATCGTAATGACGGCGTTCACGACTGTTGTTAAAGCAAAAATATTATGCTTAAATACCCTGAATTCCAGCATCGGGTTTTTGATTGTCAGCTCACGCCACACAAGAAGGATTAAAGCAATGATCCCGACAATAAGTGTGATCATGACTTCAGCACTCGTCCAGCCGCTGTTGCCGGCTTCACTAAAGGCGTACAAGACTCCGCCAAAACCAATACTTGAAAAGACGACACCTAAAAAGTCGAATTTTGGAAAACTTAGTTTCCCGACATTTCTTAAGAAAATTGTTGCCAAGATAATATCTAAAATCGCTATCGGCAGCACAACATAGAAAAGCAGCCGCCATGAGTAATTTTCCACAATGTATCCCGATAATGTTGGACCGATAGCAGGTGCGAAGATCATCGCCACACCCATCGTCCCCATTGCCACACCCCGTTTTTCCGGCGGGAAAATAGTCAGCATGACATTGGTCATCAACGGCATGATGATACCGGCTCCTATAGCTTGAACAACACGTCCAGCCATAAGAACACTAAAGCTCGGCGAAATGGCACATATTAACGTCCCGACCGCGAAAGAAGACATCGCAAAAATAAAAAGTTTGCGGGTTGAGAAGGTTTCCATCAAAAATGCGGTGATCGGAATCAATACACCATTAACAAGCATATAGCCCGTAATTAACCATTGCGCCGTATTTGTTGTGACATTAAGATCTGACATCATATGAGGGAGTGCCACATTCATTAAGGTTTGGTTAAGAATGGCGACAAAAGCTCCCATGATAAGGACAGCAATAATTTGTACAGGTTTAATTTCTGTGTCATCTTCTACTTCAGAAGAGGCTTTTTTGGAACGCGTTCTTTTTGAACGGCTCTTGTTAGAAAGGTCTTGTTTTGATTCCTCTTCTATTGTTCCAAGCGACTCTCTAACTTCGTCTATGTCATCAGGATTCCCGTTGGTAACAAAGTCTTCAACGTTCTCTTCAAGCGCTTCTTGATGACGCACCTGGGCTTCTTGGGTCTGGTTATCAGTTAATGAGTCTTCTTCACTAGAAGGTTTTGGTGCCATCCCGCTGTTAGACAATTGTGCCTTGTTCAATTTTCGCCTTCGTCTTATGATAAGGTTCATCCCAACCAAGACGAGGATGACAAAGATAATGTAACCTGAAAGGAACGGTGCCATAAGATCCCTCCTTTCTAGACTAAATGTGAACCTTAACCGTTACGTTCATACCCGGCATTAATTTAACACCTTTGTAATTATCAAGTGATACTCTTACAGGAATAACCTGAGTGACTTTTGTATAGTTGCCTGAGTTGTTTTGACTTGGCATAAGTGAGAACGTGCTTTGTGTTGCTAATCCGACCTGCTCTACTCTTCCCGAAAATGTCATATCAGGGTAAGCATCAACATAAACATCGACCTTCTCACCTTTACTTATATCGTCAATATTTGTTTCTTGAATATTTGCAGTGACAAAAAGATGATTGAGGTCATAAGCAGTTGCAATCGGTGTACCAGCACCTACAAACGTATCTTTTACACCTTTATTTTGAACAATCGTTGCATCTTTTGGCATTTTAATTGCCATTTTCGTTGATTTTCCGTCTTTGCCTTGGGTAGCAACGGTACCAACTGTTTCACCATTGTCGTATGTGTTGCCTACTTTCGCATCCCAATCAACAAGCTTTCCAGCAGCCGGAGAAGCAACTGAGATCGCCTGCCCATCAATTTTTGCATTGTCCGTTTCGACAAAATTAGTGGATTGATCATAATAATAATAGGCTAATGCGCCCCCGCCTATGAGCACGATAATAACGATGACATTAACTAATAATAAGCGTCCGAAATTACTCATCTTTCATTTTCCTCCTTTAAATCGGCTTCATACCATATCATTTGCAACTTTTTTGAAAAAATGCCGGGGATTTCACCTCCTGCTAGATAAAACTGCCATAAGATTAACTAAATTAATAGTTAATCTTATTAATAAAAAGCGTAAAGAAATGTGACAATTAAGGAACCCAATGGATTTTATTCAATAAAATCAGCTTTTATAGCCATTTTATGGTTTAAACCATTCTTTAATATCCTGAAATATATTAATTCAAATACGCTTTAAAAAATACTTAACCTTATTAAGTAATTGACAACGAATTAAATAATATCACGATCACCTCTTCTTAGCAAGGGGGAATTTTACTTTTTTTTTTGGGGGGGTCTGACCCCTCGGGGTCAGACCCCCCCCCGTTTTACTTCTTTCCCGGAAGGGCATCATGTTACTATTCCTACCCCAATAAAGGAGTGTCGTGAAATGAAGGAACCTGAATTTAAATCACAAAAACCTGAACATGGTTATTTTGAGCCTGATATTCAGTCAAATATGGTTCCGCAGCCGGAGTCAATTGATCCGAATTATAAGGGAAGCGGAAAGCTTGAAGGGAAGGCTGCAATTGTGACAGGCGGTGACAGCGGCATCGGACAAGCGGTAGCTTACGCCTTCGCCAAGGAAGGCGCTGATGTATCTGTCATTTATTACGAAGCTGAAAGTGATGCAAAGCAAACAAAGACATTAATTGAGAAGGCTGGCGGTCGTTGCTTGACCATCCGCGGTGATGTTGGCAATGAGGCGTTCTGCCAGAAGGCCATTGAACAAACGGTTAATATGCTAGGACGCTTGGATATCCTTGTTAATAATGCTGGTGAACAACATTATTGTGAACGAATCGAAGAAATTACGAGTGAGCAAATTGACCGGACCTTCAGAACGAATATCTTTTCAATGTTTTATATGACGAAAGCCGCAATGAAATATCTATATAAAGGGGGCTCAATTATTAATACTGCTTCAATCACAGCCTATCAGGGGAACCCTGTGCTAATGGATTATTCGGCAACCAAAGGTGCGATTGTCTCATTTACAAGGGCCGCATCACAGAACAAAGAATTCCTGGCAAAAGGGATCCGTGTCAACGGCGTGGCGCCGGGACCAATATGGACACCGCTAATCCCAGCGACCTTCCCCAATGAAAAGTTAAAAAAGTTTGGACAGGACACGCCGATGAAACGTCCTGGACAGCCCAGAGAACTCGCTGCCGCTTATGTCTATCTTGCCTCCAATGATTCCTCATATATGTCCGGCCAAATGCTCCATGTGAACGGTGGAACAGTTGTGAACGGTTAAATATTTATTGGGGTCTGACCCTTCGGGGTCAGACCCCAATAAATAAAAAAGTGTAAGACGGGCAAATGCCGTCTTACACCTTTCGAGGAAATCAACGGATCGTTTACTGTTTGCGGGCCTCAGCTTGTTGGTTTTTCTTTCTTACTTGTTGGGCATTAGTCTCACTGCCAAATTCTGTGCTGTAAGCTCCAGCTTGTGATGTTGCTGGCTGGTTCACTTGAGAAGTCCCCATTTGGTTCCCGTATTGGTTGCCAACTTGACTTTGAGCCTGTTGTGCAGCAACTTGATTTTGAAGCTGGCTTGCGCTTTGTTGAACTTGATTTAACTGAGCCGCTGCTTGAGACTCACGCTGTGCCATGCTCCCAGCTTGGGCAGACCCCTGCATTGAAGTCGCCTGTTGCTTAAGCTGCTGTGCATTCTGCTCTTCCTGCTGCTTTAATTGCCCAGCTTGCTGCTGAATTTGTTGCAGTGATTGCTGAAGACCCTGCTTGTTTTGGAATTGATTTGGCATTGATCCGTCTCCTCCTTATTGTTGTTGTTCCACAAAAATTGAGGCACGATTAATTGCCTCTGGTTTAGTGTTACCCACTTTGAGAAAACAAATAGGATAAATATTTTCCAATCCGAAGCAAAAAAAGGTCTAAAGACCTATCCATTATTTACTACCCATAGTGGCCGCCTGTTCTTTATATGATCTGACGAATAATTGGAAAGGAATATCAAAAAATGGGATGAGGAGGAGCTTATGTTTAAACAGTTAACTGTCGTGACACGCGGTTATATATTAGCGGGAATCGTTCTTTTATCAGTCATTATTATCAGTGCGCTAGCGGTTCAGCATTATATGCTGAAAGAGCAAGTTTCAAAATTGAACACAGATAAAGCGCGTGCCATACACCAATTACAACAATATAAAAATAAACTGCAGGAGTTACGGGCAGATAATATAAAAGCAAAAATGGATTATGCACAAAAAAACAAAAAAGAAAACATCAATAAATATAAAGCCTGGAAAAAATCTAAACAGGTCGCTGAAGCAATCTATAAAAAAAGCGATGGGCGGTTTAAGAAGGACTGGGCCAGATTTATGGCTTACCAAGCCTACAGTAAAGGAATTGATCCTTATCTAGTCTACGGTCTTTTGAAGGTCGAATCCGGTAATTCCTTCGATCCCAAAATTGTCGGTCCAGAGACAAAGTACGGGCGGGCTTACGGGATGGCTCAATTTATGGAAAATACTGCTCCGTGGATTGCCGATATGGCCGGATTAAAATATGATAAAAAATATTTATATAATCCGTACTATTCCATTATGTTATCCATTACCTATCTCGACTATCTTTATGGAAAATACCATAACTGGAACAAAGCTTTAACAGCCTATAACCGGGGGACCGGTGGTATGGAAAACTATGTTGCAGTAACAGGTAACGCCAAAAGTGAGTATGCAACTAAAATTCAAACCAACGCAAGATTCATAAAGGAACACAGCTAAGGGCCAGGCCCGGGTCTAAAGACCCGGATCCGGCCCTTTTTTAGCACACATGTGCTGGGAAACAACCTCAATCACCGTTTGAAAGTCATGACACTCTCCTCCAAAGCCTTTAACAAATTTCTTCGCATATTCCACATTTCCAAAAGCTAATATTTGGGGGTGACAGCAGTTGACAGGCAATTCAGGTTCAATAACATACATAGCCGAGAAAACGCTGATTGTTGTATGCATTAAAAAGTCATAGCACAAGCCTTGAATGACTGTGTCTCCAAGCTGGTGATGCCGGAGCAATCCACAATGCGCACAACAAGCAGTTTCGATTTCACCGCCGGATTTTATCAATCTGTAGCTCAATCGGTCGTTTATTGGACGCTGGCAAACAACACAGCGGTTTGAATCCGTTTCATCTTTTTTAACAGCATTAGGCGATAGTGACACACCGCCGAATGTTTTCACGATGAACCCTTCTTCAACCAATGCCTGGATATCACGGTGGATGGTCATTTCGGATACCTTCAAACGTCCGCTTAAATCGGAAATTTTCATGTGCTGTTGTTCCGTGATCCATTCCTTTATCTTCTTTCGTCTTTCAATCGGCAGCACAAAAAATACCCCCTTTAACACTTATTTTTGCTAATTGTGATCTTTTTTTGGAATTGTTCCGAATACAAACTAAATGGTTTCTTCATTTTATTTTAACCGAACTGTCAACAGTTCTTCACACATCTTCTTTTTAAAATCGGCCTTAGTAAAGTAAAATGAAGTTATGAATTGTTATACTTTGTTTTTTTATAACACCAACTAAAGGAGGTGATCAACACATGGCCGACGCTATTCGTATGAAGCGTATGCCGCTCTGGATTTTATCAGTCTGCATGTTGTTTATGTTCCTTTTACCAGCAGAAACATCTTATGCTCATGCCAGTTTGATTCAGGCATCACCTTCTCCTAACAGCCATATCGATCAATCACCAAAGAAGATTCAGTTAACTTTTAATGAAAGATTGGAAAAAGAGCTTTTTTGGATAAAGGTATTAGATAAGAATGGCAAAAAGGTGAACGATCATAAAGCTAAAATGTCAAAAGATCAAACCAAGATTTACCTTGACGGACTTAATCTTAAAAAAGGAACATATACCGTCAGCTACCATATCATTTCTGCCGACGGCCACCCAATTGAAAGTTCATATTTAATTACGGTTGGAAAGGCGACGGCGGGCACCGCGCCTGAGACATCTTCATCACATGGACATGGTTCGCTCAGCTTCTTTTTATTGCGTGGATTATACTATTTCCTTTTGCTTGGCATATCAGGCTGGATCATATGGGGACTGATCACTCGGGGTAAATCCTTGCCCGAAAAACAAACTGAGTCCTTTTGGTTCAAATACTTGCAATGGTTATTTGCATTAGCCGCTATCGGCATGGGAACCATTGAGCTTTTTGAAGCGGTGGGCAGCGGTTTTAACCTTGATGCCATTGGGACGGCTTTAATATCGACAGGACTTGGTCTCTCAATCATGGTTTTGTGCTTTCTTGCAGTTTCCGGCTTTGCTCTTCGGCAATTCATTTGGTTTGACATACTATGGGTGGTCGTTGCTATGACTGCAGAGGCTTTGAGCGGTCATGCCATTACTTTTAAACCCGTGGGATATACTGTTATTTTGGATGTCATTCACCTATTAACAGCAGCCATTTGGGTGGGTGGTTTGCTTTTAATCAGCACACATTGGACCGGAGAAAAGGTTAAGGACTTTCTTGGCCCTTTTTCAAAAGGAGCCATGATTAGTCTCATTCTGTTAGTTATTACCGGGATTCTGTCGACACTCGCCTTTCTTCCCGCTCTCACTGATCTTTTTCAAACAACATGGGGCATCCTTCTTTTAATCAAAATTGGGCTGGTCATTCTTGTCTTTGCTGCGGGGGCTCTTATTCGCCGATCGATCAAATCTAAGTCAAAAGAACGTTTTAGACAACGATTTAAAGCCGATTTCATATTAATGGCAGCGATTATCGCTATTGTAGGGGCATTAACCTACTCAAGTCCGCTTCCTGCCAATGAACCGTTAACGTGGAAGAAGGCTCAGGACAGCTTTACTGTCGTGACCCATATTACGCCAAAAAATCCCGGTGTCATGAACCAGTTTACAGTGGAAGTTGCTTCAACTGAGAAGCCACAATATGTCAAAATGAATCTGACCAGCCTTAGTAACAAATCGGTTGCCAAAATTAAAGTGCCTCTTAAAATGCCCAAACATACCTCTGACAAAGGGAAAACATATACTTATCAAGCGAAAGGGCAATATTTCTCGCTTCCTGGAAAGTGGCAAATTGAAATACGGATTCTTGACCAGGATGATAATGAAACAGTCATTCGTAAGAAAACTAAGATTTATCAGGTACGACAATAATGTAAGGTCATTGACCTAACTTTATAATTCAAAAAAATTAAGGAGATTATGATTATGAAAAAAATAATATCTATCTTATCGATCATGTTTGTTTTTACCTT
Source organism: Scopulibacillus darangshiensis (assembly GCF_004341035.1). Classification (GTDB taxonomy): domain Bacteria; phylum Bacillota; class Bacilli; order Bacillales; family Sporolactobacillaceae; genus Scopulibacillus; species Scopulibacillus darangshiensis. The sequence continues at coordinate 12,996 of NZ_SLXK01000058.1, forward strand.
AACTGTTGCAAATATTGCCAGTGCGCATGTCACCGTTTCACCAGATAAGGTGGCAAAAGATAGTTACCAGGTCTTCACACTGCGTGTTCCGACTGAGGAGGATGTTCCTACTATAAAAGTTAAGGTAACGATTCCAAAAGGCGTCGACATTTCAAGATTCGAACCTAAAGCGGGTTGGTCCTATAAAATTGAAAAAGATAATACAGGCAAAATTATCAGTGTAACTTGGACTGCAGAAAATAATGGCTTAACATCAACTGAATTTGGTGAATTTAAAATGCAAGGAAAAGTAAGTGCTGATGCCGATAAGCTTGTCTGGAAGGCTTATCAAACATACAAAGGCGGTAAGGTAGTAAAATGGATTCAAGCAGAAGACGGTGACCATCCCGCATCGGTAACAAAGGTGGGTGCTTCAGCAGCAGATAGCCATAATTCTTCAGATCCTCAAACTGATAGTACAAAAACTGGAGACTCCAACTCTAGCCAATGGCCCCTCTATTTATCGATTGCGGCGGTGATTCTCAGCATCATAGCTCTAATCACTGGTTTATCCAAAAGAAAATAAAGCTTAAAACCGGACATCCGCTTATGGATGTCCGGTTTTTCTACAGGGATAAATCTACAGCCTTCTTAGTGTGTAATGCTGCGGTATCAAATACCGGTGCCAGAAGATCGTTTTGTTTTACAAGACGTCCTAATCCCGCGTTACCTAGCACAATACCTTCAGCACCTTGAGCAGTCAGCTTTTCAATGATATCAAGAACAGCATATTTTCCTGTTTCTGTAATATGCCCTTTATATAACTCATCGAAAATGACATCGTTAACTGTCTGCCTGTCCCTTTCATCAGGAACAATCACCCTAAAGCCTTCCGCCTCAAGCCTGTCTTTATAAAAGGGATCTTCCATGGTAAAAGTTGTACCCAGCAAACCAACCTCGGAAATTTGCGCCTCGTCTAAGGCTTCCTTCAATGGATCAACAATATGAAGCAATGGTATTTTGACATGGCGTTGAATCGATTCAGCCACCTTATGCCCTGTATTGGAAGCGATTACAATAGACTTTGCACCGCCTCCCTCCAAAACAACAGCCGCGTGAGATAACAATCGGTCAACTTGATCCCATCTCCCTTTGCTTTGATAGCGCTCAATATCCTGGAAATTCACATTATATATAAGACAATCTGCTGAATGATAGTCCCCTAATTGCTTATTAACATATTCATTAAGCATCTGATAATAGACAAGGGTTGATTCCCATGTCATGCCGCCAATCACACCGATTCTTTTCATGTGCCGCGCCTCCCATACAAAGTATAATAAGACAGTTTATGGTGGGTAAAGGCTGACCATTACCACCCTTTGTTTTTTATTTATTTTAACATAATATTCTGATACTTGACAGATGCAAGCTTCTGATTTTTTTAACCACTGTTCAGCTTTTCAAGTTACGCCAGATATCCAATAAGACCTTCCTTACTTCAAAACCATTTAATGGAATAAAATGCATGATAACAGGATAAAATGGTCAATACTGCTTTTAATACTCTTCAAAATATTCAATGAATATTGTCAACACATCTAAAATCGGTGTTATAATGGGAACAAACTGTTATAGTTTGTAAAATGAATAAAGGAGAGAGACGATGTTAAATTTCCAAACGCAATCCGGTCAGCTTTACACCCCTGATGAGCTCATTTCACTTTTTCATTCAAAGCCAAGCCGATTTGAAACAAAAATAGTTGGTATTGACGGATGCGGGGGATCAGGCAAAAGTACTTTGGCTGCCACCCTTGCAAAAGAGGCACGGGGCACCACAGTCGTGCACATGGATGATTTCTACAAGCTTTCTTCAGATATTCAAGCAACGAATCCAGAATTCAAGCCAGTGGGCAGTGACTTTGATTGGCTTCGCCTTGAAGACCAGGTTCTTAATCCATTATTTAAAAATAGAAACACAAGCTATCAACGTTATGATTGGGATACAGACGAGCTAAAAGAGTGGCATGACGTTCCGAGTGGCGGTCTGGTAATTATTGAGGGGACTTTCACAACAAGAAATGAATTATTTGATTATTACGATTGGACGATTTGGGTGAATTGCCCGCGGGATCTCCGTTTGGCACGGGGAATTGAGCGTGACAGCGAAGAAGCCCGCCATATGTGGGAGCACAATTGGATGGTTGCCGAGGACCGGTATATAAGGACTCACCAGCCTCACCGCCGAGCTGATTTAATAATAGATGGCTACTGATCCCCCCTGTAATCTCGAACAAAAGGATTGTTAGCGTTATTAAAATAACGTTTTTGACAGGATACGTTCTTCATATTCTCTCCGCGCGATGGAAGCATAGCGCAACAAAAAATAGGTGGATAAAATGAGCAAAACACCGAAAACAATGGAAGTTATAACAGTTACCGAAAAATAGAAAGCTATGTGCAAGGCTGTGATAACAAATATCCAATGTAATGCATAGTAAATCTTAACATCTGATGAATATTCCCAAATTGGGATTGACCACCAGCTTGTCTTCTGTTTGAATTTCTCCGCACACCACATAAATAGAAGATGCCCAGCCCAAAGCGAAATAACCATTGCGATCACTATCAACATCCTAATCATTAAATTAAACTCCCTTTTGATTTAATCAAAGAAATATAGCCTTTTTTATTAGTTTCGTTTTTTGATGAGCGTTTTATACCAGGCATTTAGGTTAGTATAATTTATTATACAGGCATTTATAGCGTTTGTTAACCCATTTGCTGAATTTTCTTATATTTACGTTTCGCCTTATTTCTTTTTTGTGTGTCAATTTTAGATGGTCCCAGCAAAAATATTTCCCGGGAAATCGTGGTAATTGTCGGATCATGTTAGCTAATAATATAATTTAGCGCTTTTGCAAAGATAAAAAGCGAAAACAACACATGATGTTTTCGCTTAAGACAAGTCTATTTCCCAGCTTCCCTGTAATTAAAATCAATCTCCCCGGTTTTTTCTTCAAAATCTACTTTAAGGTCATAATCTTTGAAATACCAAACATCCTCATCCTCAACAAAGAAAGTGATGTCATCTTCGATTGTATTTGCTGCTATGTTATGCGGCTTTTCAACTGTCAAACCTAATGAAAAACCTTCCTGTATTGTACTGTTCCCTCCATATCTTACAAAAAAGCGAACATGATCTCCGGCTGTCACCTCAAGTTCTTCTTTGAACCAATCGACCGCTTCATCTGTTACAGTTATTTTCATGTGAGATCACTCCTATTTGTCTTAGGTCATTTTGTTATTATAAAGTAAACTTGGCTTATCGCCAAGCTTTTGATCGCGATAGCCTTAGTTGCCCTTATGTGCGTCGGGAAGTTTATACGCTGATTAGCTAACAAAAATTTTCCCTGTTCTCTCATTATTAGCTTCCACGTCTTTAGGCGTTCGCACACTTTTTTTCCAACCGGGACATTCGCTTATTCAAGCTAGCTGTCTATGCCATAAGATGAAGTAACTTTAATTTAAGGAGATGACTGGTATGGGTGGATATGCAGGTGGAGGATGCGGTTGCGGTGGCGGAGGCGGCTATGGGTATGGCGCCGGCTTTGCGCTTATCGTCGTATTATTTATCCTTTTAATCATTATAGGTACGGCTTACGTTTATTAATTAGGAACGAAAGCTTTTCTGTATAAAAGAAAAAAGCCTTTTCCTAATGGAAAAGGCTTTTTTTGCTATTTCTTCTTAATCCAAAAGCCTTTGCCTTCCTTTTTTTTACCTGCATCTTCTATGGCGTACTTAACTGTTGCCACTGAACCGACACCGTAGAGAGCATACTTTACACCAGTTAAAATCACTTGGGGTGTGACTGTTCCAGCGTCATACCATGCATATAAAAAACCAAGGATAAGACCAACAAGCGGTATAAAACGATTGGGAATGCCCGTGGCTTGGCGAATAGCATACAGGACAAAGGCTAAGGCAATATATGCCCCAAAATCAATTGAAAACAATGCCTCCACAGCCACCCCTCCCTCTTTCTTAAACCATTGTATGTCTATGCTCTCTTTTATGCTTATAATATAGGTTTGGGGGCTATTTTAGAATAGGAAAAAGGTTGGACTTCTTTGGCGTCACCCTTATCCCTTATTGTTAGGTAATTCGTCAGTATGGAAGAGTGAAGAAAACTTGTCTTCATGTATAAGATAATTAAATAGATGCTGGCTAATAACCTTGCTTCCTAAGTCATTAGGGTGAATCCGATCCCCCATATACCCCTTACTTTCTGCTTTTAGATAGTTTTCTCCAAGGGCTTCTTTATTAGAGATAAAGCCGGTTCCGTGGTTTTTTGCATAATTCACTAAGACGTTTTCATATTCTTTTAAAATCCGATTGTTCCCTAAAATAGCATTTGGAGCTACTAGCAATAACCGACAATTTTCTTTAATAAACGGTTGTAAATAATTGTTAAGATCATATTTGTAACCTTTTGCGGACAAGGTTGACCTATCATTCATTCCGCCGTTGAAAATGAAAAGAGAAGGGTTCAGCTCCTTAAGCCACTGTGCCATCATATTGTTATGAATCCTGGCATGCCAATCAAGGCGATCTCCCCCCTGTCCGATTCGGCTGACGGCAACACCATGATCATTCAAAAAGAGACCGCCGAAAATAACAACTTTCCCATTAATATGAGAAAAGGTTAATCGTCCGTCATACTTGTTTTTCGGAAGTGTGACGACACCTAGCTTTAAGGAACCCTTCGTATGAACCTCTTCCCTTTGGCCGCTTTGGGTATAGCCTACTCTAAAGCTGCCGCCATTTGGTTGTTGCAGGTAAAAAATTTCGCCATATTTCCAGTCCATTGACCGCGGCATGTCCACTCTCATCCACCGCAAATAACCTCCTTTTGTATAAATACCTTTTAAATCTAAGCTATACTGGGATGGATATTTCCCGGGGACAAGATCGTTAATTTCATGAACGCCATATGAAAAGCGGAATGTGCCGTGCTCCTGTTTAAAATAAATGCTGTCAAATGGCACGTAACCAGGGCCGCCATCACCAAATACATCATGCATACGTGGTATAAAATCATCAAGATAACGGCTTTTGGTTTTCTGATAAATCGGTCCATTAGTCAAGCTGTCAATGCCGGCTAACACCAACTTCGGGCGCTTAATTGGGGTGTTCTCCCCATTGTTAGACGATTGAACAGGTTCAAATACAAAAGACTGCGTAATAATCACCAAGATGCAAATTACCGCAACAAAGAGGGCTGAATAACTTAACTTCTTCATTCTATTCATCATCCATCAACTCACAATGTAAATTCTTTAGATGCTGGTCGTTATAGTGGGTATTCTGTTTCATTTTGTCACTTTCAATCCTTATTATCCTTTCTCCTTATTACAAGGTGAAAGTCATTGTTTATACTCCATTATACTAACACTAATTATGTTAACGACATATCCTAAAATTATTTTTTTGTATGTCTTTTTACTCTGATCGATTGGGTGTGCGTGAATCATGCTCTTTTGCACACCCAAAGAACATGCAGTTATGGCGAAAAGTTTGACCATACCCCCTTTTAATCCTAAAAAAGACATCACCTTGAACATTCTAGGTGATGTCTTTTCTGTATCAATGGCTGTAATGATCTCCTTCGCCTTGACGGGGACCATAGCCACCGTGTTGACCGCCGTAGCCGCCATGATAACCTCCACCGTAGCCCCCATGATGGCCGCCGTAACCGCCATGATAACCTCCACCGTAGCCCCCATGATGGCCGCCATAACCGCCATGATAACCTCCACCATAGCCGCCATGATAACCGTGACCGTAATAACCCCAAGGATAGTGGTACCAATAAGGATTATAGTAACCATAGTTATATGGGGAATAAGGGTAGTAGCCATATCCGTATGCTCTGAGATCCTCTGCATTGTTTTGCGGTACATCATTTGAATTGACCCCTGTGTATCCGCAATTTCCGAGCCCATTGCAGTTATACATTGGCTCATTAGCAGCCGCGAAATTATCTATTTGTGAATAGTCATTTTGCACGCCTTTTAACCTCCTTGGATAAAATCCCAATTCCCTTTATGTATATGGCAAAAAGTCTATTGTGAGCCTGGTTACTTTTTATTGATTTATGGGGACATGATCTATGTCAATCTACCATTTTGCAAAATCTCAGGCATAAGACTCATTCAAAAAAGACCACTCCTCCGTATAATACTATAAACCATATTTTAAGATAGAAATGGGGGAGTTCTTTTGAAACAGATTGCTTCGATCAATGATAGTGCTAATAGTCATGTTACCGTAACCGTTGATACTAGACCTATGGCCTATGCAATGCTTAGCTGTCTCTATGCCACAGGAAGGTTTAACGATAATGAAATCAATGATATGGTAAGCGCCTTTGAAGATATGGGTGAAGGCAATAAGACCCGCTATTATAAAGGAAAAAACGATCCAAGCCACGCAAAACTATTTTAGAAAATAGATATATTACCATTTTAATGAAACTTGTTATAAATGCCGATTCATAGATTTCAAATAAGCATAAAATATCATATCTCAAATATGAAAGGATAGTGACCTGTATGTCAGGAAGAAGTCATCACCATAATCATGATAGAGTGAGTGGTGCAATGAATCGCAGAACTAGCGGAAGACGCCGAAGAACTAGCGGAGTAATGAACCGCAGAACCAGCGGCAGACGGCGCAACCGCAATAACCGTCGGAACAATCGATGCGAAAACACTACAGTTATCAAAAACAGCGGCAACTCTTATGTGTGGGTAGAAGCAACAGCTTCAGCAAAAGCCTTTGCAAAAGCCTTAGCTGAAGCCATGAACAAGGAAAAAAGGCATAACCATGACCATAACCAAGTTGGCG
>NZ_SLXK01000059.1 GCF_004341035.1 Scopulibacillus darangshiensis
CCCGTTCCCATCCCGAACACGGTCGTTAAGCTCTTCAGCGCCGATGGTAATTGGGGGCTTCCCCCTGTGAGAGTAGGACGTCGCCAGGCAAACATGAAGACAGGCTTATTAGCCTGTCTTTTTCATCGTTGTCTAGTAAACTATAGAATGTCGCTTTGATGAAGACCCAAGATCAATAAATAAGCGAGAGAGAGGGCCTTCATAAGGATGATGAAGAACCAAAATCGAGAAATAAGTAAGGGAAAACGTCTTCATAAGTAATAATATGGTAAAACATAAAAATGGTTTTCCCCGGGCAAAATCGAATACTTCTGTAAAATACCGCCCGCACAATCTCTTTTTATACCTTTAAATTTAGGGTGAGCAGCGGATGCCGTCAGGATTATCGATCTCACCAAATGCTCAATTTTTCAATTTTAGACAAAATCGATTATAATAAGATAAAAAGGGATATGAACGGAAAGGTGATGTGGGGATGCATTTTAATACGAGAACAGTTCACTTTGCACAAAAAGATGGCAGCGATAAGATAGCAAAAACGAAGCCGATTTATCAGACATCGGCTTTTTCATTTAAAAGCCTCGAGGATTTAGAGTCCTTTTATTCCGGTGAAAAGTCTTTTTTATACACAAGGGTTGGTAATCCGAACACGCAGGAACTTGGCATGGCTGTTGCTTCCCTTGAAGGAGCCCCTGCAGGTATAGCGACATCATCGGGAATGTCGGCCATTTTGGTCGCCCTTTTGGTGGTATTGAAATCCGGTGACCATGTGATAGCTTGCGACGATTTGTATGGCGGAACGTATCAGTTATTGTTTGAGGAATTAGAGAATTGCGGTATTGAGGCGACAATGGTACCATTTGCGGATCAAACGGCTGTGGAGAATGCCATCACGGAAAATACGAAGGTTATTTTTACGGAGACACTCTCGAACCCATTGCTTAGGGTTGAAGATATCGAGGGTATTGTTGAGATCGCGCGGCGGCATGGACTATTGACAATAATGGATAATACATTTGCGACGCCATATCTAATCCAGCCTTATTCGGTTGGCGTTAATCTTGTAGTCCATAGTGCTACGAAATATATCGGCGGACATAGCGATGTAACTGCTGGAATTGTGGCGGGTGACAGCGACTTAGTTGGAAGAGCGAGGGACAGAGCCGTTAACATGGGTGCGAATCTTGGGCCATTTGACGGTTGGCTGGCATGCAGAGGTCTGAAAACATTAAGCATTAGAATGCAAAGGCATGCCGAAAATGCCAAACGGCTTGCTGACTTTTTCAAAGAGAGGTCTGACATTAATGCAGTATACTATCCTGAAAACCTTTCAGAAAAAGGCAACGGTGCAATTGTAACGGTCGAACTTAACCAGAATAGAGTTGAGCTTAGCACATTTTTTAAATCATTGTCTTGGATTAAAATCGTTGCGACGCTGGCAGGCGTCGAGACATCGGTCAGCCATCCGGCGACAACCTCTCACCGTGCATTGCCAAAGGATTTGTGTGACAAGCTGGGCATTAACGACAGCGTTATTCGAATTTCCGTTGGTATAGAGGAAATAGAGGATATTATCGGGGCGTTTGAGCAAGCTTTAAACAGAGCTAAAATGTAAATAAAGGTGTTATAATGATGATAGATGAATTTGATTTTATTAAATCGGTTCGGCCGAATAAGACACACCATAAAGACTTGGTTATGGGCATTGGTGATGATGCTGCGGTGTATAACTGCAAAAAGGGTGCGGAACAGATCGTTTGTGCAGATACCATGGTTGAGGGCATCCATTTCACAAAGGAGACAATGACACCTTTTCAGCTCGGCTGGAAGGTTTTGGCGGCAAATATAAGTGATGTGGCGGCAATGGGCGGGAAGCCGGATTACTATTTGGTTTCCATTGCAATGACAAAAGATTGGCTTCATCAGGCAAAGGGTATATATAAAGGGATGGAAGCATTAGCGGCCCAATTCGGTATGGATTTGATTGGCGGTGATACGGTTTCCTCCAAACACGAGCTGGTCCTTTCGGTCACGGTGATCGGTCATGTTGTTGCCAGCAGGGCTTCGCTAAGAAATCAAGCTCGTCCTGGGGATGCGGTCCTGGTAACGGGAACACTTGGGGACAGCGCTGCGGGTTTGGCATTGTTGACAAAAGACATGGCAATTGATGATCACAATGATAGCCAATATTTGATTAACAAGCACCAGTTACCTTTGCCCCAAGTAACAGCTGCGGAAATTCTAGCGGAAATGAATGAACGGTTTGCAGTTAATGATATTAGTGATGGTATTGCCAGTGAGGCGAATGAAATAGCAGAAGCGAGCCAAGTGGCCATTAAAATAAATTATGAGAACCTGCCTAGAAGTCAGGCCTTGCGTCACTTTGATTCAACCCGTCAAATGTACTTTATGCTAAACGGGGGCGAAGACTTTCAATTACTGATCACAGCACCCCGCCATAAAGTTGAGCAATTGATTGAACACTTTAAAGGTCACGATCTTTTATTAACAAAGATTGGGGAGGTAACTGAAGGTGAACCCGGTGTGACTCTTGAAGTCAACGGTGGAGAAGAACGGCTGGAAAAGGCAGGATATAATCATTTTAGAGCGGATGAGGGATAAGGGATGTATCAATGGACATGTGCGAGCCCTGACGAAACCATCGCGTTTGCAGAGACACTCTCGAGCCTATTAAGGGCGGGCGACGTCCTAACACTAGAAGGTGACCTTGGTGCAGGCAAAACGACATTTACAAAGGGGATTGCAAATGGGCTCGGGATTAAGGAAGTCGTGAGCAGCCCGACATTTACAATAATTAAGGAATATGAGGGGAATTTACCGCTTTATCATATGGATGTCTATCGGATAAGCGGTGAAGAGGACCTGGGTTTTGATGAGTACTTAGAAGGAGAAGGCATAACAGTTGTCGAATGGGCAACAAACATAGATGATCTGCTCCCTGAAGACTACCTGGAAATCGCCCTCCATCATGTTGATTCAGTCACACGGCGCTTGACTTTAACCCCCCATGGCATGCGATTTGAACAATTATGCAAGGAGCTAATCGACTATGAATGTTCTAGCCATTGATTCTTCTAATTTGGTCATGGGAGTCGCCGTTGTGAATAACCAAAAAGTATTAGGGGAACTGATTACGAACGTCAAAAAAAACCATTCAGTGCGGCTTATGCCCGCTATTGAGCAAATATTAAGGGATGTCGACATGACTCCCAATGGTTTGGACCGTATTGCAGTGGCGCACGGGCCTGGGTCTTACACAGGGGTAAGAATTGGGGTTACTATAGCTAAGACACTTGCTTGGACGTTAAACAAAGAGCTTGTAGGAGTTTCAAGCCTAGAGGTTCTGGCCCAAAACGGCCGCAGCTTTAACGGGTATGTTGTTCCATTTTTTGATGCGCGAAGAGGTCAAGTCTATACCGGTTTATATAAAAGTGCAAACGGAATTGTAAAGGCTGTCGAACCCGATAAGCTTACAATGCTTGACATGTGGCTTACGCAGTTGGCAAAACTAGGGGAACCTTTGTTATTTTTAAGCAATGATCTTGACAAGCATAGTGAAATGATTGATAAGTACTGTGGTGCATTAGCATGCCTTGCAGAACTTACCGGGCATAATCCAAGACCTTCTGAATTGGCATGGCTTGGGTTGCAAAGAGAGCCCGTTCAAGACATTCATCTGTTTACCCCACAATATCTACAGCTTGCAGAGGCTGAGGCCAAATGGCTGGCAAACCGGGAGAGGTCATAATGACAATAACAAAATCGATTTCCATCAGACCGATGACCTTCGAGGATATCGATCAGGTGATGCATGTCGAGTTATCATCTTTTGAGAATCCATGGACGCGTGAAGCATTCGAAAATGAAGTGAAAAACAATCGTTTTGCGACATATCTTATCGCCGAAGAGGGCGATAAGATCATCGGATATTGCGGCGTGTGGGTTATTATAGATGAAGCGCATATTACCAATATTGCTATTTTGCCAGACTACCGTGGCAATAAGATTGGTGAAAAGCTGTTAAAAAAGGCTAAGCTTTTTGCCGCGATGAAACGAGCCAAGTCCATAAGCTTAGAGGTCCGTGTTTCGAATCATATTGCTCAAAACCTTTATCGTAAATTAGGGTTTCGAGAAGGTGGTATTCGTAAAAGGTATTATACAGATAATCACGAGGATGCCATCGTTATGTGGGTGACATTATGAGCAAATTTGACAAAAAGACAATGATTTTAGGTATTGAGACAAGCTGTGATGAAACGGCGGCAGCAGTAGTAGAGAATGGAACAAAGATTAGATCAAACGTTGTCGCCTCGCAAATACAAAGCCACAAACGTTTTGGCGGTGTTGTGCCCGAGGTTGCCTCAAGGCACCATGTTGAACAATTTACCCTTGTATGTGAAAAGGCTTTGGAGGATGCAAAGGCCACTTGGTCTGACCTCGATGCTATCGCGGTCACACAAGGTCCCGGTCTTGTCGGCGCATTATTAATTGGGGTTAACGGAGCAAAAGCACTATCGCTCGCCCATGGATTGCCGCTTGTTCCGGTGCACCATATCACAGGGCATATCTATGCGAATCGTCTTGCCGGCAACATGCAGTTCCCCCTTATTGCATTAATCGTTTCCGGCGGGCACACTGAATTAATTTATATGAAAGAACATGGTTCATATGAAATTATTGGCGCCACGCGTGATGATGCAGCGGGTGAAGCATTCGATAAGGTCGCACGGACACTGGATTTGCCTTATCCGGGCGGTCCGGAAATTGACAGGCTGGCTAAAGCGGGTGAGCCAAATATAAAGTTACCAAGGGCGTGGCTAGAACCTGATTCCTATGATTTCAGTTTTAGCGGGCTGAAATCAGCTGTGATTAACACGGTCCATAATGCCAAGCAACGTGGAAAAACTGTGGATAAGGCTGATCTTGCCGCAAGTTTTCAAGAAAGTGTTGTGGATGTGCTTGTCACAAAAACGATGAATGCAGCAAAGGCTTATCATGTAAGGCAGGTATTGGTTGCAGGCGGCGTCGCCGCTAACCAAGGCCTTAGGAGCAGTATGGCTAAAGCTTGTGAAGAAGCGGACATGCCGTTATCCATTCCGCCGTTCTCTCTTTGTACAGACAATGCTGCAATGATCGCAGCAGCGGGAACGATAGGCTTCCTAAAAGGAACTTCGGCTGATATGGCGCTCAATGGAAAGCCAGGGCTAAATATCGAAGAATTTTAAAAAATTATTCACATGTTAATAACAAGCAAAAAAAAGAGGCTGGGACAGAAGTTTTTTACTAATAGAAAAATCCGAACTTATTCAGATATCCTATCTGAATAAGTTCGGATTTTTATTTAGTTAATCAGAAAGTATAACTTTCTGACGCACATAAGGGCACTGGCTAAAGACGTAACATCCTGTTACAACGCCAGTACTAGCACGTCCTGTGCGTCGCAACTACGCCTCTGTCTTCACCAAAGGCTCGCGAATCGGCGAGTTTACTTTACGGGGTCTTCGGACACGTGCTGTTCCCGTAGGAGTCTTTCGTATTTTGACTACGCTTCGCATTTGCAATGATACTTTTCAAACTTTATTGTTCGGCATATGAATGAACTCTTTTAGTTTTGTCCCAGCCTCTTTTTAGATTAAATATCAACAAGTTATTTACGCCATTGTTGATATCCTGTTAATAACATTAAAAACCGACAAAGTAGAATGGGGATTTTGTGGATAGAATTGTTGATAATTAGTGTATAACTTATATTTAATGTTAATAACCTTGTGGATTTTGTGGACAATGTGTTGATAACATTCTCTATTTAGTCGTTCATTGCAATGTGGTCGTATTCAAGCTGATTCTTTTCCCACTTATCAACAAATTGATCCAATTTTTCTTTATTTGCTGTCATCCGCTGATGAATCTCATTCATTTTTTTCGAATCATGGTAAACTTGCGGATCTACAAGTGCCGCTTGGTCTCTATCAATCGCCTCTTCCAATTCAGCAATATCTTCTTCAAGCTTTTGTATAGTGCGTGCCATATGCCGTTCGCGTTTTTTGCGTTCCTTTTCTTTTTCAAACTGTTCTTTACCCCCGCTTGGCTTAGACGGTGCACTTTCTTCCTGCTTTTTATTTTCCAAGGCATCAATAGCAGCTTGTTCTTCTTTCTTTTCAAGATAGTAATCATAGTCCCCAAGATAATTCGTTAACCCCTCTGTGGATAACTCGATCACTCTTGCAGCAATATTGTTAATAAAATAACGGTCGTGTGAAACAAATAGAATTGTACCCGGATAATCAATAAGGGCACTTTCCAAGATTTCTTTACTGTCCAGGTCTAAATGGTTAGTCGGTTCATCTAATATAAGGAAATTATCCTTTTGCATCATAAGTTTTGCAAGTGCAAGACGGGCTTTCTCACCGCCGCTCAACTGTGAAACGATCTTTAAGACATCGTCACCTGAAAAAAGAAAGTTGCCGAGTACGGTACGGATGTCTTTTTCATCTTTTAATGGGAAGTCATCCCAAAGTTCATTGAGTACCGTTTTATTTGATGTCAAACGGGCTTGTTCCTGGTCGTAATAGCCAATTGTCACATTAGTGCCGAGACTGGCATACCCTTCAAGCTTGGTTGATGCACCGGCAATGGCCTTTAGTAGGGTGGATTTGCCTATACCATTCGGCCCCACTAGGGCAACGCTTTCGCCTCGTGTCAAAGCAAAATTCAAATCCCGCATGATCGGATCTTGTGATTGATATCCAATAGCAAGATGGTTTACTGATAAAACGTCATAACCACTTTGCTTATTAATAGCAAAGGAGAACCTTGCTGATTTCTCATCACTGCTTGGTTTGTCCAAAACATCCATTTTTTCCAAACGTTTTCTTCTGCTTTGTGCCCGTTTGGTTGTCGATGCCCGAACAATGTTCTTCTGAATAAATTCATTTAATTTAGCAATTTCCTTTTGCTGCTTTTCATAGGATTTTAATTCCTGCTCAAAGGCTTCTGCTTTTAATTCAAGAAAATGTGTATAGTTCCCGGTATATTTTGTCGCTGTCGTCCGTGATATTTCATAGACCTTTGTCACAACTTTATCAAGGAAATAGCGGTCATGAGAGACAATAAGGATTGCACCTGGATAATGCAACAAGTAATTTTCCAGCCATGTGAGTGTGTCAATATCAAGATGGTTAGTCGGTTCGTCTAATATCAACAGGTCGGGTTTTGTCAATAGAAGCCGGCCTAATGCGAGGCGAGTTTTCTGACCGCCTGATAAATTGGTTATCGGCGTATCATCAGGGTAATTACCAAAATTCAGCCCGTTAAGGACACTCCTAATCTCGGCCTGATAGGTGTATCCTCCGCTTTCTTTATAGGCTATTTGCAGCCCGTCATAATCTTTTAAAAGCCTTTGATAGCTTTCTTTATCAGGAAACGCTTCAGGGGCAGCCATCTTTTCTTCCATTTTGCGCAAGTTCTTTTCCATATTAATAAGCGGTTGGAAGACAGAAAGCATTTCAGCATAAATTGACCGGTCCGTAACCAGGCTGGTGTTTTGAGCCAAATAACCGACCGTCGTTTCTTTTGGCTTAATGATGTCGCCGGAATCAGCTGTTATTTCACCTGCGATGATTTTGAGCAATGTGGATTTCCCGGCACCGTTTCTGCCAACGAGTGCGACACGCTCTTGGGCTTGTACTTCTATACTAATATTCGATAAAATAAGATCAGCGGCAAATGCTTTTCTAATCTTATTGGTTTGTAATAGAATCATGTTTTTTCACCTCTTATCCCATTACAAGTTTATCCTATACTAGAAGGGATAAGCAACTGCCTAGTTGTCGGGTCATTTCGTTAAAGAGGTTCTTAAAATAGCGGACAAGCTAGTAGATCTATTGTATAGTCAAAGGAGGGGAAAAAAATGGACCGATTAACACATATGAATGATCAGGGGAGAGCGAAAATGGTCGATATCTCCAATAAGGAGCAAACAGTTAGAACGGCTGTAGCTTCATCAAGCATTCAAGTGAATGAATCGATCTATGAGTCGATTGTTCAAAATAAGATAAAAAAAGGTGATGTCTTAGCGGTTGCTCAGGTGGCAGGTGTAATGGCCGCAAAAAATACATCGCAATGGATTCCGATGTGCCATCCCTTGCAATTAACTGGTGTCGATATCCATTATAAATGGGAAACGTCACCTTATCGCTTGCTTATAACCGCTGAAGTTAAAACGAAGGGGCAAACAGGGGTAGAGATGGAAGCATTAACGGCAGCAACGGCTGTGGCTTTGACTGTCTATGATATGTGCAAAGCCTTAGATAAGGGAATGGTAATTGGCCCCACCTTTCTTAATAGCAAAACCGGCGGCAAGAGCGGCGACTTTTATCGGGAATGAAAGGTTCCCGTGTGGAGGTTATTTTAGAAAATGATAGATAGAATCCCTCA
Source organism: Scopulibacillus darangshiensis (assembly GCF_004341035.1). Taxonomy (GTDB): domain Bacteria; phylum Bacillota; class Bacilli; order Bacillales; family Sporolactobacillaceae; genus Scopulibacillus; species Scopulibacillus darangshiensis. The sequence continues at coordinate 8,458 of NZ_SLXK01000059.1, forward strand.
AGCAACTGCCAAACGTCTGCCTTTGTATTACCGTATATTGCAGCATCTGTCATCATCGGGAAAAAAGCGGATTTCATCCTCTGAGCTTAGTAAAGTTGTTCAAATCGACTCAGCAACCATTAGGAAAGACTTTTCTTATTTAGGGGCCCTAGGCAGAAAGGGCTATGGTTATGATGTTGATCGTTTGTTAAGCTTTTTAAGAGAGACGCTTGATCAGGACGAATTGACGAAAGTGATGCTGATTGGGGTCGGCAATTTGGGTACAGCGTTGCTTAAGTATAATTTTTTTAAAAATAATAATACACAAATTGTTAGGGCATATGATAATGACCGGTCGAAGGTTGGCCGGGAAATTGCCGGCACAGCGATCCACCACTTGGATGACATGCTGACAGATGATAACAGTGATGTCCCGGCGGCGATCTTGACTGTCCCGGCTGGCGCTGCGCAATCCATAGCTGATAAGCTTGTATTAACGGGTATTAGTGGTATACTCAACTTTACACCGGTAAGATTATCTGTACCGGAACATATACGAGTCCATCACATTGATCTTGCCGTAGAATTGCAGGCATTAATTTACTTTTTGAAAAATTATCCTTTAGAGCCTAACGAGGGAGGTGACAGGTAATGGGTCTAGGTCCAGGAAGTATCATCTTAATTGCTATTGTTGCTCTTGTTGTCTTTGGTCCAAAGAAGCTCCCCGAACTAGGAAAAGCAGCAGGCCAAACGCTAAAAGAATTCAAGAATGCGACAAATGGCTTGGCTGATGATGATGAGAAGAGTAAAAAACAGGATGATAAATAATGTCAGATAAACGTATGAGTGTCGTTGACCATTTAAATGAGCTTAGACGCCGTATAGTAACTGTCCTGATTGGGTTCATTGTTACCTTTATTATCGGCTTTTTTCTCGCAAAGCCTGTCATCGTTTTCTTACAGCATGCGGATCAAGCCAAAGACATTAACATGAATGCTTTTCGGTTAACGGATCCTTTGGATGTGTACATGAAATTTGCCTTTATTATTGGTATTGTGCTGATTTCACCGTTAATTATGTATCAGCTATGGGCGTTCGTCAGACCCGGTTTATATGAGAACGAACAAAAAGTGACGTTAGCTTATATCCCATTGACACTAATTCTTTTTCTGGGCGGCGTCGCTTTTTCCTATTATATTGTTTTCCCAAACATTGTCGGATTTATGGGCAACCTCGGGGAAATGTTGCATATCGAGAATACAATCGGCATCAACGAGTATTTCTCCTTTTTACTGCAGATGACCTTGCCTTTTGGTATTTTATTTCAAATGCCTATTCTTGTCATGTTTTTGACACGGCTCGGAATCATCACACCATTTTTCTTAACAAAAATTCGTAAGTACGCTTATTTTATATTGCTTGTTATTGCTGGGATCATTACACCACCGGAATTATTATCACAATTAATGGTGACTGTTCCGCTCATTATTTTATATGAAATGAGTATTGTGATATCTCGCTTTGCATACAGAAGAGCTATGAAACAAAGAAGCCACGAGGATTAATCGTGGTTTTTTCCAGTTAATCAGAAAGTATAACTTTCTGACGCACATAAGTGCACTGGCTAAAGACGTAACATCCTGTTACAACGCCAGTACTAGCACGTCCTGTGCGTCGCAACTACGCCTCTGTCTTCGCCAAAGGCTCGCCAATCGGCAAGTTTTCTTTATTAAAAAGAAGCTTATCATCGGACATTAATATACGATCATGTTATATTAATAGGACGGAAAATTGCAGAGCGTAATGAAGCAAAAGGTCAAGGGGCATGATACGTAAAAGAATATAGTAGCACATCATGCTTTCATGCATACATTGAAGTGGAAATAATAAGAGGGTGGAATAATATGCTACAACGGAAGTCAATGAATGAAATTAAAAAGATGAAAGAAGCGGGTGAATTGCTGGCGCAATGTCACCAAGAAATTAGGAAGCGGATCAAGCCTGGTGTAACAACCCAGGAAATTGAAGAATTTGTGGAAGGCTTCTTAGCGAAAAACGGCGCAACGGCTGAACAAAAAGGGTATAACGGGTACGAGTATGCCACTTGTGCATCAGTTAATGATGAGATCTGCCATGGATTTCCACGCCAAACACCATTAAATAATGGAGATATTGTCACAATAGATATGGTCGTCAATTTAAATGGCTGGCTTGCCGACTCAGCCTGGACGTACGGTGTTGGTCAATTGTCCCAAAAGAATGCTGATTTACTTGAGGTTACCGAAGCCTCCCTCTACGAAGGCATCAAACAGGCGGTTATTGGCAACCGGCTTGGCGATATTGGCCATGCGATTCAATCTTATGCGGAAGGCAAAGGGTACAGTGTTGTCAGGGACTTTGTCGGACATGGCATTGGGCCGACGATTCATGAAGATCCTCAGGTCCCGCATTACGGTACCAAAGGCAAAGGCTTGCGCCTGAAGGAGGGTATGGTCATTACGATCGAACCCATGATTAATACGGGTGCATGGCAATCAAAATTGGATGACAATGGCTGGACGGCCAGGACAGTGGATGGTTCTTTGTCAGCCCAATATGAACATACGATTGCGATCACCAAAGAGGGCCCTATGATCCTAACTACATTGGATACTGAGCCTTTAAAATAAGGTTAATTAAACGTTTGATTAAGAAAAAGTTAGGAGAAAGTAAAGCATCCTCTTCCAAGCAGAGGATGCTTTACTTCTGCATTGCGCCTTTAATTAAGTGATGAAACCCCATCCGTACATCAAAGGCAGCAAACGCTGCAAAGAAGATTGTTGCAGCGTTCCACACGGTATCCTGTGCTTCATATGCTGCGGCAAAAATGAACAGAGATCCGATCATTAGATATATAAAACCCCAGATGATTTTACGTTGTCGGTTCATTATGAAAAAAGCCCTCCAATGAATTGCGCTGTTTGCTGTTCCTCGATAATTTTTTGTATGGCGGGGGATAAAGTCAACAGCACAACGATTGTGTTCATAGATGCGTGAGCCGCTATGGGAACAATAATCCGCCCGGTATGCTTATATAAATAAGCCAGTGTAAACCCGACGAATGTATAGATTAATATATGCTTATCCATATGTGCTGCCGCGAAAAGCAGTGAACTGATCAATCCAGCAATGAAAAAGTTCAGCTTCCTGTACAGAGATCCAAAAATAACTTTTCTAAAGACGACTTCCTCCAAAATTGGTCCAATAATACCGACAACCAAAATAATGTAGGGTGACACCTTGGTTAAATTCATAATCTGTGTCGTGTTCTCAGACTTGGTCGGTTCGCCAAATAGGCCTTGTTCAATCGCCCCGGCGATGCTCTGAACAACAAACAACATGATAATGCCAAGAAAGGCCCACAATACTGATGCGGGGATCGTTGTTTTCCCCCTGGTTTGCATTTTCCATTCGGGCTTTAATAACAATAAAACAATGATCAGTGTCACGGCGAATGAAGAGATGATCCATACGCCCATTCTTTGGTTGCGCGGTACCGAGTCCAAGATAGGAATAAGCGCTGGGATAATCCCCGAGAGTTGGCATAGTACATAAGTGATTAGTATCCACCAATAGCGTTTTGGCAAGAGTACAGCCCCTTTGCTAGATTTTCTGGTTCATCTTAAGCCTATGCTCATTTTAGCACAGGTTTACCATACTTTTCACGAAAGCGTCCGAATGCAGCAGCCATTGTATAAAAAATTTTGCAAAAGCCTTGCAAAAAGGTACAAGATTGATTATCATATTAAATGGATTAGCACTCATTGAATGAGAGTGCTAACAAATAAGATCATGTCTACTAAGGAGGGTATTTCCATTGTTAAAGCCTTTAGATGACCGTATTATTATCGAAACAGTTGAAAAGGAAGAAAAGACTGCCAGCGGTATCGTTCTTCCAGATTCTGCAAAAGAAAAACCGCAAGAAGGTCGTATTGTAGCGGTGGGTACAGGACGTGTAACTGACGGTGGCGAGCGCATTGCACTTGATGTTTCCGAAGGCGATCACGTGATCTTTTCAAAATACGCAGGTACTGAAGTAAAATATGAAGGCAAAGAATATCTCATTCTTCGTCAGGATGACGTTCTAGCCATCATCGGTTAATTTTAGTTAATCGGAAAGTATAAACTTTCCGACGCACATAAGTGCAACTAAGCCTCTGGCTACGCCTATTCAAGGCTTGCAAATCGGCAAGTTTTCTTTATAAAAAACGGATTACATAATTTGAGGAGGGCATAGATTCATGGCAAAGGAAATTAAATTCAGTGAAGACGCTCGTCGCGCAATGCTGCGCGGTGTCGATGCTTTAGCAGATGCTGTCAAAGTAACGCTTGGACCAAAGGGCCGCAATGTCGTTTTGGAGAAAAAGTTCGGATCTCCGCTTATCACAAATGACGGTGTGACAATCGCTAAAGAAATCGAGCTTGAAGATAAATTTGAAAATATGGGAGCTCAGCTTGTATCTGAAGTTGCCAGCAAAACAAACGATGTTGCTGGTGACGGTACAACAACTGCAACTGTTCTTGCTCAAGCAATGATTACTGAAGGTCTTAAGAACGTGACTTCAGGCGCTAACCCAATGGTTATCCGCCGCGGTATCGAAAAAGCAACAAAAGCTGCTGTTGAAGAGCTTAAAAATATTTCTAAGCCAATTGAAAGCAAAGAATCCATTGCACAAGTTGCTGCAATCTCTGCTGCTGACGAAGAAGTCGGTCAACTGATTGCTGAAGCAATGGACCGCGTTGGCAACGACGGTGTTATCACTGTTGAAGAATCCAAAGGCTTTGCTACTGAACTTGAAGTTGTTGAAGGTATGCAGTTTGACCGCGGTTATGCATCACCTTACATGGTGACTGATTCCGATAAAATGGAAGCCGTCCTTGACAATCCATATATCCTGATCACTGACAAGAAGATCACTAACATCCAAGAAGTGCTTCCTGTCCTTGAACAAGTGGTACAACAAGGCAAGCCAATCCTTATCATCGCTGAAGATGTTGAAGGGGAAGCTCTTGCAACACTCGTAGTGAACAAGCTTCGCGGAACTTTCAATGCTGTTGCTGTTAAGGCTCCAGGCTTTGGCGACCGTCGTAAAGCAATGCTTGAAGATATCGCAACGTTGACTGGCGCTGAAGTGATCACTGAAGACCTCGGTCTTGATCTTAAATCAGCTGACATCACTCAACTTGGTACTGCTTCAAAAGTTGTTGTTACGAAAGAAAACACAACTGTTGTTGATGGCGCTGGCGAAAGCGACAAAATCGCTGCCCGCGTCAACCAAATTAAAGCACAACTCGAAGAAACAACTTCTGAGTTCGATAAAGAAAAATTACAAGAGCGCTTGGCTAAACTTGGCGGCGGTGTAGCTGTCATTAAAGTCGGTGCGGCTACTGAAACTGAACTTAAAGAACGCAAGCTTCGCATTGAAGATGCCCTTAACTCAACTCGCGCTGCGGTTGAAGAAGGCATCGTATCCGGCGGTGGTACTGCACTTGTTAACGTTGTTAACGCAGTTCAAGCTGTTAGTGCTGAAGGCGACGAAGCAACAGGTGTCAGCATCGTGCTTCGCGCTCTTGAAGAACCAATCCGTCAAATCACGAAGAACGCTGGCCTTGAAGGATCAGTCATCGTGGAAAAACTTAAGCATGAAGAAATCGGCATCGGCTATGATGCTGCTAAAGGCGAATGGGTGAACATGATCGACGCTGGTATTGTCGACCCGACTAAAGTTACTCGTTCAGCGCTTCAAAACGCTGCATCCGTTTCAGCAATGCTTCTAACTACTGAAGCTGTTGTCGCTGATCAGCCTGAAGAAAATGCAGGCGGCGGCGCTCCAGACATGTCCGGCATGGGCGGTATGGGCGGCATGGGCGGTATGATGTAATAGGGGTTTTAAAACCTTGTTATATCAACGTCTAAAATGATAATATGCTTTTCTTGTCCTCGGGTTTGTCCTCGCTTTATAAAAAACAGGTCAACCTATGACTAAAAAGCTAACTATAGGAGAAGGTCTTTCATCAGTTTGCTAAACTGCTGGGAGGCCTTTTCTTCCATATTGACGGTCATATGAGCATAGATATTCATTGTCGTATTAATATCTGTATGTCCAAGCCGCTGTTGTATTTCTTTAATGCCAACTCCAGCTTCAATCAATAATGAAGTGTGTGTGTGTCTAAATGAATGTGGAGTAATGTTCTTTTCTATTTCCGCCTTTTTCAGGAGTCTTTTTAGCCGGGTCTCAACAACTTTTCTTAGTTGTGGATGTCCGTCCCTACGAGCGAAAATAAATCCATTATCTTGATAAACGAGCCTGTTTTTAATTTTTATCTCATTTTGTTTAAGCCGATGCTTTTTTAACAGATTGATCAGCATTTCATCAATCTTGATTGCACGGACGGAGCCTTTTGTCTTTGGTGTTAAAAGCTGATATTTTTCAAAATGATTGTTAGGGTTATAAAGAGTTTTAGTAACTCGTATTGTACCCTGCCTTTCGTTAAAATCCACCCATTTTAAGGCCAATAGTTCACCTATTCGTAATCCAGTATAAGACAGTACCATGAAGACAAGGTGATCCATTTCAAGCCCATCCTTATAGGATAAATTAAGAAAATGTGCAAGCTCCCCTTTTTCTAAAAAGACGATATTATCTTCCTCATTCTCCAGCTCTTCCACACTTTGCTGCTTTTTGGGCATTCTGAAATCCGCTGTTGGATTAATTTTTATCAGCCCTTGATCAAATGCCTTTCGAAAAATCATTCTTCCACAAGCATGAATACCATCCATATAGTTATGGCTGTATTTCTCGTTAAGTTCCAGAATCCTTTCTTCATACATTTTCTTAGTAATGCGGCTGATTGGATAAGGTCCCCAAACAGAGATGAAATGTTTCATTTCCTTTTCTCGTGCTCTTACACTGCTTATCTTTACACCGCTGCGGCCATATGTTTTTAACCAATCCTGGGCGAATTGTTCAAACGGCATATCAGATTCTTTGATTAAGGTCCCATTATCTTTTGCAAGTTCCACGAGGCGAGCTGCTGCTTGTGCCTCCTTTTTTGTTTTAAATCCACCTTTTGAAATTTCCTTCCGCTTCTTGGTAAGTGGATCTATCCCTAAATAAATGTGATAGCTCCATGTCTTTCCTCTTTGTTTGAATTTAGCCATGTTAAGATATCTCCTTCATTGAATACATAATATTGCTTTTGTTATTGCACCTGTTCTTTAGTAAATCCATACTTTTCGGGATCTTTTCTGATCCTAAAAGCCTCCTGTTTACAAGCATTTGAACAGTATTTTTGCCGCTTTACCTTTTTAAAAGGCAATTTACAATTGGGATTTTCACAAATATGAACAGGTTCATTTTTTGATATTAGTTGCCAAAGGTCAAAATAAACTGCCTGTATTAGATGTGGGGTATATCTCCATTCCTTAATGGTAAAACCTAAAGGAGGTTTACCCGTTATGATTGTTTCAGGAGTCATTTTAATATCTTGATTACCAATTGAATTAACTTTAAGTGCTAATAAGCCTTGGGCAATTTCTAAAAAACTTTCTTCCTTTTCCATCTCCTCCTCCGGGGCTGTGAACCCAGTCCATGTTCCATCCCACCACAAAATTTGACAACTTCCGCCTACAGGCATATTTACAGTTAATAATTTATCTTCAAGTTCACTCTCATCCATTTCTCCCTTATGAATGCTGATTAATGCTTTATATAGCTTTAGTAGTCTTTGCATTTGCTTAATATGAAAGAACCATAACTCTATAGGTTCGCAAATTGATTGGCCAATGGGTAAATCAATAAAATAAGAAGAGTCTGTATAAAGGTTCCTTTGAAGTTTAATCTTATTTATTTCTGCCTGACCCGGTGTCCTTATTCCAAGCAGGCCGTATCTATTAGCAAACTCATTTATCTCCCTTTCATTTCTTAATTTTGAAAAATCCCAAGCTAACCCTTCAGGATTAAACGTTTCCTCCATTTTTCTCCGGGGAGCTACAGAAACAAACTTCCCTGTATTTTTACCTAAACAATCTAACCAAACCTTAGCACCCTCAATATTTAATTCATCAAGATTATTTTCGTTGATTTCTATAATAGAAGCGGTAGGGAAAAAGGATTCTTCCGGATTATCAAGCCAATAATAAAACTGACCCATTTTATCTTCCTCCTTATGTTAAAGTGAAGTTGTTACGCGTTGTTACGTAATAATATAACATCTGGTTTGAATTGAGTAACAAACTTTGGTAAATTCAGTATATACCAATAAACAACAATAGACAACAACATTGTTATAGAAAGGGTGAAATTAAAAATGGATCCTAAAGTTCTCCCTGAAAATGTACCAATACTTGAGGAAAAAGGTGAAATTCCATATTGGGAAATTGCTTCAAGGTTAGGCGTACACGTTAACACTATCCGGAACTGGATGAAAAGTTCCATGAGCCAAAAACAAAGAGAAATGGTTTTGGAAGCAATAAAGGCAATCAAAGAGATTAAATAAGTGAGGTGGGAACATGCTTGAAATAAAACTGGATGATGAGGAGTTAAAAGCCCTTTATTTGGCCGAAGTACAAAAGCGATTAGACAAAATTGAACTTCAATCAATGCTTATGGATGCAAAGCAATTGTGTAAAATGCTCTCGTTATCATGGCCCACAGTAGAAAAGCTATTCCTTAGTGATCCTAACTTTCCATCCATACGAATAGTGTTCGCAGCCTGCCACAATGTCGCTATTCAGAGTTGACTGGCCTTTATTTTTGTCGGAGGATACGCAAGAAAAAGCCGTCAGCTTTATTGACTATAGTATAATAGTCAATAAAGCTGACGGCTTTTAAACTTTAGAAAAGGAAAAGGTTATTTGCTCCTCTTGTGCTTGCCGGCCAGAGAACAAATAACCTCCCACTTACAATGCCTATTTTACTAGAATGTCCTCTTTCAATCAAGAAGTATATAAGATTCGTTGAAACCTACGATGATGATACCTTTTGCCCTTGTTGCGGGAGGATAACCAGAAAACATGGGAAATATGAAAAAACAGTTCATTTTAAACATCAATCCTTTCGGATTCCAATAATGCGGAGAAAGTGTCCCGATTGTAATATAACTTTTTCATTAATGCCTTGCTTTTCCTTCTCGTGGGCAAGGTTTGCGAATCATATTTATGAATTCTTTGTAAGATGGTTGCTAGCGGGGGTTCCCATTAGTCAATTGGCTGAATGGTTAACCACCTCTTCTGTTTCAGTAGTCTCTCTTAAAACTCTTTATAGATGGAAGAAACGCTTTTTTGATCTTTTAGAGAAATGGGTGATTAGCCAACGAAAAGAATGGACTGTGGCGTTTCAAGAAGGGAATGGGCTACTGTCCCTTTATCGACAAGGAATGAGCTCTAATCAAGAGATTCAATTTCTCCTCTCTTTCTATTTTGGTGAAAAAGAGTCAGTTCCTAGTAGAGGAAGACTTTTTTCCATAATTAATCTCCGCCAACCTTTTTTTGATTGGTAATGTCAGAGAATGTGTCGTATCAATTACATAATATTAACATCATTTCCTTTTTCCCGCTCCACAAAATATGTCCCTACTCTACAAGCGGTAATTCAGAGAAAATGGGGATAGTTTCCTATTTTATTGTGTGAGAGGAGAAAACAAGATGAATGAAACGATACGTAACGAATTAGCTGCCTTTCGATTTGGGTTAATTGCTTCAGTTGTTCAAAGACAGCTGCAACCTGGGGAGAGGTACGCCCTTTTGAGGGAAATTGCGAAGCAAAGGTACACCATCCCAGGCAGTGAACGAAGTACAGTAAGTGTTCGATCATTAGAAAGGTACCTTCAGGCGTATGAAGAGAAAGGGTTTGAAGGTCTAAAACCCCAAGTAAGAGAAAAGAAAGGAAGCTTACAAAATCAGGATCCAGAAATACTGAAACGGGCAATCGAATTACGAAAGGAATTACCCAGCCGAAGTGTTGAACAAGTTATCAGAATACTAGAGTTGGAGGAAAAGGTTCCAGTAGGTGTCCTTAAACCGCGGACCTTATCTCGTTATTTTCAAGAAATGGGCTGGAGTAAAAAGGACCTTTACCGTGCGGTAAAGAAGGAGTTTCGCCATTTTGAACATGATACACCGAATGATTGTTGGCAGGCGGATACGCAGCACACCCTCTACTTACCCGATCCGAAAAATCCTGATAAACGTAAAAAGGCTTATCTTATCGCTATAATCGATGATCATAGTCGCCGAATCATGCATGCAGAGTTTTTTATGGAAGAAAGATATCCCCGTCTTGAACGTTGTGTCCAAAAAGCCGTTTTGAGGTACGGAGTACCTAATCTGTTTTTCTGCGATAATGGCTCCGTTTATAGTGCTAAGCAGTTTCAAATTATGTGTGCGAGAATGGGGACTAAACTTATCCACGCTAAGCCATATTCGCCAGAGTCAAAAGGAAAAATTGAAAAGTTTTTCCAATTTATTGATAGCAGTTTTACAGGGGAAGCAAATTTATTAATTAATCAAGGAAAACTCACAACTTTAAAACAATTAAATGACTACTTCCGATCTTGGTTAGAAGCATATGATAACCGAGTTCATCGAAGTACAAAACAAACACCTAAAAAGCGATATGAAGCAAAGGTGGATCATACACGTCACCTTCCTGCAGAAATATTAAAAGACATTTTTCTTTGGGAAGAAGATCGAACCGTCCGAAAAACAGCCATAATTGAATTAGAAGGAAATCGCTGTGTTTTGCAAGGTAAAAGTACACAAGATTGCAATGAAAAAATACATAAGCTTGCCAGCCTGATTTATTTAGTTATTTCTTGATAATGCATG
>NZ_SLXK01000060.1 GCF_004341035.1 Scopulibacillus darangshiensis
ATTCTTCGATATAATCCTTCAATTCCAGAAGGAATTGCCTAGCCTTTATTGGAATGGTGTGGCCACCTTCCATTTAAACTAGGAACATTTCGCACCATTAAATGGCCCGAGAGATGAATATGTTATTCAGCTTAAGCGCCCGTTAGTGGTATATTTATACCTTATGTGGAAATAGTATTTTTAGCAAAAGTAGTGTTATTACTTTTGCTAAAAATCTTTATCATTTTCACATCACGGCATTGACTTTTCTTGCCATGCCTGACGGGACGCCCCAATCTATCCGTTTGTACCACTCGCCAACAAGCGCTTTAGGTTGTCATCAATAAATTTATTATCGGCACTGTTGATCCCGCGACCGGCAAAATGGCCCCAGATCGATTCTATTGGATTAAAAACAGCATTAGGTATAAGGTTAGCCTCGTATTCGTTATCGTCCGCCGTGCAGAAGAGATCCGTGCTCCCTGGCATGATGCAGGCAAGCGCTTTAATGCTTTTGAGTGCTTCATCGAAATCTCCGTTATAGGCGGGATTTGCACTAATATCTGCGAATTGGCCAGTCCATAACATGGCCAGGACATTGTGCGGATCCATCTCCATAAAGCTATTTTCCCAAACGCCAACTACAAAATCTTCCAATGAGTCATATCTCAGCTCACGATAAAGTTCTTCTCTGTAAAACGCCTGCGATAAGCCCCATCCCGCATAGACACGGCCAACGGCGCGCATATCTGCAGAAGTCAACTGGTTTAATTTACTTGAATCAAGGCCAACTGCAGCCATGAGCGCTGCTTTCATTCCGTCAAGGACCACATACGTATGCGGCCAAGTCTTTGCAGCTCCATCAAAAGGTGCAATTCGTTCCACCATGTCTGGATAACTTGCCCCCCATTGGAATGATTGAATGCCTCCCATTGACCATCCAACCACGAGAGCAATCTTTTGAATGCCGAATTTTTCGGTCACCAGCCTATGCTGTAATTTAACGTTGTCATAAATGGTTACCTGTGGAAAATTAGTGCAGTCAAATGGGGGAGGCGTATTACTGGGAGACGAAGATAATCCGTTTCCCAGCAGATTTGGAACGATAATAAAGTATTTTTCAGGATCCAGAGCCATTCCATTACCAATTAACCACTCGTTGTTTTCATGTATGTCTCCAAATGCAGTAGGATAAACAACCACATTGCTTTTGTCTTGATTTAATGCGCCATAAGTCTTAAATGCGAGAAATGCGTTGGGCAACGTCTCACCAGATTGCAATGTAACACTCCCAAGTTCAAAGATTTCATAATCCATCATAACCGACCCCTTCCATTGATTCATTTCTTTGTCTTCAGTATAAAGGGATGTTATTATCAATAAAAGTAAACATTTTTGAATCCATCATTCAAAAAAAATGAACAAAGGATGAAACCTTATGGAAATACGCCAGCTTATGACCTTCAGAACGGTGGCCTTCACACTAAATTTCACCCGGGCCGCTGAAGCACTCAACTATGTTCCATCGAATGTTACGATGCAAATGCAGTCCTTAGAAGAAGAACTGGGTACTCAACTCATTGACAGATTAGGAAAACAAATTGCCCTTACTGACGCCGGAAAGCGATTCTTATTACATGCAGAAAAGGTATTAAACAGTGTGGATGAAGCACGTTTGGCTATGAAAGAAAATGAAGAGTTAACGGGTACCCTCACCATCAGTGCCAATGAAATCCCTAGCTCATACCGTTTACCTGCCGTTCTACAGTCTTTTCGTGCTCGTTACCCTGGCATACGGCTAATCTTTCGCCCGTTTGCTAATGAACAACTTAAACAAAGTCTTTACGAAGGAAAAACGGACATTGTTTTTATGTTGGATGAATCTGTTGGTTCAACGAACCTTATGATTGAACCTTTAATTGAGGAACCCTTTCTCTTTCTCGTTGCGCCAGACCATCCACTTGTACAACGGACATACCTTCGTTCAGAAGATTTCCAAGGGGAACCGTTTTTGCTTACAGAGAAAGGATGTCCCTATCGTACACTTTTTGATCGAACCATAAAGCAACAAGGAATTCATGAAAGTATGACGAATTTAGAATTTAGCAGCGCAGAGACAATCAAACAGTGCGCAATGGCCGGCATTGGTATTGCCTTTTTACCCAAGATAGCCGTTAAGGCTGAGCTGGAACGTGGTGAACTGATTTCCCTTCCTTGGGAAATGCCCAATCTCCAGATTGTTACCCAAATGGTATGGCATAAAGACAAGTGGCTTTCACCTGCAATCAAGGCGTTTTTAGAATTAACCAGAGAGGTTATTACCTCAAAATAAATTTTGAGATGATTTTCCTTACCGGAAATTCTCTCCAGCCTAAATGCGGAAATGACTCTTTTAATCTAGTGGTAAGTCCAATACTTGTTCTAGATTCGTCCGCATTATTGAATATCGTTCTATTCATAACTATTTGGGTTTGTTTGATCATCTTTTTGGCCATATTCATCAAAAATCACTCTGGTAAAAATAAAATGTTATCGACACATTCGGCCGAATTTCTATATATTTTACGAATCGTTGCCACTCCCTCAAATTGAGGCCTCACTTCAGCTGTCCGTCAATCCCTGCCACTGAACCGTTTGATCGCTTCCTCGGTCACCGGCTCGAAGAGGTTAACCAGGTTTCCGTCGGGATCACGGAACAGTATAGCTCGGTTCCCCCACGGCATCGTGGTGGGTTCCTTTACCCATTCTTCGATAAACGGCTTCAAACGCTCGTATTCGGCATCGACATCGTGGACTCGGAACTCTATGATGACAGTATGATTGTCGGCCGCCACTGCTGAACCTTCACCGAACAGTGGCACAGTCTGGGAGTGGCCGATTGCCAAGGTGCACGATGGCACAACGAGTTCGGCAAAGACGGGCGCGGGGCGCTCCGCTGATACACCCATGACTTTCTCATAGAACTTGACTAGACGATCCACGTCGTCAGTAATGATACGTACAGAAGCAAAATTCACAAGATACCATCCTTCCATTAATAAATAATACATACCGTATCATTTCATTTTGCTGTAAACTTTCCCTTAATGGCCAGATTTAATCAAAACCTGTACCATTTGGTTCTACAACCATCCTTTCATGCCTGGCCGCTGCTCAATTGATCCTTAGTAATATGAATGAATTTCTGTGGATGTTGGGCGGTATCCCCCTAAACCGATGCAAGACATACTTCACATTTATCTCTCACCCCCATTTATGTCTACATTCCTGATTATAAAATAACGCTACTGACAACAGTATGTCAGTAGCGTTTTAATATTTTTTCAGCCTCCTCACGAATCTGATTTCGTAAAGATTCAGGCTCCAATACAATTACACCAGCGCCCCATCCAAGCACCCATTGCAACACTTCGTCCAGTTGACGAACGCGTAAAACCATATGCAATCCATCTTGATGCTCTTCTATATCCTCTATGTAATGATAGTTCGATTCCTTCACCTTATCTGCAGTGTCATGGTTAAATCGGAGGCGAACTCGCAAATGCCGGTCATCTGGAGGGGTATACTCCCTTAAGTTAAAATGCGCCGGTAGTTCAAATCGTTCTTCCAGATCGATCAGTTCCGTCATTCGGGACAAACGGAAATGGCGAATGTCTTGGCGCAGATCACACCGGGCCACAAGCATCCACGATCCTTGAACGAGCACCAATCCATAGGGGGCAACGGTACGAACACTATGGCGATTCCCCTCGGAATCCGCAAGTCTTTTTGCATAATGAAAGTTGATCTTTCGCTCGTCTAATATCGCTCGACGGATCTTTTCCAGATATTCCTTTTCTTTTGATGGTGTGACCTGTTTATCGGAAATGAGCAAACGCATAGCCTTGCGTACACGAGATGTTTCATTGCGAACGCTACCCGGTAGAATGGCCTCGATTTTGCCGCGAGCGGTTTGAGCCCTGACACGATAATCGTCATCAAATCGTTGTTCGATAAAGTCCGTTCCAATTAGCAAGCTTACGGCTTCTGGTGCCGTGAAACTGATCGGAGGCAGGAAATATCCTTCCATCAGAGAATATCCTGTCCCAGGGGCGCCGATAATCGGCACGCCCGCTTCACTCAGCGACTGAATGTCGCGGTAGATAGTTCGCGCACTAGTTTCAAATAAGGTTGCCAAATCTTCGGCACGTACAACTTCTTTACGTTGCAACTCCAGCACGATGGCTAACAAACGGTCTGTTTTGTTCATTGGTTGCCCACCTTGACGTTTATTGCAAAATAATAGTACCACATCTTAACGGAGAAGATAATTTAGTGAATCTGGAGCTGGCATCTATCGCGAATCTCCACAAAATAAGGGCAAGGCTTCTGTTGACGTTATTCCGTGAACGCGCCCTTTTGCGGCATACGCATTTTCTATTTCGGATGCACTTTTATCACTAAAGAGTCGAAATATTTTCCCTTTATAAAAACATCGATTCTCCAGAACCCTTCAGAGGGAAAGGGTTCCCATTTTGTTAAAGCGGACCCATACACACCTTTTTCAGTATATTTAGGGTTAGGAGTGCTAAATTGAGTGTCTGTTAAAAGAAAGGTTTTTCCAGTATTCTTATGAATCGCAAAGGCTGTAAATTCTTTCTCAGGCAACCCCTCCGATTTCGTAAGAACCAACCAGCGAATCTTGGAAACATCCCTCTTATTCCTTGCATGGATAGTGAAATTCTTAGTAAAGGCAATTCTATTTTTGATTCCTTGAACGTGAAGCGTCGGGAAGCCATTTTTATCGTGTAAATTAAATGTCGGGCTAACTTTCCAAGATGTGTTCTTAATCAGAGGTTCATTGTATTGCATTTTTATTTTTTTAAATAAGGACTTCCCCAATTTTCCTTTAACATCTTGCTTTTTCAGAAGGTTTGAATCAAACTCTTTTGAAGTTTGTATAACACTCTTTGTGTACTTTTGAGAATCTTGTTGATCGCCAGATGATCCAGTCGTTTTAGAGGCACAACTAGCAAGAAGCAACACCGAACAAAGTAACAACAAACCCATAAACAGGACCTTAACTGATTTCATTACTTTCTCCTCCCAAAATAATGACTTATCAAAATTTTAACACGGCCATTCAACAAACTGGCCATAGAAAACAATAATGGGGACAAGTCTTATTCCGTTCTTGCGCCCGATTGATGAATATTCGCTGAGACTACCAGGTTAAATCATTTAAGAATGTAAAAATATCTTTGTTGACATCGTTCATGTCCATTCCTAATGTCATCAAGTGGTTGGAATTCGGGTAACCTAGTATAGTTTTTTGATTCGTTGTAACGCTACGAAAAATTGCCTTTGCACTCTCCTTATACAACTGTTCATCTAATTCCCCATATAATATGCGGATTGGTGACGTTATAAGTGCTAGTTTATCCATCGTTATATCAATTAGCTGTTTAAACTCAACCAATGAATCGAAAGACATATTCTGAATACGTTTCATTTCTAAATTTGTTTGTTCTTCATTCTTCCCCTCGAGTTGTTTATATCTTTTAGCATAATGGAAGACACGTTTTTTTAGAAAGGAAGCATCTCTATGTGTTGGCACCGACATTGTCAGAACACCGTTTACATCCAACTCTTGAGCAACTTTTAAAGCAAACACACCACCAAGGGAAAGACCAATCACAGCTATTTTTTCAAAACCTTCACTCTTTAACAACTGGTAACCATTTAGTACATCTTCCCACCAATCTGATGTACTATATTTGAGAAGTTCCTCTGCACTTTCACCGTGTCCACTATATAAGGGTGCATAGCAAGAATAATTGTTCTCTTGCAAATACTTCCCTAACTTTTTCATATCAACGGTATTGCTCGTAAAAGAATGTAGTAGTAATACGGCTTTCTTTCCACCTTTATAGAAAAAGGGCTTAGGAGGTACTAATTTCACCATTATATTGAACCCCTCACTTATATCTTCCTACTTAATTATTTATTCCATCACTGCGCCCGATTAAGGAAGATCATTAATTGTTGATTTGAAATAAAGTTTGATCAAAACTAACTGCATTTTATCCTCTGCATAATATCTCTTATGTTTTTTTGAAATCTAGTCTAATGAACTTTTTACCATTAGGAAGAGCATACTCTTTGGTTTTAAGACAACTAAATTTTTCATTGGAAAATAGTTCAACTAATTTTTTTGCATCTGCATCATGTGATATTGAGAGTAATGGATCAAAGGCTGATGTGTAGTTTGATTGACTTACAAAGCCGTCAGCTTGTTTTTTTTGAATAGTGCAGGATACAACTTCTACTTGATTTCTGTTCTGGCTTATTAGGGAAACAAATGTCGCATCTCCAACATACTCAATAATTAAATTTGCAATTAGTAAATCTGATTTTGGTAATGTAAATGTGCTATCACTAATATCACATTGCAATAGCTCAAGCGTATTACCCATATAGGAATATCTGTTTTGACAAACATCTAAGTAATCTCTGTTTATGTCAAAACCATAAATTTTTTTAGTTGTAGGTAAATCAATCTGGTCTAGTCCATTCCCCCCAGCAACTCCAAGGATACCAACAATTTCATGCCCATAACTTTCTAATTGCTCTTTTGTTATTTGATTTAAAGTTTGTAATTGAAATACAGCATCAGACTTCATGTGGTTTTCATATATTTCAAGGTTAATTTCTTGCCACGGATTGTTCAAAATTCCATCTCCTTGTAATACAAATTTTTGCTTCGCAAGTATTCATCTAAAATCCTGTCTTCTTCAAAGTTATATATCAACTCAAATATTTTTGAAAAAGGTTTGATCAAAACCTTAAATCCTCTTATGTATATTTCTTCACAATCTGTATCTACTTTAACATAAATATCCAACTACCTTTGAAAAGGATCTTCTGCAATCTGGCCCTTTAATGGAATAAGGAATGATCATTCGTTCCCTTCCGATCGCTTTCTATATAATGGAGCCCTTGATAATTTGTAATTTTACAAATTTGTTTACAGGCATACCTCCTTCTTTATATAACTTTACAGCATAATTCATTCCTGCGTGATTTTTATGAGACTTCTTTAACCTACGCCAGCGGGATTATTTAGAAATATAAGGGGAAAATAATAACAAATATACATCCAGAGGTGGCGAAAAGTCCATGAAAAAGTTAGTCATTCTACTTTTAGTATTTGTTGGATTATTTTCTTCGACACAGTCATCAAGTGCAAAGAAAAAATTCTAATATTAAAGAGATAAAAAAAACTGAGGTACAAGCAGAAGATGTTATATCGGTTCAAGTACATAGTTTATCGGGAATAACACGATTATTTAAGATAACCGATGGTTATGAAGAGAGGGTAATAAGAAAGGTTACTGAATGGATAAACGATTCTGGCCCTATTAAAGGAACTGTTGAAGTTCCTCAAAATAATCCAACTGCAATGAAAATGAGCAATCCGGCAAGCTAACTCCGCGGCATTAAGCAAAATCCAAACTTCCAAAACTATCTACGGTTGCTTGAATTAGTTTTTTAACCTTTTCTTGTAAACTAACATGGTTTGAAATGAAAGGGCTTCTCCCCCCATTTCTCCCTTTTCGACCATCTCACTTGTATGGTTTCGGCTTCATCGCTTATGAAGCCCTTTTCGACCATCCCAATTGCTTAAATTAAGTTCTGAGTTTCATTAATGGTTATTGGTGACCTTCCTGCCACAACCACTTTTGACCTTGATTAGCAAAATTTATTGCTATAGCTCTTCCAATCCCTAAAACCCCAGTCTAATACCACCTGGGATTCCCTCCCTATGCTTATTCGCCCTTTATTGCCTTCGATAAATCCATGACTACCCTAAAACTATTGTCCGTTTCGATAGAATAAATTAACCGTACGATAATAGAGAAAAACAATCTATATTCATAGGAGAAAGGAAAAGATTTTAGGAGGGAACGAAATGCCAAAAAAGAGTCATTACGAGTTTTGCCGGGATAACATTGGCAACGCAATCGAAATCGAGGATCATGATGGCCAGCGTTATTATGGGATTATCAGAAGTGTCGATGACGAAAATGTTTACCTAGACCCGCCCCAAGAAATGGATTGGGGAAGTTCGACAGGGCACGGAAGTTATTTATTTGGATACCCCTTTTTCCGGCCCTTTTTTCCATTTAGAGGGATTGGCTTCGCAAGGCCTTTTCCATTCTTTTGGTAAAACCCAAAAACCAAAAGCCATAAATTAAAAAGGTATAGAATATGTAACTTTTTTACTGCTTTTTATACTACTTCCCCTACAGATTATAAAGGTTCCAGTATTAGTTATCCTCGAGGTAAAACCTCACTATTACTATCCGGACTAATTGCAGAAGGAGTTAACATCAATTTTGCGTATGAATGTATAGCAGTTGCCAGTGTTTTCCGGTGGCTGCTATACTTTTTTTAGCATGGATAACGCTATGGCATATAAGAAGTTTTTGGAGATGATGTAGAATGTCAATGTTGAAAGAACAAGAAACTGTTGGAAATCGAATGAGTTTTATTGGTATTGCCTATGCATTTTTAGTGGTAATGTTAGGTACGACGCTCCCAACACCCTTATATCCAATATATGGGGATATATTCAGGCTATCTAATTTAATGATAACCGTTATTTATGCTGTTTACGCGATTGGTGTTATTAGTGCATTGCTTGTATTCGGCCAACTTTCCGATCGTATTGGGCGTCGATACATATTGATACCAGGTGTCATTTTGTCTGCAGTCAGTTCACTTGTTTTTTTGTTTGCAGACAGCATAACGCCTCTATTTATTGGACGTGTGTTGTCCGGTTTATCTGCTGGGTTGTTTACTAGCACGGCAACGGCAACTTTGGTCAACTTAGCTCCACGCCATAAACAAGGTAAGGCGTCTATGATTGCAAGTGGGATCAATATGCTGGGGTTAGGGCTTGGGCCGCTTCTTGCTGGTATTTTGGCTCAATATCTTTCATATCCTATGCGTCTTGTGTTTGTTGTCGATTTTGCGATCCTTGTGCCAGCGTTCATTGCGATTTGGTTCATGCCGGAACCGATCAAAGCGAAGCAAAAATTTCAATTGAGAATTCAAAAATTACGCGTCCCTTCGGAAGTCCGTGCTACATTTATTCGCGCTGTGATTCCGGGATTTGCAGGCTTTTCTGTGCTTGGTTTGTTTACATCAGTGTCACCTTCATTTCTGCAAGAGGTGCTGCATTTTGACAATAAGGCCGTTTTAGGTGTGATTGTGTTTTCGTGTTTTTGTGCTTCTGCGGTTGGACAGTCTTTATTAACAAACACCTCTGATCGTACCGTGTTGCCGTTAGGAAGTGCCATATTAATTATTGGCGTTATTTTTGTAGGTCTGGCATTGCAATCACGTTCATTAATTTTATTACTGATTGGAGCGATTGTTTCCGGAGTGGGTCAAGGGTTCAGTTTTCGCGCCGGGCTTGCCTCGGTCAACGCCAAGACTTCTTCTACCGAACGCGGTGAAGTTACCTCCAGCTTTTTCACCATAGCTTATATTGCACTTTCAATACCCGTAGTTGGTATGGGCTTGCTCGCCAAATGGGTAGGAATACAAGCGGCTGGCATTCTTTTTAGTATCGTTATCGCTTTACTTGCATTGATGGCCTTGATTCTCTTATTTATTCGCCGGGATGAATAAAAGCACTTGGAAATAGGAAACGAAACCACGGGAAAGGAGTGTAGAGCCAATGACGGGAGGCTTATTTAAAGCTCGCAATCCATTTATTACCACATGGTTCAGATGATGGGTGCTTTTGCCCTATGCAAACATGGGAAGCAGCATCTTTTTTGGTCTATTAAGGGTCACTAAATCGTTATGCCTCTTCCAATATACTAATACCTCATAATGACTGTGTTCTTTCGGCACACCCCACTACTCAGTGCCCTTTTCATAAAAGATACTGGGCCGAAGTCGGCTTGGTTGCCTGGCAAAGATAATCATGGGTAAGGGTTTTTTCCAAGGATCCTAATTCTTACTTTTCACTAATTCATCATGGTTAATCATTCGTGGGGGTTCTTCCATCCAGCCCTTTTCAATCAATTCTGTGTCCTATAAAGATTGAGCAAACTTTTTATCGGACTGTCAGAGGATGTCTACTAATTGTGGAAACCGTCAACGACCATATTTACGGACTTCATTAATACCGATTATTGATGGAAAATGAGCATTTTTAGGCATAAAAACCTTAAAAATCACCAAAATGGAAAGGTTATTATAATTTATCCAGAGTTAATAGACAGCCTCTCTGAGCCCTATAAAATGTCGCTTTTGCAGATAGCCTACCAAACTCGTAAATCGTCGCCATCGCCCGGCGCGCCAGCCCGCGGGAAGCGCACAAAAAAACTGATCCAAAAAAATTTCAATCCGCCTCACCATTTTCCCCCTCACCTCTCTATTTATAGTGTAGTGAACTTTTATATGGGAGTGGTGCCGTGTGCTGCCAGGAAATATTGAGCAATTTAAATCTTACAGTCAATTTCAGTCTCTTGAAGATTTCAATGAAACAATGACCATGTATATGGGTCGCTATCGTGACCAATTTACGAAGGGTGAGCGGAGGGCCCTTTTTCACTTAACACGCTTTTGCGCAAAGGTCCCGGGCGTGAGCAATATCAGATTGTGCAAGCTGTTGATGTACGCCAATCAGTCAGAGCATATCTCAAGATCTACGTTTGAAAGAATGCTGCGGAAGGCGACCGGTCTTGGGATGTTAACGATCCATCATACGCTCCGAAAAGAAGGCGGTTATTCGCACAATGTCTACGTCTTTAACCGGATTGACGGAGCCGGCGAACAACAATTGAAGGAGGAGCAATCGGCGGAAATCCCTGATGGCTCTAGGGCTGAGGCGCCGTCTTCGCCTCCTGAAACTATTAATCTATTTAAAACTATATTAAAAGATATTAGTAAAGACGTAAGACTCGAAAATTTGGATGAAAGTTATTGTCCATCTCATATTTCAAAAGATTTTATCAAAGCCGCCAAACCATTCTATGGGGCAGACGGGATTTACCAACTGTGGGGCACAGCTCTTATAGCCTGCCGGCGTTACACATTGAACAATCCCATAGAACACTACGTGCCAGTGATCATTTCCGCCTTCAAGCAAACCGTATTCCAATACAAAAAAGGGAATATCAAGGGATCCTTCAAGGGCTATTTCTATGGCACCCTTGTGGCGATGTTCAATATGGAAGTGAGACGCGAAACAATGCACAAGTTACCGTATCTTGTCTATGATTGGCTGGGTGACAGCGACAATCAGGCAGACCTCTCAGACCGCCCCGAGGCCTTAATTTAGGTGTTTTTAGAAAAAAAGATGCCGCATTGAAAAAATATTTTTACTAAATGTAATTATATCCCTTTTTCCGGCGAATCGACTGTGTCCACTTCCTTTAAGCAAATGGATAATGTTGCTAAAAAGGGGAATAGGTCTTTGGACATAGAAGAGAAGCTTGAAATGGAGAACTTGAGCCGTTCGATTGGGAAAACCGTCAAAGCTCATCGCATCTTAAAGGACATGACCATTGAGGAGCTCGCTAGACAGGCAGACCTTGACGATAAGTATATAGGCGAGATCGAGCGGGGAAAAGCAAATGCATCCAACTATACGATATACAAGCTTGCAAGGGGCCTTGGACTCGCAGATCCTTGTGTGTTGCATGATGATGCCAAAAGGGAAGTCTATCCGGACATGCAGAAGAAAAGGTTGGAATAGTGATCCCTTCCCTTTTCCTTTCATCCTCTCCTTCCAGCCTGCACACCTTTCAAACACCACTCACGACCACCGTAATGATTTTCACTGCTTACAAAAACTAGCCAAGTTAGGAGCCAAGCAGATGACCAATAACGTTGTTAATGATTATGAGATTAGCAAAAACACGATGGCCCTCATCCCAGCCTTCCAATTCGACTGTGAAACGATCGTAATTGAGAGGGATAGACGGATCCATGTAAAGAAAACACCGCTCGAGCTGGTCAAAGCCGCCTGCTTAGACGGCGGTTCCACATATGACGGCCGGCGCCTCGCCGTCATCCACCAGACCGGCGCCAGTAAGAAGACGCCAATCCCGATTAATCCGCTGCAGGACATCTATGCGTTCCCGACCCATTCACCTCTCGTGCACCAATGCAACTGGATCTTCTATCATCATGTCGGATCAATCGACCATGACACCAGCACCCCGGGCAAATCCATCATCACCTTCAAGAAATCAACTCAGACACTCCTATTAGACACCTCAGAATTCACCCTTAACAAACAAATGCACCGCACATCTTATTGCATCGTCCTCTTCTCAGGGCGCCACACGATCAGCAGGCCTCAGTGGGATAATGATTTGTATGGCTAAACGCCGATAAGCGGGGGCGGGAATCGCGCAAATACATGGCCAGCAAAGCAACCTTTGACATTAATTAAACGTTTATTTAAAAAGGCTATCGGCGCTAATATGCAGCTTTAAGGCAGTTTCAATAGGATCTGCAAAGAATGAAGTGATTGTTTTATTTATAAAAATAGTTTGTGGATGCCATTTTCAAAATTCAAAAAATGAGCTATAATTAAGGGGAGTTTAAATCAAGGCCCGCAAGGCCAAATCCCGCCTATCCGCTGAGGTAAGCGGGATCCTCATTTTTGCCCTTTTATACTGCTATCCTTTCCTTTTCTCTGCATTGCAATCGCCATTGCCCTTTTTAAGGCCTCTCTCATCTCTTGATCACTAGATTCAGGTGAATAGCTGAAAAGGTTTAACAAGAAAAAAGTATCCTATAACAAATGAATATTTCTTAAGGTTGGGGTAAAACATATTTAGTAAAACACCTTGGGGGTATTCATTGTGGAACAGATACATAATGCAAAGTTAACAGCTGCAGAAATCGCTGAAATTTGGAGTACTTACCTAAATGACAGCATGCTCTACTGCGTTCTGCAGCATTTTTTTAAAACGGTTAAAGATCCTGAGATTGCTTCGGTGATCCAACAAGGTATGGCAATGTCAGAAGCCCATTTGCCTCAACTCAAGGTTTTTTTTAATAGTGAAAACTGGCCGGTCGCTAAAGGCTTTACGGAAGCCGATGTCAATTTAGACGCTCCGCGGTTATTCTCGGATACTTTTATGCTGTACTACATGCAGCAAGCAGGGACGCTCGGAATGAACGCTTATAGTATGGCAATTGCTGCATCGGTTCGGCCTGATATTTATGGCTTTTTTTCAACTTGTATGACAGAAACCATGGACCTGCACAAAAAGGCTTCAGACCTTCTGTTAGAAAAGGGGCTTATGATCCGTTCCCCCTATCTCGACCCCCCGAAAGGCATTGATTTTGTCACAAACCAAAATTTCTTAGGAGGTTGGTTTGGAGAAAACCGGCCATTAGCCGCCTTGGAAATCCTAAATCTGCATGCTAATGTTCAGCGGAATTCGCTCGGAAAATCCTTAATGATGGCCTTTAGCCAAGCAGCCGGCACGGAAAAAATAAGGAAATTTATGACTCAAGGAAAAGAAATAGCCGCCAAACACGTAGAGGTATTCAGTTCAAAATTAAACCAAGGAGATCTACCAGCTTCCGTTACATGGGACACTGAAGTAACGGATTCAACCGTCTCGCCTTTCTCAGACAAACTCATGATGTATCATACAACGGGACTCATTGCTCTAAGCATGGCATACTACGGTGCCGCTATGTCCACGAGTTTGCGAAAAGATATAACCACTGACTACACTCGCTTAACCGCTGAGATTGCAAAGTACTCTTTGGAAGGCGCCAAAATAACCATCGACAATGGCTGGCTTGAAGAACCTCCAAAAGCATTGGATCGGGATCAATTAGCGAAAAGCAAGGAATAGGATTCTCAAATGTGGCGCTTACCCTTAGGAAATGATGAATATTTCTCTGGGGAAAGAACAGCTACTCCAGAGGTGCAATCTTCTCTCTTTTGGTACCGTGTGCAAATTGACTGTTATAAAGGTCAGCATAAAAATCTCCTTTAGCAAGCAACTCATCATGACTGCCCTTTTCGATGACAGTGCCATGATTCATGACTAGAATGGTATCAGCATCGCGAATCGTGGAGAATCGGTGAGCGAGCACAAAGCAGGTTCTGCCCGCCATCATTTGATTCAAAGCTTTTTGAATCTGAACTTCTGTACGAGTGTCAATGCTGCTGGTCGCTTCGTCTAAAATTAGGATGGCCGGATTAGAAAGGATGGCACGGGCAATCGTCAGAAGCTGCCTCTGACCTTGCGAAATATTTGATGCGTCCTCATTCAAAAGGGTGTCGTACCCGTTTGGAAGCGTTCTAATAAAGTAGTCAGCATGTGCTGCCCTCGCCGCTTCAATGATCTCATCTTCAGTAGCGTTCTCGCGTCCGTATGCAATATTATCCCGTATTGAACCATTAAAAAGCCATGTGTCTTGAAGAACAATGCCAAAAAAGCTGCGCAGATGGCCTCGCTCCATGTCCCGAATATCTATGCCGTCAATTGTGATTTTGCCGCCGTCTATTTCACAAAAACGCATCAATAGATTCACTAGGGTCGTTTTACCTGCACCAGTTGGGCCTACAATCGCCACAGTATTCCCTTGCTTAACATCGATGTTCATGTTCTGTATCAGCATGTTGTCTTTTTGATAGCCAAATGTGACGTTTTCAAAGCGTACATGGCCTTTAGCTGATGTCAGCATCTTAGCATTTGGTATTTCGGGATCCTCTTCCCGTTTGTCTAGAATTTCAAAAACGCGTTCAGCAGAAGCAACAGTGGCCTGAACCGTATTGGCTATGTTGGACACCCGGGTAATTGGCTGGGAAAATTGCCTGACATATAGAATAAATGCCTGGATATCTCCGACTTGGATCGCTCGTTTCATGACAAGCACGCTGCCGACAACACAAATGAGCACATAGACAATATTATTAATAAATCTTAAAAGGGGCATAATCAGGCCGGAAATAAATTGTGCTTTTCGGCCCAATTCGTACAGTTTTTCGTTTAGAGCATTAAATTTATTGACAGAATGGTCCTCTAGTCCGAAGGCTTTGACAATCACATGCCCGGAGTACATTTCCTCAACATGACTGTTTAGCATACCTAAAACTTGAAGCTGTCCCCTGAAAAATTTTTGAGAGCGGGCCGCAACCTTTGCTGTTACGATAAGGCTCAGCGGTAAGGTTACCAAGACAATAAAGGTCATGATTGGACTAATCGTCAGCATCATCACAATAATGCCGATTAGGGTGACCATGGACGTTATGAGCTGTGTCAGACTCCGTTGTAAACTGGTGCTGATCGTTTCAAGATCATTAATCGCACGGCTTAAAATATCGCCGTGCTTATGCGAATCAAAAAATTGCAGAGGGAGGCGTGAAAGCTTGGCATTTACTTCCTTACGCAGGGCATAGACAACTTTTTGCGAGACGCCTGCCATCACATATTGCTGGATATAGGCAAACAAAGCGCTAAAAAGGTAAAGGCCACCTAAAACGGACAGAATTTCAAGGATATAACCAAAATCAATTCCGGCACCAGGAACGCCCTTAATTTTCTGCATCATGCCTTGAAACAATTCAGTTGTTGCGAAACCCAATATTTTCGGGCTGAGAATTGTAAAAATTGTGCTGAACAAAGCGGTTAATAATACGGTCAGCAATCGGACTTTGAAGGGTTTCAAATAATTGACAAGCCTTTTTAAGGTTCCTTTAAAATCTTTTGCCTTCTGCACCTTTTTTCCTTTATTTCGGCTATTCCTCTGTCCTTTTTCGGGAGGCTGCTTTTGATGTTTCATACTCATGCTGTTTCCTCCTCAGAAAGCTGGGATGATACAATTTCCTGATAGACTTCACAGGTTGACATGAGCTCTTGATGCCTTCCAATCCCAGCCATTTTCCCTTTATCCAAAACGATAATCTGATCTGCATCCATAATTGTGCTTACTCTCTGGGCGACGATAAGCACGGTGGCATTGGCTGTCTCATTTCGAAGGCCCGCACGCAGCATAGCTTCGGTTTTGTTGTCAAGAGCCGAAAAACTATCATCGAAGATGCAGATCTCAGGTTTCCTTATCAGGGCGCGGGCAATGGATAGGCGCTGTTTCTGCCCACCGGAAAAATTGTAGCCCCTTTGAGCTACGATAGAATCAAAACCATCTTTTAATTGGGAAATAAAATCAGAAGCCTGAGCAATATCAGCTGTATTTTTTAACGCTTCATCTGACGCACTCTGGTTACCGCAGCGAATGTTGTCAGCAATCGTTCCTGAAAATAGGGTGGCTTTTTGCGGAACAAAGCCAATTTTGGCTCTCAAATCTTTCTGGGGTATATCACGAACATCAATGCCGCCAACCAAAATGCTCCCCCTGTCAATATCATAGAATCGCGGAATGAGGCTGGCGAGCGTTGACTTTCCTGCCCCGGTTCCGCCAATAATCGCTGTAACCTCACCTGGATTCGCTCTGAACGAAATATTGGAAATCACCGGTTTTTCCGCGCCCGGGTATCTGAAGGTGACATCTTGAAATTCAACATGACTGTTTGGGGTCCGATCTGCATTACTTGCTTGGACGGGATCCTTGATGTCGGGAACCGTATCCAGCACCTCATTGATCCTGTTCGCGGAAACTGAGGCACGGGGGATTGCCACAAACATCATTGATGACATAATAAGAGCGAACATGATTTGCATCGCATATTGAATAAAGGCCATTAAATCACCGACTTGGATATGCCCGCTGCTAATACGAATGCTGCCAAACCAAATAATAGCGATAATCGAAAAGTTTAGAACCAGCATCATAATCGGTGTTAAGACTGCCATGATCTTATTAACATGAATAGCGGTATTAGCAAAATCAAGGCTTTTCTCATTAAACCTTTTCTTCTCATGTTCAATGCGATTAAAGGAGCGAATAACGCGGACGCCGGTCAGCTCTTCACGGAGAACGAGATTTAACCGATCCAATTTTTCCTGAACCTCCTTAAAAAGAGGTATTCCTTTTTTAGCAATAAGGGCAATTGTGGCAACAATAATAGGGAGACTTGCGATAATAACCAATGACATCATCGCATCCGTTGACAGGGCAATGATGATACCGCCTATGAACATCATCGGTGCCAGGATCATTATTCTAAGCATCATTGTCAGCACCTGTTGAACCTGCATAATATCATTTGTTGTCCTTGTAATGAGAGAGGAAGTCCTGATTTTATCAAACCCTTGCAATGAAAAATTTTCAACGTGAGAAAATACTTTGCCTCGAATAATCTTCCCGAACGCCATGGCAACTTTTGCAGAATAGAAGTTGGCCGAGATAGAATAAAAAACACTGCCGCCGGCAATTAAAAGCATAACCCCGCCGACTTTAATGATATAAGAAATATCCCCATTAACTATTCCCTTGTCAACCATGGCCGACATCAGGGTTGGAAGAAATAATTGAAACATGGCTTGCAAAAATGTCAGTGCCAAAACAGCTGCGATCGAAAAACGATGGGGCTTTAATAAACGAAACAGTCTCATCATATTTATCACCTCCGTTAATCAAATTTGATCCAGAACCAATCCCTCTTATGATAATTAAATCCTATATAGATTATGGATATAGGAGCTCGGAAAACAAGTTGTTTGTATTTACCACAAAATTGTAATATACCGTTAAGTTTAAAGATGCGAAAGGATCCAAAAAAACAACCGGGGTGATATATCACCCCGGAATGTTGGCATTCTATTCTGTAAGGGATTACGGGCATCTGTTTGCTTCCCTATAAGCCTTACACAGAAAACATTACAATAGGTTGCTTACATCTACATCCACATTGCCGGAACCGTTACCAGTGCCATTAGCAATGTCGCTTAAAATCTGAGTTAAATCGAGCACAGTTTCACCCCCCTTTTGTTATCCAAAACAGCTTACTTGAGAAAGGGCTCAAATCCCCCTAGGAAATATTAAAGTTTTTTACTTGCTATCACATAGGCAAGTATTAAAGTAAGTTATTAAGGTCTAAGTCAATGTTGCCGCTGCCATTGACACTGCCGTTAGCGATGTCGCTTAAGATTTGATTGATATCGTACATGGTGTCACCTCCTTGTCTTACATACAGCTATCGAAAGGAATGTTCAATTGGATCACATTTTAAGGAGATTTTTTAATAAAAAAAGTTTTGTTAAGATAATCATGTTGAAAAATCCCTTTATGCCAGGGAATAAAGCCAATTGGATGACATTGATTTTAAAATGAGCGATATTCGGAATGGGCAGGAGCCAGAATCTCTGCAACGAAGTGCATGGTCTTTAGGGGATTGGCCAACTTAGACCTTGGAGCAATGTATAACAGAATATCCTTAGAAATACAGAAACTTTCTGAAGATGGAGCTAATATTATGATTAAAAACAAACGGCATGAACGCCCCCCCTATGGCTCCTGACAGGGGTGAATTAGCCAAAAAAGGTACTGAAGGTTAATTTCAGGCCGTGATAAATGCAGGGGTTCCTTTTTTGCCTTTTATGATAATATTCTTTCCTTTTCCCTACATGTATAATATTAGTGTTTTCAATTTTAATTTGTTGTTGATTAGCTTCAGATATTGGATTACTCTTTTTATGATGACGATAATAATAACGAAGGCAAATGATAAATATTATCAAGATTGTAAACCGGGGAAATTCATGGTCCAGTGGGTTAATCAAGTAATAAATAATATTAAGCTTATAATGGCGTATTATCGGTGCTAACCACTTTATTAATGTGTCAATAATCTGGATGTTAGCAGAAACAGCTTGTAGCATAGTCCGCCACCTTTATCTTTTAAGATTATTGTTTACACCTTTTTACTTTTCATTACATATTTAAAAAAATTTATTGTATAGCAATAAATAAGGGAAGGAATTATATTTTGTTTGTCTAATAATAATATAGTTATACCTGAATTATTCATACATGCGATGGAAAATGAGATTTAAGTCCAAAGCTACCCTTTTTAATCCTATTTTTGGGAAAAGTCTATGAAATTCACTGCTTTTGAAAGAATAAAATGATTTGGCTTATCGAAATCACCTATTTTTGGGCGTACTTATCCCTTGGTGCTTAAAGGGCCTTTTTGGCCATTAGCCCTTTCGAATTATGTAGTACATTGGCGGGTGATTTACGCTACTGGCACTCGCTTTCCGCGGGCACGGCTTCAGCCTCCTCG
>NZ_SLXK01000061.1 GCF_004341035.1 Scopulibacillus darangshiensis
GGACAATTTGGCATAAATGGAAGGGATAGATGTAGGACACAAATACACAAATGTGTGCGTTTTTAAAGTGTCTACTTGACAGGGGCATGTTCACCACCAGGAGGACGCAGTCATCGCTCATAAGGACGCAGTCATCGCTCATAAGGACGCAGTCATCGCTCATAAGGACGCAGAATTCCACGATGAGGACGCAGTCGCCGCTCATAAGGACGCAGTCCCCATGTTCAAGACGCAGTCCCCGGTGAAAAGGACGCAGAATTCCCCGAGGAGGACGCGGTTATCGCTCATAAGGACGCAGTCCCATGTTCAAGACGCAATCCCCGGTGAAAAGGACGCAGAATTCCACGATGAGGACGCAGTCGCCGCTCATAAGGACGCAGTCCCCATGTTCAAGACGCAGCAGTCCCCGACTTAAAAGGTATAGGCCCCCCTAGAAATAAATTGCACCCACGTCTAAGATCACTTTTTATAAAGGAATTTTCTTAAAAAGGCAGGTTTTTCCCAACCTTAATTGAATTAGTTAATAGGATTTTTAAATACATTTTAAGAAGGAGAAGGTTCAATGATTGTGAAGAAACGAACAGTACCATTGAAGATTTTATGTAATGAGGCGCTGCTGAGAAGCATACCTCCTCGTCATCCAAAGCGCTCAATAATTGAAATGGACCTAAAGAATAGAAGGTCAGGTTTCCAAGGTGAACAGTCAATTGACTATTATTTGCATCTTCTTCCCGAAAGCCAATATCATATTTTCCACGATTTACGACTTACCGTTGATGGACGTTTTTATTTTCAAATCGATAATCTTCTTAATTCCCTTAACTTTCATCTCATCGTTGAAGTGAAAAATTACTCCGGTACCATCCTTTACGATCATAAGACCAACCAATTTTTTCAAATTGTAAAAGGTATAAAAAAAAGTATCGATAATCCACTTTCCCAAGTTAAGCGCCACAAACGACAGCTAAAAGATTGGAAGTCTAAACATAATTTCACAAATGTCCCTATTGAATACCTGGTTGTCTTTGGGAATCCAGCAACCATCCTCGAGACAACCAGTGACACCACACAAGTTTTCAAAAGAATTGTTCGTCCTGAACAACTTCTTGATAAAATTGAGGAATTTGAAGGGTTATATCCTAATCAGGTTTTAGATAATGTAAAAATAAATGATTTGGACCGACAATTATTACGGGCTCATACACCGCCTTCTATTGATATTTTCCAAACTTACGGTATGACAAGTGCCGAACTAATTATAGGTGTCCGATGCCCAGCTTGCGGATCTTATCCAATGAACCGTGAAAATAGAAAATGGTTATGCCCAGCTTGTGGCAATATATCAATGGATGCACATAAGCGAACAATTTTGGATTACCTTCTTATTCACGGCACAATAACCAATCAACAATGCCGTGAAAATCTCCTTTTACCTACCCGAAATGTTGCATATAAGATGCTAAAATCGTTGAACCTTCCTTATACAGGAGTTGGAACAAGGCGAACCTACCATCTTCCGCCACAAGCCCAGCTATCAACGTACCTCAACAAAAATGGGCTAGTGTAAGGTGAGATTTGGCAACCTGCCCTAAGACTCAACCACTCAGACTCCCACCAGGAACGCCAATCCACCTCATAGCAAACACTCCTGCCCCAGGCGCGACAATCTCGCTTGCAACAACTATCATCACCTGGCATATACCTTTAGAACGGCATACTGACTTGCCTCCCGGCTTTTTAACCAGTGCCCATTTAATAGCTTGTCCCCCAAATATTTAAGACCTGTCCATAAGATGAAGTAAAAAATTTTTCCGATTAATCGGTTGTAAAAAATCCCTGCCGCATGGTCAATTTGAATAAAAATTCAGCAAAACCCCTTGTCCTCCTTGACTTTTTGGCATATAACCCAAACTCGTATAATAAAATGTTACAAAACTCACAACGCGGGGTTTGAGGTGAGCGCGGCGGGCTTCCGGGCAACCATGCGATGGGTCTTGCTTGTAAGTCCGCCACAAAAATGTCTCATTTCGCAATGTCTTATTATTTTTGGGAGGCGAGTGGTGTGCACGATTACATCAAAGAGCGAACAATCAAGATTGGCAGGCATATCGTGGAGACGAAAAAGACAGTGCGAGTGATCGCGAAGGAATTCGGTGTGTCCAAAAGCACCGTCCATAAGGACTTAACAGAAAGGCTGCCGCTGATTAATCCGGAATTGGCTAACGAGGTCAAACACGTCCTCGATTATCACAAGTCAATCAGGCATTTGCGCGGCGGGGAAGCAACACGTCTAAAGTACCGAAAAAATATGGAGGAAGAGGTTGTTCAATAGTCCGTTTGGCTCTTGAAATGGTCGATTTAATTTTTTAGAAATAACTCCCTGTATATTATTTTTATGTTAAAATATAAAGATGATTTTAGTCGAATAATAGGAGAAATGAAAGAAGTTTGGAAACAGGGAGGATATTGAATGTTTTCTAAGGATATCGGGATAGACCTCGGGACAGCGAATGTTCTAATATACGTTAAAGGTCGAGGTATTGTGTTAAATGAGCCATCAGTTGTCGCCATAGATACCAGCACGAACAAACCGCTTGCCGTCGGTGAAGAGGCAAGACAAATGGTCGGTCGGACGCCCGGCAATATTGTCGCTATTAGACCGCTTCGCGACGGCGTTATCGCGGATTTCGACATCACTGAGATGATGTTGACGCATTTTATTAACAAAATTAATGTCAAGGGCTTTATTACTAAGCCGCGGATTCTGATTTGCACCCCTACCAACATCACGTCCGTTGAGCAAAAGGCCATCAAGGAAGCGGCTGAGAAAAGCGGCGGCAAACAAATTTATCTTGAAGAAGAACCGAAAGTGGCCGCGATTGGCGCAGGCATGGACATTTTCCAGCCGAGCGGCAATATGGTCGTTGACATCGGCGGTGGAACAACAGATATTGCTGTTATTTCCATGGGTGATATCGTCACCGCCACATCTATTCGTATGGCGGGCGACACTTTTGACCAGGAAATCCTAAATTATATTAAAAAAACGTACAAGCTGTTGATTGGCGAAAGAACCACCGAGGAAATAAAACTCACAATCGGCACGGTTTTCCCGGGATCCCGAGACGAAGAAATAACCATTCGCGGAAGAGACATGGTGTCAGGCTTACCCCAAACATTATCAATCCGATCCGATGAAATTAGAAGAGCATTGGAAGAACCTGTTTCCAACATCACTCAAGCTGCCAAAAATGTTCTCGAAAAAACACCGCCAGAATTATCCGCGGATATCATTGACCGCGGAATCATCCTTACAGGAGGCGGTGCGCTCCTGAATGGTATTGATCAATTGCTCGCTGAGGAATTGAAGGTACCGGTTGTTATTGCAGAAAATCCGATGACCTGTGTGGTCGAGGGCACAGGTCTCATGCTTGATCATTTGGACAAGCTTCCCAAACGTAAGTTGGGCTGAAGTTTTCATTAAAAATGTTTGTTCAAAAGGGAGGACAAAAAGAGCCGACACTTGCTATGCGTCGGAAGGTCAAGGCGGCGCGGTCTTTGAGCAGCGGAAAAGCAAGCTAACGAAGAGATTCGACAGCTATTTTTACCGGACCTTTTGAACATCCTCTAAGGAGCGATAAGGATGAGAGGATTTGACACTGCTGCAGCCGGCATGATTGCCCAAAGCCGCCGCCAGCAAATGCTGACGAATAACCTGGCCAATATGAAAACCCCGGGGTATAAAGCTGATAAAGCCGTTCTTCGCAGCTTCCCGGAAATGCTCATTTCCCGATTAGGTGGGGATACACCCGGGGCAAAGAAAGTAGGCGCTTTATCAACCGGTGTCTATATGCAAGAAATGATCCCTAATTTTAGACAAGGTCCTTTAGAAGAAACTGGGAAACCAACAGATGTAGCATTGATTCAAGGAAATCTCCCTGTCAATCCTGAAACTGGACAACCTGGTGCACTCTTTTTTACTGTGCAAACAGCTGACGGGTTGCGCTATACACGGGACGGTCATTTTACAATCGACGGCCAAGGGTTCCTGACGACAGCCAAAGGCCAATATGTCCTTGATGCGAACGGACGGAAAATCAATCTGCCATCCGATGAGTTTAAGGTATTAGAAAATGGAACGGTCGTGGTGGGCGATACACCCATTACTAAGATTGGCATTGCTTTTGCGGCGAACCCAAACCAGCTGACCAAGGTGGGCGGCGGCTTGTTCCGCCTTCAAGGCAAAACAGAAGCCCTTCCAGCAGCCCAAAATAATCCGAACGTTGGTTTCCAGCTTAGCCAGGGGTATCTTGAGCAATCCAATGTAGCACCCGAGCGGACGATGACAGACCTTTCAGCAACATATAGAGCCTTCGAGGCGAATCAGAAGGTGCTTCAAGCGTATGATCGCAGCATGGAGAAGGCCGTCAATCAAGTCGGACGGATTGGGTAGGAGGGTAACATATGGATCGTTCACTTACCACTGCATCGGCTGCAATGGGACAAATTCAAACAAAGATCGATGTCATAGCTAACAATCTGTCAAATGTCAATACCATGGGCTACAAAAGCAAGAGTGCAGTATTCACTAGCCTGCTGACGCAGCAGATTCAAAATGTGCCTGTGGATAGTGACCGGGCAGACAGACTGACACCGAAGGGCATTCGGATCGGCACAGGCTCGAAAGTCGGTGACATCCAACTGATCATGGTTCAAGGCGCCATCAATCAGACGGACCGCCCTTTGGATCTTGCCCTGACTAAGCCCAATCAGTTTTTCATGATCGGGGTTGTGGATGATAAAGGGCGGGAATCAACCCAATATACGCGGAACGGTGCCTTTTACCTTCAGAAAGATGCCAGCAATCCGGGCCAAATGATTCTTGTCACAGCGGATGGCAATGCCGTTCTTGGTTCTGATCATCAAAGGATCCAGATTCCGGCGGGGGCAACTGGCATTCATATTAATGCAGCTGGAGTGATCGAGAGCGTGATGCCCGATGGCAGCCATGTCGCGGCGGGCCCAATCGGATTGGTTTCAATCAGCCGCCCGCAGCTGCTAGAATCTAAGGGTGGAAGCTATTTTTCCCTCCCTAATTTGCAAAGTCTGGGTCTTGGCCTTAATGATGTGCGCAAGCTTATTGGCCTGCAGAATGCAGCGATACAGCAAGGTGCACTCGAAGCATCCAATGTGGATGTTACCCAGGAATTAACTGATCTTGTCGCTGCTGAGCGTTCTTATCAATTTAACGCCAGGGCAATATCAATTAGTGACCAAATGATGGGCCTTGTCAACTCGCTTCGTTAATAGAGAGACAAACGAGTGAAATAAATGAGGTAAGTGTGAGGATATAACATGTCTAAAAATGAAGGCATCAACGTCAAACAATCAAATATTGAGGAAGAAACAAGCCGGTTTAAGATAAAGCCTGCAGGCACGGGGAAAGATGAGGAAAGTCGTGAAAGCGGGATAACCGAGCTGCCTTTGGAACCACGAAGACGAGCCTTTCCAATTTGGCTCCGTCTCGTTGCGATTGTATTTTTTTCGGCATTTGCTCTGGTCGCCGGCGCCATGATCGGCTATGGGATCGTTGGGGACGGCAATGTCTTCGATGTTTTTAAAGTGGGCACTTGGCAGCATATTGTAGACATCATAAATAAAGGAACATAAGGTTCGCACAGATGGTCATGACCTGAGGACGAGCCTAAGAAAGGCGGATATTTATCATGCTAACGATTGAAGAAATTAAAGAGATTATTCCCCATCGCTATCCTTTTCTATTAGTTGACCGTATTTTGGAAGTGGAAGAAGGAAAAAAGGCGATCGGCATTAAGAATGTTTCCGGAAATGAGGATTTTTTTAACGGGCATTTTCCCGACTATCCGGTCATGCCGGGTGTTCTGATTGTCGAGGCCCTTGCTCAGGTCGGCGCTGTCGCCATGTTGAAAAAAGAGGAAAACCGCGGTCGGCTTGCTTTCTTCGCCGGGATCGACAAATGCCGCTTTAAGCGTCAGGTCAAGCCGGGCGACCAGCTCAAACTGGAAGTTGAAATGATCCGGTTCCGCGGCGCAATGGGCAAAGGAAAAGCCGTTGCTACCGTCGATGGTGAACTCGCCTGTGAAGCGGAAATCATGTTTGCTTTAGGGGATAAATAGTAAAAAAGTCAGGGGCCAGGCCCCTGACTTTTTTTTGGGGTCTGACCCCGAGGGGTCAGACCCCCTTTTTTATCACCGGCACACTTGTTTTCTTGTCCAGCAGAGACATGGAAACCATCGTGATCACGCTTGCCACAATGCCGTAAATAATCGGTGACGTCGCGCTCAGACCATCAATGGCAAATCCGACAAGGATGACGATGGTGCTGACAATGATCGAATAAAAGGATCCTTTTGCTGTTGCCTTTTTCCAAAATAGTCCCGCGAGTAACGGTACAAAGATGGCGCCGGACAGGATCGCATAGGCAACATCGAGGGCGACAAGGATATCCTGAATCCAAAGGGCGAAGATGATCGAAATCAGACCAAGCCCGAGTGTTGTAATGCGGGAAAGGGTAATGAACTGCTTGTCCTTAATATTAGGGAAGAAGTATTCTTTTATAATATCATTTGAAATTAATGTGGCTGAAGCAATGAGCCCGCCAGAAGCGGTCGACATTAAAGCTGAACAAACACTTGCCAGAATAATGCCAAGCATGCCTGAGGGAAGAATGGCAATCGCCATGCTGGCAAAGGTGTTCTGGGTATTCGTTAAGTCAGGAAGGACCAATAGTGCACACATGCCGATAACAGCGGCCGCTAAAGCATAGGCTATGCTGTATAAACCGGCCGATGCCGTGCTGATCCGGGCGGTTTTCGTATTCTTAGCGGTGAACACCCTTTGCCAGATATCCTGGGATACAATCAACCCGAAAAAGTATAGTAAGAAATACTGAAAGATCTGATCGACGCCTATGTTCGTGAAGCTGAAATAGGAGTCCGGAAGTTCAGCGAGCAAATGGTCAAATCCGCCTGCTTTTGCCAGGCTCATCGGCAGCATGATAAAGAACAATCCGATTGTCATGACGACAAATTGGATGATGTCGGTGACCGTCACGCTCCACATGCCTCCGAGAATTGTGTAAAACAGCACAATCCCGCCGCCAAGCAGCATCGAAAACGTTAAATTCCAATCAAGCAGAACATTGATGATAGCCCCCATACCGATAATTTGTGTAACCGTAATGAGCAGGGTGTAAATCGCGGTGACAACAGCACTGATTAACCGGGTCTGGTTATTATATCTTTTTCCGAGCAGTTCGCTGATTGTTAACACCTTATAACCAGATATCTTCTTTACAACAAAGATCCCAAGGGCCATGATACCTAAACCGATCATCACAACAAGCCAAATACCGGAAATACCGTATTGATAACCTAATGAGGTCGTTCCGAGCGTTGATGCACCGCCGATGATGACAGCTGACAGACACCCGAGATTCATGAACACGCCTAATCTTCTTCCTGCTAAGACATAGTCCTCAGACGACTTGGATTTCCTAGAGCCAATGATCCCGACAACAATTAATACAGCAAAATACAGCAGCAAGACAATAGTATCTGATGTTTCCATTCATATCCTCTCCGATTCGTTTTTTTTCAAAGGGAAGGGGACTGGGCAATTTTTGGTGTCCTGGTGAAACAGAAAAAACCGAGGGGAGCAGCCTTTTAGAAAAGGGATACCGCCTCCCAAAAGTCTAGTTTTGCAGCAAGCCCTGACGCTGCTCTTGCCGCCTTTTCATTGCTGTGAGGGTGATCATCTCATAAGCAACAGCCGAAGCCATCATCGCCGTCAGCTCCCCATGGTCATAAGAGGGCAAAACTTCGACAAGGTCGAATCCTACAATATTCAGCCCGTGCAGGTCCCTTACAAAACGCAACGCCTCATAGCTTGTAGGACCGGCGACCTCCGGGGTTCCTGTCCCTGGCGCATAGGCGGGATCGACAAAATCGATATCAAAGGAGACAAAGACGGGCATGCCTCCTGCACGCTGATGAATCCGGTTGACAACCTCTTGATGGCCAATTTTTCTGACCTCGGACATGGTGATAACTTCGAAGCCGAGATCCCTTGCCTCCTGCATATCTTCCGGTCCGTAAAGCGGTCCGCGCATGCCGATCTGAATGGAGCGGCTAGTATCAAGCAAACCCTCTTCGGCGGCCCGGCGGAACGGTGTCCCATGCGTATACTTTTCACCATAATAGGCGTCCCATGTGTCGCTGTGGGAGTCGAAGTGGACGAGTGCAAGCGGACCGTACTCTTTTGCAAAAGCCCGAAGATTGCCGAGTGAAATGGCATGGTCGCCTCCTAGGATAATAGGGACGATTGCTTCTTTTAAAATCGGTTCAAGGCCGCTTTCGATATTTTTATAGGTTTGATGAACGTTCCCCGGAACGACATCAATGTCCCCATAATCAACGCCGGAACAATACTCGAAAATATTGATGTCTTGCTCAGGGTTGTAGGGGCGCAGCAATGACGAGAAATTGCGGATGTGCTGCGGGCCATGGCGCTGGCCTGTGCGATTGGTAGCCGCCGTATCAAAAGGAACGCCGATGACGGCAAAATCAACGTTCTTGGTTGTCTGGATATTTTCCAATCTCATAAATGTCCGAATCCCGCAAAAGCGGGGTGATGTTGAAGCGTCTTTTGGCTTGTACATTTGACACACTCCCTTAATGATTTTGGCAGCCGGTTTCAAATTCGAGAAGGGCTTCATCAAGCTTCCCTAATCCTTCATCAATTTGGTTTTTATTCACGGTCAGCGGCGGAATCATCCGAATCACTTCTCCCTGGCTCCCGCATAAATAGAATAGGACACCTTTTTCAAGACATTTGTCCAAAATGGTCATTAAAATATCGCCGCTAGGTGTCCGTGTAACTGGATCGACAATCTCGATGCCGATCATCAACCCAAGCGCCCTGACTTCTCCAATGGTCTGATGATTCATTTTTAAAAGGTTTAACTGCTTGGCAGCATACTCGCCCATATTCTTGGCGTTTTCAATGAGTTGCTCCTCTTTCATGACCCCAAGCGTCGCTAAGGCGGCCGAACAAGCAATAGGATTTCCCCCGAAAGTTGTGCCATGACTGCCAAGCGGCCATTGTTTCATTAAGTCCTTTGAAGCAACGGTGGCGCTGAGCGGCAGCCCCGAGGCGATCCCTTTGGCAATCGCCATGATGTCAGGCGTCACCCCGAATGTCTGGGCGGCGAACCAGTCGCCGGTCCGGCCAAATCCTGTTTGCACTTCATCAAAGATTAATAGCATGCCATGTTCATTGCAGATGTCCCTGACGGCTTGCATCCATTTCTTTGGCGGGACAATATAACCGCCTTCCCCAAGAACCGGCTCGAGAATAACGCAAGCGACTTCCTCGGGTGTCACCTGGTGCCGGAACAAGGAGTCGAAGTCTTTTTTTAATTTGGTGACGGAATAGTCCTCGGGGTCTTGCCCCGCCGGACAATCCTTCACGTCCGCATAAGGGATTTGATAAGTCAGCCCATTTGGCTGCAGGAATTTGCGGTACTTGCTTTTTGACGTCGTCACACTGAGAGCGCCTAGTGACCGTCCGTGAAAGCAGCCTGTAAAGGACACAACGTATGGCCTTCTCGTGACATGTTTGGCTAATTTAATCGCGCCTTCGATCGCCTCTGTCCCGCTGTTAGCAAAGAAAAAGCAGTCCAGTCCATTAGGGAGGACCGTTGATAACTCTTCCGCCAACCGCAAAATCGATTCATACATGATGACGCCTGAAGGCCCATGCATCAGCTGATCGGCGCCATCCTTTATCGCCTGAACAACCTTGGGATGGCGGTGCCCTGTATTAGCTGTCGCGATGCCAGACGTAAAATCGAGATACTTCCTGCCATCTAGTCCGTAGTAATAACACCCCTCTTCTTTAATGACTGGAAGATTTGGGTGATCCTTTGCCATGGTTGGTGCTAATAAGTCGGGCATTTGCTGAAATAAACGGCTCAATTCTTGCGGCATGTCATCTTCCCCCTCGTGGTAGATTTCCTTGGAGTTTGACTATTTGTACTTGTAAAAAAACTGATGCAAATTTTATGCCAACGTTCAATTAAGGCCGTGTTTCTTAAGCTTTCTTACAACGGAAGGCTGGCTGATTTCCAATGCCTTGCCAATGGCTGTTGTCGTGCTGTATTGCTTTTTTGCATGCAACAACACTTGTTTCTCGACGTCATTCAGAATTTGCCGCAAAGGTGCGGGGGTGTCGGCATAATCCGCGGCGCCGCCCTCCAAAACATGCTCAGGCAGACAGTCGGTAGTAATTAAGGAAGAGGGGGAGGTCACGACCAAACGTTCAATCAGGTTAATCAGCTCTCTGACATTGCCTTTCCACTCATAATATAAAAGGTGCGCGATCACGGCTTCATCGAGCTTGCGGTCCCTGCCGTATTTTTGTGTAAAATGGTTCAGGAAATGATCGATTAACGGCAGGATATCCTCAGTCCGGTCACGCAAGGGCGGAATGGTAATCGGCACGACGTTAAGTCTAAAATAAAGGTCTTCTCTAAACTTTCTTTCGGTGATCGCTTTCCTAAGGTTTTTATTTGTTGCGGCGATCAAGCGAAAATCAACCTTCCGCGGCATCGTTCCGCCAACCCTGAGGAACTTTTTTTCTTGTATGAGCTTCAACAGTTTGACCTGGTGCTCTGGAGCTAATTCACCAATCTCGTCAAGAAACAGTGTTCCGCCATCGGCAAGCTCCGCGAGACCCAGTTTCCCCTTGCGGCTTGCCCCCGTGAAGGCGGAGGGCTCGTACCCAAAAAGTTCGGATTCAAACAAGCTGGCTGGGATCGCCCCGCAATTGACTTCAATGAATGGCCCCTTGCATCTTGGGCTTTTTCGGTGAATAAATGCAGCAATCAACGATTTGCCTGCGCCGGATTCCCCCAGCAATAAGACATTGGCGTCGACCCCGGATACTTGTGAAGAGACATCCAGCACTTTTTTCATCTCATTGCTGTTGGCAATAACGCCGTCATCATAAAACTGCTTATTTCTGAGCAAATCGAGCTCGGTTTTGACTTTCTCGATTTCTTCTTCCATTGACTTCAGATATTTTTTCACTTCCAACAGCTCTGTGACATCATGAGAATAACTGACAATCCTTTTTAAGCTGCCCTGTTGGTCAAAGACAGGGATACCGGTAACGAGCAGCTTTTTCCCCGCGCCTGTTGTTTGGACAAAGGTTAATTTCTTTTTTTCCTTAATAACCATGGGTGTCACAGTCGGTGTGAACAATCCCTCCTTTTCAAGATCATACACGGATCTGCCGATGATATCGGCCGAATCAATGTCATAGATGTCCCCGCTTGTTTTGCTTGCTCTCAAAATAATGCCATCCAAGTTGGTGACAATAATATCATCCTGGAGGGATTGCAGAATCGCTTCATTTTCATCCCATTCAGCCGCGTGCCGCCTATCTCGTTTCATAAAGGATCACTCCAATTATTCATTTTTAAATTATTTATTGCGGAAACCATATAAATAAAGGGTTGCTGGGTTATTTGTTTTTGTATTATATTATTTATTTTTGAATAATTATAACAAATCGAGGAGTAGTAGGGTACTTATTATTGATATTTTGAGATTGTTGACATTTGGTTGGTTTAGTAATAAACTGAAGGAGCACGATTGGTTTATTATTAAACTGATAAAATAAAAGCAGGGCAGGTGGTCATATGACTGAAAACAATCATCATGCGAAGCGCTTAGGTTTGTCGCTTTGGTTCCGTTTGGCCCGATTTTATACTCACAGCATTCGCAGGACAAACCAGCATTTGAAAGAGTGGGGCTTGTCCGCGTCCCAATTTGACATTTTGGTCCAGGTCGGGGTCCACAATCGTCTGACACAGCAGGAATTGGCGGATAAGCTTTTTGTGACAAAAGGAAATGTGACACAGATGATCAATAAAATGGAACAGTTAGGCTGGATCAAACGCGAGCAGGAATGGAAAACGAAGTATTTGTCACTGACTGACACGGGGGCAGCTCTATATAAAGAAGTGGTTCCGCCGCAAGAGCAATTTCAAGCAGAACAGTTCAGCAAACTGACTACGGAAGAACAAAAGCAGCTTCTTATATTGTTGCGAAAGCTGCAGAAGGAGGACTGACAATGAATTTAAAAGGCATCCATCATGTCTCAGCATTAACTGCGAAGGCTGACAAAAATTATAATTTTTATACTAAAACACTTGGTTTGCGGCTCGTTAAGAAAACGGTGAATCAAGATGACACATCTGTCTATCATTTGTTTTATGGGGATGAAAAGGGGAATCCCGGGACGGAATTAACCTTTTTTGAAATCCCTATGGCGGCACCCAATCACAATGGTGTCAACAGCATCTCTGCCATTTCCTTGCGTGTCGCCGGGGACGCGGCTTTAACATACTGGAAAAACCGCTTTGCTGAAGAGGGAATAAATCATGAGGACATCGTAGAGCGGGCTGGCCGGCTGACGCTTGCGTTCGAGGACTTTGAGGGGCAAAGGCTGATTTTGGTCTCGGATGAAAACGATCAGGGCATTCAAGGCGGCAAGCCTTGGAGCCAAAGTCCGATCCCTGGGGAATATGGGATTATTGGGCTCGGGCCAGTCAGGTTGACCGTTCGCCATCCGGAATCTACTATAAAAGTTTTAACTGAGATAATGGGATTTCGCCAAAAGGGTCAATACCCATCTCATATCGAAGGTCAGCCGGATATTATCGTTTTTGAAACGGGTGAAGGCGGAAGCGGGGCGGAAATTCATATTGAAGAACGGCAAGATCTTCCGCCGGAACGTCTCGGCCGCGGCGGCGTCCATCATGTTGCCTTCCGTGTTGACAACATGGAGGAGCTGCACGAGTGGATTCACAAAATACAAGATGCGGGATTCCCGAACTCGGGATTTGTCGATCGCTTTTATTTCCGATCCCTCTACTTCCGTGAACCGAACGGCATCCTATTCGAAATCGCAACCGACGGCCCCGGCTTTGCTACTGACGAAGACTTGGCCCATTTAGGCGAAAATCTCGCCTTGCCGCCATTTCTTGAATCAGATCGGGAAGAAATCGAAGCAAGGCTGAAGCCTTTAGACACAAAGCCGGAATAATTTTTGTGGGGGTTGGACTGAGCCCGCCCGAAAAAAGGCCCGAGCCCGAGCGAAAATGGCGCGAGGACGCCTAAAGGACCGAAACCGCCGCAATCCAACTGCCTAGAGCCAAATACCCGGAACCATTTTTATGGGCTTGCCTGCTTGAGCATCCGACGATACATTAGCGACGCGTACAGTGTACAATATATTAGGAGATGCATTCCCTTTTATCCATAATGATACTTGGATTTGGGCAAACGGCGCCCATTTATCATAAGATTTACAAGCGGGAGGACAACATGAAGGTATTAGGCATATCCGGTACGGTGGTGGGTTCGAAAACACCGGTGATTGTGCAAAGTGTCCTTGATGAA
Source organism: Scopulibacillus darangshiensis (assembly GCF_004341035.1). Lineage (GTDB taxonomy): Bacteria > Bacillota > Bacilli > Bacillales > Sporolactobacillaceae > Scopulibacillus > Scopulibacillus darangshiensis. The sequence continues at coordinate 13,509 of NZ_SLXK01000061.1, forward strand.
ATCAAAAGCAACGATCAATCCGTGAATATTGATCTGCTTAATTTAAAGGACTATGATGTTAAGTTTTGCGACGGCAGAGATCCCATGACCTATACTGGTGATACAAAGATAGTCATTCAGAAGATAACTGAGGCGGATTGCTATATTATTGGAACACCTGTATTTCAGGGTTCCATACCCGGGGCTTTGAAAAACCTCTTTGATTTGCTGCCGCTTTCAGCTTTAAGACATAAAGTTGTCGGTTATATCGCCACCGGCGGTTCATACCAGCATTACTCGGCGGTTGAAAATCAATTGCGGCCAATCCTAAGCTACTTCAGGGCTTATGTTGCCCCAGGCTATACCTATGTTCATTCAAACCATTTTAACGAAAAGAACGAGATTAATTCACCGGAAATAACTGGGAGGATTTCAAGCTTGGCAAAAGAAATTCTCTTCCTGCAAAAAGCGATTGAAAGAGGGGGCTGACTCCTCTTTCACAATAAAATAACACCAACCGCTAACCGGCTGGTGTTGATCCTAAATTTTTAAGGATAAGTAAGAGGGGGGTCATAAAGAAATTAGGTTTGGGATTAATAAAAGGATACCCGATTTTCAGAAGGCTAAACCTAAATATAAAACCTTTTTATAGAGGCATTTCTAGTAAAAAGGACCGGGGTAAAGCCCCTTTTTTAAAACTGACATTGACAAACTGTCGGCAGAAGACTAAAATATCTGTAACAGGTTACATGGCGAAACATAAAGTCGCAATGTGGCCTGTTTTCTTTTGCCTATAAAAGAAAAGTTTCAAGGTGACAAATGCAGTCTAGCTTTTGAACATAAAGTCTTCGATCCCCTCTCTTACATTCGTATTTTTGAAATCAAATTTTCACGCCCTAATTCCATCCATAATATATGCGCGCCCCCCAGTGAAAATATACACGCACCCAATTTTTACACTCTTCCAATTTGACAAACTATAATAGCGCGATGTAATCTATAAGGGGGTTACTCAAATGGTAGTAACCAAAGAGAGACTTTAAATGCAAGCCACATAGGAGCACTTGCTGTTAAACCAATTGGAAGCGGCAACAATGATAATCTATAAAAATAGCAGTGTCGATCAACGCAGGTTAACAATGGGGGAAGACCCTAAGCAAGCAAGAGAACATCCCAGATTTCCCTATTTGCCGCTGGCCGCGTACATATTGCTTTGGGGTTGGACCATTTAAACAAGTCTTTGTGTAACCGGTTCCACATCTCATGTTAATTTGGATATTTGGCGTCCGTTAAGGGCCTGTCAAATAAATTTAACAGAAAGATAGGGTGATAGAGTATGGGGAAGAAAATAGGTTTATCTATGTTAATCGCTCTTTTATTGTCATTTTCACCTCTTGTATCACATTTTACAGCACAGGCGAAAGGAAATGGCGGCAAAGATGACATCGCTTTTCAAATGCTTGCAGTCAATGACTTTCACGGTAACCTAAATACCGAAAATGAGTTAAATACAGACGGCAAGTCCTTGAAAGTCGGTGGAGCCGCGTATCTTGCTACACACTTAAATCTAGCAGAACAAGACATGTCAGAGAAGTCCAAGAAAAAAGGGATCAAATCCTATTCCCTTCGTCTGCACGCTGGGGACCTTGTCGGAGCAAGCCCGCCGATCTCTTCTCTGCTTCAGGATGAACCGACGGTAAAGGCTTTTAATGCGATGCATTTTAAAGTTGGAGCTCTGGGAAACCACGAATTCGATGAAGGGATACCGGAATTGAAGCGGCTTCTGTACGCGACCTCCGTCCATCCGATGGTAAAAAAATATACTCAAGGTTTTGATTACAATTATAAAGGGATTGACAGCGACTTCGATTATCTGGCAGCGAACGTTGTAGATAAAAAAAGCGGCAAACCCATTTTTCAGCCATATACGGTTAAAAATATCGGCGGCGTGAAAGTAGGGTTCATCGGAGTTGTGACATTGGAAACGTTAACGTCTGCGATGCCTAAATACGTGAAGCCTTATCAATTTCTTGATGAAGCGAAAGTGATTAACAAATATACTAAGGAGCTCCAAAGCAAAGGGGTCCATGCGATAGTCGTTATCGGCCACGTCCCCGCAGTCACGAAAGATGGCAAAACAACCGGCCGTTTTGCCGATATTGCCAAAAAGATTAATGACGATGTTGATATTATTTTTGCGGGACACAATCATGAATATGCCAACGGCTTTGTCGATGGCAAACTGATCATCGAAGACCGTTTGTATGGCGAAGCTTTTGGTGATGTCAGAGCGAAGCTTGATCCAAACACCCAAGACTTTGTAAAAGGGTCAATTAAGGCAAAAGTGGTGCCAAATACAAGGGATGTAAAACCAGACCCAGAGATTCAGAAAATTGTTGATCAAGCAAATGAAATTACCGATCAGGTCACAAAAAAGCCAATCGGCTACGCGGAAAATGGCAAACCAATCGGTAAGAAGAAACCTGAAGACGGCGAAAATCCTTTGGGAAATTTAATAACCGATGGCCAACGCAAAATGATGGGAACTGACTTTGCCATCACTAACTCCGGGGGTATTCGCGACGCGCTGAAACTTAAGACAAATGATCAGGGACAACATGTCATTACTTGGGGAGCAGCTTACACTGTCCAGCCGTTTCAGAACCAACTTGGCGCATACAAATTGACAGGCAAAGACATTAAGGAAGGTTTGAATCAGCAATGGCAAAACCCGGATCACATCATGTTTCTGCAGTTTTCCGGATTTAAATACACTTACGTTGACGGCAGCAAAAGCCCTGGTTGCGATCAAAAATACTGTGTCAAAGATATTTACCTTCCAAACGGATCAAAATTGGAAATGGACAAGACCTATACTGTCGGTATGAATGAATTTTTAGCAAATGGCGGGGATGCTTTTACCGCTTTTGCGAAAGGAAAATTGGTTCAGCCTTATAAATCCGATACGGACACTTTTATTGATTATATTAAGAAGTTAAATGCTGAAGGCAAGAAAATTGATCCGAAAATTGAAGGCCGTGCCACATTGGTTAAGCCAGTAAAAGATGACCAAAATAACGGCTCAAACGGGGCAGTCCACAGTGACCATACAAATACTGGCCATAAGCTTCCAAATACGGCCACTAATATTTACAACATTTTATTAGCAGGTATTGTGTTCATTGCAGCAGGCCTTTTCACCTTGGTCTTTCGAAGAAAAAGGGTCTAATATGACCGGGAATGTCCCTAAAACAACAATTTAGGGATGTTCCCCGGGTTAATTGGGTGGTGGTTTAATGCGCAAAGTGATTGGCATTTTATTAATGGCGATAGGCATGGTTTTTGTTTCCGTTGCCGGATGCAAACTATGGCTGCATCATACTGGCCAAGTCCACGCGATCCATAAGGCAGAAGCCAGTGTAAAGGGCGCGGATAGCCCTGGCAAACAGCTTGCCGCACAGAAAACGTTTCATCCTGATAAAGGGCAGGTCATCGGCCTTTTGAAAATACCCGAGATTAACCTGCAACAGCCGATCATCGAAGGGTCTAGTCAGGAGGTGCTCGCCAAAGGGGTTGGCCACTACAGGGGCACGGCATTTCCCGGACAGCATGATCAAATTGTGTTATCAGGCCACAGGGACACTGTTTTCCGGCGCTTAGGCGAATTAAAAAGCGGGGATAAAATCATTCTTCAACTGCCTTATGGAACATTTGACTATGTAATGAAAGACTCGAAGATTGTTTCAGCGGATGATAGAACAGTGATCCATGCCACTGCCCCCAAAGAAGTTTTGACGATGTCGACATGCTATCCCTTTCATTATATCGGCAATGCGCCCAAACGCTATGTCATCAGTGCCTATCTTGAGAAGACGGAGTAACAACAGCCTGACACAAATAAAAATAAAACAATGGGGGATCATGTCATGAGAGTTGTTTTTTTTATCACTGGCTTGCTGTTCGTTCTTTCACTGATAAAGACGAAGTCAATACCCGAGGCGAAAACGCCAATCTGAATACCAGAAAAATAATTATTAACGCAGCAAAGGAGACTACCATTATGAAAAATATCATTCTAGATGTCGATACAGGAATCGATGACGCACTTGCTATCAGCTATGCTGTTCAATCCCCGGAATTGAATATCTTAGGGATCACAACAAGCTTTGGCAATACATCTGTCCCGGAAGCGACCCGCAATACTCTTCAAGTCTTGGAGGTTCTTGGCGCTCGTGACATTCCGGTCATCCCTGGGGTAGAAGAAAAGTTCAACGGCGATGTCCATCGTGATAAAACAGTTTGGATTCATGGGCAAAACGGCATTGGTGATGCTGTCCTGCCGGAAGCAGCCGGCAAGCCGTTAGACATGCTCGCACATGATTTTATAATTTCCGCTGTTCGTGATCATCCCCATGATGTCACAATCTTGACGGTCGCAAGTCAAGTCAATTTGGCGATGGCGATCCAAAAAGATCCCGGCATCGTGCCGTTGATCGATGATGTGATTGTCATGGGCGGTGCTGTGACAGTACCCGGGAATGTTACCCCTTTTGCCGAGGCTAATATTCATACTGATGCAGACGCAGCCCAATTTACATTTCAATCTGGTTTGCCTGTCACCCTTGTCGGTCTCGATGTCACTAAGAAAACACTGCTTAAGAGGGACGTTTTGCAGACGTGGAGAAAAGAGGGGACGGACTTGGCCCGTATTTTAGCGGATGCCTGTGATTTCTATATGAATGCTTATGCGAAAAACGAACCCGATTTAAATGGCTGCGCCCTTCACGATCCATTAACGGTAGGCGCCGCGATTGATCCCTCGTTTGTTAAAACGGTGCCGATGACCATTGATGTCGTCACTGAAGGGGAGAAAGTTGGCCAAACAATCGGGGAGAAAGGGGCGAATGAAAGGCCCATACAAGTGTGTCTGGAAGTTGATAGTGACCGGTTCGTATCACATTTTTTAGAGCGGGTAACGGGTCATGAGGCGCTTTGAAAATTTAAAATTGTTTATTGACAAACAAAACACGGAGGTCTAAAATACTCTGTAACGGGTTACAT
>NZ_SLXK01000062.1 GCF_004341035.1 Scopulibacillus darangshiensis
ACCTTCCTTCTCTTAAGTAACCGCCTCTTGCGCAAGGGGCGGTTTTTATGTTTTTTAATAAAAACTATTGACGTATGTGTTCAAATGATATATATTTATACATGTCCTTACTAAAACTATTTTTGATCCGTTAGCTCAGTTGGGAGAGCGCCACCTTGACAGGGTGGAGGTCATTGGTTCGAGCCCAATACGGGTCACCATAAAAAACATTGATATAACGCGGTTTCTCTTAATTTTAGAGAAGCCGCTTTTTATATGTAAAATGCTTTCTGGCACCAAATTGGCACCTTTATCATATTAAAGTGTTTATGATCAATTTCGGATGTCTTCCGAATAATGATAAAAACTCCAGGGCATTCTGCAATCATTATGATTGGGTCTTTTCTATTGTCCTTCTTGGGAATTGTAGCCGTCCCGTCCATTTCGTCAAGGGTATAAGGCTTCGCTCTCGCATGAGTTGATCCGATACTTGTTTAACTGATTATTGTTTTGAATGTCTAAATTTTTTCTACTGATATTATTCTCTATTCTGATTGAGATAAGTTGTATTAGAGGAAAAGGGTAAATTGTATATAAATTCACAAAAAACTTTATTCTCCATCAAATTTTTGAGCTTATCATGCTACAATAAAACAAAGGATCCGTTCATGGTGTTTTACCGATCTAGAGCGATGCCATGATTGTGCTCAAATGTATAACTTTTGCAACGAACAATTGATGTTAGTGGCCATGTAGATGCTGGGAAATTTCATTTTACTAAGTTAAAGTAGGGGGAATCAAGGAATGAATGAGACCTTGTTAACGTTACGTGACAGTCGTCGTCTGAGTTATGCTGTGTATGGTGACCCAAATGGTGTTCCAGTTTTACTCTTTCATGGGACACCAGGATCACGATTCGACGGAAAATTAGTTGATGAAGAAAGGTTGAGGGGTATTAGACTCGTTGTTCCTGAACGTCCAGGCTATGGCTTGTCTGATTCAAAGGATAATAGGTTGCTTATGGATTGTATCAAGGATGTTGCCCACCTTGCGGAACACCTTGAGTTAGATAATTTTTTTGTAATTGGTATCTCGGGTGGGTCTCCCTATGCTTTGGCATGCGCTGAAAAAATGGCGGACCAGGTCATAGGAGTAGCAGTCATTTGCGGATTAGGCCCCTTGGATTACCCTGGAGCAATGGAAGGCTTTTCACAGGAAGACCAAATGGTTATGAAAGGAGATGAATCTGCCCTTTTAAAGAAGAAGAGAATCATTGAAGCAATCCATGCACAACCGGAGGCGATTTTAGAAAGTTTAGACAAACACACGGAATTTGATAGCTTATTAATCACCCCTAGGTTATCGAAGGTTTTTCTATACTCGATGAAGGAAGCAACGAGATCCTCAGAAGGAATAATCAGCGATAGTCTGATTCAGGCAAAACCTTGGAATGTGTCATTTGAACAAATTACATCACCTGTTTATTTTTGGCATGGAGATCATGACAAACTGGTTAACATTCGACATGCTAAACATCTCTCCAAAAAAATACCTAATACACAACTAAATATTATTGAAGGCGCTGGACATTTTGGTGCAACCATTACAGGCCTTAACAGTGCCCTTGACCATTTTAAAAACAGATCTGACTGATGCAATGTGGGTTAACTTGAGCATAATATAAGTTGTCGTCTGTATCGCTCCGTATAACTGCTTTACTTGAATGAAAGCTCTGCAGCAAAATTATAGTTTCGGGATTGATCATGAACGAATCCCACCAGAACGCCGAATATGAATGCCCATATTGAGTCTTTCCATTCTAGTATAAAATATCTCGCACCAAGCGAGTTTTACAGATTAAAAGCATAGAGAATTTGGTGTCTCCGCCTGCCTGTAAGGCTCCTGTAATAATTCCCATTTTCTCTAAGAATTGGTTTCCACCTTGCGATATTTTTTATTTTGTCGTGTGACACCAAATAAGATCGGTTATTTTTGCACAGCCTCATTTTTTATTAACAGTTGGATATCCTGCTTCAGAAAAACGATTAGTGATAGGACAATAAAGGTGATCATCCCCGTCATTTCTAAAGCTTCCCCGCCTTCAAAAAGCTTTACTAACCCTTCACCAAACATTTCTCCTCCTACAAAAATTAATACAATCCCCAAGAATTTAAAAATCAACTTTAAATTAAGTTTAATGGATGCTTTAAAGATAACCGCAGCAATAATAATAGCAAGTAAAATACCAATAACACTCCCAAGAGCAACCATCGCAGCATTTTCTGTAATCTTTGTCAGGTTAAAAATAACCAGTTCCGTCCCCTCACGGAACACTGATAAGAAAGATAAAACTAAAAGGCTTACCGCGCTTGTATTTTTATTAATTTTCCCTGTTACCGATGATGTGTTGTTTTGATTCCGATGCAGCCAAAGGATAAAGTAGGCAATCAGTCCAGCCGATAAAAGCATCATAATGCCTTCAAAGATCTCCTCTGAACCCTCTTCAGCCCCCTGGGCCTCGTTAAACCCAATGACACCCACTACAGCACACACAATAAAACCAAGAATAGCGCCTATGTAAACAACTTTCATCAAGTCTTTTCGTTCAATACGAACAAGATGGGCAAGAATAATGCCAATAATAAGAGCAGCTTCAAGTCCCTCTCTAAGCGAAAGAAATAAGCTATCAAACATTTGAAAACCTCCTTTATATATAAAACAAATATGAATGATTATCATTATCAATTATAAACTTAATTGATAACCCCCCATGATGTCAATAAAAAATTGAAATAAATAAATCCCCCATCACCATTTTTTTGTTGTCCTATGAAGTTAAAGTATACATTGTCATATGACTATTACCTTTACACAAAAATTGATTGGCCTTAATTAATTCCCTTTTATATGGGTTATAAGGACGTCCAAATCGATCTCCTCTCATCGAACTTCATTTTTTTCTTTTGAAGATTTAGATAACCAAGAAAAGGCCTTAAATTTTTTGGGGAACGTTCTTCTACAAAACTCCTTGCTGACATAAACGTAAAAAACCCATCTATTATGATGGGTTTTTTGGGATATTAGTAATCAAAGCCAAAATCGAAATCCTCGTTATCTTCGTTATTATTGTTCTTTTTGTTCATTGATTCAGCCATTGCTTTAGCCATGGCCTTTGCCTTTGCATTTGCTTCCGCGTCAACCCATACGTAAGAGTTACCGGTGTTTTTTATAACAGTTGTGTTGTCACATTTTCTATTTCTATTTCTATTTCTGTTTCTGTTTCTATTTCCTTCACCGTTAAATGACATTTTTCATCCACTTCCCTTTCATTTGATTAATACATTCTATGAAAAAATATAGAAGAGTGAATAAGCTATTGCCATTATATTTTATAAAATGGTAGTTTAACTTAGTACCATGGTTTATAAGTATGAACTATAAACCTGATATAGGGCCAATGGTCATAACCCAATAGATATTTACTTATCAAACCATCCTTTATGTTTAAACCACAACACCATCCCTATACCAAGAGCAGCCATAAATCCTACGACAATGAAATAGCCATACCTCCACTTAAGTTCCGGCATATTCTCAAAGTTCATCCCGTAAACCCCGGCAATAAAGGTCAATGGGATAAAAATAGATGAAATAATAGTTAAAGTCATCATAATCGTATTCATACGATTAGAGTTAAGTGAAAGATAGCTGTCACGCATATCGGCTGTAATATCGCGATTAGAATCAATCATTTCAGTAAGTTTGAGCAAATGGTCATAAATGTCGGTAAAGTACACCTTCTGGTCTTCATTAATATCCAAATGTTCAGAATTCAATATTCGATAAAGCAGGTCACGCATAGGCACAATGATTCGTCTTAATTTTAACAAATCTCCCCTGATATCAAATACTTCATCTATTAACCACCGAATGGATTTATCAATGCTTTTCCCTTCCGTTTTATTCAGCCTATCTTCAATTTGATACAATGCAGGGAAATATTCATCGACCAATTTATCCATCAGCATATAAAATACATGCGTTTTGCCCTTATCCCAAAGATTTTTGTCAGTCAAAAGCCGCTCCCAAACAATGTCGACCTCTTTCAGTTCTTTCATGTGAAAGGTAACAATGTAATCCTTGCCGACAAACATGTCAATTTCCTCTGGATCCAATGTTTTTTGATTAAGAACATGGAATACAAAGAAATTGTATGCCTCATAATAGTCCAATTTGGGGCGTTCCAATAAGTGAAAACAATCTTCAATCGCCAGTGGATGAAAATGGAAGTGTTTATCCAACATCAATCCTTCTTTTTCACTGGGCATATTAAAATCCACCAAGAACCATTTGATATGGGGGTCAGATAATTGTTCAAGCGGCACATTTTGCAAAATTTGTGAATCATTTGTGATAGCCAAAGTCCTGATCACTTTAATCCTCCCCCCGAAAAATTATGTCCGTTTTGCTTGTTCCTCCGCCATTTCATTCCGTTCACCGCCATCGGAAAGTTCAAAACCGCGGCGCATCTCATTCTCAATAATATTAGATTGTAATGTTTCAGCTTCTTCTTTCTTTACTTTCTTTACTTTCTTAACGTCTTTATCATTTTTTTGCATTTAAATTCTCCTTTCCGTTTTATTCGACCCGATACAAATAAATTTTCCAAGGTGATGTTTTGTTCACAAATGACTTTAATAAATGTAAATGCTCTTTCTCAGCATTCATAATCTGGACCGCTGATAGAATGTATTCACCGCCCATTTCCTTTAATATTTCAGTATTAAGATCTAAATGATGGACTTTCTTCTGTCCGCTATCATACATGTAATGCTTACCAAGCTCGTCCGTAAATATATAGGCCCGGCTTCCCCAATTATCAAAGTACTTTCTGATTTTATTATCCTTATCCAATTCGGGCGCGATTATTTCCCTAAATTCCCTCTTATAGGATAATGGATAGCTGACAACATACCCATCCAGCGTGTAAAAGCCGTTGTACTGTGCAATGCTTGGATGAATGCCAAGGCTGACAACGCGGTAATCCGCAGGATCCTTTCCTATGTACGCTTTGATATCTTGAAATAAATTTACAGAATAAAATTCAGCATATGTAAGGTAATGATAATAGCGGTACTTTATTTCATCATTAAACAAAAATAAAAGAGCTATTTGACTTGAAAGAAGAATCAGAGCTAATGGCTTACCAAACCTTTTAAAGCATTTCCAGATTGTGACTAAAGAGAGCGCAAAACAAATATACCAAACAGGGGGCTCAAGAAAATGGAATCTCCCCCAATTAAAAGCCTCGAAAATACCCCATTTTTCTTTTATCCCTTTTGTTCCTTCCCACTCATAAATACCATAAATAAATGAAAAAAGCAGATTAAGTAAAAACAATTTTCTTAGCATCCAAAGATTAACTTTCCTTACAAGGGCAATTAAAAGTGTTATTAAGATAATGGGTAAAACAATGTATTCGGTCATCCGCATAACATGGGTCTGGCCAAATATAAAGTTGCTAAAGCTGATTGCCAAGGAGGTCAAAGCATCCCAATTTCCCCGGTTAAATGCTTCACGGTGTGAAACAAAGTCATCACTAAAGAACATTTCGTAAATAATACGGTAGTTCACAAATAAAAAGACGGTCGTCATAATGATTAAACCCGCCAGAAAAACAACATTAACTTTTTTGGTTCTAATCCAATCAGTTAGCCATAGGAATCCCATACACGCTAAAAAGAAGACAAAACTTAAGACAAAACTCGAATAAAACGGCAAGAAAACAATAATTAGCCAATCAAACTTAGATTCTTGCCTGTTCCTTAAATTTAAAAAAGCATAGAGTGCCATCGGAAGACCCGCAATCGTTCCGCCGCCGGATGGCCAAAATGGAATAATTGCAAAAGCAACCGCTGTTCCGACAACGATCGCCATGAATTTCTTTTCTTTTATAAAATGACTTTTCAATAGAAGGATCATCCCAAAAAAGGCAAGAAAGCGCATCATGATGGCATTTATCGTGTAGGCTGTAAAGGGCTTAAAAAAGAAATAAAGCAGAATCATAATATTAAGATCAGGTTCTAGTGAATTTCTTGGTATCCCGTTCATAATATTAGGGACCTGATTATGTAATCCCCCAAACAATTTACCGCTGTCCGCAAGCACCTTATACCAGGCCACGTTAGAATCGAGGTTATCATGGACCCTAACATGCGCATCATCCCCTAATATTAGGTAAGGAGATAAATATAAGAATAGAAAAGCGATGCCAATATAAATGTAATTATTTTTTTTAAAATGATTCAATAGACTGATCAAAATATTTAACTCTCCATCAAATGATTATTTATGTACCGCTTTCTCCTTTTCCTTCATGTTTTAAAAAGGAAAATTTCCTTTTTTATATTATACTGGTGATGGCGGCAATGCATACGTGCTTTTTAGCTTATCTAATTTTTATAGGATCTATTCATTTGTTAATCATCTTTTCCATAAGAAAACCCTATCCCTTTTTAGATATGAAGTGCAGTTGAGCCTAATCACAAGCCAGCCGGACGTGCCGGAGGATTCTTTTAGTTAATCAGAAAGTATAACTTTCTGACGCACATAAGTGCAACTACACCTCTGTCTTCGCCAAAGGCTCGCCAATCGGCGAGTTTTCTTTAGTTAATCAGAAAGTATAACTTTCTGACGCACATAAGTGCAACTACACCTCTGTCTTCGCCAAAGGCTCGCCAATCGGCGAGTTTTCTTTATACAAGAGAGTCGAATCTGAAAATCGTCAGATATAAACTGCCCTTCTCCGCAGTTTGCAGTAAAAGACATTTTTAGCTTCTAAAAAACGGCCGACTATCACGCCGGTAATGGATCGCATAAAGCTGATCGAGTTTGCTGGCGCTTTCCGGATAGGTTTCCCCTTTTCGCCATAAATAAGGTTTCATAGCAAGGAGATCGTTCCATAACGGTTTAAAATTATGTCCAATCATAAATGAACACGATGTTGATGTCCTTCCCGTTACGCTCATAAGGTACACTTTGCTCAGAGAAACGAAGGATTAGTAAAAAATAAAATCAATTGGAAGTGAGCTTTCTTGTATAGTACCCCTTATGCTGCAAATCATAACAGCAGGAGGTGTGGCCAATGAGAAAAATCCTCGTGATCACCGGCATGATTTTATTACTCATGATCACTTATACTGAAGCTAAAGAAATTGAGAATAAGGAAGTTATGCCGCCTTTTAATGAGTACCATGACCGAGAAAAAAATCAAACATATGGGAATTTCTTACTTGAACTTTGCCGGGGTGACATTATAAGAGCAATGAAAGATTATTATGATGGACATGACATTGATGGCTACGCTACGCCTTGGTGGGAACAATACGACATGGTATCTATTTCGGAAGCAAAACAGGAAGGGATTCAAGCGTATCCTTTTATCGTTACTTTCACCTTAATACCTCAAGAAAACAATGGAAATGATGAACCACAGAATTTGGGTACTGACACATTATATTTTGCTATCAATCCTTCACTATTTACAACAAAGGATTTTCAAAAGGGACATTATCCTGTAAAATTGTTAAAATATGAGCATCATGAACCGCCAAACCAAAGTAATGATTAAAGGATGTCTTATATGTTTACACAAGCTGCATTATTCTTAGCTATTTTATTTCTAATCGGGCTCTTAGCCAAAAATCAATCACTAATGATTGCGGCAGCCCTTCTATTTGTTATTAAAGTATCCGGACTTGACAGTAAAATATTCCCGACGCTTCAGTCTAAAGGGATCAATTGGGGCGTCACGATCATCCTCATTGCAGTGATAGTGCCAATCGCGAGCGGTGAAATTGGCTTCAAACAATTGGTTGACACTGTAAAATCCCTCGATGCATGGATTGCTATCGGGGCTGGGGCTCTCGTTGCCCTTATTGCAAGAGGCGGCATTGACCTTTTGTCAAATAATCCCCAAATAACCATCGCCTTAGTTTTGGGTACGATATTAGCTGTCGGTCTATTTAAGGGTGTACCGGTAGGACCACTCATCGGCGCTGGGATTGCTTATTTTGTGATTCAGGCCGTCCATTGGGGACAGAACCTATAATGGGAGGGCACCGCCTCCCCATCACATGGTTACCCTATTTCCTTCTGGTCTTCTTCTTTCTTCTCCTTTAAAAGCGCCCCTCTCGCTTCCTCTTCATCACGAAGATGGTGAGCCAAGCGGCTTGAAGCGTTTGCGGCAATACTCGCTACGATATCATCAAGAAAGGTGTGCACACCTTGGCCGGTTTTTGTATCAAGTTTCTTAATAATTCCTGTTTTCGCTTTATCCAAATGGCCATAAGTTGTCACAGCGATACTGCCGTATCCAAACACCGCTCCGATGGCAATGGTTTCGTCCACGCCAAAAAGGCCTTCATCCTGTTCCACAATAGTTTGGAGTGGCTCAGATAACTGCCCTTTTTCGGCAAGTTTATCTAATTCCACCCCAACTAATATGGCATGCTGCATTTCCCGCTTTTCAAGCACAGCTTCTACACTTTCCAAACATGTTGGTATGGTCAAATCCGATGCATAAGGTGATTGCATATCATAAACAATTTCTGCAATATCCTTCATTTCCACCCCGCGTTCTTTAAGAAGGGACCGGGCGGCTTTTGCAACCTCATTGCTGTGTACTCTCTCTGTTCTCATGTTTTTCCTCCCCCTCATAATGGGTATGATATATACCCCATACTAATAGTATAACATTTATGCCGGCCTAATGAATGTTAACGCACCCTCAGATAAAACCTGAAGCACCAACCTTTTCAAGAGTTTATGTTAAAATGGTTATAAACCGTCGATATGTTGGAGGAACATCATGCCAAAACTTAAAGGAAAAATCGAAGAACTTACAATCACAAGCAAAGCGTTAGAAAGGGAGATGCCCCTTCTGATCTATTTGCCGCCGAATTATTCTGACCTGTATACCTATCCCCTCGCAATTGTCCAAGACGGGCGGGATTACTTTCAACTCGGACGTCTTCCTAAAGTTGCCGACCAGCTGATCGAGGCGGGAGACATTGAAGACCTTATAATGGTGGGAATCCCATATGAAAACCCAGAGGTTCGGTGGGAAATGTATCATCCAGATGGCAAATGGCATCAAGAGTATGTCACATTTCTTGTATATGAATTATTGCCATTCATAAAGGAACATTATGCCGTTTGCGACCTTGCAGGCAATAGAACATTAATCGGTGATTCCTTGGGAGGGACAGTTTCATTACTAACGGCCATACACTATCCTAACACATTCTCAAATGTCATCATGCAATCTCCTTATGTAGATGAAAGGATTGTCAAAACTGCGGAAGTATCAGCTAATTTGTCAGCCTTTTCTATTTACCATGTGATCGGAAAAAAGGAAACCGAAGTCAAAACAACACACGGAAAAATTCAAAATTTCCTAGAACCAAACAGGGAATTAAAGGATATCCTTTCATCAAAAACCATGGCTGATTACTTCTACCATGAACTTGAAGGTGATCACACATGGAAGTCATGGCAGCCTGATGTTTTCCGCTCGCTTCAGGAGATGTTCAAAAAGAGCAATTATTAAAATAATGGTAATATTATTAATGAACATTTTTTGTTATAATAGTAATAAGATACACGAAATGTACTAGGAGGGAACAAGGAATGAAATATGGTGTTGCAATGTTTCCATCAAAAGAACTCCAAGATAAAGCGAACTCGTTAAGAAAACGTTACGATCCTCACTATGCCTTAATTCCGCCCCATATTACGTTAAAATCACCTTTTGAGGTCGAAGAAGACCAAGTTGAGGACGTTATCAGCAAAATCAAAGAGGTCGCAAAGTCTACTGAACCAGTAACTATTAAAGTCAATAAGGTTGGTTCCTTTAGCCCAATTAACAGTGTCATTTATTTTAAAGTTGAACCGACGGACCAAGTGATTGATCTTTATAAAAAGCTTCATAGCGATAATTTGGAAGGAAACGAGGATTATACCTTCGTCCCTCATGTCACCATTGCACAAAATTTAACTGATGAAGAGCATTCCGATGTTCTTGGAAGTTTAAAAATGAAGGATATTCATCATGAAGAAGTGATCGATCGATTCCAGATTCTCTATCAACTTGAAAACGAATCGTGGACAGTTTATGAAACGTGCCATTTAGAAGGGAACAATTAGGCATATGAATGTCGTTATAGCTGAAACCAAAGGGCATTATGATAATGCCCTTTCGGTTCGTTACAATGTTTTTGTGAATGAACAAAATATATCGCCCGAAGAAGAAATCGATCAATATGAGAAGGATGCGGTCCATTTCGTTGCTTACGATGAAGACATGCCGATCGGCGCAGGTAGAATTCGGGTCATAGATAACAAGGTGAAAGCCGAGCGGATTTGCGTTCTTGCCAGCCATCGCGGAAAAAAAGTGGGGCAGGCTATTATGGCAAAAATTGAAGACTTTGCTAGAAACAATGACAAAACTTCAGTGGTGCTAAATGCGCAAATGCGGGCTGTCCCCTTTTATAAAAGAATTGCTTATAAGGTGACATCGGATGAATTCATGGATGCTGGCATTCCTCATGTTCAAATGGTTAAGAACTTAGTATAAACCTCCCCTGCAGCAACCTGGCTGCGGGGGTTACTATTTCGTCGCCTTAATAACCTTTTCAGTCACTTACATACTTTCTCTTCATCATTCACATTCTAATTATAAAAGGGAGGGCTGTTTGTGAAACATTTTGGGTCATTAACGATTGAATTGACTGTTGGTTTGTTTGCATTGCTTCTCCTGCTTAAAATTATGGGCCGGTCATCAATTGCTGAAGCGACACCTTTTGATTTCGTTTCTGTCGTTGTTTTGGGTGATTTCGTCGGTAACGCGATTTACGACCCTGATGCAAAAGTAACCTCTATCCTTTATGCCATTGCATTGTGGGCTGTTCTTATCCTTCTAATTAATTTTGTTACTATGAAGGTGAACAATTCAAGGGGAGCCTTTGAGTCCAAACCGGCGATTATTATCGGCAATGGTGTCCTGGATCGGCAGGAAATGAAGAAAAACAAACTTGATATGAACAGGCTTCAAGCATTGCTAAGAGATAAGGATGTTTTTTCTTTTCGAGAAGTGGAGTACGCCATACTTGAGGCGAATGGTAAAATTTCAGTCATTAAGAAGCCCATATATAATAATGTTTTTAAGAAAGACTTAAACTTACCAGTAGCAACAATCACTCTTCCTGTTACATTGGTCAGTGACGGCGTTATTATGAAGAAAGGCTTAGCTGCAATTGGCAAATCGCAGGATTGGCTGCGGAATGAGCTCAGCGCCCGGGGGATTAATGACTTTAGAAATGTATTTATAGCGGAATGGCGCCAAGAGGACGGTCTCTTTATCCAAGAAGGGATCTGACCCCTGAGGGTCAGACCCCTTCTTTTAAATCCAGGATCCGCCAAATGGCGGCCGGTTTTCTTCTTGATTTCCTTCTTGATTACCTTCCTGGTTTGCTTCTTGGTTTTCACCGGCATTTTCTTCTTCATTCACATTAGCATTTTCCTCTTGCCCATCCTGAACTTCTTGCACTTCAGGTTCGGCTTGTTCCTCTTGCCTATAAATCGGAAACCCCCAAAAATCCCGTTGAATCGGCGGCTGCTGCATATTTTCTTGTTGTTGCTCGTTAGGTCTTGGACCTCCCTGCGCTGCCTCTCCTTCATGGTGTATTACGATTTCATTAGCCTTAATGTGTAATTTATCAACGTGGATTGTTTTCGGCTTTTTTTTGTTTTCGTCAGACATATCTACCCCTCCTGAAATGGTCTCGTGACACTATATGCGAATGTGCAATAAAATGTATGGACCTCAGCCTAAGCATTGAATAAAGACCACAATATTTATACATTTATTAAGATCTGATTTGCAGCTTTTACCTTATAATCAATGTCTTGAAAATAAACAAACACTTCTATTGATAGATGATTATAGAATTGATTTTCAACAGGAACTTGGAAATCATTTAAACGCAGTGATTCACCTGGATCAACTGAAACTTTATTTAATGGATGCACCCATATTTCACCGCGCTCTTTTGATTCCTTCGCCCAGTCATTATCAAGAAAGACCCAACAGACGCCATCTATGTCGCCTTCTCTTGCCAGGGCATCATCAATATGGTACACACGCCCCTTTAACACAGCCGTGTCGCCGGGATTAAAGCGAAAGCATAACATCGGTGTGCTTAATGGTTCCTCACCAACATTTTCAATAACGAAATCCCCCCTAATTATATGGCGCTTTTCTTCTAAAATGATGGCATAGTCGCTATATGTTATCGCCCTGTATGAAGGCCTTGTAACATTATTACTTTCACTCAAATTAGGTTCTTCTGAAAGTTGGGGTTCACCGGTTGCTTTTAATCGTTTCTCAAGTGTTAAAAGCCTTCTCTTATAGACTGCTATTTCTTTTTCTTTTTCATTGATTTCCTGCTGCACCTCACCAAGGAGCCGTTCAAATCCTTTAACTCGTTGCTGATATGTCTCATTATCGACATCATCTTCAGATCTTTGGCTTTTTTGCAATGTTTCAATTTTCACTTGTAACCCTTGAAGCTGTGTCTGGTTCTCTTGTGTTTCCCTGTCATATTTTTCTTTTAACTGTCCATAGGCATTGCTCAGAGCTTCTAATTCCTTTTGTATTTTGTCATGATCTGCAGCTTGTATCTTGGTTTCTTGTAATTGCTGTTCCACCTGAGTTAGCTGTTCCTTTGTAAATATGAAATCCTTTTCTAACTTCAGGGCCTTTTCCTTATAGTATTTCTGACGGCTCACTAAACGCGCATAACTTAATGCTTCTTTTGGTTCATCCAAAACCAACGCCCCCTAAAGGTATAGTGGTCTTTTATCAGCATATGAATGTGCACGCCTAGTTTTGCCTGTCTCATTTTAAAAAGGGGTCTGACCCCGAGGGGTCAGACCCCTAAAAAAAGAGTGAGACAAAGCTCACTCTTAAACGCCGGATTTCATTTTGATATCTGAGAATTCTACACAATCTTCAACATTAATGGAACCTTCCCTAACATTGACAACTCCTGTGTCAAACGCAACATGGCCTGTTCTTTCTTTAATTAATTGAACTTGGAATTGATCACCGTGTGTGCTGTTAACGAGGGCCAGGTTGAAATCCAGTCTATGGCCTTTGTCAGTACGTCCTTCACCGCTGACGATGAGTTTCAAGCCGCCATCACATTCTTTGCATTCAAGGGAATCTGCATCAAAGCTTGTCGCATGGAAATTAACATCCTTCAAGCCGTCGGAACGGTCTGTATCATTAAATGTGAAGTCAAAGACACTGTCTGATATGTTGCAATTCGGACAAATGTCTACGAGAATGCCGGCTTCACCTTTTTCTGTTGCATCATTGTCCGTGTAACCGGTTGCTTCGCCATTGGCTGAACAATCACAATCATTTTGACCTGGGAAAATGTCCGGGCATTGCTTCGGAAATTCAATCGGCGGACATTGATCAACACTTCCCACAGTTTCAAGATCGTTATCCCGCGGCGAGCAGAATTTTGCAAGCACCTCTAGCTTCACTTCAGCTTCGACTTGAACATCGACACAGAAAATGACTTCAATTTTAATGGCTGAAGGTGCTGGGCAGTTGAGCATTAATGAGCCCGAATGGTTTTTGCATATAATCTTTGATACCCGGCATAAAAGCTCGGTGCCATCGGGATAACAAAGAACAAAAGATTCAAGCGCGGATACATCTGCATGAAGCTTAGTTACAATTCTTCCGTGTCTGTCGACTACCTCCACAACAATATCCGCAGTGAAAAGAAGTTCAACGAGTTGGGCATCAACAAATTCACCACTTATCGGCACAGTAACGTCGCGTTTTTCACCTACTTGATCACAGTAGAACCCATTATCGTCACACAAATTTGGATCACTTTGATTTAAAGGGAATAACGGTGGTGTTTTTGGCCCTTTGCAAATGATGCGAAGCGGACGGCGATTTGGGTCCTCCATTGCACATTCTATCGCTTCCAGCTGCTCATCAGTAAAACATAGGTTTTTGGTTACAGAAAGTGTGTCAGTAACCCAATCGTATACTTTAGGAACCCGTATACATTCATCTTGCAGGCTATTTTGCGCCTTACGGTTATTTCTCTGTTTATGATTGTTACCCATTACATACCTTCCTTTCTTTCAACACTAATCATTGTTGATTGGTTCATTACATAGTATGGGTATGACCAAGATATTGGCACACATCTAGCTGCCCAAATTTAAACGATTGTCTTAAAGAAATCAACTTATTTATAAAGGAGGTGATTAATAATGCATGATATTAAAGTAGACGGCAAAGTGCTCACTTGCACAGAGAGCAAGCTCAAAAAGCTGAGAACCATTCTGCCATACTGGGGACTGACCCTCAGCAGTTCTTTAAGGATCACCGGCTGTCTTGGAAACATAAATGTTAATATTGTCACTAATGACCTTTCCCTACTGGCAAAAATAAGACAGATCTTGTCACATACACAGCTGTCCCTAACGTCGAACCCGGCCCTGGCAAGTGACTTTGAAATTAAGCTGACCCCTGATCATTCACATCTTGCATCTATTTTAACTGATAAAATAACTTACCATCTTAAGCCATCAATTGACGGAACATATGATGGTATAAATAAAGCCATCTATAAAAATATATGGCTGCCTGTTAGAAGTCCCGGCACACAAGTAACGATTCACTCTGACTACATGAATCATGCCGCTGAATGGACCGCCTATCTGATTTTACAATATACACGCCTGACACCGTTTCCTAAGGTTACCAGTCTGTCAAATCAGGATTACAAAAATTTTATTAATGAGGTGTTGGAGCCGCTTAATCCAGCATTTGCTTCCTTGCAATCCAGTTGTTTAAAGGGGGCTGATCATTGGCCGGCCCCGCCGGAAAGATTCAAGCCCAGTCTAAGAAGAACCGAGGAATTGCTAACATTAGGGAAAGGTCGTAATGACGAAGGTGATTACAAGGACAATCAATTAGAAGAGGATAATAGAAATGAATCGCTTTTTACAGGGCACACCAAAAAGCGGAAAGATCCCGATAATAAACCTTTTCAACCTTTTAAAAACAAGACGGAAGCCCAGCAAACAAATAATCTCTTTGAACAAGACTCACATAAAAACCCAATTAATCCATTTTCAAAGAAGAAAAAAACGTTCAGCACCATTGATCCATTTAATAATAAAAATTCATAATGGGAACACGGCTCTTCCTTAAGCTGAATATCATATAAATATAGAAAAAAGCTTGGCACTCCTGCCAAGCTTCCATGCAGTGCATCTCTTGCATGACCTTAGATTCACTGCATCTTTTTATTCAAGGGGTGAATGAGATGGAGAAACGCGATGTCCAATCCTTGTATCGAAACATAAAAAGGAATAGGATGAAAAATAAGAGACGTACAAAATCATTATTTGAGCCTAAGAAGAGCCAAGGCTGCAGCACGTGCGGAAAGGTAACTTGGAAGCCCTATGATAAGAATTGAACCGATATGAAAAGGGACCCCGCTGCATTCCTGAGGTCCCTTTAAAATTAAAATCCTACAATATTAAATCCGCTGTCAACATGAAGCGTTTCACCTGTCATTCCGCTTGATAGGTCACTCATCAAAAACAAAGCCGTATTCCCCACATCTTCAGGTGTGATAGTCCGGCGAAGCGGTGAACGCTCCTCAATCACTTTAATAACGCTGTTAAAATCGGAAATGCCTTTTGCTGAAAGTGTCCGAATCGGACCTGCGGAAATAGCATTAACACGAATGTTATTTTTGCCAAGGTCATTTGCCAAATACTTCACACTAGCGTCAAGGCTCGCTTTGGCTACACCCATCACATTATAATTTTGAATGACGCGCTCACCGCCGAGATACGTCATCGTCACAATACTGCCGCCCTCTGTCATAAGATCCTTGGCTGCTTTCGTTACAGCCGTTAAGGAATATGCGCTGATATTTTGCGCAAGCAGAAAACCGTCACGAGTCGTGTTCATGTAGTCGCCATCCAGTTCTTCTTTATTTGCGAAGGCTATACAATGGGCAAGACCATGAATCACGCCAACTTCATCCTTAATGGCTGCGAAAGTTTGGTCAATCTCTTCGTCATTCGTTACATCGCAAGGATAAAATAAACTATTTTGATTTTCTAATGTAGCTGCTAGCCCTTCAACACTAGCCTTAAAACGCTCACCGATATAGGTGAAAATTAATCGGGCGCCCGCCTTATCAAGCGCTTGAGCAATCCCCCAGGCAATGCTTCGCTTATTAGCGACCCCCATGACAACATATGTACGTCCTTCTAAAGATAAGTTCATAAATTAACCTCCTACATAATCCTTACATTTTATACATTATACCACGAAATCATATAGTAAAGAAAACTTGGCTTTTCGCCAAGATGCTTTTACCCATATGCTTTTTTCCGAGGATTATAAAAACTGCTCATAAAAAAAGAACTTCCCTTGGTGAAGTTCAGTAAAAGTTTTTATTGGAATGACCCGTACGGGATTCGAACCCGTGTTACCGCCGTGAAAGGGCGGTGTCTTAACCGCTTGACCAACGGGCCTTAATTTTGTGGCGGAGAAGGAGGGATTTGAACCCTCGCACCGCTTACACGATCTACTCCCTTAGCAGGGGAGCCCCTTCAGCCACTTGGGTACTTCTCCATAATGGAGCGGGTGATGAGAATCGAACTCACGACTAGAGCTTGGGAAGCTCTTGTTTTACCACTAAACTACACCCGCATATTTCTCAATAATTCTTTTATGTAGGTAATTATGTATGAATATCAACGTTAATTAATGGAGGAGGAAGAGGGATTCGAACCCCCGCGAGCCGTTAAGCCCCTGTCGGTTTTCAAGACCGATCCCTTCAGCCAGACTTGGGTATTCCTCCGAAATTAATGATTGGTGGCGGTAGAGGGGATCGAACCCCCGACCTCACGGGTATGAACCGTACGCTCTAGCCAGCTGAGCTACACCGCCAATAAGAAATGTATTACTGTATTCGAATCGTTAATTTTCCTTTAAGTCTCATAAATGAAGTGGTCGGGAAGACAGGATTTGAACCTGCGACCCCTTGGTCCCAAACCAAGTGCTCTGCCAAGCTGAGCTACTTCCCGTAAAGTGGCGCGCCCGAG
>NZ_SLXK01000063.1 GCF_004341035.1 Scopulibacillus darangshiensis
AGTGAATTTCGCAATCCTTTTCCCAATAGAGGAACGAAAAGTATGGTTTCGGACTTAAATCTCGTTTCATCTCGTAGGTATGAATAAATCAGGTTGGTATATCTTTTTGCTTGAATTACAATTTTCCCTCCACGTAATGGATCTGGATCAAATGCCACTGCATCAACACCACCATCTTTACTTGCCCTTGTTATCTTAACCTCACCACCAGATTGATTAAATTCCTTTTCAAATAACTCACGAATTAGATGTTCAAAATCTTGCCAATCCATAGCCGCTAGATTCACACTCTCATCAATGGTATTGGCTATAGCATAAGATGATACAAATCTTGGATCTTCCCGGTCAATTTTAATTATAGGTGCAACTGGCGAAAGACTATGTAACTTACTACTTCCAATTCCTTTTAAATTCTTAAAACACAATTTGGGATCTACTTTAGAAAGGTTAATTTGCACAAATTCTTCTTTAGAAGCCTGAATAGATAAAATACATGCATTAACCTCTTGCCCTGTTGCTTTATCTACAGACTTAACCCAGCCATTAAAGACAACCGAGTCTAAGGCATTAACAGCATCAGCTTCATATAATTCATGCAAGGTCCGCAAAGTTATTTGATACAATAGTGTATCATATAACTTCTTCATTGCAGAATCCGATAAATACGACTTTTTAAATTCATCTCTGGACTGTATATATTTAACTTCTTTTAAGTTAGGCAGCTTATCTGGCGATGGAAGTGAATATTCAGTAATAAGCATTTTGGTTACAGGATTATAATCTATGTCAAATTCCTGAGGAAATTCATCAGGGTAATCAGAGTTTGAAAGCACCATATCGCAATAATCAATAATAGCTGTGGGCTCTGCATTATTATAATGTTTTATCTGTTGGTCAATAGCTTTATTTTTTTCTTCTTGATTTTCAATAAAAGCTTTTCTTTCAACTTCCCACTCATGTAAAAGGTCTTCATATTTTCTTTTACTAGCTTCATTCTGTTTCTCTGCTTCAGTTTTTTCGATTTCCCATTCATCATGATATCTTTCGAATAACTTGTTCATTTGATCAATCTTCTTTTTTTTGATTGAGGTAAAAAATTTATCAAACAAATTAAAATGTGGTTGAAACTGTTCGTGACTTTTATTTGGTTCCTCAGGGATGGTTACTATGGTAGGAGAAGCTGGTTTAGCTTTTTTAAACTCTCTTTGATCCTTAAGACTATCCCAATTAATCTTATCGTCGATCTCAAGTGTATACAAAAGTGTATTTTCAATATTTTTGATTTCCTCAGATGCTTCTTGTGTTTGTTGCTCTGCTAATGCCTTTTTAGCCTCTTTTTCTCTGGCTATATTTTCACGCTCGGCTTTTTTTGTCTCGGCTACTTGCTTTTTTTCCCACATTTCATTCCATTGGTTCATTTGAGCCTGAGCTTTTTGTTCGACCACATATCTATTAGACCCTCTGATTACTCTATACTTATTTAATCCATCATGCTTAATTTCAACCTCATACATATATCTATATGCCAATCCGTTCTCCTCCCCTTTTAACACTAATAATTATATGGTAAAACCACACTTTATTTTTATATATGTTAATTTTACAATTATCAAAAACGTGATGCTGAAGTTCACGATACCTACAAAGGCGAATGTATATAAAGCTTTGATTGAGCATCCGCACTCTGAGTGCTGACTTAAATGCGAATCAATCTAAGGAAGAGTTTAATGCGGTATTGAAGAATGCTGTCAACTCAATCTACGATGCTTCTGTGAATAAAAAATAGCAGGAAACCGGGTACAAATACAATGATGTACTGGTACCCTTCTCATTTGTTAGTTACTGAAACAGTTTTTCCGCATCCACAATGAACTTTTCAAACTGAGAGGAGTACACCTTGCCTGTTTCTTTTACAATATCTTTCTGGAGATAGGTGCCATTGTTGTCCAATACATAGAGCTGAATGGTCCCAAGCATCGGATTGATAATCCAATACTCTGCCACGCCATATTTCATATACTTATTTAGTTTTGTCACCAGATCATGCGACTGATTAGACGGACTCAAAATTTCGATGATCAAACTGGGAACGCCCTGATAATTGCTTTCAGTCAATCCCTGCTGGTCACAAATGACAGACAAGTCTGGTACCAGTACCTCCTTCTTATTCGTTTCTTCATTTTCAAAGACTATATCAAATGGTGCATGAAACACTTCACAGCCGCTTCCGGCCAGCAAGTTAAACAATTGCGCATAAAGACGTCCAGAAATTCTTTGATGCTTTGTGGACGGAGATGGCGACATATTTATCAAACCGTCAAAGAATTCATAAATCTTGTCAGACTCTTCACGCAACAGATAGAATTCTTCCAAGGTTGCTTTTCGTTTTTCCGGCTGATCCATTTTGATTTCCCCTCCTGACAGAGAAATTCAGTCATAAATTCGTTACTTCATCCTGCCGTCTTCGGGCTCCCATCGACTACCTCGAATATTTATGAGTATCTTTAGTTATATTGTAATGGATTTTACGGCAAGGCGGCAACTGAATCAAAGCTGGAAATAAAGAAAACTTGCGGATTGGCAAGCCTTTCACAGGCGCAGCCAGAGGCGTAGTTGCACTTATGTACGTCGGAAAGTTTATACTTTCCGATTAACTGAAAAAAAGAGGCTTCCCATAAGTTCGGAGAACTCATGAGAAACCTCTGATTTTAATGTTGTGGCACCAAAACGGATTGGGTTTACCCCAAAACCCCTTTATTAAAGGGGTTTTTGAGTGATATTACATCATGCCGCCCATTCATCTTGACAGTTAACAGTAAAAAATGAGGGCTAAAAAGCTTATCAAATCAACGTCTTTCAAAATTTGCTTTCAATAATATTAAATAGCCCCAAAATTTCACGAGGACAAATACGAGGACAATTAGTTTATCTAGATCTTACCTCGGTAACTAACATTTATGAATTGTACCGTTATATCCGTATTTCTTACGTTCTTTTATGTGTGCATTTAATATGAAGAAATACGGAATAAGACAATACTTATTACAACACCAAGGTTTAAGCAGTTTTTGTTAATAAAAAGTGAAATGAAATAATATACTGTTCTATATGTTCCGTGATCAGAATGTGGTCAAATTTTGAAAGCATAAATAATTTTTATGTGGAGTGAAAGTTTTATATCCCCCCGTCATTTCTTTTTAGGAATTTATCGATTGCATAAAAAAAGAGAAAGCCCACTGCAAAAGGGCTTTCTCTTATAAATTATACCTATCCTAATGTTGGTAAGCCAAATAATTGAGCTATAGTAACTAAAGAGCTTACAGTTCCTAAAGTACCATGTAGAAACTTTAACAACTTTTGGGCTTTTGTTTTATCCCCGGATTTCAAGGCTTCCTGCATTTGCTCCGCATTAAATTGGGCTTGTTCTCTTTCTGTTTCATTTTCAAGCTTATGAATAGCTGTAAATAAATCTCGAAAAGCCTTTTCTGATTCACCATTTTTAATATTTTGGAACTGTGTAACATTATCAGCTTGAATTGCACTATTACCTCTTAAATCAGAATTATTAAAACTACCCTCGATTTTCCTTTGATCCATGTGTAGATCTCCCCCATTAACTTGGTTCACTATAGTGAAAATAAACCCGGGTGAATAAGTTTGTAAATTTTTTAATGCCTCTTCAGAAAATATTCCATTATGTAAAAAGGAATCCATGGATTCTGGTTTTCCAATTAAATCATTTGTAGAGTTCTCAGGCTTAGATTGCTTTTTTTTTTAATTTCATCCTTTAAAAACTCTTTATAACTAGGATTAATTTGAAAAGCCGGAAAAAAATCTGATGATCTTAAGTCAAATTCCTCCCCACAGTTACATTGGAATTCTTCATCAAGTTCTATTTCATTTGTTATATTTATCGTTCTATAACAATGTGGGCATCTTAGTTCCCATTTTAAAATCAGTTGATCTCCAGTACCTGTTCTTTCAAGAAGGTAATTAAAAGCTTCGCTAGAAGAGATGCCCAGATGTTTCGCCAAAGCCGAAGGATAAAACCTGTCAACTCTATTTGATGCTAACAATTCAATGAAGGCTTCTAATTTTTTTCTGATTTCAAAGATATTAGCCATCTGAACACCTCTTCTCCTTCATTTATATCTAAATAATAACACGAGACCTTACATAGTCAATAACGCCTTCAGTAACCTGAGATACAAATACTACACTTTGCGTTGTTATACCTATTCTTATGGTGAAAGTTTCTTCTACATTCTCAATAGTGAATGGAAACTTTATAAATCCACCTTGATGTTGTAAATACGGATTTAAATAACTAAATAACGGAAGCGATCTTATTTCACTACTTCCAGCCATACCTACAGTTTCCATACCGGACAAAACTAAAGCAGCAAATGGTACAATAGCCTCTCCTTGCATAAAGGAATCACTAGCATTTTGCAAATGCGTTTCCAAAACATCAGAATCTTTTGTTTGCATATATTCATCAAGTGCTTTTAACACGTTTACTACTGAATTCATTTCATCTTCATTGAACTCTTCAAAATACAATTCTGGTTTTGAAGTTGCTTCAGTTAGCTGTCCACCTATACTATCAGCTATAGTTCCCATTTCTCGCTCAAATGGCGCCTCTATAGGTTCCATTATAATTTGCAAACCAAGTGTTTGTGCAACCTTCCTTGCTATATCAGGGGCTTTTCGTGTATCTCCCCTAATTTCCAATATCCCCTTATCTCCATCATAATAAACTGTAGAAATTGCGGATTTTGATACTGTTCTAATCACAGTTGGGGTAGTTTCATACCTAACACCGCTTTTATAGATATACCTTAAAAATGTTCCAGAATTATTTAAAGCCGTTGATCCCATCAATATCTCAGGGGAAGTGGTAACATCGCTCTCCTGTATAGGATTCATTTCATTAAAAGGGTCAAAAAAACGAGTATTTTCTCTGATAAGCCTTCTGAACTTTTCAGCGGTCACCCCTCCATCAAACCTATACCAGGTTACAGCTGTTGATTTGGTTGCTAATATTCTATTTTCGATCTTTGAAATTGTTTCCTCACTAAATCGATTTCTTTCGGGATAAATTCTCATTACCAATTCATTCTTATTAAGCGAAGTATCGATATCTAGATCAGCAGCGATATCTTTTAATATTGGTTTTGTTAATTTAAATAAATCTTGAACAAGCATGATATCTTTTATAGAGTGCATTAAATATTACCCCCAGTTTCCCTTCATCACTAAACCACTTCTCTTTTTTCACGACGGTTTCCTGCAAAAGGGGCAAATATATTATTTTAGTAGGTCTACCAGCCTATTGGTGATGATTTGTTCACGATTTGTAAAATATCTTTATAACCCGATTGCGAAACAATCTTTAAACGATTCTACCCTATATTTTACCATAAACATCTGACCAATCAATCGCCGTTATTCTTCTATGGCGGTGTAGCGGGGATAATCATATCCCTCTGTCTTCGCTAAAACCCGCTCACCAGTTTCCACATTCTTGACTCTGATGCAGCGAAGTTCCCGAGCTGCATTGCTGCCGCCATCGGTTTTTTCTATCCAAGGTTGTTCATTAAGAAAGTCGATGCAAAATTTCTTAAACTCGTGATCAAATAGTTCAACCTCTCGAATGACTATGTAGTCTGACCCGACCACTTCCCTTTTCTTCGCATCTTCCGTGGCCTCCCTTAGTACCTTTATATTTGGAAACTTCCCACCCAAATAATGCCTTCATGAAAGCACCTCCTGTATTTTTTCAATACATACATCGCTTAATTTTGCGAAAACGTCAAGTCAATTCCCACATTTTCTGGGCCAAAACAGCCTTAAATCGGGGTTTTAACAGGCAATTTAATAGCAAAAACATATACTATCAGACGAAATAAAAATAGCCACATAACCTACAAACCCTTTAATATCAAGGTTCACAAGGCTATGTGGATTTATTTTGGCATTTAGGGGTACCCCCCCTATCGAATTATGCAATTTTTCGCGTGTGACTGGGGCGCGGTCGCCATATTGAAAGGTGTGGAGATTTGACCTCCCCTAGGGTATAATGATTCATCTATTTAACCAGTTGTTTTGTGTAAGGTAGAAGTTCTTCTATCTTATCCACGATTCGCTTTTGTTCTGAGAGTGGGGGGAGCGGTATCACTATGGGTGCAATCTGCTTTAATGTAACACGAGTTATACCAGTTCCCTTCATTTGTTTTCGAATGTTACGATAGAATAAGTCAGATCGCAATATATATACAATGTAAGGTGTGCAAATCATTGATGGTGCTTTTAACAATGCAACACTAGATAGTAAACTAAATGGTTCGTGAACGTTATTTACAGTTACAACCCCTGTAGTAGCTCCATCTTTGATTAATAAAACATCTCCATACTCGGGATTACATCTATCATAAATTATATTATGAACTTCTTCCGTCACGTAAGTGATGTTAGACAAATCCACACCATATTCTTTAATGTTTTTTGCAGTTACATACATATATGACCCAGTTTCGTAATTAGCAGGTGAGTTGTGAGTTCCATCAGTAATTTTCGTTAGCACTTCATCCAACCTAACCCACTTCCAATTTTCCGGAATATCAAAGGGGATTTCATCCTCTGTAATCTCGGCTAATGCTTTTGTCTTTTTAATCTTACCTTGCTTAACAAGGTTTGCTTTTTCTTCTTGAATCTGCTGGTATAGTTCTTCCGCAGTCCCATCTTCTTCTCGCTGTTCAACCAGCTTGCCTTGGATGGCATATTGCAAAATTGACTTTTGCATATCCTTCGGGAACTTTTTATTAAGCCCCTGCACTTCAGAATAGGCTTTATCGTATTTTTCTACATAAGGCATTAGCTCTTCGACTCTTGCAACGATACGCATTTGTTCTTCAAGTGGGGGAAGGGGAATAATTGAATTTACAATTTTGTCCTTAGAAATATTAGGTTGCGCCCCGCCAGCGCCCATTTTAATGTACACTCCACGTTGTCCCATCAAAAAGTAAAATAAATATTTGTTGTAGATAATGCTGTAAGGTATACAAGCACAGCAAGCTTGATTCGTTGTCGCTTCAATATTTAAAATTCCTAGTTTACCAATTGTTGCACCATACATTGCCATAAGTACCGATCCAACTGGATTAAGCCTTACTGATGTCTTTTTGAGGGCTTCTTCGGAAATAAACTCTGGTACTTCTGCTATGTACCCATCATTTAAATCTCCTGTTTTTAGCCAAGGTATATCTCCACCATAGTAATTAGGATTTGATCTTGATGGTGTGGCTCCAGCACTCCATGATCCAATATCTCCTACCCGTACCCATTTCCAATTCTCCGGAATATCAAATGGTATCTCCTCTTCTTTTATTGATGGCAAAGCTTTCTGCCTTTTTATCTTACCTTCTTTAATGAGCTGCTTTTTCTCAGTTTCTATCTGTTCTAATAATTCCTTTGCAGTTCCTTCTTCTTCCCGCTGTTCAACCAATTTCCCTTGAATAGCTAACTGCAGAATACTGTTTTTCAAGTCCTGTGTATTCACTTTAATTACCTCCAAGCATAGAAGTAATCTGGTCTAATACATGGTCGATTTCAGTATTAAGAGAAGCTCTTTTTTCTTGATATTCTTGAATCAAATCCATAGGTTCGAGAATCACTTCTTCTTCATGAGGAAAACCACAAAGATCAATATTATAGCTGCGATCTACGATTTCATCAATGTTGTATTTCTTCGCTTTTGGATGTCCATCTACTTCGATCTCTTCCCGATTCTCCAACCAATTGAGGGCATCATTAAAATGCTCCAGTTTCATCGGTCTTGTCTTCGAAAAGTTTTTATATCCTTCTGGCATATCCACACGATAGAACCAAGTTTCCTCCGTAGGCTTTGTGTTGTCAAAAAATAAAATATTTGTCCGGATGGATGTATAAGGTGCAAATACACTGTGTGGCATTCTCACAACAGTATGTACATTAAATTCGCTGAACAGTTTCTTCTTGATGTTGAATTTCGCATTATCTGTACCAAACAAGAAGCCATCAGGAATGATAACTGCTGCACGCCCATTCTTCTTAAGTCGATACATAATGACATTCATAAATAAGTCCGCTGTCTCAGAACTTCTTAGTTCTGTTGGAAAATTGACTTTCACGCTTTCTTTCTCACTACCCCCGTAAGGTGGATTCATAAGAATCACATCGAAAGGCTCCATTTTTCTCAAATCTTTATAATCTGTTTCCAACGCATTGCCATGAAGGATATTTGGGTCATCAATATCATGAATCAGCATGTTGGTTACACAAAGCATATGAGGCAGGGCTTTCTTTTCGATGCCATATACAGACTTGTTATAGATTTCCCTGTTTTCAAGAGAGTTGCCCACTTGTTTATCTAGCGCATTTAAGGCTGACGTTAAGAAGCCCCCGGTACCACAGGCGAAATCACCAACTTTTTCACCCAATGCCGGTTTAATAACTTCTACCATGAAATCTGTAACCGCTCTTGGTGTATAAAACTCTCCAGCATTTCCAGCGCTTTGTAGATCCTTAAGGAAGGACTCGTAAATTGTGCCAAACTCATGGCGCTCTTTATATTCCGTAAAGTCAATCTCGTCAATGATGTTAACAACTTGACGTAGTAATATGCCATCCTTTTGATAGTTATTGGCATCTTCGAAAGCGTATCTGACAATGACTTGTCTCATCGGTGTTTCTTCGTCAATTTCTAGATTTTTAAGTGTAGGAAAAAGTGTATTGTTCACAAAATCAAGGAGGGCATCACCAGTTAGAGCTTCTCCGTCTTTTAAATCTACTGCCCAATCTCTCCACTTTAAGCCATCCGGAATAATAGATGTATAGTTATCATCATACAATTCCCATGCTTCTTCCTTTGCATCGTATATTTTAAGAAACAGAATCCAGACAATCTGCTCAATCCTCTGAGCATCTCCATTAACGCCTGAATCATTTCTCATCACATCTTGTATTCTTTTAACAAAATTACCAATCGCCATAACCTTTACCTGCCTTCTCTATTCTAGTTGCTTTATTTTATGCGTAATAAATCTCGTTCCCAAGTTCTTGTATTGCCTTTTGATAGGCTTTCTTCCCGCCAAAGGCTTTGACAATTTTCATCGGGCTGCCAATCTTGGCAAATTCCTTAAGTTGAAGCACTTTTGTATCTTCAATCTCTTTAATCCCGTCATTCGCGTACTTCTCAAGGAGTGCTTCGAGGACTTGTAGCGCTGTATCCGAATACTTATATAAATAGTTGCGCTTTTTCACATTATTCGCTCGCTCTTTCTTTGTTAAAGGTGCCTTGTCATAGGCTAGGTGACAAATTAAATCAAAGTCATCCAGCTCTGTTTTTCCCAATTCTTCTCTTACCGCATCCAACAGCACACCATCGTCTTGTAATTCATCAATGATGGCTTGCTTTTTCTCTGCTTCTGTCCATGTTTTTAAGAAATCATCCAGTCTGGCATATTGCTGCAGGATATTTTTCTTTGTGTAGTCAATCAGACTTTCGGTAATGAGCTTTCCATCCTTATCGACATATTGAACTCTCTCCGAAAGAACTCGAACGGTAACATCCCCTACATAATACTTTCTAGGTTTGTCTTCCCCATCATCATTAAAAGGTGGTGTGTTTCCAGTTCCATACTCACCTTCATCTTCTTTGACAGCACCATTGCCATCTTCTTGACCATTTCCTTCATTGCCTTCTTCCACTTCCGGTTCAGGCTCATCCACCGGATCATCTCCGTCAAGGTCAATAACCACTTCCGGTTTGCCATCAAAAGCAGGGTCAGCAAAAAGCCGACTGGCATTACGGAAATCCATAATGGTAAAGTAGGTCTTGCCATATTCCTCTAGTAGTCGAGTACCACGACCAATAATTTGTTTAAACTCAGTCATGCTGTTGATATTATTTTCAAGGACAATCAACTTGCACATTTTTGCATCCACGCCAGTGGTCATAAGTTTGCTAGTTACGGCGATAACGGGATAAGTGCTCTCCTCATCAATGAAATTCTCCAGCTGGGCTTTCCCCTCATCATTATCTCCAGTGATTCGCATAATGTATTTATTATTTTCAGCATATAAATCCTTGTTCGCATTGATGAGTGCTAGCCGCATCCGCACGGCATGTTCAATATCCACACAGAAGACGATGGTCTTGCTGTAGCGGTCGGTTTTCTTCAAGAACTCCGTAATTTTAGATGCAACCACACGCGTTCTGTCATCAATGACCAGATTTCTATCAAAATCTTTGACGTTATATTCTCGGTCTTCAATCTCATACCCATGCTTATCCACCTTGCCAATTTCAGGGCGGTAACCTTCTAAGTCTTTATCTAAACCAATCCTAATCACTTTATACGGTGCTAAAAAGCCATCATCAATCCCTTGCTTAAGAGAGTATTCATAAATTGGCTCACCAAAATAAGTTAAGCTGGATGCCTCTTTCGTTTCAATAGGTGTTGCGGTACAGCCGACATGTGTTGCCGATGAAAAGTAATCAAGAACCTTTCGCCACGCAGACTCCTCTTTGGCACTTCCCCTGTGGCACTCATCGATAACAATTAGATCAAAAAAGTTCGGTTGAAACTGTAAATAGGCCTCTTCACCATCATCCCCTGTAAGCTGTTGATAAAGAGCTAAATAGATTTCATAGGAGCTATCAAGGTTCCTATTTGTCACTTTCGTCATTTTTCCGCTAAAGGGTTTGAAGTCTCCAGAAATGGTCTGGTCAATCAATACATTGCGATCTGCCAAGAATAAAATCTTCTTCTTGATTCCCGCTTTCCATAACCTATAGATGATTTGAAAGGTCATAAAAGTCTTTCCGGTACCTGTAGCACTAACTAAAAGCAAACGGTCTTGCCCCTTGGCAACCGCATCTACCGTTCTATTAATAGCGACTCTTTGATAATACCTAGGAGTCTTGTAATTCGGAATATAGTAATAAGGCTCAAGTAGTGCCTTTTCTTCGGTTTGAGTAATACCTTTATCGCTTAAATACCTTTGGTACAACGCCTCCGGTGATGGGAACTTTTCAAGGCTTAGTTCCTTTACCTCACCGGTGATAAGGTTCTGTTCCACAAAGCCATCACCGTTGGAAGCATAGACGTAATGAACATCCAGTGCCTCGGCATAACCGATGGCTTGCTGCAAGCCTGCACCTACCGAATGATTATTATCCTTGGCTTCAATAACCGCTAAAGGGAAGTTATTCTTGTAAAAAAGGACATAGTCCGCCCTTTTCCGCTTTCCTCTAGCCGTTACATTTCCACGAAGGATGATTCTCCCAGCCGTAAAGGCGTATTCAAGTCGAACTTGCTTCTTTATGTCCCAACCTGCATCAGTGATTGCCGGTGTAATATATCTGGCTTTAATATCTTCTTCAGATAAATTTCTCTTTCCCATTAGCTCAGCCCTCTCACCTGTATTTTCATGTCATCAATCGCTTATTCTATTTCAAACTCCATAATGTCTCCAATGTTGCAGCGGAGGCATTTACAAATTTTATATAAGCTTTCTAGATTTACAGGTTGGCGTTTCCCAAGGCGAGCTAATATATTGTATGTAATCCCAGCCTGTTCCTTCAAGTCCGTTTTATTCATTTTCTTGTCAATCAAGAGTTTCCACAATTTATCATAGCTTATAATCATTCAATGTCCTCCTATAGCTATGTAAAATAAAGACAATTATATTATAGCACATTATCAACTGAAAATAAGAGTAAACCTTACAATAATGCAAGGTGGTAAATAAAGAATCATATAATAGATTGATAACCAAAGTTTCCACTGAAGCAATTATTGTCTTGCTCATTATCGTTATGTATTTTGTAAATTTCTATTCTATCTTTAAACACCAAATAAACACCAATACCAAATGAAAAACGCCTAAAATGGCATGTTTTCGCCTTTCATCCGGTATCAGTGTCTATGTTTTCAACTTTCCCTCTATACTCTTTCAACAAATGACTCATCACCTGCAAATTATCTCGCCAAAAGATTTTGTTCAGCCAACCATCAACTACCTCTTCATGAGTCTCTTTAAGTTGTGCTGGATAGAATTATGTTGAGCGGAATGGCGGCTTCCCCCTCCGATCGCTGAAGAGTTCGGTATCCTACTTTTGTAATACGCTGTCTATTTCATCACTTGGTAAGAGCAATTAAGCATATAGCTGAATCCCATGCGTTTTCTTCTCACTTATGAGCGGTTTATTATCAAACTTTTGGTGCATTTTCACACAACTTTTGCCTTACTTTCTTGCCTTATAAATTACTGTTTTGGTTTTTACCTCACCCCCGCCATTCCACAAATGAATTCTCTAGGTGATCATTCAAAACATCTTCCACATTCCTTTTCTCCCTAAAGATAATTTCAGTTTCCTCTTGCTTCAAACTAGCAACTGTTTTCATTGTCAAATCAAACAATTTTTCGGTAGGTATGTCCGATAAATCCCGTTTCTCCAATTCTCCAAAAAAGCGGTTTAACTGTTCCCCATAAAATTCAATCCGCTTCTTTTTAGTCACAAAATATTTTTCTTGGAGGGCATCTAGTTCCAATTGTCTCCGATTGTTTATTTCTGTTGCGAGCTCTCGCCCCCACTTTATGAGCGTATTTTCACTGACCCCAATTTCTTCTGCACACCGTTGATATGAAACTTCTCTTGCCCGCAATTCAATTAATTTTTCCTTTTGATCAAGTTTCGTTATATTAGCCATTATTATCCATCTCCTTTTCCTATTGATTATTTAACTTGCAATCTTTTACGGTAATCTTCGGAAAACAGGTCGATAAATTTTGTATTATCATAAAGGCGACTAAAAACCCTTTGTCCCACAGCAATGGATAAGTCTGTTTCGGTCAAATTACTTGTATAGATTGTTGGTTTACCACTCCGACTTTCTACTAATTCAAAAATCATGCTTTTTCTCCAATCATCATTTCCTCCCGTCGCTTCCGCTCCCAAATCATCTATGATTAATAAATCTAGCCTTTTTAAATCCTTAAAGATTCTTTCCTCTGTCGTTATAGATGCTTTGTTGTACGTAGTTTTTATTTTTGAAAGAAATTGCCCTGTGGTTAAAATACCTACTGTAAACCCTTTTTCCTTTAGATTTCTGGTAATTGCTACACATAAATGTGTTTTCCCAGTCCCCGGATTTCCTTGGATTAAAAGGTTATATCGACCTTGTTCAGATGCTAAAAATGATTTTATATAGGCAATTGCTTGTTGTTTTGCAGAAGTAGTAACTGGATTCGTTTCAAAGTAATCCTTAAAACCTAATTCCTTTAATTTTTCAGGGAGAAGGTAATAATCGTTCATGAGCCTATCAGAGATGAGTTGACTCTGATCTTTTGAACTTTTATCTATATACGGATTTATTTCTTCCCTATCCCTACATTCGGAACAGCTATGAACTTCACCCGCTTGTTGCCATATTTGATCTTCATTAGAGCGGAAAAGGTAAACACACGCACCTTCTTTTCCACATTTCGGGCAAGAGAGCCCCTGTTGAAAGACTGCTTCTATCTCCTCTCCCTCTAATTTTGGGACAAGTCTATAAACAGCCTTTTTGTAAATGTCCTTTTTATCGGTGGACAGAAAACTTCTCACATCCCGCATTTATTCCCCCTCCTAAAATGGAAGTTCATCCTCCCATTGTTTCATTTTTTGAAATTCATCTTTTGTAATTGGTTTCGGTTCTTCCCAATGACTAGGGCGGTCTAATGAAATATGCTGCAGGCTTTTATTCTTTTTTACCCGACTACCTGATTGAATTTTCAGAGTCAATTGGTCATACTGCTTTCTTAACTTGGATGGGGAAAGAATATTTGCTTTCCAAAAGGAATCTTGCTGACTCCAATCTATCAAGGCGGCAATTTCCCTTTCCGATCGGTTGTCCCTTTCCATCATTAAACGAAATTCATCGGACCATTTTTGAAGATTTGGTTCTTTAAATTGATTATTATTCTTTCTGATATTATTTAATAGCCTTAAAGATAACCTATACGGAACACTCGCTTGGTCATAAACTTTTGACTTGTGAAGAGAATTATTAATATCTTCTTTAGCATTTTTATCATTCTTGATTGTGTCCGATGAGAGTTTGTCAATGGTCTGTTCGTAGTCTGTTTGTGGTTTGGCTGAGTAGTCTGAATCTTGATAACCGCTGTAATTACATATGGCTATAGTGGTTTTTTTGTGGTCTGACTTTTTGATAATCATTCCATCCTTTTCAAGAAGCTCCAAAAAGTTTCTTAATTTGGATTTCCCCCATTTCCACCGCCCCATTAATTTTAATTCAGAAGTAACAAAGCTGCCTTTTTCCAGTTCAATTAATTCATTACCATGTATAAACTTAGTATCTTTATGGCTCGTCATCATCAACAGATCAAGCCAAGCCTCATACCTTGAAAAAATCCTTTTCTCTTTATATAACCAATGGTCACGAATTTGACGGTGTAATTTAATCCATCCCTGCATTGCCTGCCCTCCTACGCATTTTTCTTCTTTTCAATGGACCAACGGTCAATGTATTCCTGTACCTGCTTTCGGTTAAATACCCACTTCTTCCCTATTCTGTCCGCAGCCACCATCGATGGCGGTTATTTGGCCAGTGGCGGTGACGTGGCAACTGAATAACAGTCACCCTCAATGCCACTGGCATTTACAAAAGTCAGCTTAGTTGTCGATGATTTAAAATGGCAAATCCTCAATCAGTTCCTTCGATTCCTTTTTAAGAAAACCATTCAGTTGATACAATGCATTTTTAATTTCCATTAACTCATTTATTTCCGTTCTTAACCGTTCAATGGTTGCTTCCATCTCGGCAATCCCATTCTCCAATTGTTCATAATAATCGACACTTACCCTTCTACAGTTCATTGATCACCCGATGGATATGGGATTCACCCACAATCTTATTTCCTAGTATGAAGGCATCTAATAAACTTTGACTACATAGTGTATTGATTTTTCTTGGAATCCCTTGGCTAAAGTTATAAATCGCTCTAATCGCCTCTTCTGAAAAGATTTCATGGGGTGTCCCTACCACTTTTAACTGGTGACGGATATAATCATTTGTTTCTTTTTCTGTTAGGCCACTCATTTGATATCGCATTTGAATTCGCTGCTCTATGGCTTCTAGGTGTTTCACCCTTAAAAGATTTCGCAGACTAGGTTGCCCCACCACAACAAGGGATAGGGGAGACATGGAATCTTGTTTAAAATTAAGAATGAAGCGCAGTTCTTGTAACATTGAGTCGGAAAAATGATGCGCTTCATCTAAAATGATAACTACAAGTTTTTTCTCATTCTCATAAATATCAAGCATCAAAGATTGATACTGTCGTTTTGCATCTGTTGAGCGAAAGGATGGTTGGATACCGAAGTTCTGCAGAACTTCTCGATAAAATAGTTTTGGCGTCAGGGAAGAATCACAAATATATAGGTAATGATAATGAATTGGATCCAATTGATGAACTAATAACCGGATGGCCGTTGATTTCCCCATTCCTGCTTCTCCTGTTAAAAGGCAAAACTGACGGTGTTGTACCGCATATTCTAAACGTGCAGCAGCTTCCTTTTGACTGGAGGAATGGAACAAGTGTGTTGGAGAAATCTCACGGGTAAAAGGAACACCTTTCATTTCAAAAAAGTCTAGCATTATTCATTCCCCCTTGGCTGTTTCTCTTTTAATTGGGCAAAACTAGTGGTACCCACTTTTTTTCGCTTTTCTTCTTCCTGCTGTTTTTTCAACTGCTCCAAGAAACTAGAAACTCCCGCAGGAGTTTGAACGCTATCTGTTTCACTCGGTAATTTGGAGTGGCTTTGATTTCGAAACTCCGCTGGTTTCGCATCTTCAAAGCGTTCATTATCCTTCCATACTTGTATGGTTGTTAAATCAAATGGATTATATCGAATTTGAATTCTTTTCCCACGTAATGAGGAATCAACATCATAGCGATTGTATATGGCAAAATAAAAGTACATAGTAATGCAGCGTAAAAATACATAACGCTGCACAAGCAAAAAAATAAAAAGGCTTGCCAGCCTCCAAAAT
>NZ_SLXK01000064.1 GCF_004341035.1 Scopulibacillus darangshiensis
TTTTTAGACTCTTTGTCAAGGAACATTTTTCAACGTTGACAAAACTTAGAAACACTAGGGATACACTAGTTTATTAAGGTGCGAAGTTTGAGTTATTATTATCTTATTAGTTTTATATGTTGGAACATCCTTTTCAGCCAGTTTATCAATAAGGCGCGTCATTCTTCTAAATGGTCATTTTATTCAAGCCCTTACTACTGAAATTGGTAAAAAGGCAGAGTGGCACTTGAAGACGGCAATGATTTTATCGCTGACGGGGAAGGATTCATCAGAATGAATTTAGGCTGTCCGAAGAGTGTGGTTAAAGAAGCCTTACGGCGAATGGCTAAGTGTTTGCAGGTTGTATAAATAACATTTCTGCCTATAAGACGGACCCTTCAAAGGGGTCGGCGTCGGCTATGTCAAAAATAGACCTCACCTGGGTTGCTAATCCAAGGAGGTCTATTTTTTGTCGTTTTATCCATATGTCATAAGGGCTAAAATAAACAGCCCGAATGTCAGCATCAGCTAATACATTCTTAACTCATCTTCCGATCCCTTGAATAAAGGTTGTGACGCTATGTTGTAAAAAGGTGCTTCGATCAATAGCAGTCACCTGTTCGCCAAATTTTATCATGTTCAAAAAGTAACCCATGATCATTAAGAGGAAAATCTCAGCCTGGACGTCGCAATTGATGTCTGTTATCTGTTGCCGGTTTTTCATGTCGGTAAAATAATCAGTTATAATCTTTTTTAGTCGCTCACGATTAGAGACAATTTGATCCATTACTCCTAAAAAAATACTTGGTTCTTTTAAAGCAATAGAGATTTGATCTTTTTTATCAAAGAGATAATTTAAAATGGATTCTCCAAGAGTCATGAGATCCCTTTCTAAATGGCCTTCTAGTTTCTCTTGCAGCTTATCAAAGGATGTTTCTGATTCTTGAACGACGGCCGCTTCAACAATGCCCTTCTTGTTTCCGAAATGGCGGAATAACGTGACTTCATTGACCCCTGCCCTTTCGGCAATCATCCTTGTCGTTGTGGCTTTGAAACCCTTCTCCTGAATAAGGGCAAGGGTTGCTTGAATGATTTTTTTACCTGTTTTACTTGTCAATCATGGTCACCAGCCAATCTGATGGAAGGTTTAAAAAAGATGTAGGCAACGAACAGGCCCATAATGGAAAATAAGATCAAAACAATAAACAACGGGACAGAGTACGATAATACACTGAGAAACATTGTCCCGATTATACTTCCGATGTAGCGAAAGGTCATGTTAATCCCCGAGGCAATGCCCGCAACATGCTTTGGCACAGCTTCTAGCGTTAGAACTTGAATCGCTGTTAAACCAATCCCGGCTCCGAGACCTCCGATTAAAAGGGATACAATCACGTAGGCCAAGGAATGAAAAGCAAAGAAACCGATATAAAGGATTAACGCCAGCCCGGAAATGGAAAAAGACAAAAGGACGAGTCTTCTTTTCCCCCATTTTTCTGCCTTTTGTCCGCCAAGCCATGTGAAGAAAGACATCGAAAGGGAAAAGAAAAACAAAATGAATCCGGATGATTTGGCCGGAATGTTTAATTCTGATTCAAGCACAAACGGGACAGAGAGCAGCGTGCTGTACATAATACAATTGCTAATTAATATCGATAGATCTCCGCCGGTAAACGGCAATCGCTTGAACAGTGAAAAGTCGACCAGCGGTTGGTCTCGCCTTTTCTCTTGCCGGATAAACAAAAAGGTTGCTATCACCAGTATGACCAATAAAATCAGATTCGTATACCATGGAAAACCTGATTGAGTAATGAGGACGAACAACGAAAGGATGATCCCCAAATATAAGGCTCCCAATCCATCAACCGATTGACTCCGGTCAGTTTCAAACTTCGGCAAAAAGAAAATAGCCGTTACGAGAGCAATCAAACCGATAGGGACATTCACCCAAAAGATCGATCGCCAGCCCCAAAGCTGAATTAATACCGACCCTAGGATCGGCCCGATTGCGGCCCCGGCACCCATTCCCAGACCAAACCAGCTAAATACCTTTCCAAGCTGTTCAGGCGGGGTGATGCGGCGAAACAACGCGCTGACATTCGGTGTCATACAAGCACCGCCCAATGCTTGCAAGACCCGGCATACAATCAGCCACCACAGGCTAAAACTGAATGCGCACCCGACGGAAGCCAACAAAAACAGCCCTAGTCCGCCGATGAACATTTTTGAACTGCCGAAAATGTCGCCAAGGCGTCCGGAAATCGGTTGTACGACAGCCATCGCAATGAGATAAAGTGTCACAACCCAGGTCGTCATCCCCAAAGATTGTTGCAATGAATCAGCAATGATCGGCAAACCGACAGCAATCATCGTAGAATTAATCGGGGCAAGCATTGCCCCGATTAAAACGATGAACACGACCAAATGTCTATTCGTTTTCAATGGTCACCACTCCATTATTGCCATTAACAGTGACAACATCGCCGTCTTTCAATGTCTTTGTAGCCACCTGCACGCCGACAACGGCGGGAATATGAAATTCCCGGGCGATGATCGCAGCGTGGGAGAGGATCCCTCCACTATCTGTAATAACCGCCTTGGCGTTCTGAAATAATATTGTCCAGGTCGGCGTTGTCGTCTTACAAACGAGAATCTCTCCTTTTTTCAACTTTGAAAATTCATCTATTCTCTTAATGACTTTGACAGTTCCGGAGTAGGTGCCGGAAGAAGCCGGCAAACCGCCAATCGTCCGATCATTGTTGCTTTCATCTGTACCTATTGGGCCGGCATATTTTTCGATTTCCTGACCTTTACCTTTCGGAGGTGTCCCAAAATACTGTGGCACCACTGCCTGTTCATCCTTTGTATAGGCTTGTTTTCTAGCCGCAATTTTGGATGTTGCGTTTGCAGGGTTCTCCAACAATTTTTTCAATTCATCAAGGTATAAATAAAAAATATCTTCGCGGTCGGAGATGACATAATGGTCCCTAAGAAGTTCGCCGACCTTTAATAGAAACAACCTGCATTTTGCGTCAAGCATTTCATCGATGTAAAAGTGATGGTCATCCCGAATCACGGACGCGTCCAAACCCCAAGCATAATATTGCCGGAAGGTTTCTTTTAGTTCACCATCTACCGCTTCTTCCATCACCCGGTCAAACTTTTGTTTTCTCTGTTCAGTCAGATGTTGAAATGCCTTGTCAAAGTCGTAATGAT
Source organism: Scopulibacillus darangshiensis (assembly GCF_004341035.1). GTDB lineage: Bacteria > Bacillota > Bacilli > Bacillales > Sporolactobacillaceae > Scopulibacillus > Scopulibacillus darangshiensis. The sequence goes on from NZ_SLXK01000064.1 coordinate 3,196, forward strand.
CATTGACAAAGTTTTGGATCAATCCCAAAGCATATAGCGGGTTTTCCACCCATGTTTCACCAATAAAGTCGTGGGCCTTTGTTGTCCGATATCCGTATCCGTTCAAGAATGTCTGTACATCGTCAAGAAAGGCTTTTCCTGTCTTTGTTTCATTCAAAACCTTTTCAAGCTGCAGTGCATCATGTCCGTTGAAAATCTTGTGAAGTTCCGGATTTTCGCGGACTTGAAGAGCCAATTGCCCTAGCCTGCTATCGGTTTCAAGTGATTTGTTCATGACGCCAGTCAATAAATCATGAACATGTTGACCCGGTTGTCCGGTCAGATTTTCGTACATGTCTTCCAGTTCGCTAATCAAGGCGAGTTGGGGCATCACAATGTCAAAATGAAGATAGTAAGCCTTAGCGTAAATGTCCTCCAGTTCATCCATGAAAGAACGCGCCTCATTTAATGTGAGCTCCCTGTGAGTGTGATCATCTATTCTTTTATACATAGGGAATAAGGTTTCTTCAAACATGCGGTACATCCGTTTTGTCAAGGATGGGTACAAGTCTTTCATCATCGCTTGGTGTTCTTGTATCTGATTTTGGCTCGGCTTTCTCTTCATTACCGGTTGGGTATAGACGTGATGGCGATAGACCTTCGCTTTCATTTGGGGCCTGTTCGGACTTTTTAGATCGGTCGACGCCTTGTTCATTCCGTCGGTAAAAGCGGAAAGAAATGATGTAAACAATGGACTGGCGACTTCCGGAAAAGCGGTGTCAAGCAACAGCCAAAATTGCTTACGATCTTCCCGGGTTAACTCGATCGACTTTTGAAAAGCCGAAAGGTCATTGTTTGTTTTTGGAACAGTCGTGATCGGACGCGCTTGTAATATATACACGTGCCCCTGTTGGATCGCAAATTCCAGATCGACGGGATAACCATAAAAGCCCTCGATTCGCTGCGTGAGCTCGGTTAACGTCTTGATCTCATCGTCCGATAAACAAAATTGGTTTTGTTCCTCTTCCGTCGTTTCAATCTCCTTTGTCCCTTCGCTATCGGATACGATTTTCATCTCTTTAAAACCCTTTTGCTTATTGGCATGAAAGGTGAATTTGTTAACCGTGTAGGTATCAGGGGTCACAAGACCGGAAACAATCGCCTCGCCCAATCCATAACTTGCGTTGATCATGAGTTCGTCAGGATGGTTCGTGACCGGATTTTGGCTAAATATCACACCGGATACCTCGGATTTAACCAATCCTTGAACGACCACACCCATCGAGAACTGGCCCAGGTCAACCTTCATTTGTTCGGAATACTGTTGTACCCTCGCGGCAAAAGCGGAAGCCCAGCACGCTTTGACCTTTTCTGTCAATTCTTGTTCTGTCTTAACATTAAGAAAGGTTTCATATTGGCCGGCAAAAGAACCGCCTGCCAAATCCTCAGCACCAGATGAAGAACGAACGGCAACGGCGTCAAAATAAGCTTGGGTCTCGTGAAACGCATCTATCAGTTCCTTTTCAATGGCTTGCGGCATATGTCCCTTCATGATGTTTTCCTTGACATGTTGCCCTTGCCAATCGATTTCATTTTCCTCGATAAATTGCTTAAAAGCATCCGTCCGAATCACAAATCCGTTCGGAATCGGGAAACCTTGTTTTTTCATTTTCATTAAATGTAATGCCTTTGAACCGACTTCCTTGTCACCTTCTATTGCATCCGCGAAAAATATAGTAGACATGTATGCCCCTCCCTGGGATTTGTATGTGCTAAAAATCAAATTTGCAAGCAACCACTTGCATGCAGATTATATCCCTTTCCCCTGTTTCTGTCAATAATAATTAAAAAATCCTTGTAGGTTTATTTACCCTACAAGGATTCATTCATTTAAAAATCTTCAATAGCTGCTTCTAACTTGACCATGTAACATCGTTTATTTAGCCTTTTCCATTTTACATATGAACTTATAATAGTTTAGGACCACTAGTAACAGAAATGGGTCGACAACTATCGCATACCATATTCGCCACCAGCCATAATGAAAGTAACCCCAGGGTTCCGGTAACAAGGTGATTAACTCATAGGACATGATAAAGACAACCCAATAAATAATATACCTCATGCGCTCGATTAGCCGTCTTCCAAAAGGATACCAGTTTATAAACATCATATTGACGGGCGGAATGAGCACGAGCAGGGCAGGAATCGACCGCCAATCAATGCCCCTCGTAAAGTACCAATAACCATGGTATTTTAAATCAATAAACGTATCGCTAAGCAGTTGTAAAGCCACCGTGAAAGCCCATATATGAATGATGTGATTCCCCGTTAATCGGCGATTCGTTTTAAACGCCAACCCATTAAAAAGGATAACAGCAAGAATAAGTCCGACCAAGCCCAAAACAGTCCTTTTTTACTTGCATCATTCCCATTTTAAACCATAAATAACTTGCCAAATTTTGGTTTTAGGGAACAGGCGGATAATTTCACATGACAAAGGATCATGATCATAAAGCAAAAAGATCTTTACTGATGGACCACCATGCCATTTTTGAACTGTATATGAGGAAAACTGCCACCGGCTATCTCATTTAGTGGAAAAGGAAGCCAAAAGGTAAATTAGGGGCTCCTCCATTGCCAAATGACTTTAAATTGCTGAAAGGGGTTGCGGTGATTATCATTGCACTTGGCATATTCTTTCCATTAGTCGGTTTATCTTTGATAACTATTTGATTGTTGGATTGGATAATCATATGTTTTAGGCTACCTTAAAGGTAGCCTTTTTTCAGAGTTTTTTATTGTTAATTTTCACCAAACTATAACATGATGTATTTTTAAATCAAAACATTATTTTAAATATAATTAGAAAGTTTTAGACAAATATGATGTTATCTTTTGTTATAGTAAAACATATCTTTAGATGTGAATAAAGCTCTTTTGTTCCAGAATCTAACCTAAACTTGTCTATTATCACTGAAAGGATGATGTCAATGGTTATGGGGATTTTAAGCATTTGTTTGATATTGATACTTGCTGGCATATTGATATTTTTTATTTACCGTAACGCCAACAAATTCCTAGATATTTCTCATGTGCATATTATGGTGATGTCACTAAGTACCGTGATCAGCCTAACAATGGGGGTAACGCTTGCATTTTTAATTCATTACCATTTCTTTGTAGCGCTTTTATTTGGCCTTGTGCTAGGCTATATTATTGGAAGACCAATAAATTTATTTGCGATCGTAGATGGGATGTCCTCCGGATTGATGGGCGGGATGATGGGAGTAATGGCTCCTATGATGACTCATGTAAATCCAATTTTGTTGGTCATATTTATGGATTTGATCTATATCATACTGATGGCTATTATATTAAAATTGATTTTTCTTACCAGGGGTAGAGAAGAAGATAAACGAGAGTTGCAAATGACTACAAGAAAAACGTGATAACAATAGAGAATTTAAACATTATTAAAGCCGATTTCCCTTAAATTAAAGGGAAATCGTTTTGTAACAAGGGTTATGTTAACTAGCACAAAAAACAAGTCCTTAACAATAGGCACCCTATTACCTAAGATCGCTATATATAATAACAAGCAAAATCAGCCATCGAGATGAAATAAGAAAAGGATTATCTCCTATTTTTTGAAACATTTCACAACTACATATCTAATCAGTACACCCACACTAATCCCCGGAATAATAAACAAAATCGGTAACCAAACCGGCCCCAACAGCACGCCCATTATTTCTAAACTAGGGGAATAGATAACTCCTACCGTTACTGAATAAGCCACGAAAACAAAAGGCAAAAATAAGTACGGCTTTTTCTCGTTTCCATCGTCCCGGTAAGCGTCCCACGCCGCAAAAAAATAAAGACAAGGGTAAAACATAAGCCATTCATAATGGGTTTGATGAATGGCTTTTTCAATTTGACCGTGAAAACTTACTTTAATGACTTCATTAAAATTGGATTGAACATTGATTACAAACTCCAAGATCAAAAACACGATTCCTTTTAAAAACTTACCGTTAAGAAATTGGCCAAATCCGGGTAGCGCAAAGCTCCACAACAATTTCTCCATGTATAACCCATCTCTGTTTTTTAATTAGCCTCCTTGGGGAATCATTTCATTAATTGATTTCGGTCCTCTGCTTGAGGCGGTTCTTCCATCCAATTATGGTTCACCATGAGTTTCCCGCCTTCCTTCGAAAAGTTAAAAATATCTTGGGCAAGCTTTGCCATTTTTAAAGGTAAATCAGTTCTCAAACTAAAGGCCGCTCCTATAGTGTTAGTGCCAAGACCAAATGTACTTAATAGGCTAGTGTTATACATCATTAATTTATCAGAAAACGGTGGGAGTGTAGAATCCGTTGCTCTTCCTGTCCAAGTAGAAGGGGGCTGAATATCGCTGTTCATCAAAAGTTGTCCTAAAGTATTAACGACTTTCTTAGAAAGTTCCATCCCTTTAGTGAAATATTGTTTTGTTTCTTTTTCTTGGGCTGATTGGGCAAATCCAGCCATCAATTGAACACCCAATATATTTGATTCCATGGATTGATAAATATTCGCGATTTCAACAGTATTCAGTGCTCGCTTGTCCGATAACAAATTAAATCCGCTCATATAACCTTTACCATCCACAAATTCAACCTCTTTAGGCATGGAAACATATGGAGGACGGGCAAGGACACCTTTTTCCAATAGAAACGCCGTCGTCTGGTCATACGTTTCCTGTGCATCTGCCGTAAAACGTTTGGTTAAGCTTCTAATATCTTCACGATAGGCCATGCTCGAATGCAGCGCATAAAATCCGATTTGAACCTTTGCCATCACGCGCGTATACATCATATCAAAACTGTCATCCCAGAGCCGAGGGACGCCTTTATTGACATCATTTTCTGTATAGCCAATGGGAAGAACTGCATTTTCATTTTGGAAAATAGTTGTGATAGCCTCTATATGTTCGACTTTATTTTTGTAATCCGATTGAAAAATCGTTCTCGATTCTTCACCTTCCGCTTTTTCCATAAAGTATTCTAAAACCCTCATGGATAGCGTGTCCATCTGATATTCCATCCACAGCGTTCCTAATTCAGTCGCCGTCAGCGGTGCGTAATTTGAACCCGTCGAGCTCATAAGAATCCTCCTAATGATTTTACGTTTAATGGGTCATATCATTTTCATGATGTATTTAAAAAACTATATTTGTAATATGTGCCTCTCTCCCACAAATATTCACCATTAATTGACCCTTTCCTTATTACGGATACTTTCCCTATTCTGGAATAAGGCAATTTTCATCATCATTCTGATAACGAGGATTATGTAAACAACCGCCCCCAAAAAATTACCATCGAACAAATTAATCTCCCCCTATTTCAGTTCTTGCTTAATGAAATATTTTAACAATAAAAAAAGAAGATTATTCTGAAGGGTTTTTGAAAATACCAACTTTAATTATTTGCGAAAATAAGCCCTTACCTCTTGCCAGTTGTTGACTCTAACATAGCCTGTTTCATAAAGGTTGTGTGGAGATGTGAACAGGATGCCTTGTCCAGAAAATCGCTTAAAATGCCTGACATTATCGTCAATCAGATAGTCCGCGTTAATAATGCTCTTATCACCGCAAAAGACAAAATTCATATCACTTAAGAAATTAAAATGTTCCTTTAACCATTCATATTTGGCTGCAAAGGATGTTGGAAACTCCATTGCTGCTGTCGTTATGAAAATCTCGTAGTGCTCACTTAATTCTTTAATAACATCTTGACTATCCTTCATGACTGCCAAATCCCGAAAAAAAGTAGGCTCAATTAAGTATTTTCTTATTTCTTCTTTCAGATCAGGGCGTAATTCTCTTAGTTTTTTCCCTTTTAAATCTTCAACCGTAATATTTTCATTGTAATCTCGGTTAAAAAGCGATAAATGTTTGAGATTAAAATCAGCAATAACTTCATCCATATCTATTGCAATTCTTTTCATTATAGATCCCCTTTACCGAATGATTTCCTAAAGACAGAACAAATTTTAATGCATGGCAATATTTTGTCAACCCCTTTTTCAGAGAAGGGTGAAAAGATGAATCGCAATGGGTTGGGAGTTAACAGCAGCATTAGCTGGGGTAATATTTAAGATTGCCCCTTTCGATGGAATCGAAATAATATATAGGGAATCAAAACCTTGAGCCATGTATATCATATGGAAATACAAGGCGGAAAGGTGAGGTATGATTGACATATCATAAACATAAGGATGTGAATCCTGTGACAACAGCGAAGCTTAGTAAATGGAGAAATAGTTACGCTGTCCGCATTCCGGGTGCTATAATCAGGCGGCTTAATTTGGAGGAAGGAGATGAACTACAAATCTCAATGACGTCCAACAATAACATTTTACTTTCATCCGCTCTCCAAACCCAAGGCATCCAATGATGAATACACCTTCTTTCCCAAATTAAAAAAGAATCACCTCGCCATGAAGAAATAGACCTTGGTACTGAAGGAGAGGTTTTCAGGAGTTGTTCTTACGGATCAATTCAAAAGCTTGGACGTCAAAAAGCGAAAAGTCAAAATCATTGATCATGTTCAGATTGATTCAGACTGTATGATGACCATTCTTCGCAATGTACGCTCTATTCTGGCATAATCATATAATAAGAAGATTTGACGAAATTCCTCATAAGAAATAACCTGCTGTCAAAAGTGGCATAGATTTATGGATTCAATTAAAATAAGATTAGATTAATGGTTTATATTTTGGGAGGAAAACCCATGAGAATTAAATTAGAAACGTTAAATCAGGAGATTGACAAAAAGAGTAAAGAAGTGAATCAAATCATTTTTGGCAATAACAGTTATGGCGAAAGAAAAGTAAGAAGCCGTGCAAGAAGTCGGGATGAAGCGGAGGCACTGACACAACTCGCTATTGCAAGCTGGGAAAAGGCGGTTAAGACCGGGAAAATAAAAGTTATTGGAGAAAGGTCTATATATTATGATTACCGTGAATGATATTCGCAATGAAATAAAGACCCTTTCCAAACTTCCAAAGTTTGATAAAATGCTTGAACTTTCTGCTCTGTTAACCGAGTATTTTGAACCTCGGGGCATAAAACCCATTATTGTCGGCGGTCTTTCTGTTGAAATCTATACCCGCGGCCACTATACAACACACGATATTGATCTCATAGCGGACGGTTGGGATCAATTTAATGATCTGTTAAGCGCATTAGGGTTTGAGAAGGAAACCCGCGTGTGGTATCACAAGGAATTGGAATTGGCAATTGAGATACCGGATAATTATTTGGAAGGTGATATGAACAAGATTGTTGAGCTGTTATTGCCTAGTAATAGAAAAGTATTTGTCATAGGCGTTGAAGACCTTATCATTCACCGATTAGAATCAGCTATTGTATCACATCCCCACAAGCCTATGCTTAATCAGGATTATGATTGGGCTGAAAGGATGTTCCGTATTCATGCAAATCGAGTGGATATGGCATATTTATTAAAATCAGCTAAAGACGTAAAGGTGGATCGCTATATAAATTCTTGGATAAAAGGATAGAGTGGGATAATTTTAATCAGATATTTTTCTTCAAAGAGGGGGTTTCCATTTTTAATGGGAATATAAGAGCACCTGCACCAGCAAGTGCCCTTGCTCTTCTATATTTCCATTACTCTAATAATGCACAATCATTTTTTTAATGACGACTCCGCCTTAACATCATTATTTCTAAACCTTTTTTCTAAACAGTAAGGAAGATGTAATTTCCAATTAAATTTGACAGCAAACATGCGTATCGTCACGATACAGAAAACAACTAGGGTAAGCTGAATCGGATGAATCCAGCCCATCCAAGTACATAGTCCACATATAAGCGTTAAAACCGCATGGACTTCTTCTTTTAAAGCAAGGGGTTTGCGGCCTGCCAGTATATCTCTTATCATGCCTCCCCCGAGTCCGGTAAACATAGCGGATAATAGGATCAAACCTAAGTGGTCATGCGCATACTTGGCTGATAGTGCACCTTGTAATGCAAAAGTCGCCAGACCAATAGAATCAAGGAATAAACCCCATCTTTTCCAATGATGAACCCATTTTAGCGGTAAAAATACGAGTAGTGTTAGGGTTACAAATACGATCGCCATTGTATTTGATTCCCAGACCCCGGAAACTGGAGCATCAATGATAAGATTTCTTACAATGGCACCGCCAAAAGAAGTCGTTAATCCCAACACAAATATGCCTATAAAAGAATACTTTGATTCAATCGCTACTAACGCACCACTAGCTGTATACGCAATGATTCCAATGATATGCAAAACGATCCAAGACAATTTTCAGCCTCCAATAAATTTTTTTAAAAAGTAAAAACTCCTCTACAAGGACAGATGCCGCATACGACAAATGAACCTTATAGAGGAGTAATAAATTAGCAATTCGTACTAATATACCATTCCAACATCATTCAAACAGCTGATGGAACTATGACAAACACTATCAAAGCGCCAACGGTATTGTTTCTAAAATTAAGTATAAATGATATCGCTCTTTTCCACAAACAAAAATTAATGTCCCCTTAACAGGCTAGAATCAGCCGCCGCTGACAGGTGGAATAAAGGCAACTGTGTCACCTTCTTTTATTTCTTCTTGATCCGTTACAAAACTTTCATTTATTGCCGTCATGGATTGTTTAAGTGTGGGGAGCTGATGTTCCTTTAGAATCTGCTCCTTTAACTGCCGGACAGTCTGAATACCCTCTAATTCTAATTCAAGTTGATCAATGCCAAGCGCTTCTCTAATGCCTGCAAAAAACAATACTTTTATCACTAGAATTCCCCTTTCTCTATAGGTTTTCCTTCAGGATAATTGATCGTCTCAAGCTGATTGCCGATCCACTGAGTGCCATCATCCCAGAACTCCTTTTTCCAAATCGGAACAATCTCTTTGATACGTTCAATCGCATATTCATTGGCCTCATATGCCGTTTTTCGATGGGGTGCGGAGACTGCGATGACCACAGCCGCATCCATAATTTCTAATCTGCCCACTCGATGTGTTATCGCTACTTGCGCCTCTGGCCACTTTTTCTTTATTTCATGTCCGATTTGTTCCAGCATTTTTTCAGCCATTGACTGATACGCCTGGTATTCGAGATACAGCGTTTTCTTTTCACCTGTGAATTCTCTTACCGTACCAACAAAGGTTGTAATCGCCCCTGCCTCACGTCTTTCCACCTTATGTCTTAATTCCTCAATATTAATGGGCTGATCAACAATTTCAAATAATTTATGTTCCACAGTCTTCTCCTTTTATGCTAGATATCGATAATATACTTTCTTGGCTTCTTGAATACTATTAGTGCCATGAACAAAAGAACGGCCATCTTTAAACACAACAAGCCGATAATCTTGTAATTGGCAGGAAAGTAAATATGGATTCTTATTTATTTTTCCATGCCGTTTAAGCTGTTGTTCGAGTTGTTCGAAATCGTAGGGGATGCTCTTTGCGGGTCTGATTTGAACTGTATCTCTGCCGCATAACACTTCAGTTTTTGTCTGATTTTCATAGGACAAATAAGGATAACTAGGCTGTATTCCACACGAGGGACACCCTTCACCCCTCATTTTTTCCATGTTAACGTTGTAATATTGGTTATTCCATAAATCAAAGGATAAATATGTTTCTCTGAGGGACTCAAAATCCTCGACAAGAATCTTCATAGCTTCCGTTACTTGATAACTGGCAACCATTTGCACGGTTGGACTGATCACCCCGACTGTGTCACAGGTCGCTCCCCCCATTGGCAATTGTTTTAATAAACAATGAAGACAAGGTGTTTTATTGGGGATAATTGTGAACGTGGCACCATAGCTTCCTACACATGAGCCAAAAATCCATGGTATCCGATGTTTCTGCGTGAGGTCATTTAATACGAACCGTATATCAAAGTTATCTGTTGCATCAATGATAAGATCCACATCATTTAATAGGTTTTCAAGGGTTTCAATCGTCGCATCAGCGACCACTTCATGAATATGAACATCGGAATTAATCTGTTCTAACCGCTGCTTAGCCGCCGTCGCTTTTGGGAGCTGGTTCCTAGCATCCTGTTCAGTATATAGCTGTTGCCGTTGTAAATTACTCCATTCAACATAGTCTCTATCAATCACCGTGAGCTTACCAATCCCGGCCCTGACCAATGCCTCTGCTGAAGAACTTCCCAGCGCTCCCACACCAACAATTAATACTTGCTTGTTTGCTATTTTATTCTGACCCTGTTTACCAATTTTATTAAATAGATATTGCCTTGAATAGCGGTCCTCCATGCCTGTCCACTTCCTTTCATGTGGTACAGAAGGCTTTATCCTCCTATGTGTGACATTTCCACTTTAGACTTTTTATGTGGTGCATGATTCGCTCGTTCATCAGAATAGCGATCAGTCCGGTGATTCCAAATATCACTAATTTTCTGCGTTACGACTTGGTCATCGTCACTTGTCCGCAAAAGTTTACGCAGATCAAAACCCTTGGTTGCAAATAAACAAGTATAGAGCTTGCCTTCAGCAGACACCCTTGCTCTTGAGCAATTAGCACAAAAAGAGTCCGTCACGGATGAGATGATGCCAATTTCTTGTTGATCGTCTTCGTATTGAAACCTTGTTGCTACTTCCCCAGTATAATTGGGATCAATGGGTTTCAATGGCATTTGGGCGTTAATTCTATCTAAAATTTCCTTTTTTGATACCACATCTTCCATTTTCCATCCGTTTGAATTGCCCACATCCATATATTCAATAAAACGAAGAATATGCTTTTTTTCTTTAAAATACTTTGCCATTGGAAGAATATCTTGTTCATTCTTCCTTTTCTGAACAACCATGTTGACCTTAACCTTTAAACCCGCATCAGCCGCTGCCTGGATGCCATCTAACACCCGTTTAACCTTCCCTCTATTACCGTTTAGCTGTCTAAAACGGGCGTCATCTAGAGAATCCAGACTAACAGTTACCCGGGTAAGGCCGGCATTGTACAACGCTTCAGCGTATGTTTTGAGCATCGATCCATTAGTGGTAATGGCAATATCCTGAACACCCTCAATATTGTTAATCCGTTCGATAAGCAAGGGTAAATCCTTTCTCAATAAAGGCTCTCCGCCGGTTATACGCACCTTTTTTACACCTAGTGACACAAAGATTTTTGTCAGCCGTTCCAATTCATCAAAAGAAAGAATTTTATCTGCTGATAGAAATGAGTAATCTGGACCGAAAATCTCTTCTGGCATACAATAACGACACCTGAAATTACATCGGTCGGTAAGCGATATCCTTAAATCCCTTAAGGGACGTTCGAGTGTGTCTAACACTTTAGTTTTCATAAACCTTATCCTTTCCGGCATGAATAATACGTTCAGGTCCTGTATAAATATTAAATGAATCCCCGCGAATAAACCCTACTGTCGTCATGCCTAATCCTTCCGCTAGATTTAAAGCTAACTCAGTGGGAGCTGATTTTGACAACACTATTTCACAACCGATTTTAGCCACCTTTAGTAAAATCTCTGATGACATCCGACCACTAAATACAATGATTTTTCCTTTAATTGGAATGCTATTTTTTAAGCCATAACCATATAGTTTGTCTAAGGCATTATGTCTGCCTATATCCATCCTGCTCAAGATAACGCCATTTATATCACACAAAGCTGCGTTATGGACACCACCGGTTTTCTTAAAGGTTTGGGCAGAACTCTGCAGTTCATCCATTAGTCGAAAACAATCATCTGGTGTTATGCGTATATTAATATCTTTCATTTTTTTGGCGGTTAAAGCATCGTTGACAAAGACAAAACCTTGCCTGCTAGCGCCACAGCACGAGGTAATATAACGTTTATTTTGAAAGGTTTGGTAATAAGGATTCAACTTTACCGTTTCCACGTGTATATATCCTTCTTTTTCCTGTATCCAAATCTTTTTTATATCCTCATACTTTTCTATGACACCTTCTGACGCTAGATAGCCGATGACCATGTCCTCAATATACTCAGGGGTGCAAACCATCGTAACAAATTCTTCACCATTTATTTTAACTGTTATTGGAAACTCTGTCACAACGAGATCCTTTTTAAGTGAACACTCTCCCCGGGAAAAATGAATAATTTCTCGGTATGCTTCTCTTGGTCTCATATCACATTCCCTCTTACGTTATATTTTTATCAAAAATAAACACAGAAACTGCTAGATCCTCTTCAATTTTCATGTCTGAAAATAGATGAACGAATTTAGCTCCGATTAATGCTTCCATGTTCGCAGGAGGACTGGCAGCATACATATCTTGAATCATCTTCGTTCTAGCTGAATGAACGATTTCCTTCCCTTCGTCCGTTGATGCAATAAACCGTTCTGTCGGGGTTAAATTGCCATATAACTTCGCGATTGCCATGTTCTCAACAAATATGGTATGAATCCGTTCAGGGCCCTTTCCAAAACAGTCTTTCCGAAGTTTGCGTATGATATCGTTAAATTCATGAATAACTTTTGACATATCCTTCGACCACTCTCCCAATAGAATACGTGTCTCATTTTACTCCAAAATTTTATTATTACAAATCATTTTTAAGAAAAACCGGGCAAAAACCGCCCGGTCCTTTTTTGGTTAGAGAATATCCGATAGTTTATATTCCTGACCATGTACTCCTTTATAATACTCT
>NZ_SLXK01000065.1 GCF_004341035.1 Scopulibacillus darangshiensis
AACCCTTTCATTTTTTAGGTGAAAGTTATGGCATTGAAAACCCTGATATAACCCAATTTCTTGGGACATCGACATTAGACTATGAATATTTCAGGGTTTAATAGGTTTGGTTATATCCGGGATTTTTTTAATAAGGGCTTACGCTTTAAAAAAGAGGAAGCATAAAATTGGATCCAGCATTTTTATGCTCTTCTTTGGCGGCATATTTGGTGTCACCCTGTTAACCCTTAGCTTTATAAATTTTGTTGCGGAAGAAGGACACCATGCCATCATGGTGCAATCAAACAGCCAAAATCCAATCGTACAAATGAATGATTTGGCAGATCGAAAAGATGTCAAAGAATACCGCAGCTCCGTATCCAAAAGCATCGATGAAATCACTAGCTCGCTCGCAAATATTGGTGATTATTCAAGACAGGCATCAAATAATCCCAAGCTTACTCATGATGAAGAATGGAAAAAGAATGTAACCGAGGAATGGCAGGACGCTGAATCACAGGCTAGAAAACTCAAAAAGTTTGATGCTCCGAAAGAACTTAAAAGCGTCCAAAAAGTGTATAATCAGGTGGGCGACGAAGTCATTTTAGCTAAGAAAACCTATCTTGACGGCTTAAATCAAAGAAATATGGACCTAATAACGGAATCCGGCCAACATATTCAAACCGTTTTTGACCTATTAGATCAAGCTAAGAAGTGGATGCCCGTGCTCTTGGGCAATGGGCATTATGTATAAAGAAAACTTGGCAAGAGGACCCTTTAATAAATAAAGGGTCCTCTTTTTAAGTGTCATTATGACTAATCAATATATTCATAACCGGGAATCGTTAGAAAATCGGCAAATTCATCATCTTTGGTCAGTCTTGAGAACAAATCGCGCGCTTCTTCATATCGGCCTGAAGCAAACTGATCCGCACCGACCTCTTGCTTAATCTTCTGCATCTCCTCACCCAAAAACTGTTCAAATAATGCCATGGTGATGTCCCTTCCATCATCTAATACACCCCGAGGATGTCTGATCCATTGCCACACTTGCGCACGGGAAATTTCGGCGGTTGCCGCATCCTCCATCAAATGATTAATCGGGGCTGCGCCATTTCCGCGAAACCATGACGCGATATATTGAATACCGACATTAATATTTGTTCGCATCCCCTCTTCTGTTATTGTTCCCTCAGGGACCCTTATAAGATCTTGTGCCGTTGCTTTAACATCCTCACGTTGGCGGTCAATTTGGTTAGGTGCCGGCATATATTTGTCGAACTCTTCCTTTGCCACAGGAACAAGCGCGGGATGCGCCACCCATGAACCGTCATGACCGTCTGTTGCATCACGCTCTTTATCTGCATGAACCTTATCTAACGCCTCATCATTCTTTTTCTGATCATTCTTCACCGGAATTTGGGCTGCCATTCCACCGATAGCCGGTGCATGACGTTTGTGGCATGTCTTGATGCACAATAGCGAATAGGAGCGCATAAAAGGCACCGTCATTGTGACTTGTTGTCTATCAGGCAATATGACATCAGGACGATTGCGGAAACGCTTCAAATAACTGAAAATGTAATCCCAACGCCCGCAATTTAGACCGGCGGAATGCTGACGAAGCTCATATAATATTTCATCCATTTCAAATGCCGCAAGAATCGTTTCAATCAAGACCGTCGCCTTGATCGTCCCATTAGGTATCCCCAGTTCTTTTTGAGAAAAGACAAAGACATCATTCCAAAGCCTTGCTTCAAGATGGCTTTCCATTTTCGGCAAATAAAAATAAGGACCGGTCCCCTTTTTTATCAGCTGTTTTGCATTATGGAAGAAATAAAGCCCGAAATCGAACAAACTTGCGGAAACAGGCTTGCCGTCAATAAGCACATGTTTTTCAGTAAGGTGCCAGCCGCGCGGGCGAACAACTAGTGTCGCTGTCTCATTGTTAAGCTTGTATTTCTTTCCGTTTTCCTTATTCTCAAACGATATCGTTCCATTAACGGCATCACGCAAGTTAAGTTGCCCCTGAATGTTATTGTGCCAAGTTGGTGCATTAGCATCTTCAAAATCTGCCATGAACAACTTTGCCCCTGAATTTAAAGCATTAATGACCATCTTCCTGTCAACCGGTCCGGTAATCTCAACACGGCGGTCTTGGAGATCCTTAGGGAGCGGATCAATCGTCCAAGAACTGTTTCTTATTTTTTCTGTCTCCGGTAGAAAATCCGGCATTTTGCCATTATCAATCTCTGCTTGTCTTTCTTGTCGTTTTTGCAGAAGCGCTTCACGGGTATCAGAAAATTCCCGATTGAGCTTTTGCACAAATTTTAGCGCATCAGGAGTAAGGATTTCAGCGAATTCTGGTGTTATGTCACCGTTTACTTTTACACCCTCAGGTAATGTGGTCATTTGGTTTGTCATTATGAATCTTCCTTTCTGATTAAATTAGTTGTTTGCTATTAAGAAACGCAGTTCCCTTTTATGCGCAAAAAAATATCCATTTCTAAAAATAGGCTTATGTTCTTTATTTTTATTTAATCACCAAAAGCCACATTAGTCAATTGACTATTCTGATTACTTCATTGAATATAAGAAAATGTAAAGAAAACTCGCCGATTGGCGAAGACAGAGGCGTAGTTGCGACGCACAGGACGTGCTAGTACTGGCGTTGTAACAGGATGTTACGTCTTTAGCCAGTGCACTTATGTGCGTCAGAAAGGCTACTGCTTGCTACACTTCTTTGCTGCCTTGCGACAAAACGAAGTGGAGGAGCACTTATACTTTCTGATTAACAGAAAAAAGGTCATTCCCCAAAGCGCCTTTCGCTTCGGGAATAACCCTTTAAAATCCTTTTTCTATTTTTTGTATCCTAATCTGGCCGATATTTTGCTTCCGCTTTCAATGATTTTTTGCTTTAAACAAGCGATGCGATCCTCACTCATACGGATGCTCGGCCCTGAAACACTAATGGCTGCCATCACTTTACCGAGGTAATCAAAAACGGGAACAGCAATGCAAATAATACCATACTCATTTTCTTCCAAGTCAAGAGAATATCCTTTTGTTTTAATATCATCAAGTTCTTGCAGAAACCGTCCCTTATTTGTGATTGTATAATCTGTATGCTTTGGCAATCCATTTTGCTTAATGATCTCCGCTACTTCTGCGGGAGTCTGATGTGACAGGATCGCTTTCCCGACGGCTGAGCAATGCATTGGTGCTCTTCTGCCCACTTTTGAATGGGTTCTAAGCGTTTGATTTCCTTCTAGTTTCTCAATGTATACCACTTCGCCTTGATCGTAGACGACTAGATGGACGACTTCATCTGTCTCGCTTTCAAGTTCTTTCAAAAATGGCATGGCTTCCGATCTAATATCTATGGATTCGAGAAGACTTGAACTAATTTCTAAAAAACTGTAACCGATTTTATATTTTCCGGATGATTCATCCTGTTCAATAAAGCCGTGCTGTGCCAGCGTTACCAAGATTCGATAGACTGAACTTTTATTAATATCGATTTGGTTGGCGATTTCTGTGACACCGCATCCTTCCTTATTAGAACTAACAATTTTGATGATATCCAGTGCACGGTCAACAGATTTGACTCTATTCTCCCTTTCCACTAAAGGCTCACCTCGCACCATATCTTTGAACAACCCTCTTTCATCATATCATAGCAGTTGATTCCGGGATACAAAGATATGTTACAGCCATGCATGACCTTCTTAGCGGGTTAATTATTTACAGGAATCAGCTTCCTGGCCGCCCCAGTTTTCTGAGCCGCTAAAGAGACCGCATTTGCGACGGCAGGGACTACCCTTTTATCAAGTGGGTTTGGTATGACATATTCAGGGGTTAATTCTTGAGGCTCCAAGAGGTCGGCAATCGCATAGACTGCTGCCATTTTCATTTCCTCATTTATCTCCGTAGACAGTACATCGAGCGCACCGCGGAATATACCTGGAAAGGCGAGAACGTTGTTAACCTGATTTGGCAGGTCAGACCGCCCTGTTCCAACAATCTTTGCTCCCGCTGCTTTGGCTTCATCAGGCATGATCTCCGGTACCGGATTTGCCATCGCAAAGATGATCGCATCACGATTCATCGTTTGCACCATATTTCTAGTCAATAAACCAGCTTTGGAGACGCCGATGAAGGCATCTGCCCCCGAAATAGCATCATCCAATATTCCGGTCACTTTACCTTTATTTGTTAACTTTGATATTGTCTCTTTTATCGGATTCATACCGGAAGGTCTGCCCTCATAAATAATGCCTTTTGAGTCACATAAAATAATATTCTCGGCACCCATGTTTAATAAGAGCTTTATTACTGCAATTCCTGCCGCTCCAGCCCCGTTAACAACAACTTTGATTTCCTTAAGAGACTTATCGGCAACTTTCAGCGCATTGATCAATCCGGCGGCGACGACTATCGCTGTTCCATGCTGATCATCATGAAAGACAGGAATATCCATTTCCTTTTTAAGCTGTTCCTCAATATAAAAACACTGAGGTGCCCCAATATCCTCAAGATTAATGCCGCCAAATGTCGGTGCCAATGATTTTACCGTTTTTATAAAATCATCAGGGTCTTTGGTGTCCAGGCAGATAGGATATGCATCTATGTCAGCGAACGCTTTAAACAATGCCGCCTTTCCTTCCATTACTGGCATCGATGCTTTTGCGCCAATATCACCAAGTCCGAGCACCGAGGTTCCATTTGATACGACCCCAATTGCATTGCCTTTCATTGTGTAATCATAGATTTTCTCGGGATCGGCAAAAATCTGCTTGCAAGGTTCAGCGACTCCAGGGGAATACAAAAGACTGAGATCGAGAGCATTATCAATCGGTGCTTTTAGATCAATCCCTACCTTTCCTTTAAGTTTCAGATGAAGCTTAAGTGATTCTTCTTGTAAATTCAGCATTTTACACCTTCCTTTATAAAATTGAAAGGACCCTTTTCGCGTTTTAACAGCAGGAATATAATTTAATTGTTTTTAGCGTTAAAGTATTGTAGTATTAAAATACACGAATAGACTTCCATTTTGTTTCCTATTGGGAAACAGCGTTTCAATTATTCTTAAAAAATTTTAAAAATAGCATAACATGATATCGTTCCGCAAGCAACACACTTTTTGAAAATTAAATTTATTTTACAAAGGAAAAGAAGCACACCTGCAAATGGCCAGGTATGCTTCTTCATCTTGATTAATATTTAACGAGAGTATATTTCTTTTTCCCGCGCCTGATAATGACGAATTGGTCTTCAATCCGATCGTCCGCACCGACAATATGATCAAGCTGTGTTTGCCGCTCGCCATTAATATAAATTGCTCCGTTCTTGATATCCTCACGGGCTTGGCGCTTGGATGACGAGACACCAGCTTTCACAAGCAGGTCAATCAGTCCGATCTCCTCTCTAGCATCCATATCAAATGATGGCACATCTTTAAATCCTTGTTTGATTTCTTCAGCCGTTAAGTCAGCTAAATTACCGCTGAAAAGTGCTTCTGAAATTCTGATTGCTTGCTCCAGGGCTTTTTCACCATGGACAAGCTTGATGACCTCTTCGGCTAATGTCTTGTGGGCCACACGTTTTTCCGGTGCTGTCTCAACTTCCTTTTCCAGTGCTTCAATGTCTTCTTTAGATAAGAAAGTAAAATATTTTAAGAAACGGATGACATCGCGGTCATCGGTATTAATCCAAAATTGATAGAGCTCATAAGGCGACGTTTTGTCGGAATCGAGCCAAATAGCGCCGCCGGCTGACTTACCAAACTTGGTGCCGTCACTTTTGGTGATCAGCGGGAAGGTTAAACCAAAAGCCTGTTCTTCATGACCCTCACGGCGCACCAGCTCGAGGCCCGCTGTGATATTCCCCCATTGATCACTGCCGCCGATTTGCAAGCGACAATTTTCTTTCTCATACAGATTCAAGTAGTCAAAGGACTGCAGCATCATGTAAGAGAATTCGGTGTAAGAAATGCCCCCCTCAAGCCGAGCAGACACAGATTCTTTGGAAAGCATGTAGTTCAGCGGAAAATGCTTGCCGACATCCCTTAGAAATTCAATTAATGACAGTCCGCCAAGCCATTCATAGTTGTTCGCCAATGTCGCCTGATTTTCGAAGTCAAGGAAGCGTGAGAGCTGATCTTTAATTTTTTGGACGTAGCCCTCCACTACTTCATGTGTATTGAGGGACCTTTCAGTTGAACGCCCGCTTGGGTCCCCGATAAGGCCGGTTCCCCCGCCAACTAGAGCGATCGGCAAGTGGCCCTCCTTCTGAAATCTCATCATTGTCGTAATGATAAGCAAATGACCGACATGCAGGCTGTCACCGGTCGGGTCAAAGCCGCAATAAAATTTGATTGGTTTTTTTAAGGCTTCCCTTAAGCCTTCTTCATCTGTTACCTGATTCAATAATCCTCTATATTCCAGGTCCTGCAAAATATCCATTGTCATCTGCTCCTCTTGTATTTTTTATAACTAAAAAAAGCCCTCCTTATAAAAAAGGAGCGCTGATTCAGCACGGTACCATCCTTAGATTGAAAGCGTGTTTGGACACGCTTGTTCCGCTTAATTTGATATAACGGCTCGAACACCGTTCCCCGCTACTTAGGTTCCCGGGGAAAGCTCAAGGATGTAATTCGCCGAGGCATCTATCTTTGCACTGGTTTGCACCATCCACCAGCTCTCTATTTGCAGGGAGATAACGGCTACTAATTCCTGTCACAGCAGTTTTATATAAGAATAAGTTTATTAAAATATTTGTATCATAAATAAAATAAATTTGTCAATACTTATCGGGTAATCTGAATACTTTCAGAATTCATGCAGAGTTAATGATATAATAAAGGAGATATTATCTTAGTTTAAAGTGGTAAAGGAGGTTATTATTATGGATCAAGGACAAACATCCGATAGGGATCGGGAGCCAAAAAAGTGGTCCATTATCGGGCCTGGTTTGATCGTTGCTGCCACGGGTGTCGGTGCAGGGGATCTCGTGGCTGCTCTTGTAGCAGGATCGAAATTCGGCCTTGTTTTTCTTTGGGCAATCATCATCGGTGCTATCATTAAATTTACACTGAATGAAGGGGTTGGCCGCTGGCACTTAACAAGCGGACAAACCATTCTTGAAGGCTGGCGTTCAATGGGCCCTTGGGCAACCGGCTATTTTGGCGTTTATTCCTTAATATGGGGCTTTGTATATGGCGCAGCCGGCATGTCGTCCTGTGCTTTAGCTATGAAAGCAATGTTTCCAGCCGTTCCATTTTGGTTATGGGCTGTCATTCATGGTATAGCTGGATTTATCCTCGTTTGGTCAGGAAAGTACAAAACATTTGAACGTATCATGACCGTCCTTGTAGGTTTGATGTTCATAACTGTAATCGGCGCGGCCATACTGGTCCTGCCAAAGCTTGGCGGGATGATGGATACCGCGGTGCCAAGCTTGCCGAAAGGCTCAATTTTGTATGCACTCGGGCTTATTGGCGGTGTGGGCGGATCGATCACCATGGCTTCCTATGGCTATTGGCTGCAGGAAAATCGTTGGAAGGGCCGCTCCTTTATTCCCGGAATGCGGTTTGACTCGGCCACAGCTTATATCATTACCGCCATCTTCACAATTGCCTTATTAATAATGGGCGCGGCCCTGCTCTATGGTACTGGAACACCAATTAACGGTGAAGCAGGTTTAATAAAATTTGCTTCGATTTTAGGTAACGAATTAGATCCGGCTGTTCGCTGGTTATTCCTTATCGGTTTCTGGTCGGCATCATTCACCTCCGTTCTTGGTGTCTGGAACGGTGTGTCCTATTTGTTCGCGGATTTTATCCGGACAATTAGCCGTTCACCTGTTCAAAGCGGGGATCTAAATAAAACAAAATCTTACCGTTTCTATGTATTCTGGTTAACCTTCCCCCCGATGCTTTTGCTCTTTATCGGAAAACCGGTCGGGTTGATTATCGCCTACGGTGCGCTTGGCGCCTTATTCATGCCATTTTTGGCCATCACACTTATTTGGCTCTTAAACTCCAAAAAAAGGGTTCCGGCGCAAGACCGCAACAAATGGCTGTCAAACATTGTTTTGACATTAAGTGTTATCCTATTCCTCGTCTTAACTATTAATAAATTAATCAGTATATTTTAAAGAAAATGGCACCTGGCACAAAAGTGCCAGGCGCCATTTTTTTTTACTTCACCTTCACTTCACCATCAAAAACATCAACGGTGATCTGTTTGACTTCTTCTTTTTCCAGAAGGAGGTCAGAAATGCCATCTTCAACAACTTCTTCAAGAACACGGCGGAGCGGACGGGCACCGAATGTAGGATTGTAGCCTCGTTCAGCCAATTTTCTCTTCGCTTCATCGGTCACTGTCAATTCAATGCCTTGTTCCTTCGTTGCAGCTTCGATGTCATCAAGCATCAAATCAACAATTGCAACAAGATTGTTCTTTGTAAGTGACTGGAATTGAACGATGTCGTCAAAACGATTTAAGAATTCCGGACGGAAGTATTGTCCCAAAGAATCGGTCATATTTGGTTCTGCATTCTCCCCTTCGTTACCAAATCCGACGGTAATTTTCTTATCCCCAGCACCAGCGTTGCTTGTCATGATTATGACAGTATCCTTGAAGCTGACGGTACGTCCTTGACTGTCGGTCAAACGGCCGTCTTCAAGAATTTGCAGGAACATATGCATCACATCAGGGTGCGCTTTTTCAATTTCATCCAGCAAAATAATGCTATAAGGCTTCCTGCGCACGCGTTCAGTCAGCTGTCCTGCTTCTTCGTGTCCAACATACCCAGGGGGTGAGCCGATTAATTTCGAGACAGAGTGTTTTTCCATGTATTCACTCATATCAAGGCGGATCATAGCTTCGCGGTCACCGAACATTTCATCTGAAAGTGTTCTTGCTAATTCTGTTTTGCCGACACCGGTTGGTCCGATGAAAAGGAATGAACCTATTGGGCGTGCGCTGCGGCGCAGGCCTGTACGGTTGCGGCGGATCGATTTCGCCACCTTTTCTACAGCTTCTGTTTGTCCAATCACTTTCTCGTTGAGGCGTTCAGCCAAGTGCTTCATTTTATTCTGCTCGTCACTTTGCAGCTTGCGAACGGGGATACCTGTTTTTCCTTCGACAATTTCCTGGATTGTTTCAACCTCAATCACTGCTGTTTTTTTGCCTTTTGCAGAATCTTTGCTGTCTCTTTCAAATTGGTCAAGCTTACTTATCAGCTCTGCTTCTTCATCACGAAGCTTCGCTGCCCGCTCATAATCCTCGTCCTTCGTTGCTTTTTCCTTTTCTGAAGCGATTTGATTAAGCCGCTCTTTCAAAGAGTCATCGTCACCGTTCGTATTTAAAAGGTTGATTTTTGAACCAGCTTCATCCATCAAATCAATTGCTTTATCTGGCAAGAAGCGATCTTGGATGTAGCGATCGGACAATGTCACACATGCTTTAAGAGCTTCGTCGGTAAACTGAACCTCATGGTAATCTTCATATTTGCTGCGCAAGCCACTTAGAATTTCCATCGCTTCACTATTAGTCGGTTCGTGAACCATGACCGGCTGGAAACGGCGTTCGAGCGCCGCATCCTTCTCAATTTGGCGATATTCTTTTAACGTCGTGGCACCGATGATCTGCAATTCACCGCGTGCCAAAGCCGGTTTTAATATGTTGCCTGCATCCATCGAGCCTTCGGCAGACCCGGCACCAACCAGTAAATGAACCTCATCGATAAAGACGATTGTATTCTTGCGTTCTTGAAGCTCGGCAATGAGTTGCCTCATCCGTTCCTCAAACTGACCTCTGATGCCCGTGTTAGCAACAAGGGATGATACATCGAGCAAATAGACATCTTTATTCATTAATTTTGAAGGAACATCACCTTCAATCATTTTTAAAGCCAAACCTTCGGCAATCGCTGTTTTACCAACGCCGGGTTCACCAATTAGAACCGGATTGTTTTTGTTTCGTCGGTTTAACGTTTCAATAACACGTTCAATCTCTTTCCTGCGTCCTATCACCGGATCAATGAGACCCATTCTAGCCGCATCGGTAAGATTTCTGCCGAATTGATCAAGCATGCCGCCTTTTTGAGTGTTTGGGTGGGACTGGCCTTGTTCAAGTCCTTGGTCGCCCATGCCGCTAGCCTGCGGCATAAAACCTTTAAAGAAATCGTCAAATGAAGAACCGCCGCCGCTGAAGAAAGACGGTGTTTTAAGTTCATTTTTCACTTCTTTATAACATGCCTCACACAAGTGAAGCTGCTTTTTAGTTCCGTTAATTTGTATATTCATTTCAATCACAGCGGGATTAACATTACAGTTGTTACAATGCATGGCAATGCCTCCTCGTATCATTCATTTCTCTCATTTGAAATGTCATGTTAACATCTATGGTATTTGAAAGGTCAAGAATAATGATCAAACAATGAGTTAATCAAAGTTTGACTTTGACTTTCTTTGACCTTAATGACATTATACTCTGACCTTCTTTGACTTTCAACCCCTTTGCCTAATTATTTATCAGCGGCTAAAGTTAAACCAAGACCTTCAGCAACTTTCGTCCCGTATTCTGGATCAGCTTTATAAAAATGTTCAATTTGTCTTAGCTGGATCTCTTCCTTTTGGCGAGCCTTTGGTGAAGACAAAGCGTAGTTGGGACGCACAGGACGTGCTAGTACTGGCGTTGTAACAGGATGTTACGTCTTTAGCCAGTGCACTTATGTGCGTCAGAAAGGCTACTGCTTGAATCCGCTTCTTTGCTGCCTTGCGACAAAACGAAGTGGAGGAGCATAACTATGCTTTCTGGTTAACCAAAAAAGCGGACGCCATTTCCGAGAATTGCTCCCGCAAATGGCGTCCTGCCGCTGATTTTATTTATTTTCCCTTGGGCTCTTCGGGCTCGTCCATTTCGATCCAATCACTCGCCCAGGCCTGGACGGCATCCATCACATGCTTTAGATCCCGGCCTTTTTCTGTCAATTCATACTCGATTCTCACCGGTGTTTCAGGATAGACATGACGTATTACAATACCGTCTGCCTCCAATTCTTTAAGACGCCCTGTTAAGACCCTGTCACTTAAATGCGGGATATTTTTAGCAATATCCTTAAATCGTTGCGGGCCGGAAAGCATTACCCTGATGATTAACCCCGTCCATCTTTTCCCCAAAATTTCAAAAGCCGATTCAAAACGCGGGCACATGTCAATACGATGCGTCATGGTTCGTCATCTCCATTATTATTATAAATTTATTTTACCATAGTTACTTGACAAAAGTAAGTGACCTATTTTATTATACTTACATAAAGTTAGTTACATTAAAAAAATAGAAAACTAGGAAGAAGTAAGTATGCTAACGAATCTTGCACTTTTACTCATACGTCTTGTTGTCGGTCTTATTATGGCTGGACACGGTTCACAAAAACTTTTTGGCTGGTTTGGAGGTCACGGTTTAAAAGGCACTGCCGGCTTTTTTGAATCGATTAAAATAAAGCCTGGTTACCTTATGGCGTTACTCGCCGGTCTTGGTGAATTCGCCGGCGGGCTGCTATTTGCTGCGGGAGTTTTCACCTGGATTGGAGCATTGCTCATTATTGTAACGATGTTTGTTGCTCTCATAACCGTCCACAGGAAAGCATTTTGGGTAACATCTGGCGGATTTGAGTACAATTTGATTTTAATTGTTGTTGCTTTAGCGGTTGCGCTAACCGGTCCTGGAAGTTACGTTTTATTCCATTTATAAATCTTCATAACAGCCTTCGGTAATTTTCTTATTAATTGCCGAAGGCTTTTTTATGCTGCAGGTTTATTCATTTAAAACTAGGCGAAAATAGCTATATAGCTATTTTCGCCCCAGGAGGAAAAAATGGAACAAATTCTTTTTATATCAGTTAAGACATTAACAGGATTCATTGTTTTGCTTCTGTTAACCCGCTTGTTAGGTAAAAAGCAATTGAGTCAAATGAACTTTTTCACATACATAACTGGTATTGCGATGGGTAACATTGCTGCTGAAATGGTTTCCAACAAGAATGTTCGGGTGATCGATGGCATCACAGCCCTGGTCTTATGGACAGTTCTTACGATAGTCATCGAAATTATTAGTTTAAAATCCTCTAAAGCCCGTATCATCTTAGACGGTGAACCGGCGATTGTTATTAAGAAAGGAATTATTCAAAAGAAGGCTATGAAACGCTCTAGGCTGAACATGGACGATTTAAGCATGATGCTCCGGACTAAGGATGTTTTTTCAGTAAAGGATGTGGAGTATGCCATCCTAGAACCTAATGGGGAGATGACCGTGTTAAAAGTGCCTGAGAACGAGACGGTCACAAAAAAGGATATGAATGTACTTACAGTTCCACGCCGCCATTTGCCAGCTGAACTGATCGTTGACGGCAAAGTGGTTAGCAAAAATATGGAGGAATTTAACATCAACCAGACCTGGTTAGAAAACCAGTTAAAAAGTGCAGGCGTACTCAATGTTAAACATGTCTTTTTCGCAGAAATCCAAAGTGACGGCTCCCTGTTTGTTGGAAAAACTGAGGAGCAATAAACGATGGGTGTCTTTTTAAAATTATTCCATAGGCGGCATTTGGTGTTTGGTTTTATGATATACTCTCTACTTGAGAGAAAAAATTCACTCAAGGGAGACAATACGATGAAAATGATGACTGCAAAACCTATTACGCCTGATCATGACCCTTGGGAAGCGTACATGGATGTTGAACAATATGGACATATGGAACTGACAAATATTGAACTGACAACAACCGCATTATGCAACATGCGCTGCGAGCATTGTGCAGTAGGATATACCCTTCAGAAAAAGGACCCTGATCCCCTGCCCTTGGACCTTCTTATCAGCCGCTTAGATGATGTCCCAAATTTGCGTTCTCTAAGTATTACTGGCGGCGAACCGATGCTTTCAATGAAGTCAGTGAAGGATTATGTCGTCCCGTTATTAAAATACGCCCATGATCGAGGCGTTCGCACTCAAATAAATTCAAATTTAACGATGAACCTTGAGCGTTATGAACTTATTATCCCTTTCCTTGATGTCCTCCATATTTCGCATAATTATGGCAGCGTTGATGATTTCACGGAAATGGGCTTTGCTGTGATGGAGAAAAAGCCTTCTTTAAAACAACGTGAGATGTTCTTTTATCGGATGGTTGAAAACGCTAAACAACTAACACGAAGGGGTGTTCTTGTTTCAGCGGAAACA
Organism: Scopulibacillus darangshiensis; assembly: GCF_004341035.1. Lineage (GTDB taxonomy): Bacteria > Bacillota > Bacilli > Bacillales > Sporolactobacillaceae > Scopulibacillus > Scopulibacillus darangshiensis. The sequence continues at coordinate 13,227 of NZ_SLXK01000065.1, forward strand.
ATGCTCAATCGACGGACTCTTCCGAAACTAGACAAAATCCATGAGCAAGTTGTTGAAATGGGGTGTCAGCGCCATGAAATTCACCCAATGTACCCAAGCGACTTTGCGAGCGCTTTGGAAGTTTCTTCACTAGAAGATATCCGGGAAGGCATTCACCGCTTGTTAGATTGCCGTAACCAGAATGTTTGGATGCTGTTTGGCACACTGCCGTTTTATCCATGCAGTACTAACCAAGAAGATTTGGAGCTTCTAAAACGGCTTTACAATGGAAAAAATGTCACAGTAAGAAATGACCCTGACGGCCGTTCACGCCTTAACATCAATATCTTCGATGGGGAAATCATTGTGACCGATTTCGGTGATACACCACCGCTGGGAAATATCCGGTCCACCTCATTACCGGACGCCTACAAATTGTGGATATCTTCAGAGACAGCCGGGTCGCTTAACTGTCATTGCCCTGCTGTGAAATGTCTCGGCCCAAATCTACTTGTTAAAAATACATATTACGAAAACATAGATTTTACAAAACTAAAAGCAAACATCAGCAATTAAATGAAACAAAAGATAAGATCGTCCTAAATAAAACGGGAAGAATGTCACAGTAAAAAAAAGGAAAACAATTCAAGAAGGACTTGCATGGATATGATATAAAGGAGATTTGAGCAATAAAAAATTTGATGTTGAGGTTTCCAAAAATAAACAGACCGCTAAAAGCCTTGAACCATTAGCTATAACTCGTGCCGATAAGAATGGCATGGCCGATAGTATTAACTACGATTGGGCCGATCAAGAATAAGAGGCGCCGTTTTGGGTGTCTTTTATTCCCCTCGGCATCTGCTTAAATAAAAGTATGATCAATGACCTCTCTTGCCTCTTCCAAACTTTTAACGGCAAAAATTCGATCAGTCAGGCTATTTAATCTTGAAAGGTCATCTGTTTGTTTGACTTTTTCCTGAAGAGAAGTTGAAGCCTTACCAAACTGAACGTCAAGGAATTTGCAGAACAACATTTTCCCTTCCTCTATTCGGCCTTGGTCTCGACCCTTTCGACGATAAGATGATATTAGTTCCAATACCCTCACCTCCTCAGAATTTAGGACTTGTAATTCCTTTTCCAAATGTTGTTCCTCATCGGTATTTAAATTTAAGTAGGTTTCAAAAAAGGCGGTTAACATTTCAGTTCTTACTGGGTCTAATTCGAGACGAATCAGGATTCGTAAAAATTCTATTTTCACTTGCACCTTCTCTTCTTTATTATACCCCATTTTACTAAGAAGTGCCGCAGCGACTCCCTACTTTTGCAGCACATCTAACAAACTAAAATCCCGGAGGCATTCATACCATTGATGTTTCCGGGATTTTTTAATTTTATTTTTTGTCATA
>NZ_SLXK01000066.1 GCF_004341035.1 Scopulibacillus darangshiensis
TAGTTGGAGCGCCGTATGCGATGAAAGTTGCACGTGCGGTGCAAACGAGGGGAAAAGGGAGCGATAACGTCAAACCCTTACCTATTCGTATGAATTAATAAGAATGATCACACGGAAATAGTGAGGGAATTTTGAGCAATCGAGAAGAAGTTTTGAGAAGCCATTTGTGATAACCTTTACCGGAAATACATAATGGAGAATGTGAAAATAATGAAAGAAAGCGCTATTGTTGATCTGTATGATGTTTATAGGGAACAGACGATTGATCTAATGGGTTCTATTACTGATGAACAATCAGATGTCATTCCTGATGGTTTCAGCAATTCTTTACGTTGGAATTTTGGACATATTCTGGTTGCACAAGAGCAATCAATGTATAACCTTGGTTTAAATCAGCCTGGGGAAATTGCCATGGAAACAATGGATTCCTTTAAAAGGGGGTCAAGCCCTAAAGATTGGTCAGTTACACCACTTACCTTGGAAGAAATAAGGGAGAAATTACAAAAACAAAAGGAACGAATGAAATCAACTTTTTCCGGGAGGCTTGGGGATCCTGCTGCTAAAGTTATGGATTTGGGACAGTCAAGGGAGTTAAAAACATTAGGGGATCTGTTCGTAGGAAGCCTTTGGCATGAAGGGCTCCATCAAGGGGTTATCGATGGCATCAAACGATCTTTGAAATAGAGCCCTATTCAAGAAAAGGGTGCTTTTCCTGATTAAACGTTTCTATAATTGTTGATATAAATCAGAATTATATCATGTTAAAATGAAAATAAAATAAAACGGAGGTGAATCAAATGAGGTGGGAAGATGTGCGCAAAGCATTTCCAGAACAGTGGGTTTTGGTGGAGGCTGTCCAGGCTCATACAAATAAAAAAAATGTTCGTATTTTAGATGAAATTTCACCGTTGGATAAATTTCCTAATTCACCTGATGCAATGAAGGAGTACCAAAAGATTCATCGTGATAATCCCTATCGAGAACTCTATGTTCTTCACACTAACCGTAAAGAGCCAGATATCATCGAAAAGAAATGGGTAGGTGTTAGGGGATAGTGAAAAAATTGGTTATAGATAATGGTTTATTACTTACGGACATGAAATTGGTATTTAACAGAAGGATGCTAGGTTTACAACGTGTCCTGGTTGATACCGGCTCCGGAAGTACAATTGTTTCCATAGATTTAGCTGAAGAAATTGGAGTTATAGCTGAGGAAAATAATATGATCTATCGTATTAGTGGTGTTGGAGGCTCCGAATTTGTATACTCAAAGACCGTTGATTCAGTAAGAATCGGGGATATGCAAACAAAAGATTTTGCAATAGAAATTGGTGCAATGAATTACGGCTTTGATTTGGAGGGTAAAATTGGCTTGGATTTATTACAACGATTGAAAGTCGTAATAAATGTAAACAAGCTGACAATAGAATCAGACTGGTAGGTGAACAAGTATGGTGCAAGTTCCTATACTTGTCATTTTATTTGTCACAACTTACAAACTGGAGCATTTCTTGAAGAATCAAACGAAAATTGATCTTCATTAAACGGGCGCTTTAATGCAACAACACAAAGCAGAAAATGATCAAATTTTTTTATAAAAATCAAATTGAAATCTGTTGAAGAATAATCCATTTTGATCAATCTTTTTTTAAAAATCGATTATTTGAATTTTCCGTAAAATGCGTTTTATTTTTGATCAAACTTTATTTTAAAGCTACAATAGTCACATAGCTTTATCCTCAAAGCAATAAATTATAGTGGTAAACATCTTCAGCTTTTTCATAGCCAATAGATTCATATAATTGTTGCGCCTTCTTATTATCGACGGCTGTTTCAAGAGCCAACCCTTTTGCACCTGTTTCCAAAGCATATTCCTTTGCCTTTTGCATTAAAGCTTTTGCTACACCTTTTTGCCTCGCAGCTTGATCAACATATAAATCATTTAAAATCCAAAGCTTTTTCATAGCCACTGATGAAAAAGATGGATAAAGCTGAACAAATCCTACTGGTTTTAATCCGTCTTCTTGATTTTCTATAGCTAAGAAAATAACGGACTGATTGCTTTCCATTCTTTCCTGAATAAACTTTTTACCGGCTTCAAGGTTTGATGGCTGCTTATAAAAGACCCGATATTTATCAAAGAGCCCGGCAACTAAATTTAGTTCATTTAGCCCTGCTTTTAATACCGAAATATTCTGCTCAAATGCCATATTTTCAGCCTCCTTAACATTATTTCCATTGTTTTAATTTATTTTACTTCACTTTTTTGACTCTTACTACCATGGAGCCTTGGCAAACAATAATTAGAAACTGAACTGGACAGCTTAGCAGTATTTAAAGGACTTTCTCCTTGATGAAAGGAATAAATAATTAGAAAGGAATTTTTTGGGGGCTAACATGACATAAATTCGGTATTAGATGCTAAAAGCGACGGGAGATGAAGTATTTGACAACTAAGGTTGTTAACTGGGGCGAAGCGATAGTCAAATTAACTTGGAAGTCCGATTGGCGCCTTCCACAGGCTGACTTGATAACCAGTGTTCATGGGTTTTGCTTTTATAATAATGAGCTGTTATTGGTTGACCTTAACCATAGGGGGTGGGATATTCCCGGCGGACATATTGAGCCAAACGAAACGCCGGAGGAATGCTTTCGCCGCGAAACAATGGAAGAAGGGTATGTTGAGGGTGAATACACTCTCTTAGGCTACATGGTGGTTGACCATAACGAAAATCCGAAGTGGAGTGAGGATAGTCCTTATCCAAAAGTGGGTTATCAAGTGTTCTATCGCATGGACATCGATTGGGTTAATGCGTTTGAAGGGCAATTCGAATCAGATCGGCGATGTTTTATTCATCCAAATAAGGTTGCTGATTTTTATCACGAATGGCATGAGCTGTATCAAGAAATTTTAGATCAAGCTTTAACATTAAGTAAATAGGGGAATGATTTATGAAATTTTATATCGCATCGAGTTTTAAGAACATTGGAAAAGTAAAGTATGTCAATGAAAGGTTAAAAGCTGGGGGATTTATCCATACATATGATTGGACACAGAATGAGAGAGCAGTAACTATAGAACAATTGAGGGACATAGGAACTAAAGAAAAGGAAGCTGTAATGGAAGCTGATGTCATTGCTGTATTGCTTCCAGCCGGAAAAGGCAGCCATATTGAATTAGGAATCGCTTTGGGCCAAGGTAAAAGGATTTACCTTTATTCTGAAAGCGATGATATAAATAATCCAGAGACTACCAGTACGTTCTATCATTTGCCTCAAGTAGAGAAATACAGCGGGACACTGGATGAGTTCATAGATTTTCTAATTGAAGGTGTTAAAGATGATCAAAGCAGCTATATTTGATTTAGACGGCACGTTACTAGATCGGGATGCTTCTGTGCAGAAGTTTATAGATAATCAGTATGTCCGCTTAAATCATAGTCTGGGACATATACCAAAAGAACGATACATATCAAGGTTTGTTGAATTAGATAATCATGGTTATGTATGGAAAGATAAAGTGTATCAGCAGTTAGTCATAGAATTTGGTATTTATGAATTGACCTGGGAGGACTTGCTTCAAGATTATTTAGATGAATTTAAATATAGCTGCATCCCTTTCCCTAATTTGGCAAGTATGCTTGAGAAACTAAAAGGCAAGGGTATTTTGTTAGGTATGATTACAAATGGTCGAGGACCGTTTCAAATGGATAATATAAAAGCTTTAGGGATTGAACATTATTTCGATACGATTTTAATTTCTGAGTATGAGGGTCTAAAAAAACCAGATCCTATTATTTTCAAAAGAGCACTAGAGCGTCTGGGGGTTTCACCAAACAAAAGCGTATTCGTTGGTGATCATCCGGAAAATGATGTAAAAGCAGCCCAGAATGTAGGCATGAAAGCGATTTGGAAGAAAAACACCCAATGGAACGAAGTTGATGCAGATGCTATTATTTCTGATTTATTGGAAGTGCCTTTAATTATTGGGGGACTTGATCACCCCGTTAAGGGTTGATTATGAGGAGGTAAAATTGTTGTCCAACATGGATTTAATGGCCATTCCAAGCAGTAGCCAAGAAATTAAAGCTTGCCTATTATGGCACAGATGTTTTTTAGATAAAGTTTCTTAAAGAAAAAACAAATTAAAAGGGTGTTAATCATGACTGAAAATATGCCAATTTTGCAACCACCAAGAATCCCAAAAAGGTTAACAAATACATCGCTGAAAGATGAGATGAAAAATGAGAAGTTTTTTACTGCATCTTGTTTTGCCGACGGTGAGATCCGCGATGAATCAATTGAAAAGCTTTGTTTTGATAAGGTTGTATTTAAAAATTGTACATTCATAAATGTGTCCTTTCGCTTTATTGAATTAACTGATGTTATTTTTGAGAAATGTGATTTATCCAATGTGGATTTCAGTGATGCCGTGATTCATAGGGCGGAAATAAAAGGGTGTAAATTGCTCGGGACTAATCTCGCGGAATCTACATGCCGAAATGTGTTATTTGATCATTGCTCAGCGGATTATGCGTCACTCAGCTATTCAGATCAAAAGCAAGTTAAGTATCAATCCTGTTCACTTAATAGTGCCGATTTCTATGAATCGGAGTTTGAGGATGTTGGCTTTGATCAATGTCGCCTAAATCAAGCGAACTTATCGGGGGTAAACTTGCGGGGGATTGATTTAAGTAATAGTTCCTTTGATAGTATAACGATATCATCGGAAAAACTTGCGGGCTGCACGATCTCTTCGGAACAAGCGATAGGTTTTGCAAGAGTACTAGGGTTGATTATTAAAGAGTAAAAAAGGTTAGCTTTAAAGCATCCAAATTATCCTTGCAATATAACGGCCTCTCTGTTATATTACACCTAACTAAATATTTTTCTTGCTTCAATCTTTGGAGTAAGGATAGAGGTGCAAAGTCCATCAGTACACAATTTGAGGATAATGAGATCCCATGACGATTGTGGAAAGGGGAATTTGCCGAAGCTTTAAAGAATCTCATTGGTCTTGAAGCTGGGTCTGCTATTGAATAAATACAGAACTGTCATATAGGAAACTATATGGAGGGCTATCTCACGCAAGGAAACGGTCATTAATTAATGTTTCTCATGCAACAGCGAGGTCCTTCGTTGTTGCTTTTTTGCGTTGTCTTTTGAATGGCCTTATCCACCTCCAATTTAAAACATTACTTAAAGGGTGTGAAATGATGAATTTTGGCCAAGTATTGACAGCAATGGTTACCCCATTTGATCAGAATGGCGAGGTCGATTTTGAAGCGACTCAAACGTTAGTGGATTATTTAATTGCAAATGGCACCGATGGACTGGTCGTCGCCGGTACAACAGGAGAGTCACCAACATTAACAACTGAAGAGAAAGTAGAGCTATTTAAATTTGTAGTGAACGCTGCGGATGGCCGCGCTCCAGTCATAGCAGGAACCGGCTCAAATAACACAAAAGCTTCTATCGCTCTGACAAAAAGGGCAGAGGAAGCTGGAGTCGATGGGATTATGCTTGTTGCGCCATACTATAATAAACCATCTCAAGAAGGGTTATTTCAACACTTTAAAGCAATAGCCGAGTCAACGTCGCTGCCGGTGATGCTTTACAATATCCCGGGCCGCAGTGTTATTAACATGTCTGTCGAGACAATTATAAATCTCTCAAAGATTAATAATATCGTTGCTATAAAAGAAGCTAGTGGCGATTTGGATGCTATGGCAGACATCATCGGCGAAACGCCTGATGATTTTACATTGTATAGTGGAGATGATGGATTAACATTGCCGATTTTAGCTATTGGCGGAGCGGGAATCATTTCAGTCGCTTCACACATTATTGGTAATGACATGCAAGAAATGGTCACACATTTTAAAAAAGGGAATGTCCAAGATGCTGCCTCGGAGCACCGCCGTCTTCTTCCAACGATGAAAGCATTATTTGCTGCTCCAAGCCCGGCACCGGTGAAAGCTGCATTAAATATGAGAGGGATAAACGTTGGTGATGTCCGCCTGCCTTTAGTCCCGTTAAGCGAGGAAGAAGAAAGGGCACTGCAAAACGCTCTTTCGCCTAGTAAAATAAAACTCCTAAATAGCTAGAAGTTGTAGATGAGATTTATTTACCGCTGACAGTCTTTCTCAATACTGCTATTATCTTCTTAATATTAAAGTCTGTGAAGAGAAGAGTAGGTTAAGCAACCAATACTACAGAGAATCGGCGCGTGGTGAGAGCCGATGTTTTGGGACTTGAACTGAAAATCATCTCTGAGATGCAAAGCTGAAATGACAGTAAGCTTTGACGGATTGTCCCCCGTTATCAAGGAACGCGTATTATAATGTACGTTGCTTAAGAGCCGGAACAGGTCATGAGACCTTTTGTGGAATTAGGGTGGTACCGCGAGTAAACTCGTCCCTTTTAGGGATGGGTTTTTTATTTTGCCTTTTTATCAAACATCAGAGGAGAGACTGCTATGAGAAAAAAAGACACCTTATTTGTTGGGCTTATGCTGTTTTCAATGTTTTTTGGAGCGGGGAATTTAATCTTCCCGCCATTTTTAGGGATGAGTGCAGGTACATCGTATGGCCTTGCGATTACCGGATTCATCGTTACAAGTGTGGGATTGCCGCTATTGGTTATCACTGTTTTATCTCTTGTTAAAGGTGGTGTTCGAACCTTAGGAAGCCGGGTTCATCCGCTGTTCGGGGCCATATTTACCGTAATCGTCTATTTATCGATCGGTCCATTCCTTGGTATTCCCCGTAACGCCACCGTTGCGTACGAAATGGGTGTAAAACCTTTTTTGGGTCATTCACCGTTATTATTGTTCTTATTTACTTTGGTTTTCTTCACATTGGTTTGTTTTATTAGTTTAAACCCTTCAAAAATGGCTGACTATATGGGGAAATGGATTACGCCAACTCTGCTGCTAGCGATGGTTATTTTGTGTTCTCTTGGTTTATCTAATTTGAACACATCTTCACCACAGGCACCAACTGGTGGGTATGAAAAGAGCCCTTTTTTTAAGGGCTTTATAGAGGGCTACTCCACCATGGATGCATTAGCGGCTTTGGCCTTTGGCATCGTCATCCTGTCAACCTTAAAGCAAAAGGGGATTCAGAATGGTAAACTATTAACAAAATACGCCTTGAAGGCGGGGCTGATAGCGGGAACAGTACTGGCCCTTGTTTACATCGGACTTGGCTTTATGGGAGTTAAAATGGCTTCTCACGGGTCGTTTGAAAATGGCACGATGATTCTCTCTGCTGCTAGTAATCTGCTTTTCGGCCAAGGCGGAAAGATATTGCTTGGGGTGATTTTCACATTAGCTTGCTTCACAACATGTGTCGGTCTGACAACAGCCTGCGGGCAATTTTTTGAGAAGCTCATACCGAAAGCCAGTTATAAGACAGTGGTCCTTATTATTTCTTTAATAAGCTTTATGCTCGCCAATTTTGGACTTAATAAAATCCTGACTGTGTCAGTACCGTTTCTTGTTATGGCCTATTCGTTGACCATCGTATTAATTGTGCTCGCTATTCTTCACCGCGTGTTCGGCGGATCAAAAAAGGTCTACGGATGCACGATTCTTTTCACTGGGGTTGTTGCCATTTTTGATGGCTTAAAAGCTTTTGGCTTAGATTTAGGCCCCGTTCAAGAGATCGCAGACAAATTACCTTTTGCCGGATTTGGGTTAGGCTGGATTGTTCCAGCTGTTGCTGGCTTCCTTATTGGGATCGTTTTAGAAAAGTTAGCTGGTCGCAAATCAGCTCCAGTAGAATCCCAATCTAAACGGGCGAGTTAGGGGAAAATAAAAAAGGCCGGAGGAGAGGAAATGAAATTTTATTTATTTAATAATGAACTGGATGAACTGATAGATTTTATGACCAGTGAAAAATGGGTTTATCACTCCAATCCTGATCAAACGAAAGAAAAAATCATGGCTAATTTTGAAAGTGGCTGGTATAGCAAGGACAAGCAGACTTTTTGGGTTGAGAACGAGGGTGAAAAGATAGGTTATATCAGTATTTTTGATCTATCGGACAACACCCCGTTATTTGATATCCGCTTAAAAAGTAAGTACCGTAATAAAGGATTTGGAGAAAAGTGTGTATTATGGCTGACTGATTATGTCTTTACAACACTGGATAATAAAATTCGGGTTGAAGCTCATACTCGCATGGATAATTATCCGATGAGAAAAGTGCTTCACAAGTGCGGGTATGTTAAAGAATCTCATCATCGCAAGGCATGGGAAAACGCAGATGGCACAATTGTAGACTCTGTTGGCTACGCTATCATCCGTGATGACTGGGAAAAGGGAATCAAAACACCAATACATATGGATGATGTTTGGTTTTGAAGGGAATAGAACGCTGAATGTTGAAATAATAGAATAATGTCACTTTATGGGAGGTGAATTCTGTTGTGGGCAAAGGAAATATGTTGAAACAAATAGAGGTTAGGGGAAATCCATCAATGCCTTCCAAAATCAAGTCTTTTTGTTTTTGAAGAAAGCAACCATAATCCATTTTTAGAGGAGGAATTGGCTTTCAAACAAATGGTAAAGTAATTTGAACAGTCGGAGGTATAAAAGCTTACTTGTGCAAGATTGGGACGAATCGTAGCATTGACAAATGAAAAAGGTCTAAGGAGATAAGAATGGGCGGTAAATTTAGATTCACAAACAGAGTAGAACGAATATTTAATATAAGTAAAAGTCTTGTATCGGGTGAAGTCATTTGCCCGGTACATTTCCTTGTTGGAGCGTTTAAGGAAAGGACTGGGGTATGTGCTGAGTTGTTTTTATATCTTGATCGCCAGTTTGGCATAGACTTTATTGATCAGATGTTAAGAAACAGCAGTTACGAGGCTTCTCCATCGTTAGCTGATGTACTTGAATTAGCACATGAAACAATGGTAGCATACCATCAGATTTATATAAATGAGGGTCATATCATTCGGGCGATATTGGAGCTGGATCCATTTGTGAATTCAGTTCTGGATGATCGGATTAGGCTTGATATTTTAAACATAGTCTCGGTACCAAGAGATATGATCGTCTCATTGAAAAAATATATGAGACCGGAAATGAATCAAATCGATTTTTCAATTAGAAAGGCGCTTCCAAGAGATTATCATCAGCTTCTGGCATTCGTGAAGTGTGAATTTGGTGATAGGTGGGTGCCTCTCATCGAAAATGGTTATAAGACATTGAATAAAACTCCAATATTTCTAGCCATTGCCGAAGACAACATTATTGGGTTCGCCTGTTATGACGTCGTAAGAAACAGAAAGGGATTATTTGGTCCTATGGGAACAGCAGCAGGATGTCGAACAAAAGGCATAGGTGCCGCCTTACTGCATTTTTGTTTGAACGATATGGCCAAAGTAGGGTATGAGTACGCTATCATTGGACAGGCAGGCCCAATTGAATTTTATGAGAAGACATGTGGCGCGAGGATAATACCGGTTGAAATTTGAAGGGGGTGCATTGAAAAGGAAATATTTTAAAAATAAACAGGAATATATGTTCCTATTCCGTAGAAACTGTAGTATAATAAAAGTAACGGTCAACTGCTATTTTTATTACTCGGCCTCCAACCCCCCATCACGATTTTCACATCTTGTCTTTGTAGTGTTACCCAGTATCTATATGATCAAAAGCAAACATAATGTCGATGAACGCTATCAATTTAAGCGAAAGCTTCTTAAAATAGTGCTTCAAGAAAAATGAGTGCAAGGTGTTGATTTTCGTCACACAATCCCATACTTATTTTATTTCATTGATTTCTTGCTGGAGGTTCCAAAAGAAATGACACACCGGCTTAAAAGCGAAATAAGTCCAATACTGGAGAAGGAGGCACCGGAAATGACACAAGCAATGAATTCCGAACCATCCCCGACGCTAAAAGAGATATTTGAGATGAAGAAGGCAGAAGGCAAAAAGGAAGGTAAAGTCGAAGGGCGAAAGGAAATCACTATATCTATGTTAAAAGAAGGACTCCCTATCGAGCTCATAAGTAAAATGACTAAATTCAGTATAACAGAGATATGGGAAATGAAAAAAGAAGTGTAATTTTGAACAGCACAATTCGGGGGTTATTAACGAAAGAGAGGAGAACCAAATGAGCAGCTACAACTTTGCCGTAATGACACAAGATCAAGCGGAAGAGATCGTCTATAATTGGCATTATGATGGGATATATTCTTTTTATGACACCGATTTAACCGGAAAAGGGGCGGGTGAGGAATTTCTTGAAGCGGGAATAGACTTTGCCAAACGCAGTTTCTTGCCAAACGCAGTTTCTTGCCAAAGGAAATAACACTGTCGGTTGCGGCATTTAACCAAAGGGCGATTAAAGTTTATAAAAAGACAGGATTCAACCCTGTTGGTTCCTATATCCAAGCAACGAACGGCAGCCGGTATGAATTCCTTAAAATGAACCTAACATGCCAAAAGTAAAAAGCAGGGCAATCGCCCCGCTTCCTTAGATCACTTTTTGTTGTTGTCGGCATAGACGGCCATGGCATTGCGCATGAAAGCCGCTAATCCTTCGCCATATTTATCAATATTTTTAGTGAAGCGCTCATCATCAACATACATTTGCCCTAGGCATTTGAATGCCCCAAGTGAGTAGTCACCGATGTCGTTTAAAAAGTCGTACCATTCTTTAATGGCCGCCTGAGCTTCATGTGATTCTGGTGAGCCATGGCGCAAGTCCGCAAGCTTCCTGTAGATCCTATCCCACTCCTTAGACATCGCTTTTTGCCTATCCTTTGACATCTTTGCAATACTAGCGTTATACTTGTCAACTGCTTCATCACCCCAGCGTTCACGTGCTTCCTGTTCATATGGGTTATGACTAAAGTCAAACCCTTCGAATATTTCTTTATTGGTCATTTCAATGTCTCCTTTCATTTGTCGAAGCGTCTTATCAATGGTTCCAATCATTTTATCAAGCCGGCGCCTTTTTTCAAGCAGCATTTTTCGATGTAGCTCTAACGCCTCCTTGCGATCAAATGTTGGACTATTAATAATGTCTTTGATTCTTTTTAAAGGGAAGCCAAGTTCTTTAAAAAATAAGATTTGCTGCAGCATTTCAAGGTCATCATCAGAGTAGAGACGGTAACCGGATTCGGTTGTCTCTTTAGGAGTTAACAAACCAATGTCATCATAATGATGCAGTGTGCGCACACTGATACCGATTAAATCCGCGACCTCTTTTACCTTCATTGGCATCTGATAACCTCCCTTCATTTTTAACTATAAAGTATGACGTAACGTGAGAGTCAATAAAAAAGTTTAACAAATTTTTTCCGGCAATCACAAAGGGTTATAACATATTAAATAGAAATAGGTATAAGTAAGAATGATCTTTTAAGCTTTTCAAAGGTAAGAAAAGTCTTCGCAATTTTGATAATTAATATGAAAAAAACAAGTGATATTGCGGCCTTATGGTTGGCATACCTCTTGCATGTCGTGACATAAGTAAACAATGACTTCAGGAGGTATATGTAAATGAAAACATTAGAAGGACGATACAATTTATCAGATTTTGTTAAAGAAATGACAGGTATTGTAGCAGTTGAGCAAGATGAAATGGCATTAGTGTCAAAGGCGGAACATCTCGTTGGCAAGTTAGTACAGGATGGGTCATGGTTCCCGTTTGATGAAATATCACCGGATCAGAGCAAATATGCCCGACATTCTTTATACCTAGATCCGAAAAACCGTTTTGAAGTCCTTGCGCTTGTATGGGCTCCAGGTCAAGCCACCCCGCTTCATGATCATGATGGTACTTGGGGTGTTGAGGGTGTATTGTCGGGTCGTCTAAAGGTGATCAACTACTTGCAAACAGGCAAGGTTTCTGATGATGTTGTCAATCTTCGATACAGCGGTTGTATGACTGTGGGGGAACAGAGCACAGGCCAACTGCTGCCGCCGGCAGATTGTCATATTCTTAAAGCAGAAGATAACCAATCGGCGATTACGATTCATGTCTACGGTAAGCAATTAAATAAATTTAAAGTGTTTGAAGCATTAGGGCAAGAAGGGCTCTATAAGACGTATGACCATGAGGTAAGTTATACTTCCTAGGATTGGTTTAGAAGGCAGGTTATAAATGATGGAAATAGAATTACTTAATATTTTTGATGAGCAGCACAATCCTATTGGCGTGGCGAGCCGTGAAGAAGTCCATAAACATGGACATTGGCATGAAACTTTTAATTGTTGGTTTGTATGCAGGGAAAATGGTATCGAGTATATTTATTTTCAACTTCGCTGCGCGGCAAAAAAGGATTTTCCAAACCATTTGGATATTACTGCAGCCGGGCATCTCCTTGCCTATGAAACAGTCATTGATGGCGTGAGAGAAGTTAAAGAAGAAGTGGGGATAGATCTTTCTTTTGATGATCTGGTCCCTTTAGGCGTTTTAAAATATTGTATGACCAAACACGGTTTTATCGATAAAGAGATTGCCCACCTCTTTTTATACCCAAAGAAGGTTGAATTTAATGCATTCAAGCTGCAGGAAGAAGAAGTGTCAGGGATTGTTAGAGCCGAACTCTCCGCTTTTTCAAAACTTTGGTGCGATGAAGCAGATACAATTGCTATTGAGGGGTTTGAAATCGACGAAAACAGGGAACGGGTAGCTATTAATACGACTGTCGATAAGGATAAATTTGTGCCCCATGAAGATGATTATTATAAGACCACTATCAAATTAGTTTACGAGTATATCGAAAAAGGTGCAGTATGCTAAAGGAAAAATTACGAGCCGTTCAAGAGACTAATGAGATGCTAAGTACAAAGGAAGCTTTTGAACTCGCAAAAGAAATGATGGCGAATATTGGTTCAACAGACCCGGTGCTTCGAGATGAATTGATCTATTCTATGCTCTCAAAATGGATCGTTAACCGACTGTTCTCTGCTGAACACTTAAAAGAATTATTAATGATCAGTATTGATGACACCCACCTATTTTATGGACTTGGCGATTCGGATAGTGATACTGTTTTCACAAGATCTTTTTCAACCTTGATAACAGCTGTTATTCTATACAGGAATAATGAAGACCATTTTTTATCCAATAAGCTTTTAAACCGTGTCAAAGAAGCAGTCCTTCGTTATGCCAAAGCGGAAAGGGATGTTCGTGGGTATATCGAAGGGAAGGGATGGGCGCATTCTATCGCCCATCTCGCGGATTGTTTGGACGAACTGGTCATGAATAATGGTCTGGATAAGATGGATCTAAGTAAAATGTTAGACATTATCCAATTGAAAATAATGGAACCAGATTGCGTGTTTGATAGTGAAGAAGATGAAAGGATGGTCACGCCAGTTTGTGCCATAGTTGAAAGAGGTATTGTACCAGAAGTATACATAAATGAATGGATTCTACGGTTTAAGTACTTTAAGAAAACGGATGATCATATTAAGGATTACCGTATCCAAGTGAATAGCAAGCATTTCCTAAGAAGCCTGTATTTCCGTTTTAGGCAAAAAGGGACTAACGATTTTCAACCTGCTATTCTCGAGGCATTGGATAAATTAAATTTACATTACCGCTGAAAGGAGCGGATCAAAATAAGGTGGTACCTATGCAAAATAGGATTGCGGTTGTGACGGGAGCGAATTCAGGAATGGGGCTGGCTACAAGCGCGGCTCTGATAAAAAGGGGTTTCCATGTCATAATGGCCTGCCGTAACAGTGAACGAGGAGCTAAAGCTTTGCAGCAAGTGAAACAAGATAGTGGGGCCAATCATGTTGAATTAATGACATGTGATTTGGGATCATTGGATAGCATACGCACCTTTGCCAAGCAGTTCAAAGAGCGTTATCAACGATTAGATGTTCTGGTGAACAATGCTGGGGTTGTATCAATTAAAAGGGAAACCACAGCAGATGGATTCGAGAGCATGATCGGCGTCAACCATCTTGGGCACTTTCTCCTGACTAATTTGCTGCTTGACCGATTAAAACAAGCCAAGCAGGGAAGAATTGTGACAGTTTCCTCCGGCGCCCACAAAGCAGGGAACATTCACTTTAATGATCCTCATTTATCCAGTAAATATAATGTCGTGAAAGGCTATAGCCAATCCAAGCTGGCAAACATCTTATTTACGCGTGAGCTGGCGGAACGTCTTGAAAGCTCATCGGTGACTGCAAACTGCCTCCACCCTGGTGCTGTCGGAACTAATCTCGGCGTTAATCGCAACACAGGTTTTGGAAAAGCAATACATAGAGTCTTGCGGCCGTTTTTTCTCACGCCTGCCGAGGGAGCTGACACAGCCATTTATTTGGCGACGAGCCCAGATGTTACGGACAACAGCGGAGAATATTTTTATAAAAGAAAGATTGCCTCGATATCCGCAAAGGCAAGGGACAAAGCACTTGCTAAAAAGTTGTGGGCATGGAGTGAGCAGCAAGTTAATCTAACCTGATCTTTTTCGCCCAAAAATAAAAAAAGGATTGTTAGTTCAATGTAAAGTAAAATGGTACCTGTAGTTAGGACACTTGAAAAAGAGTGTTTTATCTACAGGTATTTTTTTATATACTTAAATTTCACTATATGGGGATTAGGA
>NZ_SLXK01000067.1 GCF_004341035.1 Scopulibacillus darangshiensis
TGAGTATTATAAAGGGGTACATGGTCAGGAATATAAACTATCGGATATTCTCTAGCCAAAAAAGGACCGGGCGCTTTTTGCCCGGTTTTTCTTATGTCTGATTTTCTGTAATGATCTTTTTTAAAACTTCAATAGCTCTTTCAACATCTTCCCTAGTTGTTTCCTTACCAAACGATAGTCTGACTAGTTCCCGGGCTTCATCTTCGGATCGTCCCATCGCAAGCATTGTCTTGGATGGGGCACTCTGTCCGACCTTGCATGCCGTTCCGGTCGAGATGGCGACACCCATACGATTACATTCAAGCATGACATATTGCCCTTCAATACCTTTAACGCTTAAGGCCAATGTGTGAGGGATGGTGTGATCAATCGCACTTTCAATTTCAATAGGCATTGAGGCTTTTTTTAACCCTAATATGAAAGTTTCTCGCAACCCGGCAATCCGGTTGTTTTCTTCAAGTCTTCCCCGACAGATATCCATCGCTGCAGTAACAAAACTTGCAATCCCCGGCAAATTAACAGTCCCTTGACGGAAGCCTCTTTCGTGTGTGCCATTAGGAAGGTTACATTCCAAAGGTATCTCCGGATCAATATAACATGCGCCCACACCCTTAGGTCCATAAATTTTATGTGAAGAGATGGACAGGCTTGATATCTTCAAAGTAACGACATCGATATCAAGTTTGCCAAAAGATTGAACGGCATCACAATGAAACAAAACCCCGCGATCATGAAGGTAAGGAGCAATCGCCTCAATATCTTGGATCGTGCCAATTTCGCTGTTGACATGACCGACTGCAGCTAAAATGGTATCCTCGCGAATCGCATCTTCCAATGCTTGCAAAGTAACCTTGCCATTTTCATCAAGCGGCAAATAACTGACCTTGTATCCTGCATTTTCTAACCTTTCCAGGGTGTTTAGGACCGAGGCATGCTCACCAGGAGAAGCAACAATGTGTTTGCCCTTATGCTGATGAGCTTTGGCCAAACCCTCGATAGCCAACTGGTTGCTCTCTGAGCCGCCTGAGGTAAAATAAACACCCTCTTTTTTCCCATGAATTAATTCGGCCAGCTGCCCTCTGCACACTTCCAAAAGATCTGCGGCATCAGTTCCGGCATTGTGAAGACTCATCGTATTAGCAAAAAACCTTTTAGATACGTCATGAAATACTTTCAGTGCATGATCAGAAACAGGTGTTGTTGCAGCATAATCCAAATAAATCATTTTTTCCAGCTCCCAAGATTTTGGTCTTGCCAATAGTTTAATAATATGTAAAGATAGGTGTCAAGACATATATATATTCAGGTGATGAGGATGGAAAGATATCATGCTGATGTCATCATTGTCGGCAGTGGCTTGGCAGCACTTGTCGCAGCCGATCAATTGGGCGACGATAAGAATGTGATAATCATCACAAAGTCTGCTTGGCAAAGCAGTAATTCTTTTCTGGCACAGGGAGGCATCGCAGCGACATATTCTGATGAAGATGATTGGAGAAGTCATCTGGAGGATGCCTTGCGTGCTGGTCATGACCATAATGATGAACATGCAACCGAATGTCTCGTTAAGGGAAGCAGGAAAACAATCCAGGGATTAATAGATAGAGGAATGGTTTTTGATTTGGATGTAGCAGGTGAAGTCAGACTGGCAAGAGAAGGCGGTCATCGTCGGCACAGAATTCTCCATGCGGGAGGCGATGCAACGGGAAAAGCACTCGCACTCCATGTGAAGGGTTATCTGGAAGGGAGAGTGACTATCCACGAAAATACACAGGCCATGGATTTGCTAGTGGAGAATGGACATTGCTCCGGACTATGGGCAAGAAATGAAAATAGCGAGCCGGTTCTTTATCAAGCTCATCAAACCATTGTAGCCACGGGTGGAATAGGTCACGTGTATGAGCCGTCATCAAATCATCCTAATGTAACAGGTGATGGTCTAGCCATGGCTTATCGCGCTGGCGCGAGCTTAGCCGACATGGAATTCGTCCAATTCCATCCCACTTTACTTGTAAAAAATAATCAGTCGTTTGGCCTTGTATCTGAGGCAGTCCGAGGTGAAGGCGCTGTGTTAATCAACCAGGACGGGGAACGAATGATGAAAGGTGTCCATCCACAAGAGGATCTGGCGCCTAGAGATATCGTGGCAAGGACACTTTTTGAGGCAAAAACATCGGGGCGGGCTGAAGCATTGTTTTTGGATATCACCAAGGTGTCCGATTTTGAAGTGCGCTTTCCAACCATTACACGGTTATGCCTGCAAGCGAATGTTGATTTAGCCGAAGGAAGGGTTCCCGTCTCACCAGGTGCTCATTTTTCCATGGGCGGCATCGTTACAGATTTATATGGAAGAACGAATATCACTGGACTGTATGCATGCGGTGAAGCAGCCTGCACCGGTGTTCATGGCGCAAACCGAATCGCAAGCCACTCGTTATTGGAGGCCATCACGTTTGCCGTGAACATGGCGGAACAAATATTGGCGGATCAGAAACCGTTATTTAAAACAGATTTGCCCGAGCCGGTTTTGACAAATAAACAATTGATCTTGCCTGAGAGGGAAGTCTTACAGCAAATCATGTTTCAGCATGTCGGCATCATAAGGAACGATGCATCACTTAGAAATGCGTTAAATTGGCTTCAAGAACAGACGGATGGCAATGAGGCTTTAACACATTTATATTTATCAAAACGCGAGATGGAAACCTTGAATATGCTGACAGTTTCCCAGCTGATTGCAACGTCAGCACTAGAACGGATGGAAAGCCGCGGCGGCCATTACCGCACAGACTGTCCAAATGAGGAAGCTGCATGGTATAAGAAACGCATCATTAGGGAGCGTGTGAGAGTTGAACAATTTTAAGATAAAAGAATGTCTACAGCAGTTCTTCAATGAGGACTTTGGTGACGGCGATCTGACGAGTGAAACGATCTTTCATCCTCATGATATGACATCAGGAACATATACAGTAAAGTCTCCGGGTGTCATTTCAGGGATTGAAATTTTAAAGGAAGGCTATGGGCTTATGGGGGAAGGCATCACGTTTGAAGCCTATGTTAAGGATGGCGACCCAGTCAGTGCCGGTGAGGATATTTTCTTTGTAAAAGGACCGGTGCAAAAGCTATTGAGTGCTGAACGGGTACTGTTGAATCTGTTGCAAAGAATGAGCGGGATCGCAACAATAACTGATGGAGCGGTAAGAAGGTTAAACAGCAATACAACAAAAATTTGTGATACAAGAAAAACGACGCCGGGGTTAAGGATGTTTGAAAAATATGCCGTGACTTGCGGCGGCGGTTTCAACCATAGAAGAGGGTTATATGATTCGGTGATGATAAAGGATAACCACATTGCCCATGCCGGCAGCATTACTTTAGCAGTTGACAGGGCGCGTTCCCAGCTTGGCCACACAGTCAAAATTGAAGTGGAAACGACTGGGGCAGATGAGGTCATTGAAGCTGTTCAAGCAGGGGCAGATATCATTATGTTCGATAATTGCGGACCCGAGGATATTAAAGAGTTGATCAAGCTTGTACCGGATTCAATCATAACCGAAGCATCAGGCGGCATTAATCTTGCGACGATCGGTGACTATGGATCAACAGGTGTAGATTATATTTCCCTGGGATGCCTGACACACTCTTTCACAGCTATGGATATTAGTTTTAATATCGGCAAAGTGCTGACAGGTCCAGCACTGCATTAATAAAGGAGGATAAAGCGATGAACGTATTAGATTTGTTATCTAAAGAACAGGGCATGCCTGAGTCATTTTATTCAATTCCAAACGAAGAGCTTATCCAAAGAGCCAAAGATGTCAAGGAACGGCTAGGCGCAAGTCTTTACATTCCGGGTCACCACTACCAAAAGGATGAGGTGATTCAGTTTGCCGATGATTCCGGTGATTCATTGGCTCTCGCCAAGCTTTCAGCAAAGAATAAAGAAGCCGAGTATGTCGTCTTCTGCGGTGTTCATTTCATGGCAGAAACAGCTGATATTTTGACAGATGAGCACCAAAAGGTTATTTTACCCGATCTTCGGGCAGGGTGCTCAATGGCGGATATGGCGGATATTCATCAGTTGGAGCGGGCTTGGGGCGAGCTGCAAGCGGTGTTCGGAGACACAATTTTGCCAATGACATACGTGAATTCTACCGCCGCAATCAAAGCTTTCTGCGGCAAGCACGGCGGGGCAACGGTGACATCCTCTAATGCAGATGCCATGCTTGAGTGGGCCTTTACCCAAAAGAAGCGGGTGCTGTTTTTACCTGATCAGCATTTGGGACGGAATACGGGGGTTAAAATGGGGTTGCCTCTAAGCAGTATGACCATCTGGAATCCGATTAAGAACGAATTTGAAGGCGGATATGGCGAGGATACCAAAGTCATCTTGTGGAAGGGCCATTGTTCCGTTCACGAAAAGTTTACGGTGGAGAACATCAAAGAGTGCAGAATGGAAGATCCGGACATCAATATCCTTGTCCATCCTGAATGTTCTCTTGAGGTTGTTGAACAGGCTGACTTTTCAGGGTCGACACAATATATTATAAAAAAATTGGAAGGCGCTCCGGCAGGTTCCCGCTGGGCAATCGGAACGGAAATGAACCTTGTAAACCGGTTGAAACAGCGTTTTCCAGATAAACCGGTCCAATCTCTCAACCCTAACATGTGCCCATGTCTGACCATGAACCGGATTGATTTGCCGCATCTTGTTTGGGCGCTTGAACAGGTCGAAGCAGGTGAACCAGTGAACATTATTAAAGTTGATGAAGATATTGCCAGGGACGCCAAATTAGCTCTCGACCGCATGCTTAATCAGGCCGTTTAAAGGATACAGCCCCCCTTACCGCTCGGCAAGGGGGCATTTAAAATTAATCATCATCCTCATCTTTTGGCTTTGTGTGAAGGCTGACGATTTCTCCGGAATTGGCATCGACCTTAATCTCGGTCACTTTGCCGTTATGTTGTTCTTCCGCCTCAAAGGTGAGGGCGCCTTTGTATTGATCGAGTTCGATGTCGGTCACAGGGCTGTTCACTTTTTCTGAGGCAATACCGGCCGCATCAATTAAGTTGATTTTGGTTTTAACGTCCGCCGGCAGGTCATCATCAAGTTGATCTTTTTCAACTTTAATCATATCACCATTGTCAGCGTTAATAATGACCTCATATGAATGAGTAGTGCCTTGAATATCAATTTCATATGCCAACTGACCATCCTCTTTATCTAACTCAAGCCCGGTGACGGTTCCGTTTGCCTCTTTTTTTGCTTTGGCAATGGCATCCTTCATACTTACCGTTGCAGAACCCTTAGTCTGGTGCTCTGATACAACATGTTGGCTATGACCGGGACTTTGGCTATTTGCTGCATTGGCGGTTATTGCAGCCGAGCCAATCCCTGTTGCCAACGCCACTGCAGTAACTGTTGTTATGATCTGTTTTTTGTTAAATCTCATTTTGAATCCTCCTCTTTTGTAAAGGATACCCATGGAGGATGAAATGAAAATGAAAGCAAGATTAAAATTCAATGAGAATCAGCAAGGAAAAGCAATTGTTACCCGTGTCCCTTCTCCAATATTGCTTTCCACTTCAATGGTCCCGCCAAGGGATGTCACAATGGACTGGGCGATTGACAACCCAAGGCCGCTGCCACCGGTTTTCCGTTGTCTTGACTTATCGACTCTGTAAAACCGTTCGAAAACGCGAGGAAGATCTTCTTTAGGTATGCCAATGCCGCTGTCCGCAACAGTTATCGTCGCCATTCCATCTTGCCTATCAATAAAGAGATCAATTTCCTTATCACTATACTTCATGGCATTGTCGAGTAATATCCTAAGCAGCTGCTCCAATTTTCCGCGGTCTGTTGTACAAACAAGTTGGTCACTGCCGGCGGCTATGTTTATTCCCCGTTCGTGACTTCTAATTAAAGGTTTCACCATATTTTGACAAAGGGTTACGAGGTCGACCCGTTCCTTGTTTAGCTCGCCCTGATCGAGATCGTCCTTAGCAACAAGCAGCAGTTGCTGAATTAAATCCCTCATTCTTTGTGATTCGTGGTGAATAGCTTCGATAGCCTCTTGTAAAATGTCGGGGTTCTTTGCCCCCCAGCGTTTCAGCATATTCGTATAACCTTCTACAATTGTAATCGGTGTTTTCAATTCATGTGAAGCATCGGCAAGAAATTGCTGCTGCTTTTCGAAATTAGTCTCTAACTGACTCATCATCGCATTAAAGGTCTCGCCCATTACGCCGAGCTCATCTTTTGACTTCTTTTCTAGAGGTATTTTTTTAAACTCACCGCTTTTTTGGATATCGCGCATCGTCCGGCTCATTGATGTGACAGGCTTTAATAAAAGGTTGGTCAGCAATCCGCCGCCGACTAATGATAAAATAATAGCTAACACCGTTGTTGCTGCTAAGATCATTATTAATAAAGACATATTTTCAGATAAGGATTCTAAGCTTTGTGTAATCTCGATCATGCCATGGGGATGATCATCGTCTGGAAAAGGTTCATGATAAATAAGTGCCTTATGTCCATCGGTTTTTTGTATGGCAAAATCATCGTCATCGGAAAAGACGGCATGTAAATTCTCAAAATCGTCATCTTCAGACGATGTGCTTAAAACATGTGAATCGGATGATATGATTCTTACCATGCCGCCATCGGGAACAAAAGGCAACAGCTCTCTATTATCCATTGCCGTTAGTTCAGAAGCCGAATAGTTGTTTAAAATGGCGTCCGCTTGATTCTCTAACATATTTTCCCTCTGGCTTAGGGATTGTTCGTAAAAGAGCAGACAGATCACTAGGCTCAGAATGATGAATATGGTTAGAATCATTAGGCTTGAAAAAATGTGAATTTTTGTCCTTATTTTCATGCTTATCCTTCCTTAAGACTGTAACCAACGCCGCGAAAGGTATGGATCAGTTTCTTTTCTTGTTCCTTATCAATTTTTTTTCGCAAATAGCGGATATAGACATCTACGACATTCGTTTCGCCCATATAATCAAAGCCCCATACTTCTGTTAGGATTTGATCTCTTGTCAGCACTTGATTTTTATTTTTCATTAAATAGATAAGCAAATCAAATTCACGGGGGGTCAATTCTATAGGTGTTTTGCCGCGGCAAACATCCCTCGTTTTTAAATCAACTAATAAATTATGGACTGTAAGCTTTGCCTGCTTCTCATTTATTCGAAGACAGGCTCGTATTCTTGCCAAAAGCTCTTCAATGTCAAAAGGCTTCGTGACATAATCATTTGCACCATGATCAAGACCGCTGACTTTATCCGGAACGGCATCCTTTGCGGTCAGCAAAATAATCGGTGTCTCCTTAATTTTTTGGCGAAACCTTCTTAGCACTTCAAGTCCGCTTAATTCAGGCAGCATGATATCAAGCAGGATGAGATCCCATTCAGAATGTAATGCCTTTTCTAGCCCTGTTTTGCCATCACTTGCTGTATCGGTCTTGTAGCCCTCATAATTTAACTCCAAACTTAAGACGCGGGCAATCTTATCCTCATCTTCTATGATCAAAATCCTTGTTTCCATCCTTTAGCGCCTCCTTGATTAATACTATAACAAAAGAATATTAAAAAATAATGAGAGCTTGACAGGTATAGTAACCATAGCGATAAAATGATAGAAGGATTTCACTAATTTGGAGGGATTGCCTTTGATCAAGCTTCATTTTTATCATACAAACGATTTACACAGTCATTTTGATCATTGGGCGAGCCTTGTAACATGCCTTAATCAGTTAAGGCAAAAACATGCTGATGATGGTGATCCCTATCTTGTGCTCGATTTAGGCGACCATATGGATCGGTTTAACCCGCTCACAGAGGGTACAATGGGAAAAGGGAACGTGACATTGCTGAACGAAGCGGGCTATGACTATATAACCATCGGCAATAATGAAGGTGTAACATTAACTAAGGATGCCCTGTCGGCAGCTTATCAAGACAGAAGCTTTAAGATCCTTCTTGCCAACTTATATGATCTTAATGGGGAACGCCCTGAGTGGTGCCATCCCTATACGATATACAATATAAACGGTGTTAAGGTTGGGATGACGGCGGTCACGGCCCCGTTTGTGCCATTTTACAGCCGGCTGGGGTGGGATATAAGAGATCCTTTTACCGAGCTCAAGGAAATCATGAAAATTCTAAGGCAAGAGGCTGATGTTATTGTTCTGATGTCCCACGCGGGGCTGCCGTTTGACAAAAGGGCTGCCGAGGAGATTGAAGGCATCGATGTTATTTTAGGCGCTCATACCCATCATTTACTTGAAAATGGCTTACGGGTGGGGCCCGTTCTCATTGCTCAAACAGGAAAATTTGGCCATTACCTTGGCCATGTGGCGATAAGTTATGATGAAGTGAGCCAAAAGGTTATACAAAAAGAAGCCAGTATCATTCCGCTAGACCAAGAGCCGGACCAAGACACGGATGAACTTCTGAGTCACATAACAAGGGATGGTGCGACGCAGCTTCAAAAGGTTGTGGCGACACTTGATTATCAGATGCATACGGAGTGGTTCGGCGATAGTGAACTGCCGCTCTTAATGGCTGAGGCATTAAGGGAATGGTGTCAGGGTGATATTGGTATGGTCAACGCTGGGGTTATATTAGAGGACCTTGAGGCTGGTGAGGTGACGAAGGCCGACATTCATCGGATTTGTCCGCATCCTATCAATCCATGCAAAGTGCCTTTAAAGGGAGAGCAAATTAAGGCGATGGTTGAAAAGGGGATAGCCAAAGACTTTCAGACCTATGAACTTAAAGGGTTTGGCTTCAGGGGAAAAGTATTGGGCAAGCTCGTTTTCAGCGGGCTGACTTACCGGCTGTCGGATGAAAATGACGTATGCATCAAAGACATTAAAATAAATGGCGAGCTGATCGATATGGGTAAAATCTATAGTGTTGCGACAACTGACATGTTCACGTTTGGAAAACTGCTTACCGAGGTCAAGCTTGCCAAGCAGAAGGATTATTATCTCCCGGAAATGCTTAGGGATCTTCTGGCATGGAAATTAAAAGAAGATAGACATTCTCATTAGAAACAATTGGTACTTCCCCTCATAAGCTGAAGTGGAGGAGGGGGAATATGGTTGAATTAGAGCCCGTTTTCATTGATGGGGCGGCATTTACCGCCGTGACTGTCAAACTGCCGAAGACCAATCTGATGGCGGTTTTCAATGATAAAGGTTACATTATGTGTGGTGCCCTGGATGTTGCCTTGTTAAATGACAAGCTTGCTGACCGTAAAATTATCGCCGGCCGGGCAACCGGAGTGAGGACAATCGAACAATTGCTCGAAGCGCCGCTCGAATCCGTAACGGTCGAAGCTGAGACACTTGGCATTCACAAAGGAACAACAGGCCGTGACGCTTTGTTAAAAATGATTTAATGATTCTCTATTTTATTTTTAAAAAGAACTTTTACAACCCCCAATGCTCGCATATACATGCAGTAGAAGGGGGTTCTTTCATGTTCAAACCCAAAAAAACCTACCGGCGCCGCATCGTAGCCTTCCGCCATGTGTTTGTTATCGCAATGGTCTTTTTTATCATATTTACGATGTGGGGGCTGTGGATTATAGATAGAGGCATTGAGCCGGCGCTTATGAAGATTGCTGAAAACCAAGCCCAGCAAGTCGCCATGTATGCGATTAATTTTGGCGTCGGTAAACAAACCATTAAAAATATGGAAGAAGATTTGGGACCTACCCCACTTGAACAAGCAAATAAAAATCAGTTGATCATAACAGATAAAGATCAAAACGGTGATGTATCCAATGCAGTATATAACGGGGCCGAAATCACACGGATTCAAAATGCTACATCAAGGCGGATTCAATGGTTTCTGCGAAGGATTGAAAAAGGAGAGCTGTCTGCTGAGAATCTAAGCTTAGACTTAGCAAAGGTTGAAGGAGATTCGAAAGGGACAATTGCAGAAATCCCTTTGGGTCAAGCAACTAACAACGCCATCTTAACCAATCTGGGGCCAACTGTCCCTGTTCGGTTAGATCTAATTGGCAGCGTGTTAGTTGAACCTGTTATAGAAAAAAAGCTTGTTGGAATAAACTTTGTTTCAGTGGATATCAAATTACACATAAAAGTTGATGTCAATGTTGTTATTCCATTTACCGTCAAAATGAAACCGATTGAACAAGACATTGTGATTAAATCCCAAGTTATTAGAGGCGATGTCCCAGATTATTACCAAAATGGCGGGAATAGCTCTGGCGGCATGAATCCTGCTGTTCCTTTGCCAAAGAAAGACAGTAAAAAAGATAACAATCAAAAGAAAAATGGGCAATAAAAAAGGAGGCTGGGACAAAACTAAAAGAGTTCATTCATATGCCGAACAATAAAGTTTGAAAAGTATCATTGCAAATGCGAGGCGTAGTCAAAATACGAAAGACTCCTACGGGAACAGCACGTGTCCGAAGACCCCGCAAGAAAGCGGTTTTTGCTTTCTGAGGAGGCTGAGGCCGTGCCCGTGGAAAGCGAAGTATTTTGACGTAGCGCTTCGTTTTTTCTTCTGTATAAATAAAAATCCGAGCTATTCAGATAGGATGTCTGAATAAGTTCGGATTTTTCTATTAGTAAAAACTTCTGTCCAAGTCTCCTTTCTCTTTTTTTCATTTCTTTTTATTCCGATCTTGGCTCTCCCAAGCTCTGAGATAGGGGTAAGGGTCAAAGGAAAATTCGGTTTTGCCATTGTCCTTGTACATGCCATAATGCAGGTGGGGCGGGAATTTTCCTTGAGTTCCCTTTGGGCCGTATCCGGAACTGCCGACGTAGCCAATAACCTGTCCAGGCTGTACAGCCGAACCCTTCTTTAACCCTTTCTCATAGCGGGTTAGATGAGCATAGTAGTGATAGATATTTTGCGGGTCGCGGATGCCGAGCCGCCAGCCGCCGAATTTATTCCAGCCGATCATTTCGACAATACCGTAAGCTGTCGCCTTTACAGGGGTGCCATAATCAGCGAAAATGTCTGTGCCTTCATGAATTCTTAGGCCCCCCCAGCCGCGTCTTGCCCCCCAAGTTGAATGAAAGGTATAGTTGTATTTGAGCGGGACCGGAAAAGAATGGCCCGACAAATCAACTTTCTTAAACGTTTTGTACACGTTAGCCATTTCCGCAATCATTTCGACTGTTTTTCCGCGGTTGTAATAATCCCAAAGGGCGATTTTTATGTTTTCTATCCCTGGGCCATGTTCTGATAGGTGGGCAGCATAAGCAAATAACATATCTTCCGGATCATTAGGGTTCGCCTTCCCATCACCATTGCCATCCCGTCCTAACCCGCCAAAAAGAGATATTGTAAAGGGATCAATATCTTTGCGATTGGGATTCAAAAAACCGGTCCATTTGATTTGATCGATATGAATCCCGATCAGACTATCCGTATCAGGCAAATCACTTCGCATATTACGGATGTTTCGCTCATATTGATCAGCCGCTGCCAGAACAAACCATGGTATATCAGTGACCGCGGCTGTTTTCAAATAAAGAGCTTTACGGTTTTTTGGCTGATTTGCATTCTGAGATTCTTTTCCATATGATAAATGGGGAAATAAGAGACAAGCTAAAAAAAGTAAAAAGACAGTTTTAATGCAAGCCTTTGTCATCTTTCTCCTCCTTTCAAAAGGATTGTGTGCAGGTGCACCACCCGGCTATTGATTCATTGGGTTCATTTCATTATTAATCCGGTCTGTCTTATTGCCGTAATCTGTGTTCTGCTTCGCATTAATTTGGTCATTCGTATTAGTATTTTTTCGTTTGTCCTCATTCATGCCTTGGTTTTTTACATTATTTTTTGTAATATTGCCTTGAGGGGATTTTTTCATTTCATTAATCATGTGCTGCAACGATTTGTGGACACGAGGTGTCTGCACAGTTAAGTCTTTATATCTTGAAATTCGCTCAATCGCGTCAAACGCATCTGAAATGTATACCTTATAATAATTAGGCACAACGGACAAAGCAGTCATCTTAACTTGTGAAGCCGCTTGCTTTTTATCCTTCAAATCCGATTGATAGCCAATAAGCACATATTGATCGGTGACTAAGGTCCCGACCTCATAAATGTTTGGCAGGGATAATTCTAAGCGGCTGATGATGTCAGCCAGTTCTCTGTTGTCAATTTTCGGTATATCATGTTGTTGAACAGCGTTACCCGCACCCTGCTTTCTTTTATAATGCACATAACCGAAAGATCCGATGTCAAGATTATCCTTTGAAAGCTTTTGTGTCGTGTGCGGCGGACCGCTATATGTGATGTCCTCGATCGGATCTTGTGATTTTTCGCGTGTCGGCTCATCACTAAAAGGTGCTTTACATCCTGTTATACTTAAAGCGATCAAAAGGGATGCAGGTATAGCCTTCGTTCTTTTCATGTTAAATCAGCCTCCTATCTCTTAGAATGACCGATTTCTCCATTTTGTTTCTTAGTAATTGTTGGTTGATTTGACATGTAGCTTCATAAATTGCCGATATAAATATTGAATATATAGTTGATGGGAGGGACGAGCATGGGAAATGACAAAATTACAATCAACAATCAGACCTATGAGTTAATTGAAGACGTCCGTGAAGGATGGAACGAGGATGCTTTTCAAGAGAGATATAGTGATATTTTAAATAAATATGATTTTGTTGTTGGTGACTGGGGGTATGACCAACTTCGGCTGCGCGGGTTTTACGACGATCAAAATCGCAAATCAACCTTTGATACGAAGATTAGCGCCTTAACGGATTATATTTATGAATACTGCAATTTTGGCTGCGCTTATTTTGTTTTGCAGAAAATAAAAGAAGCCAAAGAGCAAGCATAAAATGGAATACCCCTTTAATTAAGGGGTATCCGGATCAACGTCCTCAAAGGGCGTTTCTGTTTCTCTTTTTGGATTATCATGGGTTTGGTGAGCCTCGGGGTACTCACGGGGCTGATTTTCATGAAAGGCACGGCTTTCGTAGGCGTAATTGCTAATAAAGCTCTGTCCCTCTTCCCATGGGGTATCCTTGTTTGTCACGGGCTCATTCTCTTTATTATTGCCGAGTTCACCATAAGACCCCTCAGGAAATTCCTCAGCTGCAAGAAAACGGTTTTGATCGACAACATTGGAGAAATCCGAGTATTCTTCTGCTTTTTTCTTAGCCATATTTCCACCTTCCTTAACATTAGGTTATCCATTTCCCGGCCGATTATTATATCAGCCATTAGACAAAGACGGCGCACCATTGGTAAAATAGACGAGGATAACATTCTCGGGAAGGCGTTGAAAAACATGTATTTCATTGATCGGGAAAAGATTGAACGGATGTTAGCATACATGACAGAAACACTTGGATTATTAAAAGAAACACATACTTGGACAACACCGCTTGAAAAGCTTGCGCTTGAGCGCGTGGCGCAAAATGTCATTGAAGCCGTCATTGACGTCGGCAATCAAATGATTGACGGGTTTATTATGAGGGATCCCGGAAGCTACGAAGACATCATTGATATCCTGGTCGACGAACAGGTTGTACCCCGCGAGCATGAAGATGGGCTAAAACAGGTTATTAGATTAAGGAAATCACTTGTTCAAGATTATGTCACCCTTAACCATGAAGCTGTTTATCAAGTAGTGAAGGAAAACATTGACAAGCTGGTTAGTTTCCCAAAACATGTGAATGACTATCTTGAAAAGGAACTTGGCCCAGTCTCAGCTTTCATGCCAAAAAAGCAGCAATGATCATTTAAACCGCTTACAAAGCGGTTTTTCTTAGTTAATCAGAAAGTATAACTTTCTGACGCACATAAGGGCAACGGCGCCTCTGTCTTCGCCAAAGGCTCGCCAATCGGCGAGTTTTCTTTATAGTATCAGAATTTATAAATTTAGGGTTCCTTTTTTGTAGTATCAGAATTTATAAATT
>NZ_SLXK01000068.1 GCF_004341035.1 Scopulibacillus darangshiensis
CTACAACTTTCTGACAAACTAAAACAGCCATGAAGCCGGCAATCATGCGGGTTCCAGGCTGTTTTTCTGCGTTTTAGCTGCAAAACTCAGGTTATTATACCCCATTTTACTAAGAAGTGCCGCAGCGACTGGATTATCTTGATTTAAAAAATCACGCCATCTTAATTTTCTCAGCTCAATCGTCAAATAGTTAAACTTGAGAACATCCATAAAAGGAAAAGTTATTGAAAAATGATTAGGTTCAGCTCTGTTTTCGTCATAACTAAATAAGGCAATAGGTAGAATGGGCTTGCGATGTTTTTCAAAAAGGCGGGTGAAATATAAAAAGAATCAATTTCTTCGTAAATGCTTGGAAAAAATAATAGCATAAACTCTTCAAAAAATGTGTGAATAAGCTCCTTAAATAAACGATCATGATCTATTTTATCATCATTATGATGTCCCATTTTCTCCCCCTGACTTGGGAACACCCGTTCCTAAACCTATTATACAACGGTAACTTTTTTATGTAAACAGGATACATAAACTAACAAATAATTAAGCGCTGCCCAGGGCAGCGCTTATGCTTTATTTTATTTCACTATCAAAACCGGACAGGGCGCCAGGTGAAGCACCTTATGGCTGACGCTGCCAAGAATGATCTCGCCGAAGGCGCCGCGTCCTCTATTGCCCATTACGATCATGTCATAGTTATTTTCATCGGCGTAGCGGCAAATTTCATGAGATGGTACACCTTCCAAATGAACAATGTCTACATTAAGCCTTGGGGCATTGGTTTCATTTTTTATCGTTGTTAAAAGCTGTTCGCCCTCTCTTTTTGCCTCTTCATTCATTTCAGCTTCGACATTTTTATTCAACTGGCCGCCGCCTATTGGATAATAGGGGAAATATACAGGATCGGGACTGACATTGATTAAGCTTATCGCATAGCCGCTCTCTTTGCCTTCAGCGATCGACAACGCTTCATTAAGGGCTCTCATTGACTGCTCAGAGCCGTCTACCGGAACTAGAATTTTCTTCATTATTCCCACCGTCCTTTTTAAGGATCAATCCCTTACACTAACCTATACCCTTTTTCCTATAAAATGAATCATTTAGAGTAAAAGGTAGTTCCCGTTATTCCTCATTCTCTTCCACATAATTTTTCAGCATGGAAAGCTTGTTGTCCCAATATTGTTCAAAGAAGGCAAGCCATTGTTTCAATTCTGCCAACGGTTCCGAGTGAAGACTGTACAGCTTCTCCCGGCCTGATTTCCTCCCCTTGACAAGCTCAGCCTCCGATAAAATCCTAAGATGCTTGGCAATGGCGGTACGGGTCATTGGGAAATGACTGCTGATCTGGTTAATGGGCAATTCCTTCCCTGCCAGAAGCCGGAGCAGTTCGCGGCGAGTCGGGTCGGCGATAGCTTGGAACACATCATGCTTTTCCGCGGAAGCCGCCACTTCCTAAGCCCTAACATATTCGGCAAGCTTTTTAACCAGCCCAGCCCAGCCGTGGTCCATCCGTCCGCGTACAAGCGTATGCGCTTCATCGAACTCAGTAATTTTGTCAGCATCCCAGCCGGAATGAATCAGCGTGAACTCAGTTTGACCATCCTTCTCGGCTAACTCAAATGTCACCTTCCAGTCTTTTCCCCATTTAAAAGAAAGGCGGTTCGGCGGATCAATTTCAGTAACTTTGCAAGGTGACATGCCAAAAGGACCAGCATTTAAATGAAACTCGAAGCCCTCTTCAGGCTGAAAATCATTCGGCATAAACCAGGCGGCGATCCCTTCTGAGGTGGCCACCGCTTCCCATACTTTTTGAATCGGTGCATTAACCGTTACCGTATGCTGAATATCAGGCATTTTATTTTGGTCCATTTTAATTCCTCCATAATACCAAATAATATAACACCAAAAGGTTTCGCTTTTATTATATAAAACCATTTGGTTCCATGTCAAGTTCCTACCCATGGCTTTTTGATTTTTTGACCAAAAACGATTTCATCATTGGCGGGGTGACGATTGTAGTCACAAGAACGACGACAACAATGACGGCAAACATATCTTGACTTAATAATTTTGATTCTAGTCCAATCGCTGCAATAATTAAGGCGACTTCACCACGGGATACCATCGCCGACCCTATGCCTAATGAGCTATTCCAAGAGAATCCTGCAAATTTTGCTCCAGCTGATGCTCCGATTAATTTCGTTAAAATAGCTAAGATGGATAATATCACGATAAGGACTAGATGGTCGGTAATACCGCCGAACTCGGCTGTGACACCAATTGAGGTAAAGAACACAGGGACAAAAATAGAATAACTAATGGTCTCAACCTTTTCAAACACGTCATGTTTGTAATCGGTTAAACTGATGGCAACACCGGCTATATACGCCCCGATAATTGCCGCCACTCCGGTGAATTCCGCTAAGTAGGCATAGACAAAACAGATAATCAATGCAGCCGAAACAAGCGATTCAGTTACTTTTAACGGTGCAAACTTTTTTAATATCCAGGGGACAACCTTCCAGCCTACAATAATAGCACCTGCAAAAAACAGCACTTTCTTTAATACAACCACACCTAAATTGACATCTCCCCCGGCCATACTCATTAAAAAGGCTAATGCTAGGATCACGATAATATCATCGATAACGGCTGCCCCCAAAATGGTTGTCCCTTCACGAGATTTTAATTTATTCATTTCTTTTAGTGCTTGGACAGAAATACTGACACTCGTAGCCGAAAGCAATAAGCCCAAAAACCAAGATTCGATCGTCGTTAAGTTCAGCATCAACCCGGCCGCATAGCCTAGAACAAGGGGAACGATAATGCCCCCGATCCCTACAAAAGCAGAAGCCTTCCCGGTTCTTTTAAATTCATCAATATCTGTTTCCAATCCAGCAATAAACATGAGCAGGATAACACCGATTTGGCTGAATTCGGCAAGGGTTGTCGTATCGGTCACTAACCCCAAAACCGATGGTCCGAGCACAATGCCAATCAGCAGCTTGCCGAGTACTGAAGGCTGCCCTAATTTTACGCTGATGTCCCCCGCGATTTTCGAAGCAATTAAAATAATAGCTAATTGAAGGATTAACATGTAAAACCCCACCTTTTCTTTTTAACTTTTCACCAATCGAAAAAATGCAAAAGGAACCTGTCTCCAAAAGGATATAGTTATCCCTTGGTGACAGGCTCCTCCAAATGACAAAAAGTTATTCTTTGTTTATTTATACGATCTCACATATTAAGGGTTTCAATTTTTTGATACTATTCATGCGGCTCCCCTTCTTTTTTCCCGACAAATTTCCTTTGCACCCATTTATCCAGCTTCTTCACTTCTTTCTTCCCGAACGTTAAGCCATAGATAATGATAATAACGAGAACAATAGTAAAGACGTCCACTTCCCGTGTCGACGCAAAGTTAATGATGCCAAGAGTAACCTGAGGGATGACTCCGGTCAAGACCGTTAAAAAGACGCCAAGCTTGAACAGCTTATTTGACTTTAGTCCATACCGTGCATAGAACATGAAGAATGTCGATAACCAAGCAAGCACCTCAAGACAAATTAAAATCACCCATTTATACATTAAAAGAAATGTCATAATTCCTCGCTCCCCCATCTTCTTTCCGCTCTATGTCAGCTGGATCCCCGACCAAAAAATCCTCCAGGCGCTCTCCAGCTTGCTTTCAAAATGCTGCTTCGGGTAATAAAACATCTGCACGAACAGGCCATCAATGAGACAATAAAAGGTTGCAAGCAAATCGACCAGCTCTCGCTCCTTAATCACTCCCTCATCCATCCCCTTTTGAAAAACTTCCTTCAAAATCCGCGTTGTCGCCTCTTCTGACACCAAAAACTCCGACCGGACTTTTTCCTCCAAAGGCGGATAAGGAAACAGCATGACTCGTTTCAACAGTGCTGACTCGTCTTCATGCTCCCAATAATACTTGCAAGTGCAGTAAAGAAGCTCCCGCAGTGTTGTTTCAACTGTATGCTCCTGCAGGTTGGCATATCGCTCTTCAATGTGGGCTACATAATCCCAAAGCACACCCTGAAATACAGCCCAAAATAATTCTTCTTTTCCACTGTAATAGTTATAAAGCGATGGCTTTTTGATACCGACGCCAGCAGCGATTTGTGCTAAGGACGTCCCTTCAAACCCTCGTTCAGCAAACATTTTCAGTGATATTGATTTAATTTTGTCCTTGGTTTCCATCACAATCACCCTAACTAACGGTCGTTAGTTACATCTTAACACATCATCTTCAAACAGGCGAATTTTTTCCTAAATGGTATAGTCCCGGTTATTTTGTGAAAAATAACGGTAAGTGAAGCGATCCGGGAAACGGATCAGAAAATCCTACATAGGAGGAAAGCACTATGCAATTAAACATAGCGAATTATTTAACGGTAATAGGATTTATCGTGCTTGTTCTGGCTATCATTGTCGGTTTAATCATTTTTTTAATTCTATTTAACAAAGACCGGACACAGGATGAGCATCCCGTGCTGAGAAATTACCCCGTCCTTGGAAGGGTGCGTTACTTTTTAGAAAAAATCGGTCCTGAATTACGGCAGTATCTTTATAATAATGACACGGAAGGCAAACCCTTTTCCCGCGATGACTACCAGCATATTGTTAAAGGGGGAAAATACAAGCGTGATGTCGGAGGCTTCGGCTCAAGAAGGGACTTTGAGGAAGAAGGCTTTTATGTCAGGAATGATATGTTCCCGCTGCAAATGGAAGAACTTCGAATGGATCGTGAAACAAAAGTAGAAACCAAGAAATACGTTCTGACAAGAGATACTCTGTTCACACAACGTCAAGAGCACTTTAAGGAAGAACTCACCCTTGCCTATCTTCTAGATGAAGAAGATGCCGTTGTCATCGGTCCAAACCTGCCGCACCCATTTAAAGTCAGAAGTCTGATTGGCATGTCAGCCATGAGCTTTGGCTCCCTTGGCAACAAGGCCATTACCGCGCTGTCCGAAGGCTTAGGGATGGCCAAAGGCACTTGGATGAATACAGGTGAAGGCGGACTCTCTCCCTATCACTTAAAAGGCGGCGTAGATATCATTATGCAGATCGGCCCTGGATTGTTCGGTGTCCGAGATCAGGATGGCAACTTCGACTGGGATGAGTTGAAGCGAAAAAGTGAGATCCCTGAAATAAAGTGCTTTGAGCTGAAGCTTGCTCAAGGAGCCAAGGCGCGCGGCGGCCACATCGACGGTGAAAAAGTAACGGAGGAAATCGCTGAGATTCGTAAGGTTGAAGCTCATAAATCCATTGACAGCCCGAACCGCTTTAATGAATTTAATACCGTTCCGGAAATGTTTGCGTTCATGGATAAGATTCGCCAAGCAACAGGAAAGCCCGTCGGCATGAAAATCGTCATCGGCAGCAATGATACTGCTATCCAGCTCGCCAAACATATGAAAGAAACCGGCAATGGTCCAGACTTCATCACCGTTGACGGCGGTGAGGGCGGAACAGGGGCATCCTATCAAGAGCTTATGGACAGTGTCGGCCTGCCGATCAAATCCGCCTTGCCGATTCTTGATACGACCTTGCGTCAATTCGGTGTCCGCGACAGGGTAAAAATCATTTCGTCTGGAAAACTCTTTACACCCGACCGCGTCGCCGTCGCCCTAGCCATGGGCGCCGATCTCGTCAACATCGCCCGCGGCTTCATGATCACCGTCGGCTGTATTCAGGCGCTCAAATGCCATTCCAACGCCTGCCCTGTCGGTGTTGCCACCACCGACCCGAACTTGCAGAAGGCATTGGTCATTGACGAAAAGAAATTCCGCGTCACCAACTATCTGATCACACTCAGACGCGGCCTATTCCGGATGTCTGCAGCCGCCGGCATCGACTCACCGATCCACTTTGGCCGTCATCACATCACCTTCAAAGATGACAAAGGCCGCATCATCTCGCTCGAGGACATTTACGAAAGCGTCGAGGAGCGCGTCAAGAAAGCCATGCAGAGGTATGAAGCTGGCGGCGGGAGCGGGAAAGGGATTATTTAAAATAGCGAAGATAAAAACCCCTCTTCTGATGGAGAGGGGTTTCAATAATTTGTGGATTTGTTTTAACAATGTCATTGCGATGCTGAAATCCTAGGCTTTCCATTATTAAAAACATGATCAATCAACCGGTCTGTTGCCTTTCCATCTTCTAAGCCGCAATATTTTTGATGGAAGGCATCATATTTAGGCTGATATGAGGTTTTAATCTCATCTACATTTTCGATTGCATCAATCAGCTCGTTGGAGTCACTAAGCAAAGGCCCTGGAGCTTCATTTTCAAAATCCATATAAAAGCCCCGCAGATCATCCCGATACTCCTCAAAGTCGTAAGTGTAAAACAACATCGGTCTTTTGAGGTTAGCAAAGTCAAACATAACTGATGAATAGTCAGTAACCAGGATGTCTGATATGAGATACAGCTCCTGAATATCTGGATAATTTGAGACATTATAAACGAAATCACGGTATTCCTCAGGGATTTTAACCTTATTCTTCACGACAACATGCATGCGAAGAAGCAACACATAATCTTCACCGAGCTGTTCTTTCATTTGTTCAAAATCCAGGTTAATGTCAAACACAAACTTATTCTTTTTCTTCTGATTGTCTCGGAAAGTCGGAGCATATAAGATCACTTTCTTGCCTTCTGGAATCTTCAATTTACGGCGTACTCCATTCGCAATTGTCTCTTTATCCAGTTTATAAAATAAATCATTTCTTGGATAGCCGATTTCAAGGATATCACCTTTATACCTAAATGCGCTTCTAAAAGCATTTGTCGCATAAGAACTCGGTGAAATCAAATAATCCCAGGTCTTTGTCGCTTGGTGAACCCTTTCAACATAATCATCACTGCGTCCATGGACCGTCTCGATATCAAAGAGCATCTTCTTCAAAGGCGTCCCGTGCCACGTTTGGACATATGTTGTTCCCTCCCGTTTCTTTAAATAAGTCGGGAAGTTTTGGTTATTTACCCAATAGCGAGCTTTTGCCAAATAAAAATAATAATATGGGCTCAAACGTTTGATACGCTTCGTATTTTCATCATAAAAGCGGATTTTTTTATTGCAGACCCAAACGATATTATAATCCAAATTCCGTTTAAGGATCTCCTCATAAATATAACGAGGACTGTCAGCGTACTGTTTGCCTACCCCGCTTTCAAAAACAATGAGGTTGTTGTCAATTGTGAGAGCCCTTCTGCCTATGTTATACCCTAACTTCATAGCAGGAAAATACCATCTGCTTTTTCGAAAGCGCTGGAACACCTTTCTTGCCAATTCATCCTCTGCCATGACTTTATACCATGGCTTATTTACTTTAAAGCCCTTAATTGCCTGATAAATTCTCTCGGATGATTTTTGATCCCTGTATGTCATAAACTTTTCTGTTCTGATTTTATATATTTCCTTCATTCGGAAATCCTTTTTTGCGTAATCTTCAACTAAAGGGATGATGTCATCCTCTTCATATACAATGTCCCCAGGTAAATCATTATCTAAATCAAGATGGGAAGGCCTCTTGCCAATAAAGCGGTCACGGTCAAACTGATAGTAAATAATCGGTTTGTGCAGAAAGCTAAAATCAAAGCCAACACTCGAATAATCCGTGATCATCATGGCACTTTCTTTCAAGAGACGCTGAACATCCACATCCCCTTGATTAATGATTCTGACTGGTGCATCAGAAAAGAAGTGTGTAAACTTCTGCATATTTGGATGAAGACATAATAGAATTTCAAAATTTTGCTCCGTAGCTAATCTGTGCAATTTTTCATCGAAGATTAATTCCTTGTATCGGATGAAATAATCACTTTCTAGAAAGGCTTCATCGGTTACAATCCAATCTCGCCATGTAGGTATAATAAGTAATTGCCGTTTCGTATCCTCGTCATCCTTAAGCAAATTATCAAATCTAGAGAGCCCGGTGACTTTTACCTCGTTAGCATCATAGCCAAAGTCACTGACAATCATCTGTTTTTCAAAATCTGAACTTACAAGAAATAAATCAGTGTCAAAGCCCGGTGCGGTTTTACCATAATTCGCAACCATATTCTTTGTCCCCATCACACCATGCTGAAGGAATACCTTTGTTGCTTTGACAGCTTTTTTAAATGCCTTAGATCGAATCGGGTACAGATAGTCAGGGTGATGTGAGCCTATCGCCCTGGTGGCCATCAAGGTTAACCAAATATGCCGCTTAGATTTGTAAAGGACAACATTGCCATATGGCTCAACATTTTCCCTTTCAGGCGAATCCTCTTCAATAACATAGAAGACATTTTTGGCAGGATGGTTTTCCCTCATGTATTTAAAGAAATGAAAGCCCGTATCCTGTGCTTTGTAAGACCGTTCACCAATAAGCCAGATATCCTTATTTTTATAAAATGGCCTTATCAGCCAAGCCCACCTTTTGGCCTTCTGAAGGAATTTGAACGCATCCCTTTCGAATTCTTCAACCTGGAGCGCCAAATTTTTTTGTTTAAAAGTAAAATAGGGAGAAATGACGGCAATATCTTTTCCTAAGTCAGCATAGCCGTCTTTCATAAAGTATCGGGCCTTAAATCTTGGTTTTCCAAGCTTCACCCATGTCGGTTCGGTTTGGTCGTGCAAATGAAAGTGACAGTACAAATCATACACATCTTGAGTCAATTGATTAGCCGCAAAGACGTCGGATAAATCCATTTGAGCTTGAAAAGCATAACGGTTAAGACCGTACTTTTTCACGACTTCCTCTTTTAGATGCTGGAGTGAAACCGGAACCAATGCGGCGGTTCCTGTATCCCTGCCTGACAACAAAATTTGTGACTCTTTGACCATTGAATGCTTCGTATATAACTTGCCCTCAATGATTAACCGTTCCTTTTTTATTTTCAAACGATCGATTTGTGTTTTAACATTAGGGTTAAGCTCCTTATTGTATGCAAGCGAGATATTCCCCTTTTTTGAAATATACACAATGGCCTTATTGCCATTCATATCTATTGTTTCTAAGCCCTCTGTTTCCGTATATTGAAATCTGCCTAATCGTACTAGGTATTCTAAATCAAACCCGCCATCATTTCTTGAAATCAATTTAGCCTTCTCAGTCAATTTATCAAGATTATTTGAGCTTACCTTTTCTCTTGGTACCCGCCATTTTAAATAAAAAAAGTAAGTCTCTTCATGACCTTCATTTGAATCATGAAAGTCTTGAATGGATGAAAGGTCAATTTTAAATTGAAAGCTTGAAGAAGGTTGCGACTCAGCAGCCATAATCATCTTTTCACTTTCTTTTCCCATCAGCCAAATTTCACTTGCTAGAAAAGACTCATCACCTAACTTGCCTTCAATATATAATTGGTCATCTGTTTGCTTTAGAACAAGCTGGTATTTTTTCTTTTTTTGCGGCTGTTCTCTGAAAATTTTTTTCTTAATCTTAGATAGTGTCTTATACAACATGCTCATTTACTCTCTCACCCCAAATTAGGTGTTTTATATATATAGTCTCCAACCTTATGGCATCTTATTTTCATTAGCCAATTATATTAATTTCGTTTTAATCTTATTACCTTAGGGTGTGACATTTGCACTATCACATAAAATACAAAATTCAATGTAAGAGACAAAGAAACGCCCTCCTTCCAGCATGGAAGGAGGGCAAATTAAATTATAAATTTTTGTTTTATAATTCTTTAACATTAAATCAGACAACGGACTTATAGATAATCCACAAAATGATCCCTGAATTTCAAATGAATCGCGGAACCGATTGATAACAGCACAATGACTACCACCCAGAAATATAGTGTATAACCGGCATGATCGATCAAATACCACCCTGATTTCCCCAAAAGTGCCGACCGATAACCTTCTACTACGTAATAAAATGGGTTTAACATTAACAGTTTCTGTATCAATATATGTTCCTCACCTATACGGCTAAGCGGCCATAAAATGGGTGTCATATAAATCATCATTCTCATGACCGCTGGAACAAGCATGTTAATGTCGCGGACAATCGTTGCAAGAGCTGACGTGATCAAGGTAAGTGCCAACAACAGCACCAATGTCGCAAACATAAAATAGGGCATTTGGATAAAATAAATGGATACAGGAAAACCTGTGAATTGCAAAATAACAAATACAACAGCAAGCAGCATTAAATGCTGATAAAACTTGGCGAAAATGATATATGACGGAATGGCACTCATCGGAAAGCTCATCTTAGAAATAAACCGTATTCGCGAAAAAATCGACTTTGTTCCTTGAAGAACCGCTTGATTGATAAAATACCAAACAACAAAACCTGATATCATCCAATATATATACTCCACACCGTCTACCGGTGGGCGGGAGCTTAATACAAATCCAAACACAAACCAATATATAGTGATTTGAATCATAGGGTTGATGATTTCCCATAGTATCCCCAAGTAATTATTGCTGTTTGCACTTTTCAGTTCATATACAGATAACCTTCTAATTAGATAAAAGCTTTTAATTTGTTCTTTAATGATGGTTAGTGCTGACTTCATCTCCTGGTCCTTCCTGAAAAGACTTCATTTACACCCCGCTCCGATGCCTTTCCATCTTCTAAATAACAAAAGCGTTGATAAAACCGATCAAACGCCGGTGAAACCTGGAAATCGTTGTGTTCAATGTCACTAATGGATTTAATAACACCTTCTGTTGTTTTAACCAAAGGGCCTGGCGCCTTTTCTTCAAAATCAAAATAAAAGCCGCGCAGCTTATCACGGTAGCTGTCAATATCATAGACGTAAAAAATCATCGGGCGTTTTAAATTCGCATAATCAAAGAATACCGATGAATAGTCTGTAATTAGAAGATCTGAAATCAGATAGAGCTCACGTAT
The DNA here is from genome assembly GCF_004341035.1 of Scopulibacillus darangshiensis. Taxonomy (GTDB): domain Bacteria; phylum Bacillota; class Bacilli; order Bacillales; family Sporolactobacillaceae; genus Scopulibacillus; species Scopulibacillus darangshiensis. Next base: position 10,884 of record NZ_SLXK01000068.1, read on the forward strand.
ATCCTCATGCTTTGAAAAGTCATAGGCAAATCCCTCGTAAGGTGACAAATCAAAATTCTCTGCTACAAGATAGTGCATTCTAAGAATAACGATATACTTGTCCCCAAGCTTTTCTTTCATTTCGTTCAAATCAAGGTCAAGATCGAATTTATAGCGGCCTTTCTCGTAAAATTGATCATCTCGCCATGTCGGTGCATATAGAATAACCTTCTTATTTAAAGGGAGACCCATATCCTTTTTGAGCCGGTCTATGCTTTCTTGATCATTGCTGTTATGAAGAAAATCATTTCTAGGATAACCAGACTCAATCATCATTTTATCAAATTGAAAGGCCCGATGGAATATCTCAGACGAATAAGCATTGGGCGAAATCAAATAGTCCCAATTTCGGGATTCTTTATAAAAATTCCGCTTATAGTCTTCGGTAGTTGTCCCAGGCATGTGGACTTCCTTCATATCCGAAGCTAGCCTTTTTAGCGGTGTGCCATGCCATGTTTGCAGATATATGGTGTGAGCTGGTTTTGGGATCCATAATGGCATCCGGCTGTTTGTCACCCAATAACGGGCGCTGGCCATAAGAAATAACCATCGAACTGAGAACCTTTTGGCATAGGGGAGATTCCGCTTCTCAAACTGTTCTTTATAGCGCGGATCTACGGACCATACCAACTGGTACTCAGGATGGTTTTCTTGTAAATACTCATATAACGCTCTAGGATTACAGCTGTATTGTTTTCCCAGATAGCTTTCAAACATGACTAACTTTTTCTTTGCAGGCAGCATAGCTACAATTTTAAATACGGCTTTATAAGCTCTTTTGGTAAGACTTAAATCTGTTATCTTAGAGAATAGGCTCATTATTATATTTCTACCCTTCGCTATTGTAAACTAGGACTATTATTCGATGTCTATAAAGCTCTTGATTGCTGTTCTTCAATGGAAATATGGTCTTTAAAAAGCAGCCCAACTAAATTTTCACTGGAATGTCCTTTAGAATATTGATTCCATTTTCCTGAAAATGCTTCGATTTGTGACAGATCAAATGCTTGTTTCTTTATTTTATCCACTATGTCACCTGTTGTATACACGACAGGACCCGGAACTAGCGATTCATAATCATCCCATAAGCCCCTTTCTTTCTTGTAATCTTCCAAATCGTAAGGAAAGAAAATCATAGGCCTATTTAATAGGGCAAATTCATAGGGAATAGATGAATAATCGGTTATCAATATGTCAGTAATGAGCAAAAGCTCATTGATGTTCCCATAGTCTGAGTAATCGTAGACAAATCCGGGAAATTCTTGTTCGTAATTCAATTTCGTTTTAACCGCAGGGTGAACCTTAAGGAAAAGGACGTAGTCCTCACCAAGTTCTTTCTGCATAAGATCCAAATCGAGTTTTAGGTTAAATGCAGACAGTTCGGTATCTCTGAATGTCGGTGCATATAAAATAACCTTTTTTTCTTTCATGATTTTACTGTTGATTGCTAACCCCGCTGCAATTTCTCTTGCGGCATTTTTATCAAAAAAAAGATCGGTCCGTGGAATTCCTGTTTTCACAACATTTCCGGCAGAAATATTAAAAGCTTTCATAAAAACATTCGCCAGAGCATCCGAACCGACAACGATCTTATCAAATTTTTTATACACACGCAAAAAACGTTCCTGGGCTTTTTTGCTTCGTCCGCTAGCCGCTGCATCCTCCAAGCCGAATTTCTTGATCGCTCCGGCAGCATGCCAAATCTGGATACATTGAACGTCTTCTTTAAAATCCGTTACGGATAAGAATCCGTAGTAATTATCGACAAAAACGGTTCGAGAGGTCGCTAAATGATAAATCCCTCTCCACATATCTAAAAGGTTTAAAGTTTCAAAATCGATAACATGACTTCCTCTTGCTTCGAAGTCTTTTTTGCAAGATCCTTTGCATAAAAAGACAACGTCATCAGTTATTCCCTGACGCTTCATCTCTTCATAAATAAACTTGTTGTTCTCCCCGAACGACACAACGAATGTGACTTTCGACTGTAATGGAAGCATCTTACAAAGATTAAACTGTATCTTAAATACAAAAAGATACAGCATAATCAGCAATTCTCTAGCCATTATTCACCGAGAATAAATCTTCTTTTATTTTCGTTGTCGATACGCCTTCAGTTCGTGGGAGATACACAACGTCACAATAATCTTTAAGGAAGTCAAATTCACCTTTCCAATCATCACCCATTACAAAGATATCAACTTTATTCTCAACAACATCTTTTACCTTTTGGTCCCATGATTTTTCAGGAATGACTTCATCAACATATTTAATCGCTTCTAGGATTAACTTTCTATTTTCATAGCTATGATAAGCCTCTTTGTGCTTAATAGCATTAAATTCATCAGCAGAAAGGCCAACAATCAAGTAATCTCCCAAATCCTTGGCACGCTTTAAGAGATTAATATGACCCCAGTGCAACAGATCAAATGTACCGTATGTTATCACTTTCTTCATTGCAATCTCTCCTTAGTTGAGTGTTCGAAAATTAATCTAATCCCTCAACACCCTTAGAACAATAATTTATTCATATTTTATATTTACAATCCATTCATCAAATGTTTACGTTAATAAAACACAATCATTATTATAAGACTTTTCACTTGAAATTTCAATCCTTATCGAAAAATGGCGTTTCAAGTTGAATAACTAACGAAACGCCACCCTACTTTTGCAGCACATCTAACAAACTAAAATCCCGGAGGCATTCATACCATTGATGTTTCCGGGATTTTTTAATTTTATTTTTTGTCAT
>NZ_SLXK01000069.1 GCF_004341035.1 Scopulibacillus darangshiensis
CCTTTCATTTTTTAGGTGAAAGTTATGGCATTGAAAACCCTGATATAACCCAATTTCTTGGGACATCGACATTAGACTATGAATATTTCAGGTTTGATTTTGTTGGCAATGCTTCCTACCGCTCCTTGGATTGCACCTGTTGCACGGAAAATACCAAAGGATCCGCCAACAATAAAAATATAAAAAATAATACCCGCTGAATCGATCATCCCTTGATGAATCGATTTAAAAATATCCATAAATTTTGCAGGAGACGACGATACAACTTGATAAGTGCCATCGACAACAAGCGTTGCCCCGTCTTTGGTTATTCTTTTATATTCTCCGGCAGGGACTAGATAAGTTACTATTGCAGCCAAAACAATAATGCAAAACAAAATAACAAAGACATGGGGAACTTTCAGATGCCGCTTTTTCTCGTTCGTGGAAGGCGACGTTGCAAGATTCATAACTAACCTCCTAAGTGATGTCGTTATATAGTCGTTAACTGACTATAAATAATAACTCACTACTAAAATAGTCTATAGTGAATCGTTTGTCAACAATATTCTAAAAATTGTGATTCCAATTATATAACGTTCGCGGACGGCCATTGAGGTGCGGTTGCTCTTCACCGGCGATGATTAAATAACCTGAATCAAAAAGCCTTTTGATGACACGTTCCCCGGTGCGTTTACTTACATTAAAGTAGACTGACCAATCATTTGAAGTAAATGCCTGATTGTTTCTTAATTCTAGGAAATGCAATAATTTATTTACAGTTAAAACACTAATCCCCGCGGTCTTAGAAATGTCGATAACATCTAGATCCTCTGATTTAAGCTGGGTTTCGTATGTCATGTCACTTTTGATATGTTCAAGCGGACCTATAATTTTTTGCTCATCACTAACGATAAACGTTTCTGAAAGCCCGGCTTTTGCACTTTTTTTCGATAAGTCAAAGGCTATATTTGCGTGTTTTATTGCTTCCTGAAGATGATTCCCAAAGCCAATCCCAACAGAGTAAGTTATTTCATTATTTGTAAAAAGCGGTTCTCGGAATTTTTTGGTTATTAGTTCAATTGTTCCCCTTGTGCTATAGAGCATAAATTCATTATTTTTATATTGAATGTCTATATTGTTTTCACGTGAGAATGTTTCTATAAATGATTTTAGATCAAATTTTTCATTTGTGGGACTTATGTCGATCATTCCTGACGCCATCTGTGATCCTTGTTTTTGTTTTAGCTGGACCTGTGATATGATTTGATCTAGTGTATCAATAATATTCTTTGATGGGTCAATAACATACATTGACGGGACACCTTCCGATTGCAGCTTATCATAGACCGTATGGACACAAGTCAGCGCCAGTTTTGTTCCTCCTTGTTTCCATAAAGAATGATGATAATGGTAAAGTGATTGGATTTGTTGGTACTTTGTCGCGCTGTCAGTTGTTAATTCATAGGCGTAGTTTATTTTCCCGTTCATTTGCGCTTCATCCGTTACCGAAAATAATATTGACTTGTCCGGTGTATCAATGGAAATGTCATTTAGGGCAATACCAAGATTATTGATGATATGCAGAAAGGAATAAGAAAAAGTAAGTTCATTAATTGGCACTTTAACACTAGGTATATCAACCTTGTAGCGATAAGACTTAGCATATTCATAAGGCATCATACCAGCGAACAACCACCCATCACAGTTGGCAGCCTTTGGGAGACTTTCAGTTACCCCACTTGGATGGTCATAAGGAAAATAAATTAAATTTACCTCCTTGTTATCCGAAAGATCATCGAGCTGATCTAAAAATTTTTGTGATCCAAAGACAGCAATGTCAATTTTCAATCCGTATCCCTCATTTTAAACGTTTATTTTCAAAACTTACCGGGCAACCATATTATTAATTCGATTTATTTACGGCAGGTCCCTTCTTTTATTCAAAAATTGGGGGAACAACCGCCGGGTCGTGAGAGACCCAGAAACATACCTATATTCAACGACACAAAAAAAGAATCCATTTTAAATAAAGATTAATCAAAATGGATTCTTATCTTTTTAATGAACATTCCGTTTTAAAAATACTCACTTAGAATTCTCTTTAAAGGTATCAAAACTGCAACTTTCTTTAAGAATCAAATCCTAGGTCCTTTTTTTATTCAGTAAGTGAATTAATCATAAAAGATTAAGTGCATATTACTGCTAGTTCTTGACTTTGCAAAAAATTCCGCTTCATTTCCTCCATCAACAAAGTTGCCAATACCGCGAAATACTCCACACTCGCCTCGTTTTATATACCTTGTTCCTACATAATCATTATAACTTTCAGGATCGTACTCCCATAATTCAACTTTTAACGCACCAGCTGGACCCACATAAGCATCCCGACAAATCATATAATCTCCACCTGTAGAAGCATACACATGACTTTCAGCACCATTAGAATAAAGAGTTTCTTCTCCTAAGTAATCCCAGCCGCTGCTTGCAAATGCAGAAGAAGGGACCAACAACGCAGCTACCAATGCCATGACACTTATTTTAAACTTTTTCATGCTCATTCCTCCTCTCCCGTTTTGGCTTATAAAATATTATTCGCCATAAAATATCTAAATCCTCCTATTTTATCCAAAATACATAAATGCTATAAAAGTGCATGAATGGACTATTTATACGTGCAAAATTTATCAAGACCTAAAAAAATCCTTTAAAATATAGGAGAATACATATTTTACATAGGCTGATATGTATTCTCTTTTTACTCAATTAAAGCGTCCGATTCTGTTGTCCCTTTTTATTATCTCTCCCAAAACGCCGGCGGTTCAATCCCAAGCGACCGCAGGTAAATAAAACCTTGGCCCCGATGGTGGATTTCATTTTCCAACGCATAATGCAGGCGTTCGAAATGACTCATTTCGCCACCAAAAAAAGGATCTTTTTCTACGGTGTGCAACCGTTCCTCGGTGATCTTTGGCCACCATTTTTGTACATCCTCCTTTGTTTCGTGACAACTGTCCAAAAGTTCCGCTTTAGTCGAAACACCAGCAAAAGGCTGGCTATATTCCCATTCACCGAGAGCGATACCGCGCGTATATCCGCGTTCAATATCCAGTATCTCTAAAATCATTTTTGAGAATGACCGCAGCGGTTCGATCGGTGCAAAGGTGAATAACTTATCTTCAGGAAAAGCCTCAATTGTTCGAATGGTTAAGCGACGATTCCCACCCAAAATTTCGCGAAATTGCTCCAATGTCATGACCATTATTGGTCGCCTCCTTAATTAGTTGTCCCTTTTATTTTAAAGCGTCTACCCTGACAAAAGCGGTCAGTGAAGAAAAAGATCTTAACCTTTTCAAGGAGTACTTCCAACTGTCATATTCTGTCCTCCAATTTATGCAACAGAAACACTAGCATAATCTTTTTTTCCTCTATCACACTCCACCTGCCATGGTAAGCGGTTGTGGCATACAGGCAAGAAATTGATCGATAAACTGATCGATTTCTTCTTTTGCTATGATAAGAGGAGGGAGAAGACGAATAATATTCCCTTGTGTGACATCAACTAACATTCCCTTTTCTAGCAAGTCTAACTGAAATTTTTTCACGTTTTCATTTGTATCATGAATACTGATTCCGAACATCATGCCGCAATGACGTACTTCTTCGATAAAATAAGGGTTTTCTCTCCGGACTTTTTGAAGCTGCTCGTTTAAATATAAGGACGTATCATAAGATTTCTGCATTAAACCATCATCAATTAATGTTTTTAATACTGTTAATCCTAAAGCCGTACTGATTGGCGGGTGTGCAAATGTAGTTCCATGGTCCCCGGGTGAAAACATGTCATAAAGACGCGCACCAGCGATAATTCCTCCAAAAGGTATACCTCCTCCTGCTCCTTTGCCGAATTGAATAATGTCCGGTGTAACATCAGAATGTTGATAAGCAAACAACTTGCCTGTTCTGCCCATACCGCTTTGAACTTCATCCACGATAAAAAGCATATTATACTGCCGGCATAATCGTTCGACGCTTTTTAAATATCCGCTGGACAAAGGATAGATTCCGCCGCTTCCTGATACAGGCTCTAACATGATGGCCAGGGGATTTTTCGTACGAATTGTTCTTTCAAGCCCTTCCAAGTCTTCACGTTCCACTTCATAAACAGGAATCGCTGTATGGGGAAAATCCTGATATATGCCTTCCTGTCTAGTAAAGTGAAGAGCACCCAATGTACGTCCATGAAAACTTCCCCCGAGAACAACAATGCCATGACGTTGTTCATTTGTTATATTTCCGTATTTGTGAACCAGCTTCAATGTCGCTTCCGTCGCCTCTGCACCAGATGTTGTATAAAACACTTTCCCATCCTTTAATGAATGATCAACTATTTTTTTTGCATATTCAATAGCCACCGGATTTAAAAAGTGAAAAGGAAGATGTAAGCACTTTTCGACTTGGTCGCTGGCAGCCTTTATAATTTCAGGGTGACCATAACCTAATAGATTCACCCCTACACCAGAGAATAGGTCAAGATATTCCTTTCCATTGACATCATATAGCCTGCAGCCTCTTCCACCTGCTATGGCAACCGAAGTGCGGGGATACGCAGAAATTAAGTATTCTTTATCTAACTGAAACCAATTAGTCATGACATTTCCTCCTAAGTGTCTTCCTGTCAACTTGCTTTTATTGCGTTCTTATCATGTATCAAATAAAAAAACCTCGCCTGACAATCAACAATCGTGTTCCGATCACGATTTATTGATTACCGAGGCGAGGATTCGCGGTACCACTCAGCTTTTCTGTTTAACTTACGAAAAACAGACTCATAAAGTTCTACATAAACTTCGGTCCCTATAACGTGGACCACACCGTTGTTTTATACTCCAGCTTTTTCTTGCCATTTCCAAAACAAAGCTCAAAGGCGGCTTCAAAGTGAGGATAACGTCTGTTCTTTCAGCTTGTGAACAGATCTCTATCGCGTTAGAGCTCCCTTTTACTACTCCTTTTCAATGCTTATATGCTTTTTTTAGAATTATAATTTGATAGAGATGATTATAAGTCCCTATTTCACTGTTGTCAATAGCGGTTTTCTCAGATCTTTGATAGTTTCAAGGTATGGTACTGTTCAGCGTAACGAATCCAAATGAGGTTTAACAATTACCATAACTATTTTTGCCAATCTTCAATCATTTGTCTTTGGCAACAGTCATATAGCGTATTTTCTCGATGATGGTAAGATGCTTCTACTTCGATCATCACGTAATGAATCATTTCGTTTTCCCTTTTGAATATTTCATACAACAGTATAAGAAATTGTCTGTTGGCTTTGTTCTTCTGTGTGCTCAGATTCGCAAAAAAAACGGGGCATCATCAAGCCATTCACCACTACCTGATTAAGTCCACTATTGTTCATTATGGTTTTCATCATAGCTTAAGTAAAGTGCAGGGAGCCTTTTTTCATGCCCATTTTTTTGTGCCTCAGATCCTTTAATTACTAGGGGACAGTAATATTCCAAAAAGACCTTTTTTTTACAATCCATCTTATATCTTAAAATACAATGCCGATGATTATTGCAGATAGAATGCTTACAAGAGTAGCACCATATAACAATTTTAACCCGAAACGGGCAACAACGTTCCCTTGTTTTTCATTCAATCCTTTAACTGCACCCACGATTGTACCAATGGATCCAAAGTTAGCAAATGAAATTAGAAAAACTGATACAATGGCTGTTGTACGCTCACTTAAACTGCCCTGTATCTTAACAAAGTCAAGCATGGCAACAAATTCGTTCGCAACTAGTTTTGTCGCCATGATACTGCCAGCTTTAACAGCCTCATGCCATGGTACACCCATAAGAAAAGCAATTGGCGCAAAGACATACCCTAAAATCCCTTGAAACGAGATGCCGAATATACCACTGAATATTCCGTTAATTAAAGCAATTAACCCAACAAAACCAACTAACATTACCCCGACTACTATAGCTACCTTAAAACCATCCATAATATATTCGCCCAGCATTTCAAAAAATGTTTGTTTTTCTTCATCCTGAACATCAACAATATCTTCTTCCGGTTTAACTTCATACGGATTAATTATGGATGCAACTATAAAACCGCCAAATAAGTTTAATAATAATGCTGCCACTACATACCTAGGTTCTAGCATGGTCATATATGAACCAACAATTGACATAGACACAGTCGACATCGCCGACGCGCACAATGTATATAAACGATTTTTAGGCAATAATCCAAGTTGGTTTTTTACGGAAATAAACACTTCATTTTGCCCTACAATTGCTGCTGCAACAGCGTTATAAGATTCTAATTTTCCCATTCCATTTACTTTGCTCAGTACTAAACCAATATACCTTATAATAAAAGGCAGTATTTTATAATGCTGTAAAATCCCTATTATTGCTGACATAAAAACAATTGGCATCAAAACAAAAAGGAAAAATGTATGAGCCCCTTCGTTGGCAATCCCACCAAAGACAAAATTAATACCTTCGTTGGCATATTCAAGCAATTTTGAAAAACTGTCCGCAAAACCTTTAATTAAAAATTCCCCTACACTCGTTTTTAGTAAAATCAATCCTAACAAAATTTGAATAACAATCATTGTAATGATTGGACGATATTTAATCTTTTTCTTATCATTGCTCGCAAGCCATGCCAATAAGAGAACAATAATCAGACCAGCAACAGAAATTATATAATGCATGTTTATATCCCTCCAAAGTGTTGATTAAAAAGCTTGTTCCATTTTTTTCGGTATAGAATAATAGCTTTAAAGACTTCCACAAATTAACCCATTATTTAAAATGGCTACCACTATCGGGGATAAATGAATGGCGGCTGATGAAGGGATAATCGTAAATCCTGCACGCAAATAACGATCATTATCAATTAAGTACTTTTGTTTAATAACGGACTCCATCAAACGAATTGATGCTATTGCATTGGTTATTAATAACAGTGCCATTCACTTTTACATATAAATTACTCATCGATGACTGTATTAAGAGCTATTTCTACCATTTCATTAAAGGATTGCTCACTTTCTTTATGGGTTAGGCGTTCATTTGTTAATAATTGACTCCCTACTGTCAAAATAGATAATGCTTTTACACCATATTTAGCAGCTAAAGTATAAAGGGCAGTACTTTCCATTTCTACCGCTAATACACCGAAATCCATAAACTTGTGAAGCTTATCTAATGTTTCACGGTAGAATTCATCTGAATTATAAATGTTGCCTACAAAAACATTTACTTTTTTACTTTGTGCTTGCTGGTATGCTTTCATTAACAATGAAAAATCTGCCGTTGGTGCATAATTACAGCCATAAAAGATTTTCTCTGTCAGATTGCTATCTGAGGAAACCGCTTGGGCTAATATAATATCACGGATATTAAGCTCTTTTTGCATAGCACCACATGTCCCAATGCGAATCAATTTTTTAGCCCCATAATCATTTATCAATTCAGTTGCATATATGCTCATCGATGGGTTTCCCATCCCTGTCCCTTGAACGGAAATCGGCAAACCTTTGTATAATCCAGTGTACCCATACATCCCTCTTACTTCGTTATAACAATAGGCTTCATCCAAAAAATGCTCTGCCACAAATTTCGCACGCAAAGGATCCCCTGGAAGCAACACACGATCTGCTATTTCTCCTTTTTTTGCTCCTAAATGCACACTCATATCTTTTCCTCCTTCTCATACTAATGCCAAACTTAAGTTAACTAGAGAAACCGTTTCCATTTTCCACTAAAAAGATGGATACCCCAGCATTTCCTAAATAACTAAAAAAAAGTAGCTTTTATGAAGCTACTTTGAGCATACGTTTTTTTATACTAACAAACTAGACCAAATTCTTACGTAGAGAACCGAAGAAAATTGACCAAAATAAAGAAAACTCGCCGATTGGCGAGCCCTTGGCGAAGACAAAGGCGTAGTTGCGACGCACAGGACGTGCTAGTACTGGCGTTGTAACAGGATGTTACGTCTCTAGCCAGTGCACTTATGTGCGTCAGAAAGTTATACTTTCTGATTAACTTACAAAAGCAATTCTTTACGAATATTATCTAAATCTCTTTTAGATGGAATCGTAGAAATAATAACAACTGGGACTGTCTTTAATGCAACAGGAAAATTACTTATGACGAAATCAATATTATGTTGCTGCACAATTTCGTCAGTCAGCCCTTTCATTATTGAAGTATTAATGATCAACTGGTCCCCAATTTCCTTTTTTATCAAATTCGCTATGTAATGACGGATTGAAAATTCTTCTCCGATTACTAAGAAAGCTTTTTTACTTTTATAACGTAAGCTCGAACTAACCAATAGTGTTAGTTTTGTTAAATGAAAGTCATTATACAATACAGAAGGGTAAGCTGTATTCCACTTTTGCATGCAAGTTTGCAATTCTTGGTTAATCTTCTGACACTCTTTTTGAACATATGTAGTTAAATTACTTTTTGAAACCAACAGCAATTCAGGAATTGCATTATCGATTAATAGCTTGTCAAAGAACTCATATATTTCCAAGATAAATCGTTCTTTCATATCAATATTGGGATAAACCTTTACCAATAACGTTAAAAACCGATTAACCATTTGATATACTTCTTTATTTTTGCGTAATTCAACTTCTTTAATCGGTGCCGTTTCTGATCCATCGTAATAATTATATTGGCTAAGACTAAACATTGATTGCATAAAGTATATTTCACTTTTTGGTAATTCAATGGAAAACGTTTGTTCAAGCCTCTTTGCAAAATTTGTCACTGGTAAATAAAAAACACCTTGTTCCCAAGGGAAATCCTTTTCAGAAATTTTTATACATTTCCCTTTAATAACTCTTTCTAAAACAATAGCAACTAAAAAAGATAAACTTCTTTTGGAATTGATAAAATAAACAATATTTTCTTCATTCTCTATATTTGTGATTAATTGATTTATAAAAGTATAATTGATTTTCGCAAAGGGCCATCCCGTAAACTCGTATGCATCGCAATATAACTTCCAATAAAAATACCGAATATTTATTTCATTCCCCTTTATTGTAGGTGAAGAATAAGTAATGCGTAAGTTATACGGTTTCAGATCATTATTATTTAATTGTGCAATCAGTTTTTTCAAAGATGAGGAACTCATAAACATTGCTTCAGCAAGTTCTTCCACTGAGAATCGACCAACATTAGTAAACAATAAATTCATCAGTCGATAAAAAATAGTTTGTCTGAACATAATAGAAATCACTTCATTAACAGTATTGCTTCGCCCATCACGTTGAAGAAAGATTCCCTTCCCTCTAGAAACTTCAATTGTTAGAGCAGGTGGTAAATGCTTGCTTATCTCCTCAACTATCTTACGTATTGTTTTATCTGAGATACCTAATTTTTTTTCAACTTCGGCTAAGGTAAACCATCTTTGTTCAGTATCAAGCAAAGTTAATAGTTGGCTAGCTAATTTAAATTCCTTATCCACTTTCTCACCTTTTTTCTACTAGATTTTTCCTGGTTGCGGTGTCGATATAACTCGTCGTGTTTGTTTTCCTACAGTTACTCTATATTCTAATAAAGCATCAATATCAATTTTATATCCCTTCATTACAGTAGAATTTTTTAAGATTCACACCATTTTGAAAGGATACATAGCATCCATTAGGTTCTATTTTGGTCGATATGGGATCAAAATGCCCGGACCTTCGAGCAGCAGCTTGCAGCTATCCTTGATTCCATTAGTCACGCTCATTTTAAATGTTGATTGACTTTGTTCAACAATTCTATTAAGGTTTGCTGCTCCTCTTCGGTAATGGCTGAAATGATTTCGTCCTCCACCTTTTGGAAGGATTGATTAAAGGAGTCAATCAATTCAACGGCTTTTGGCAAAACATAAATATTTTTTTGCCGTTCATTATTGGCCGGGATTTTGCGCTCGATCAATCCTTTTTTCTCAAGGCCTTGAAGCATGCTTGTAATGCTGGCACCGCGCAAATGGAAACGATCCGCAAGATCCTTTTGAATTAAATCTTCCCCTTGATTCTTGTAGATATAGTCAATAATTTTTCCTTGCTGAGCGTTTAACCCCAAATCTTTTATGCTGTCATCCGCTCTCTTTTTTAACTTAAGTCCGATAATTTGAAACAAATCAAGATAGGTTGTATCTTTTCGGGACTTCATGGTTGTACCTCCTAATGTAACTGCTGAATAGTTAGAGGACTAACTGTCAACAGAGAAACTATACAAAATTTCCACTTGATTGTCAATGATAAAAATTAGCCTATTGACAATTAGTTACCTAATAGTTAATATTCAAAATGAATTGTTTTTAACTAAGGAGGAACATCAAAATGACAAACGAAACTCATCACTCTACGCCGGAAAAAGTTACGGCGATTACAAATGTGCGTATTTTCGATGGAGAAAAGGTTATCGATGCAAGAAATATTGTTATCAAAGGGGAAAAAAATTATTGCAGTAGGCGAAGATATTCCAGCAAATGCAACGATCTTCAATGCGGAAAATGCAACATTATTGCCCGGTTTGATTGATGCACATGTTCACACTTCTATAGGTGGACTAAGGGATGCTTTAAAATTTGGTGTTACAACCGAACTCGAAATGAACGGTGATTTTACAAAAAGAGGGCGTGAGATCCAATTGAAAGACTTGGTTGATGTCGCTGACGTTCGTTCTACTGGTACAGCGATCACTGCTCCCGGCGGTCATCCGGATGAACTGCTGCCAGATGGGGATGAAATTCCTGAATTTGTATTAAAAGAATTGGAAAAACTTTCAAAGGAAGAGAGGGAGGCTATGCTGGCTGCATACGCACATGATCACGAAGAAATTCCTCAAGTGACGACTATGGAAGAAGCAATCAAGCATGTGCATACCCAAGTTGAAAATGGAGCCGACTTCATTAAAATCATGATTGAAGAAGGTACAGTCATGGGCGCCCCTGGACTGCCTGTTTTAAGTGACGACATTTTAAAAGCAGCTGTGGAAGAAGCTCATAAGCTGGATAAAATCGTCATTGCCCATGTACTGACTGCTCATTCTTCCCAAGCTGCCATCAATATTGGAGTGGACGGTTTGGGCCATTTGTTTATCGACAGACCCGGATCAACGTCCAAGTTGGTGAAATCTATAGCTGAGTCGGGTGCATTTGTTACACCATGCTTGGTACCATGCTTGGTATTGAACTCATCAATCCTTGGAAATTCGGCAGCGGAATTGGCGGATGATCCACGTGTATATTCCAAATTAAGTCCAGAATGGATTGACATTTTAAACTCCAGCTTTAATACCTTTCCTCAAGGCAGTATGGAGAATAGCTTTAATAATGTGATGGATCTTCACCATGCGGGTGTAGATATTCTGGTCGGGACGGATGTCTCCCCGGTCCCTGTTCCGAATCTTGGTGGTCTTGCTCATGGTGCCAGCGTTCATCATGAAATGTTATTGCTGGTTAAGGCGGGGTTTACTCCTATAGAAGCACTTAGATCAGCCACCTCAAAAACGGCCCGTCGATTTTGTCTTGATGATCGCGGCCGTATTGCAGAAGGTATGCGTGCTGACCTTGTACTGGTAGACGGCGATCCGACAACCAAGATAACTGATACTTTGACTATCAAAACTGTATGGCTCAAAGGTGTGAAACAACCAATTTAATCGTTATTAAATTTTAAGTATACTTAATATATTTAACTAAGATTGTGAAAAGGTGTACTTAATGTAGTCCTTTAATTTTAAAAGGAATAAAAAAATAACATTGTCCTAGATTATTCATAGAAAATCCTTAATAAGACGGAAAATGCTTATCCATCAAGCGATTTCACAATATCTGTTACGCATCAAATAAATGAAAAA
>NZ_SLXK01000070.1 GCF_004341035.1 Scopulibacillus darangshiensis
CTTTTTTCATTTATTTGATGCGTAATAGTATGACGAAATCGCTTGATGGGTAAGCATTTCTGTCTTATTGAGGATTTTCTATGAATAATCTAGGTAATTAATGCTATTTGGAAAGTCATCCCTAAAGCCGTCGGAGAACCATCCTGTTGACCAAGCTGCGGCCACCAAGATTGGGCATAGCCTCTGACCGCTTCAACTTCAATCCCAACAACACTTGAATAGGCAAGCATTGCACTAAAGCCTATGAGATATCCGACAAGTGTGCCATGGGTATAATTGGGATAACGAATAAACCCGCCCGCTCGCGGCATTGCTGCACCCAGCTCTGCATATACCATGCCGATTAATATAATGACAAAGGCCCCGATTAGCCATGATATCCATGCATAAGCCCCAGCCATATTTGCGCCATTCTGTGCTGCATACAGCCATCCGGAACCGATTATGGAACCAATGCCTAAAAAAGTGAGATCTAATAAGTTTAAACTCTTTTTAAACTTCCCCTTTATTGGTTTATTAGAATGCGCCATGATTCCCCTCCCGATTTGATTTTATGGCTATATTTATTTTTCAATTCCTTATTTTCAGAATGGTTAAACGCCATATTGTCATTTATCCGAATATACTCGGAAGCAAAAAGGAATGGTAATATGCCTTAGCTTCCGGAAGCGGATTTAAACCTTATTTTAATGTCTACAACCGTGAGGGGGAAACGTGTCACCGCTGCGGGGCGATAATCATCAGAGACGATGTTTCTTCAAAAAAATCTTTCCGGTGCCCAGTTTGTCAAAAGTGACGGGCACGATTCGACCATTTGCGTGCCCGTTCAAGCCTCTTTTAACCGATGCATCCTTATTAACCGGCAGCGTGTTTCCTTTTGATCTTTGTTTTGCGCTGGCCAAAAAAGTTTACTAAAATTACTCCGGCAATGATGAATACTCCACCGAAAAAGGCAATCGAGTGAGGCACTTCACCTAGCCAAATCCAAGCAATGAAAATAGCCAAGAGCGGATTAATATACAGTCCGCTTGCAACGAGGCTCGCGGGAGCGTTTTTCAAAGCAATCGCCCACGTAATATAGGCAAAAGCCGATGGCAAAACCCCAAGATAAACCGCCGACCATGTTGAAGCTGCCGGTGCGGCCGCTACAGCTTCGAAAATGCCATGGCTGAACATTAGCATAGGAACCGTTCCAAACCATGTGAAATAAGCCGTTAATTCCACAGCAGAATAGCGCGAAAACAGCGGCTTCTGTAAAATAAAGAACAGCGTAGTTGAGATTGCTGCAATTAAAATTAAAATAGCCCCTGTGGCAAAGGCGAACGTCTGATGTGTCCCAAAGCTGATAACAGCTACGCCGACAAAGCCTATAATAATCCCGGACCAGCCGAGTTTTGTCATACGTTCCTTAAAGAGTAAATAGCAAAACACGGCGGTAAATGCTGGTACTGATGCAATGAGCAGTCCCGCAGTTCCGGCCGGCACCGCCATTTCGCCAAAGGTTAGGCAGCTATGATAGATCGTAATACCAGCTAGGGACAACCCAATGATTTTAGGCAGGTCCTCTTTTCGAGGCAAGCGGATTTTACCAGTGCAGGCGTAAAGTAAAAAAACGGCCGAAGCGACCAAAAAACGCATCAGAACAAGATGACCCGGGCTATACCCGGCAAGCCCTTCCTTTATGCCGGCAAAAGCCGATGACCATAAGATAAGTGTCACAGCTACAGCAAGAAAAGTTTTCAAAATAAAGGCCTCCTTGTTCCAAATCAAATTTTTGCTGTTTCCCATTATACGCTTCTATTATGTTGTTTTTAAATATTCTAGCTTGATTTTCATAAAGAAAACTTGCCGATTGGCAAGCCTTTAATAGGCGTAGCTAGAGGCTTAGTTGCGACGCACAGGACGTGCTAGTACTGGCGTTGTAACAGGATGTTACGTCTTTAGCCAGTGCACTTATGTGCGTCAGAAAGTTATACTTTCTGATTAACTTAAAATGGGCACTTGGGCCTTTACCCTATTTATTAAAAAATGGGGTTGATTATGTAAGCGCTTTCAGTTATAATGGAAATAGGTTGAACAACAAGTGTGGTTGTTATGGTATTCGGCGTAGGCGGAGCCGGTACCGAAAAGCTAGGGCACATGGCGTGTCCTTTTTATTTTGCCCTTGAATCTTCTTGAGGACACTTAAGTCCTAATATCATCAAATCAACTTACCCTCATCACACGAAAAATGAGGAGGTGAATGTGGTTCACCTCCCTTCTTACTTTTTCGATGTCATCAATTTCCCTTTTTAATGCTCTGATTTGCTCCAGGAGATGTTCATTTTCAGCA
The DNA here is from genome assembly GCF_004341035.1 of Scopulibacillus darangshiensis. Lineage (GTDB taxonomy): Bacteria > Bacillota > Bacilli > Bacillales > Sporolactobacillaceae > Scopulibacillus > Scopulibacillus darangshiensis. Next base: position 2,333 of record NZ_SLXK01000070.1, read on the forward strand.
GGGTCCTCACTTTGTTCTTTTGACATAAGCTGGGCCAGCTGCAGCTCAAGTTGCATCAGCTCATTATCCCGCTCTTGCTCGGCGGTGTTTGCCTTTCGCCTGAAAAATAAACACCCGGCATTCCTCCATTTTAAAAAAACGCAGGGCTTCTGCCTGCATAGAAAACGGAAAATGGACGGGTGTTGCCGGCATTTCAAAAAAATGGCTTTTGTTATAAAACACATTGACAGCCATTTGACGCCGATGAACAAATCCAAAAAAGAACACACGTCTCCCGTTTTTCTTCCTAAGGCAGAAACCGCTAAGCTTGCTTTTCACATTCAAGCGCGTAGGAAAACATGTGTTTACTTCATAGGATTCGTTTGACCTCCAAGTTTTTATTTAATTCATTTTAATCAAACACCTTATTAAAAGTCAAGGGCTAGCTGATCAACCAACGCGCCAACATAGGCGACTGCTTTTCGAATCGGATCCGGCTTAGACATATCTACACCGGCATGCTTCATCAAATCCAAAGGTTTCATCGTTCCTCTTTTTTAAAATTATTAAGTGACATTGTTTTTGTAAATATTGGTGCTGGGTTTTACTCATAAACAAAAAGGGTATCCGTAGTACTTTAGGAGGTTTATTGTGAAAAGAGGTTTCTATTACGCCATTATTCCATCACTTATCATACTAGCCGCAGTGGTCACAATGGTCGCTAGGCATGCTGTATCATTCAACAATGCACATGAAGAAAAGGTTGTAGCCTTAGGTGACTCCTTAACATATGGCTATGGCGACAAGTCAGGCCATGGATATGTTGCCAATCTTCAATCACTGTTCAACAAACACTATCATGGCAAGGTCACCGTCAGGAACTTTGGCATTCCCGGCCAGCAATCCGATGGTCTCTTGCAACAATTAAATAAACCCAGCGTCACCAAAGAGCTTGATGATGCTGATTATATTATTGTCTTTATTGGGACAAATGATTTGATTAAAAGCAACGGCGGTGATCTAGCTCCCCTTAACCTTAAAGAAATTAAAATGGGGGAAGCCGATTATGTAAAAAATTTAAAGCGGATCTTAAAGATCCTGCGCGAGGAAAATAGACAGGCACCCATTCTTTTTCTGGGACTCTATAACCCTTATCCTGCTTCTGATTCTATTGAATCCGTCGTGCAAAAATGGAATGACAAAAGCAAAAAACTTGTCAACCAATACCCACGTGTCACTTTTATCGCAACCAATGGCCTTTTTAAGGAAAAGTCACAAAAATATTTCAGTGACTCCCTGCATCCTAACAAACGCGGGTATGATTTAATTACGAAGAGAATATTAGAGGAATATAATTTTTAGAAATGGCCGCACGTTATATGCGGCTTTTAGCTGCTTATCTCAACCCTTCCGCCGAAATACCCAGCAAAGGCTGCTGCTAAATCCCCTATCACTGCGACATTCCAATCGACCCGCCGATTATCGTGGATATCAAGCCATAAAGCATGTCTTTTCGGCCAATACGTTACTTCCAAGACGCCTTTTTCCTTACCTTTTTTAAAATGCCAATGAGAACAGCCCTTCTTGGTGCTTAAGGTGGTCTTCTGTGCCATGGTAAGTCCGAAGCCCCTTACTGTATCTTCAATTTTTTCGCAGACTAACTCCTCATCCAAAGGCTTCACTTTGTCCAGTTTCGAATCCACGATCCCATATGTCAGCATACAATGCCTCCTTAACTATTCCACTAGTTTATTTCTATGAGCGTAAATCGCTGCTTGCGTGCGGTCATCAACATCAAGTTTGGAGAGAATGTTCGTAATATGGGTTTTCACCGTTTTAACTGCAATGAATAAGGCATCGGCAATTTCCTGGTTGCTCTTCCCATCCGCTATCAAACGCAGTATTTCAATCTCTCTGGTTGTCAGCGTCTCATGGGGCTTTGTTTCTGGACGGCGCATTTTGGACAGCATTTTCCCGGTAACTTTAGCCTCAAGGACGGATTCGCCATGGCTCGCTGCACGGATCGCATCTGCAATGTCGCTCGCTTTGGATGTCTTTAATAAATAGCTCAAAGCACCTGCTTCGATCACCGGGTACACCTTGTCATCATCGATGAAACTCGTCAAAACAATAATTTTTGGATCCGGAAGCGAAGCACAAATCTGTCTTGTCGCTTCGACGCCATCCATTCCCTCCATCACAAGATCCATTAAAATGACATCAGGCCTCTCATTAATAGCAAGCTGAACACCGGCCTCGCCATCTGACGCCTCACCGACAACATCAATATCTTTTTGCGATTCAAGATAGGCTGACAGCCCCATCCGCACCATTTCATGATCATCAACAAGCACGACGCGTATCATACTTCTCACTTCCTTTCCTTATCAAGGATAGGTACTTTTACTTCGATTTGTACGCCTTTTCCGGGGAACGAAATAATTTCGGCAACCCCGCCGATTTCATTAGCCCTCTCCTGTATCGACTGCAGGCCATATGAAGAGGTCTTCGGCTTATCCATATCAAACCCGACACCGTTATCAATTATTCTAAGATAAAGCTGACGGTTAACAATGCTAAGACGAATCGTAACTGATGCTGCCTGTGAATGCCGGAACACATTCGACATGCCTTCCTGAACGATTCGGAATAAATGGTCTTCGATGCCTTTAGCTAAATTTGGGATGTCCGCTACCTCCCACCTGATGTCAACAGGCTGCTTAGCTCTGAATTCTTCAAATAACTCTTCAAGACCTTCTTTGAGCCCCTTGCCTTCCAATGTCGCCGGTCTCAAATGCATCAAGAGGGCGCGCATCTCATTTTGGGCGTTGCCTGCCATTTTTTCCACCATGGCAATTCTTGACCTTACCTTTTCATCCCCAGGACCCATGCTTTCCAGTACGGCTGATGACATCATGGAAATCGCAAACAGCTGCTGGCTGACTGCATCATGAAGCTCCCTTGCCAGCCTTTGGCGTTCTTCGGAAATAACCGATTTTTTTAACTGATCGTTCCATTCCGCCTTTTCCGTCGATAGCTTTTGCAAGGAAGCCACTTGCTTTTCAACCGTGTCAGCCATTTGATTGAGGTGATCAGCCATTAACCCGATTTCATCATCGCCAAGGTCCGCCACCCGATGGGCAAAGTTCCCGCGCTCAAATTTAAGGATGGATGCCACTAATTGTTCAAGTCTTCTTTTCATCGTGTTGCCATACAAATAACCAAAGAGAGCCCCCACGATAACTGCAAATAGCAATAACACTATGATAAAAGGGACATTAAACCAATGCAGAGTGAAAACTGTTCTTATATCTAAGTGATAATAAGTTAGGAACAACCCCGCCAAGACTAAGGTGACAAACACACAAATTCCAATTGCAAACCGTGTTAAACGCCATTGAATATTGGTTAGCCTTTTCCTGTTCATAGAAACCTCACATCAATATCACCAACAAAAATAGAAACGGCAATTTTCACTTTCCGCACTGCTTGATCATAGCCCTTGGTCTCTAAATTGATTTGCCGGTTAAGACCGCCTTGCTTGTAACCTAGTACCTCAAGGTTTCCAATTGTTACAGAAGCTGAGACGGAGACATCCAAATCATAAGGAACATAGATATCGACATCCCCAATTAAACCGCTGATGACAATCGTGCTCTCGCCTTCTGGGATGATCGCCTTTGACAAATCAATTTTGTTGTCACCAATGCCATAAGACAAACTCATGTCCTTAAGTTCAAAGCGATGATTAATGAGCCTGAGATCACCGATTAGGGAACCGCGGAATTCCGGAGATTTGATCCGAATATCCGGTCCGTCTGTATGACTGTCCTCGTTGATCTTCTGTTCTTCATTTAACTTTTCAACTTCTTCATCGATCCAATCGTTGTTATCTCTAATATCTTCCTTCTTGACACCTCTTGACCTTTTTTTCGGCGCTATATCATCCAAATCCGGGTTGCTTTTTCCTTTTACAAGCCTGTAGCCGAAATATATGAACAAAGCCGCTATAAGAATCCCGCCTATTGGAATCCGGAAAACAGCCTCAAAAACATTTCCAACCAACATTAAAGCAGCAAGAATCAAACAGAAATAACCAAGCCATTTATGTTCTTTTTTAAGAAAATAGACACCTATCGCTGCAAAAATGAAAGGGCCGATGAGTGCGCCAAGGCCAATTACGCCCAAAAATGTCATGATCCCGATGACGACGATCGTATAGCCAATTATTCGATTTCCCGGAAAACGCACCCGCAGCACCTCCTATATTCTTTATTAGATTTTATCATTATCTGTCATTAACACTTATTCTTCCACTTGCCACATTTAATTTGATTGGGTATTTACCGCTTCCATATGACCCTTTTATCGCAGTATCGCCGTTCATTGCCGCATTTTTGAGCGGGAAATCACAGCTTACTCTGCCGCTTGCAGCATGGGCATCCAACGTGAAATCAGCGTTATCCGGCAAACCTAGTGACGCCCTGCCCGACTTTACATCTAAGTTAACAGGACCGGTTAGTTTATCCATATCGGCACTAAGGCGACCGGAATAGACGTTGCCATTTAGTTCACCAGTAAAATGATCCAAATTTACTCTGCCTGACTTTATGTCAAATGAAGAGGTATCACTTGTCACGTTTTCTACACTCAATCGACCGGACCGCACGTCATTTTTCAATTTGTTGACCTCCAAATTTTCCAATTCAATGTTTCCGGAGCTTATTTCAAGCGTAAGGTCATTCAAGGACATGCTTCCGCCGGATCTGTTAAAGTCAACATTCCCGGACCCGATGGAGAGGGCGATGTTCTGGTTATAACTTTTCGGAACATACACATCTACTTTTACAGTGCCAAAAGGCCACCAGTTTAGCGGACCGTGATCAAGGCGGACTTTCATTGTGCTGCCGTCTTCGGTCACCCTAATATGTTCAGTTAACTTATTATTTTCTATTTTAGCAACGAGTTTATTCCCATCATGCTGAATAATATTGACATTTGCGCGAGCCACATCAATATCAATATTTTTGATCCCAGCCGTGCTTGCGGCTTTTTTCTCATCACTGCCAAAAGATAAGAGTTTGCCGGCACCGCTTGCGAGGATACCGAACAATATAAAAATACCACAAACAATCATAACAATCCCGATTATTTTTTTCATAACATCCCCTCTGGTCGCGTTTTTTGATAAACAAAAATGGAAGAACGGGTGCCGATGAGGCACCCACTGTTCATTCTTTTGTTCAATTTAGTTAGCTTTCTTACCGCTGCCTTTGGCGCCTTGATCAACCTCAGTTGTGTTCCCTTTTGCCTGACGCATTTTTTCCAGTTCTTTCTCTGCTTCATCGGCATATTCAAAAGCAATGAACTGATTGTCACTAGCATTGCTTGACCTGGCATAAGCATTTGCCTTAATTTCCATTTCCGTGATCCGTTCCTCCAAGCGCTTAACTTCTTTAAATGTGCTTTCTGAATCAATCCGGTTAATGGATGATTGTATGTGCTGCTTCGCCTTTGCCGCGTTGGCTCTTGCAACCAAGGCATACTTTTTGTCTTTAAGATCTTCATATTTCTCCTCAAGCTGGCTAAGCTGTCCTCTTAATTCCTGCACTTGTTCTCCGGCTTTTTCATATAGGCTTTTATACTCGGCCGTTTTTGCTTGAAAATGCTTCATTTCTGCAAGCGCCTTACGTGCCAAATCCTCTTCGCCAGCATCAAACGCCAGCTGGGCTTGAGTTTGCCGTTTGCCGGCTAATTTTTCCGCTTCCATCATCTTGCTTTGAAACCCTTTTTCAAGTGTCTGCTGCTTAATAATGGTATGTTTGGCTTTAGAAATTTCACTATCCACATCCCTTAAGTACTGCTTAAGCATAACCTGTGGATTTTCTATTTTGTCCAAACCTTCATGAATCGTCGCTGTTACAATATCTCTCATTCTTTTAAAAACCATGTAAATCCTCCTTATTAATCGTTTTTATTTTGGCGTTTCAAAAATTTCTTCCACTCACTGTCAAAGCTGCTTTCTCCCTTGACATCTTTATAGGTATGACCTTCATGACTTGAAAACGCCGGTTCAGGTTCTAGATGATCCTCATTCTTCTTCATAAGCTTCCAGCCAAAGTAAATAAGCAGCACCGAAACAGCCACCGTGATCAACATTGGCAATGAGCCGAGAAACATCATGCCGCCAATAAACAATAGGATGGCGCCAAAGATTTTATGCCCAGCCTTAATTTTTTTGACACCAAAGTAGATTAGAATCAACGCAATAGCAAAACCAATCAGCCCGCCTATATGGATGCCGAACATGCCTAGGAAAGTTAAACCGCCCAAGACGATCAGGACAAGCCCGATTAACGCTTTACCGCTCCAATTCATTTAATTCCCTCCCTTCTTTCGTTACATTTAGTTTACGGAAATTGGCGGTTTTCCAAAACGCACCAGGGTTTGATTTTCATCTAAGACCTTAGTCTTGGCCTCCTATGAGACTGATAGCAGCACATTAGATATGTATACACTTTGTGTCTCTCTTAGGCGGACAATTGTTCAACTTAAGAAACCGTTTTCCAAAGGCACTGGCCGGATGCAGTTAAAACGCGATTTTTTCTCCACTTTTATAGACTTTTATATCTTATTATGTTACCTTATGAATGATCATTACAGACGTTCACTTTAGATAATTTGTTCGCTTGGTGCGGACAATTGTATGTTAAGAAATTAATAGTAAATACTGTAAACAACACTCTAAGGAGGAATTCATATGCCAAGCCATGTTTTGGAGAACTTCCTGAAAGAAAATCTGGCTGATTTGAAGAATAAGGGACTATATAACGAAATTGATACACTAGAGAGCGCCAATGGCCCGGTGATCAAAATTAATGGAAGAGAGCTCATTAACCTTTCATCTAACAACTATCTAGGATTGGCGACGGACGACAGAATGATTGATGCTTGTGTTGATGCAACAAAGAAATATGGGGTCGGGGCTGGCGCTGTGCGGACAATCAACGGTACTTTGGCTGTCCATATCGAACTTGAGGAGAAGCTTGCGGAGTTTAAGCACACCGAAGCTGCGATTGCTTACCAGTCGGGCTTTAACTGCAACATGGCTGCTATTTCGGCGGTCATGGACAAAAATGATGCCATTTTATCCGACGAGTTAAACCATGCCTCAATTATTGACGGCTGCCGTTTATCCAAAGCTAAAATCATTCGGGTCAACCACTCCGATATGGATGATCTAAGAGCAAAAGCGAAGGAAGCAAAGGAATCTGGTTTATATAACAAAATCATGGTCATTACTGATGGTGTTTTCTCCATGGACGGGGATGTCGCTAAGCTTCCTGAGATAGTGGAAATTGCTGAAGAGTTCGATCTTATGACTTATGTTGATGATGCGCATGGCTCGGGTGTACTAGGTAAAGGCGCTGGTACGGTGAAACATTTCGGGCTGTCTGACCGGGTGGATTTCCAAATCGGCACACTATCTAAGGCCATTGGTGTTGTCGGCGGGTATGTTGCCGGAAGAAAAGACCTTATTGACTGGCTGAAGGTCCAAAGCCGTCCATTCTTATTTTCGACATCCATAACACCTGGATCAGCAGCAGCTTGCATAGAAGCTATTGATATCCTTTCAAACAGCATGGAGCTGCAAGATAAGCTTTGGGACAACGTTCATAATCTTAAAGACGGTTTGAAAAAAATCGGCTTCGACATTGGAAATAGCGAAACACCGATTACACCGGTCATCATCGGGGATGAGAAAAAAACACAAGAGTTCAGCAAACGGCTTAACGAGGAAGGCGTCTATGCTAAATCAATTGTATTCCCTACTGTACCGCGGGGAACTGGCAGGGTAAGAAACATGCCATCAGCTGCACATACGAAAGAAATGCTTGATCAAGCATTGTCTGTCTATGAAAAGGTCGGAAAAGAGCTTGGCATCCTCAATTAACAAAATCACTGTCAAAAGTATAAATATATTAACATCAAGAACATTCTTTTGGAGGAAATGCTATGAAAAAAGTTATGGTGACCGGAGCATTAGGCCAAATTGGCTCTGAATTAGTTACCCGGATGAGAGAAGTGTATGGTTCCGCCAACATAGTGGCGACTGATATCCGTAAGACGGAAGGTGACATCGTTGAGTCTGGGCCATACGAGATTGTCGATGTTACAGATGCAAGTGCCATGCATACTGTTGCCAAAAAGTATGAGGTCGACACGATCATCCATCTCGCAGCGCTTCTTTCAGCTACCGCTGAGGCAAAACCGTTATTTGCTTGGAATATTAATATGGGCGGACTTGTAAATGCTTTAGAAGTAGCCCGCGAACTAGATTGCCAATTCTTCACGCCGAGTTCCATCGGCGCATTCGGGCCGGCAACACCAAAGGAAAACACACCCCAGGATACGATCCAACGCCCGACAACAATGTACGGTGTGAACAAGGTTTCCGGAGAGTTGCTGTGTGATTATTACCATCAGAAGTTTGGCCTTGACACAAGAAGCGTGCGTTTTCCCGGTCTTATTTCTTATGTCACGCCACCGGGCGGCGGCACCACTGATTATGCTGTGGATATCTATTATCAGGCTCTTCAAAAGGCAAAGTATACCTCTTACATTGCCCAGGGAACATACATGGACATGATGTACATGCCTGATGCTTTAAATGCCATCATTAATTTAATGGAAGCTGACCCATCAAGACTTATCCATCGCAACGCTTTTAACATCACGGCGATGAGCATTGAGCCGGGGGATGTTGCCGTTGAAATCCGTAAAACTATTCCTGAATTTGAATTGACCTATGATGTCGATCCAGTCAGGCAAGCGATTGCCGAAAGCTGGCCGAATTCGATTGACCCATCCGCAGCTGAACAGGAATGGGGCTTCAAGACCGAGTTTGATTTGGCTAAAATGACTAAGGATATGCTGGCAAAGCTCAGGGTCAAGCTTGGTGAGAAGTGTGTGAACTAATACTAAAAACCTTTTCAGATTTACTGAAAAGGTTTTTCTTTGTCGTTTAGGAAATTATAAAATGGTTACCTTATGGATAACTTATTGTGACTTATTGTTAGGATTTTTATCGGACTGTGGTTCCGTTATTTGTGGCAAAATGCTGTATTTTATGAGTGTATAGGACTGTGTGGAGTTCTGTCAAGAAAGTGGACACCACTTTTCCAAAATAACGGATTGTACTCAACTCTCTTGACGAATTGAACAGACCATTCTTCACTTTTCAAAGCTTAGATGATGCCGTGGCAACGTCAAGTCCAAACCACTTGACCCTGCCCACTCT
>NZ_SLXK01000071.1 GCF_004341035.1 Scopulibacillus darangshiensis
ATCTTCGAATAATATTCCACAGTAGCTCAGTGGTAGAGCTATCGGCTGTTAACCGATCGGTCGCAGGTTCGAATCCTGCCTGTGGAGCCAAATGGAGAGCTGTCCGAGTGGCCGAAGGAGCACGATTGGAAATCGTGTAGACGGTCAACGCCGTCTCGAGGGTTCGAATCCCTCGCTCTCCGCCACTATATACATATACTATGGCCCGTTGGTCAAGCGGTTAAGACACCGCCCTTTCACGGCGGTAACACGGGTTCGAATCCCGTACGGGTCACCAATACTTACTAAAATTAGCTATTGCAAAATGTGTGTTAATACAATAAAATAGTATTTGTCATCTTTGTACAATGGAGGATTAGCTCAGCTGGGAGAGCACCTGCCTTACAAGCAGGGGGTCGCAGGTTCGAGCCCTGCATCCTCCACCATATCATCGCGGGGTGGAGCAGTTCGGTAGCTCGTCGGGCTCATAACCCGAAGGTCGCAGGTTCAAATCCTGCCCCCGCAACCAATACTAAAATCCACAATGTTGGACCCGTGGTGTAGCGGTTAACATGCCTGCCTGTCACGCAGGAGATCGCCGGTTCGATCCCGGTCGGGTCCGCCATTAATAATAACTGCGAGCTGTCTCGAAGCACATGCATCGGAGCATTAGCTAGCAGATGGAGAGACAGGAACACAAAAGGTACCGACCATCAATATAAAATGGCTCGATAGCTCAGTCGGTAGAGCAGAGGACTGAAAATCCTCGTGTCGGCGGTTCGATTCCGTCTCGAGCCACCATTGACAATATGCCGGTCTAGCTCAATTGGTAGAGCAACTGACTTGTAATCAGTAGGTTGGGGGTTCAAGTCCTCTGGCCGGCACCATTTGTCTAATAGGTAGCAGTGAATTGAATTGATTTATATGATAAGATGTCAATATCACATCTTATTTATTTCCCCAACTTATGGAGGGATAGCGAAGTGGCCAAACGCGGCGGACTGTAAATCCGCTCCCTACGGGTTCGAAGGTTCAAATCCTTCTCCCTCCACCATCTTAGGGGTATAGTTTAACGGTAGAACAGAGGTCTCCAAAACCTCCAGTGTGGGTTCGATTCCTACTACCCCTGCCACTTATACACTATGGCGGTTGTGGCGAAGTGGTTAACGCATCGGATTGTGGTTCCGACATTCGTGGGTTCGATTCCCATCATCCGCCCCATTTAAAAATAAATCTTATTGGGCTATAGCCAAGCGGTAAGGCAACGGATTTTGATTCCGTCATGCGCTGGTTCGAATCCAGCTAGCCCAGCCAATAAGCGGAAGTAGTTCAGTGGTAGAACATCACCTTGCCAAGGTGGGGGTCGCGGGTTCGAATCCCGTCTTCCGCTCCATTTTATTAAATCAATTGGCGGCATAGCCAAGTGGTAAGGCACGGGTCTGCAAAACCCTTATCCCCCGGTTCGAATCCGGGTGCCGCCTCCATTTTAAGTCTGCCTTGCCGGGGTGGCGGAATTGGCAGACGCACAGGACTTAAAATCCTGCGGTAGGTGACTACCGTGCCGGTTCGAGCCCGGCCCTCGGCACCATTTAGCATAGAAATATAGAATATGCCGGTGTGGCGGAATTGGCAGACGCGCACGACTCAAAATCGTGTTCCTTCGGGAGTGTCGGTTCGACCCCGACCACCGGTACCATTTTATCTCTCCCTTTTACATACTGCCAAATGAGGGAGCACATATTAACAATGTTACTAACGTCTTTCTACAATATTTGTGGCAAGGCGTTTTTTATTGTATATAGACCGATTCACCGCCTCCTTAGTTAAATCATTGACTTATTATCGTTTTGAGAGTAGTATAAGTAAAATTGTATAAACCTCTCAAAGGGGAGTAGCTCATTCAGCAAAGTCGTCATCACGGGTTCTATCCCCGGCTTTGTTGGCAACGATCGAGTTGTTAGCGAGACCTTTGCCATTTTGGTAAAGGCTTTTTTGCGTTTAGGGCGTTTTTACCAGTTGGCCGGTAATGACGCTTTTTATTTAGATTATTCGAGAAATGAGAAGGTTTGAACAAAACCGTTCTTGGAACAGAATATAATAAATGAATCCAAACGCTTTGTCTTAAAAAGGGAGGTTTGTCACCTGATAAAGTCATTTTGTGACCTTGCAGCAAGTGTATGCTATCTCGAGAGGGCTTCAGGGTTCCAACTGGTAAATAAGGATTACTCATTAGAGATTGTTGGGGAAGGGCGCAGTGCTTATGTTTTTAAAGTCAGATCTACGAAGTTTGCTATCAAAGTTTTTTTTCCTCCCTTTACTGAATTAGCAAATGAGGAGGCGGAGATTTACAGCATTCTAGATGGTAATCCGTATTTTCCAAGATTGTATGAGGCAGGCTCCAATTATTTGGTCATAGATTTTATTGAAGGACAAACGTTATTCCAATGTTTGAACAAGGGGATTGAAATCAAAAATAGAAATATTTTAGGGGTTGATCATGCGCTTAGCATGGCTGAGGATTTGGGGTTGAACCCTTCAGATATACATTTGCGAAATATAATATTAACTAGTGAAGGGGAGATTAAACTTATTGATGTTGCCCGCTTTAGACAAATTAAGAATTGTTCGCAATGGGAAGATTTAAAGAAGTGCTTTTACAGGTATTATTGTAAATGGTTCTTCCCAAAGAGGATTCCAGTGGCTGTCCTTAATTTAATTGCCAAAATTTATAAAAAAAGACAGGCATCCATCAATGTACATGATTGATGATAAACCGGCTGCCAAAGCCTCAGAATCACACATGGGAGCCTGGTTATCAGCGTGCAGGCGCCAATTTTGCGTAGAAATATCAGTCCCAACAAAGGGCTGAATAGTTTTCTGAATAATATGCCTAATTATTGCGATAAACAAAACTTTAAAAGCTATAGAATAATAACATTTGATCTAATTTGTCATTGTGCTAAAATGTTTTTGGGAAACCCTATTTTTTATTTAATAAAGGGGGCGAAGGTGGACAGTTTACACCATTTTTATGGTGAACTGGGAAACCAGCTGATATGAAGGTTTAGAAAGAGATGACCTGTGGGATGCTTTTAATTAAGTCACGGTAATAAAGTTTAATATTATGTTGGTGTTTATCATGTATGCCACGAACAAGCACAGTTAGGAGTGTCGTAGATGGCGACGGAAAGAGGAAGAATGGAAAACCCTTGGGAAGGATTTTATGGTCCCAACCTTGGTTATATCCAAGAACAATATGAGAACTATATCAACGATCGTAATTCAGTAGATACTGAAGTACGGGATCTCTTTGATCGCTGGGGTCCACCACCTGAACAAACGGGTTCTGATAATAACGGTCCCGAAAGTGGGCGTTCTATAAATAATGATACAGCCACGATGGAAAAAGTTGTGTCAGCAGTGAAGCTTGCGGAAAACATCCGTACATTTGGTCATTTAGCGGCCCGCATAAATCCGTTAGAGGACGCGTCGCATTTTGATACACAAATGCTTAAATTAGAAGAATATCAGCTGTCTAAGGAGGACTTGAAAGCGATTCCTGCCAAGGTTGTATGGCCTGAAGCACCGGTAAACCTCCACAACGGACTTGATGTCATAAACCATCTTAGGGAAGCGTACAGCCATACTCTTGCATATGAATTTAGCCAGGTTCACGATATAAAAGAACGTGATTGGTTAAATCGGATGGTTGAACATGGTTCATTATTTCGCTCATTATCTAATGAAGCCCGTATTGAATTATTAAATCGCTTGACTCAAGTAGAAGGATTTGAATCCTTTTTGCACAAAACATTCGTTGGACAAAAGCGTTTTTCAATTGAAGGCGTAGATGCAATGGTTCCGATGTTAGATGAGCTCATTCGCTGCGGAATCGAGGATGGTACCAAAAATGTTATGATCGGTATGGCTCATAGAGGACGATTGAATGTCTTAGCGCATGTCCTAGGAAAGCCATATCAGCATGTTCTTGCCGAATTCCACCATTCACCAAACAAGGAACTCGTCCCGTCGGAAGGTTCAACAGGAATCAATTACGGCTGGACAGGTGACGTTAAATACCATCTTGGAGCTGACCGAATAGAGGAAAAGAAATCTTCCCGCGTGCGGCTAACATTGGCGAATAATCCAAGTCATCTTGAGTTCGTCAATCCTGTTGTACAGGGCTATGCACGGGCGGCACAGGAAAACCGCGAAACAGCGGGTTATCCGGAACAAGACAACACAAAGGCATTAGCTATTATTATTCATGGCGATGCAGCTTTTCCTGGTGAAGGCATCGTTGCGGAATCACTTAATTTGAGCCGATTAAAAGGGTATCAAACTGGCGGTTCAATCCATATTATTGCAAATAACCAACTTGGTTTTACAACGGACAGTTCAGACTCCCGTTCTACCAAATATGCGAGTGATCTTGCAAAGGGATTCGAGATTCCAATTGTTCATGTAAACGCTGATGATCCGGAAGCATGTCTTGATGCCATGAATCTTGCTTACCAATATCGGAAGCAATTCCATAAGGATTTTCTAATTAATTTGTTGGGATACCGCAGATACGGTCATAACGAAATGGATGATCCGCATGCTACAAACCCTTTACTTTATGCAAAAGTAGACAATCATCCAACAGTCCGAGCAATCTACGAAGAAAAACTTGTGTCTGACAATTTAATTAACAAGGATCAGGCTAAGGAAATGGAAGAAGCGGAACAAAATAAGCTTCAGTCCATTTATGATAAGATTAGAAGTGATAAAGGCGAAATGCCAGAATTGGACCCGCCAGGCACTGTCGCTCAAGATTTGCCTTGTTTAGATACCGCTGTTTCAGTTGACATTTTACGTGAATTAAATGAAGGCATGTTAAAATGGCCTAAAGGATTTAATGTTTATTCGAAGCTGGGGAAAATCTTGCAACGCCGCGGTAAAAACGCTTTGGAGGAAGGCGGGAAAGTCGACTGGGGTTTAGCCGAATCCTTGGCTTTCGCTTCGATTTTACGCGACGGAACACCGATTCGGTTTACGGGACAAGATGTTGAACGCGGTACGTTTGCACATCGTCATTTAGTGCTGCATGACAGTGAGAGCGGGAAGACCTATTCCCCGTTGCATGTTCTAAAAGGTGTCAAAGCATCGTTTGATATTCATAACAGCCCGCTTTCGGAGGCATCTGTTCTTGGGTTTGAATATGGCTATGATGTTTTTGCTCCAGAGACATTAGTTCTTTGGGAAGCTCAATTCGGTGATTTTGCCAATGCCGGTCAAGTCATTTTTGATCAATTCATTGCTGCTGGAAGAGCCAAGTGGGGTCAGAAGTCAGGTCTAGTTATGCTCCTTCCTCACGGTTACGAGGGACAAGGGCCTGAGCACTCCAGCGGTCGTTTAGAACGGTATCTGCAATCAGCTGCCGAAAATAACTGGACTGTTGCTAACCTGACAAGCGCAGCACAATATTTCCATATTTTAAGGCGTCAAGCAGCTATCACTTTAAAAGAAGAGGTTCGTCCGCTAATTATAATGACACCTAAGAGCTTGTTGCGTAATCCGCACGTAGCATCCCCTGGTTCAGAGCTAAGCGCAGGCCGTTTCGAGAAAGTTTTTGATGAGCCTGCAACAGGCCATGCACCTGATGAGGTCAAACGATTAGTTTTGTGCAGCGGTAAGGTTGCGATTGATTTGGAGACTGAACTTAGTTCAAAAGAAGAGAACCTTGATTGGCTGCATATTTTGCGTGTGGAACAACTGTACCCATTCCCTGAAGAACGAATCAGAGAAGTTATTGGCCGTTACAAAAATTTAAAAGAAATTGTCTGGGTACAAGAGGAACCAAAAAATATGGGTGCTTGGATGTACATTCAGCCAAAAATTTGGGAAGTGGCGCCTGAAGGGATTAAAGTTAATTATATTGGACGTCCTGACCGTTCAAGCCCTGCCGGCGGTGAACCAGATATCCACAAAAAAGAACAAAAGCGTATTGTTACAGAAGCATTGAGCGAACAATCATTGAAAAAAATTGGCATCTAAAACCGAGGAGGAAGCAGTAGTGATTGAGGTAAAAGTACCAGAGCTAGCAGAATCTATTACAGAAGGAACAATTGCAAAATGGTTAGTAAATGTAGGTGACAAAGTCGAGAAAGGCGATGACATCGTTGAGCTCGAGACCGATAAGGTTAACATTCAAATTAGTGCTGAAGATTCCGGTGTTCTAAAGGAAACGAAAAAAGACGTTGACGACACCGTAGAAGTAGGCGAAATCATCGCTGTGCTTGATGAGAACGGTGAAGCTGGCGGGACGGCAGCTTCTGAGGGCAAGCCGGAAGCTGAAAAGAAGGAAGCGCCTGCAAAAGAAGCAAAAGAGGAAGCCCCAAAGGCAGAGACAACGGAAGAGACTGGTGAGCGTCACATTGCTTCACCTGCAGCCAGAAAGCTAGCAAGGGAAAAAGGCATTGATCTAAGTGAAGTTAAGAGCCGCGACCCTCTCGGCAGAATAAGAACAGAAGATGTTAAGAACCATTCTGAAGGCGGGTCAAAGCAAGAAACAAAAGCATCAGGGGAAGCAAAGAAAGCGCCGCAGCCTGCTGCACAAGACCCAGGCAAGCCGTCTGAACGGATTAAAATGTCACGCCGCCGCCAAACGATCGCTAACAGACTTGTTGATGTTCAGCATACAGCAGCGATGCTGACAACATTTAACGAAGTTGACATGACAGCGGTTATGGATCTCAGGAAACGCCGTAAAGATGCTTTCCTTAAAAAGCATGATGTTAAATTAGGCTTTATGTCCTTCTTTACAAAAGCGGTTGTTGGTGCCTTGAAAGAATTCCCGCTTCTCAATGCGGAAATCCAAGGCAACGAAATCCTTGTTAAAAAATATTACGATATCGGAATTGCTGTCGCAGCGGAAGAAGGTCTTGTTGTCCCTGTTGTTCGTGATGCCGATCGCCTCGGTTTCGCCGGAATTGAACGCGAAATTGGCACACTTGCCGCAAAAGCGCGCGATAATTCATTAGGGCTAAAAGAACTGACAGGTGGTTCATTTACAATCACAAACGGTGGTACTTTCGGTTCATTGATGTCAACACCAATCCTTAATGCCCCGCAAGTTGGTATTTTAGGTATGCACAGCATTCAAAGACGGCCGGTCACTGTACAAACTGATGAAGGTGAAAAGATCGAAACGCGTCCAATGATGTACATCGCACTTTCTTATGACCACCGAATTGTTGATGGCAGTGAAGCGGTTAGATTCTTGGTTAGAATCAAACAAATGCTTGAGGATCCTGAACAATTGTTATTAGAAGGTTAAGGTTGGGAATAAAGAAAACTTGCCGATTGGCAAGCCTTTAATAGGCGTAGCTAGAGGCTTAGTTGCACTTATGTGCGTCAGAAAGTTATACTTTCTGATTAACTAAAAAAACAAAAAGGCTTAAGCTCCTAGGGCTTAAGCCTTTTTTTTGCCAAAAAGAAAAAGGGTGGATTCATGATATCATTCATAACGAAGGTTTTATTAATTTTAACGGTTATTGCAAGCATTACCGGTTGTTCAGAGCTCCAGACTGGATCGTCAGAGAACACCACCGATGCTTCTACACAGCACACTGCAATTTCCGGCAAACATCTTGTTACAGCAAAAGTTAGCCGGGTGGTGGATGGTGACACAATAAAGGTAGATTATAAAGGGCGAGAGGAAGCCGTTCGTTTCCTCTTGGTCGATACACCCGAGACACACCATCCAAGATTAGGTGTTCAGCCTTTTGGACCCGAAGCGAGTCAATTTACCCATAAGCTATTGGACGGACAAACAGTGCAAATGGAACTGGCAGTTAGCGGGGGACGTGACAAATACGGCCGTATGCTAGCCTATCTGTACATAAACGGCAAATCGGTAGAGGAGGAATTGTTAAAAAGGGGTTTGGCACGTGTTGCCTATGTCTATCCGCCTAATACGAAATATGTTGATGAATACCGGGCCGTCCAGAAAAAAGCTCAGGCAAGGGGCGTAGGTATCTGGTCTGTAGAAGATTACGCCAGAAAAGATGGTTACCATCCTGAAGCACTTGAAGCTAAACAAGAGGGTGCAAAAAAGGAAGCGGCGGGCGGTTCCTTTGAGCCTGATAAAAGCGGAAATTGTAGTGGAGAAATAAAAGGGAACGTCTCGGGCAACGGAGCAAAAATCTATCATCTGCCTTCAGACAGGTATTATAAAATCACAAAGGCCGAAAAGTGCTTTAATACTGCAACAGAAGCAAAAAAGGCAGGCTTTAGGGCACCGAGGACTCGGTAAAGAAAATAGGGGCCAGGCCCCTATTTTTGATATTCTGCTTTAACGTTATTATAGGCCTCGTCCAAATTTCTGATGCGGCGCACGAGTTCAAAGTTTTTATTTAAATGATCGTGAATGATGGTGGATACAACTGATCGATAATAGCTGTTAGCGGCCTGAACGGGATTTAATACGTCTTTACTTTTTTCAATATGGACACGCAACGCTTCTTTAAAATAATCGACACTGAATTTATCTGTATTTGCCAAATGAGAACATCTCCTTTTTATGTCATTCTTTGTGTGCTATTGAATAACGTGGTAGTCCACAGATCCGCCATGAACCTGGGTGAACATATCGGCAATCGCTTTTAAAAGCTGGCTGGCTTCATCTATTGCCATCGTAGGTCTAAGATAGACGATGTGGAGGGCATGTTTGGTTTTATCAGTGACCATGCTCCGGCGGGAATCAACAATTGGGCTGCCAAAAGCCCCTATATCATCGGCAGATAACAGTTTTCCATTCATTGACATCACCCTGCCAATGATACCTTCATATTCATCCTGTTCTCCTCCAATTTTAACATGGACATTGCCGTCAAGATGACCCAAATCGTAAATGCCTAGAGGTATTTCATATTTTAAAGAAAAGAAGTTATTAATATCTACCGCAGAATGGATCGAAGGTATACTTTGCCCTTTTTTCAGGCGCCGATAAAGTGCCTCATGGGAAGGCCGGTATCTTGAAGGGTCAGTCCCAAGGCTTTTGAACACTTTCCGCCATTCACTGACACCCGCAAGGTCCGTAACACTTTTTTCCTCAAATGTCAATTTAATTTCCTCTTGGAAAAGGGAAAAATGCCCCCCAAATAATTGCGGCAAAACGCCAATCGTTATATCATGGTATGTAATCAGGCCCACTTTGAAATCTGGAACTTTATGTTTAATGGTATCTGAAATTGAAGCATGTATCATGTGCAGTCCACCTCACTCCTTAGCATTGCTTGATGATGCCATTTTACCATAAAAACAACTAGGTTAGCTTGTATGGAATAGGAGTCTTTAACGTGAATGATTTTAGAGAATTAAAGCAAAAAGTAATTGAACACAGCAAAGAGATCGGAATTGACAAAATCGGATTCACTACTGCAGACCCTTTTGCCGAGCTCAGGGCGAGACTGTATAGACAGCAATCGCTTGGCTACCAATCAGGTTTCGAAGAGGATGATATTGAAAAGAGGGTGAACCCGACATTAGTGATGGACGGTGCACAATCGGTTATCGCCATTGCTCTTGCCTATCCGGCAAAAATGGTTGAAAGACCTAAGAACACAAGAAGCAGCCGCAGGGGATCGTTCTGCCGCGCATCCTGGGGCAAAGATTATCATGCCATTTTAAGGGACCGGTTGACAAAGCTTGGAGATTTCATTCGAAAAGAAGTTCCTGAGGTAAAGCTAAAATCGATGGTTGATACAGGGGAGCTTTCTGACCGGGCGGTAGCAGAACGGGCCGGATTAGGCCATGCAGGCAAGCACACTAATGTGATAACAAAAGAATACGGCTCTTATGTTTACCTTGGCGAAATGATAACGAATATACCGTTTGAGCCCGATGAGCCGGCAACCGATCTTTGCGGATCATGCAATCTCTGTGTTGATCATTGTCCAACTGGTGCGCTTGTCCAGGGCGGCCAACTTAACGCCCAGAAATGTATTGCCTTTTTAACACAAACAAAGCAGGATGTTCCCGAATATTATAAAAAGGCGATTGGAAATAGACTTTACGGGTGTGACACATGCCAGCAGGTTTGTCCTTATAATCGCGGTATTGACAATCATTTTCACGGTGAGATGGAGCCGGAACCCGAGTACGTTAAGCCATTGCTTCAGCCCCTGCTTAAGATGAGCAACCGGGAATTTAAAGAAAAGTATGGGCACATGGCTGGTTCCTGGCGCGGCAAGAAGCCCATCCAAAGGAACGCGATCATTGCATTAGGAAATTATAAAGATGTGACAGCTGCGGACACACTTATGGATGTTTTAAAAAATGATCCAAGGCCAGTCATCAGAAAATCCGCAGCATGGGCTCTAGGGAACATGATCGGCCGGATACCGAGTGGAAAAAAGTCAGGAATTTTTGTAGGGCTAAAGGAAGTCGTTTATAATGAACAAGACGAAGATGTCTTTTCAGAAATAAATAATGTGCTGGAAAGTATGAGTGACTAGTACTTTCCTTGTTGATTGATGGTTTGCTTAAATACTATGAGATAAAGAAGGGTTTTATTTATGGTTAAAAAGCCTTGTATCTATGTGGAGGAAATTGACAGTCCAATTGGTATGCTGACGATCGCATGTCATCATGACGGATTATGCAGTATCGAATTTGGCTCCCTGCAGGAGGCGGCAGTCCCTCTCCAAAGCTGGGCAAAAAAACATATGATGCACAACGAGCTAAAAAAGGATCAGGATTATACCGGAGAGGCCGCCCGGCAGTTAACAGAGTATTTTAATGGTGAGCGGCAAACATTTGATTTGCCATTATGTCTAAAGGGGACACCATTTCAGATTAAAGTTTGGCGGGCATTGCGGGAAATAGGGTATGGTGAAACGAAGTCTTATAAGGATATTGCACAGGCCATTGGAAATCCTAAGGCTGTCAGAGCAGTCGGATCGGCGAATAACAGTAACCCTTTACCAATTGTCATTCCGTGCCATCGCGTGATTGGCTCGAGCGGGTCACTTGTCGGGTATGGCGGCGGTTTAGATAAAAAGGTAACACTATTAGATCATGAAAAAATGATAATGAAAAGCTAGAGACCATATTTGGCCTGAAATATTCATAGTCTAATGTCGATGTCCCAAGAAATTGGGTTATATCAGGGTTTTCAATGCCATAACTTTCACCTAAAAAATGAAAGGGT
>NZ_SLXK01000072.1 GCF_004341035.1 Scopulibacillus darangshiensis
CTTATATACCCCAAATCCAAAAAAGACAACACATAAATCTGCCTCAACTTATAAATTCTGATACTATAAAGAAAACTCGCCGATTGGCGAGCCTTAAGGCGAAGACAGAGGCGTAGTTGCACTTATGTGTGTAAGAAAGTTTATACTTTCTTATTAACTAAAAAATTAATAATTTTACTGGACTGGATTGGTATACTGGTAAGCTCTGCTATTAAACTATTCCACCATGATCACACTAGCTTTTTTCTTATGGCTAGTGATCGTGGTGGTTTTTTTATGAAGGAAACTTGCCGATTGGCAGCCTCTAATAGGCGTAGCCAGAGGGTTAGTTGCACTTATGTAACTGAAAAAGGGAGGCAACATCATGAATGATTCAACCTTCCACATCAGAATTAACGATGTGGCATACAAAGCAAATCCGGGATCTACCATTATCGAGATCATTAATCAACATAATATTGAGCATCCGCAAATTTGTTATCTGCCCTCAGTAGACCCTATTGAGACTTGTGATACATGTATTGTCGAGGTGGATGGGGAACTGGTCAGAGCTTGTTCCACTAAGGTTACTCCGGGTATGAATATAAAATTAAACTCTAGCCGGGCAAAAGCATCACAAACAGAAGCGATGGACCGCATACTTGCTAACCATTCTTTGTATTGTACCGTTTGTGATAACAATAACGGGAATTGCAAACTGCATAACACGGCAGAAATGATGGAAATTGAACATCAAAAATACCCATATACACCAAAAGTCGATGCCAGCGAAGTTGATATGTCACACCCTTTTTACCGTTATGATCCCAATCAATGTATTACTTGCGGGCAATGTGTAGAGGTCTGTCAAAGCCTTCAAGTCAACGAAACACTATCTATCGATTGGGAGGCTGACCGCCCACGCGTCATCTGGGATGATGGTGTACCAATTAATGAGTCTTCCTGCGTCGGCTGCGGGCAATGTGTAAGTGTTTGTCCTTGTAATGCCTTAATGGAAAAATCAATGCTAGGTAATGCTGGCTTTATGACAGGACTCAAACCCGATATGTTAGAGCCGATGATCGATCTTGTAAAAGATGTTGAACCCGGATATAGCGGGATTTTTGCCGTATCAGAGGTTGAGGCAGCAATGCGGGAAACACGCACGAAAAAGACAAAAACGGTATGTACCTTTTGCGGTGTTGGATGCTCCTTCGAGGTTTGGACGAAAGGCCGTGAGATCCTTAAAATTCAACCCAGTGATGGCCCGGTAAATGCTGTATCGACATGTATCAAAGGAAAATTCGGCTGGGATTTTGTCAATTCAAACGAGCGATTAACAAAACCATTAATTCGTTAAAATGGTTCCTTTGTTGAATCGAGCTGGGAGGAGGCATTAAGCTTAGTTGCTGAAAAGTTTGGTGCGATCAAGGAGCAACATGGAGGGGGCTCAGTCGGTTTTATCTCTTCTTCTAAAATTACAAACGAAGAAAATTACCTTATCCAGAAATTAGCACGACAAGTCTTTGAAACGAATAATGTTGACAACTGCTCTAGATACTGTCAATCTCCTGCTACCGATGGTTTGTTGCGAACAGTAGGCATGGGCGGGGACGCGGGCACAATTAAAGATATCGCAAAAGCAGGTCTTGTCATTATTGTCGGAGCCAACCCTGCAGAAGGTCACCCGGTACTCGCCACTCGGATAAAACGTGCTCACAAACTCCACGGGCAAAAACTTATTGTATCTGATATTCGTAAAAACGAAATGGCTGAGCGTTCCGATGTCTTTATTCGTCCTAGACAAGGAACCGATCAAGTGTGGTTAATGGCAGTTGCTAATTATATGATTAAGCAAGGCTGGCATGATCAAACCTTTATTGAAGATAATGTAAACTTCTTCAGTGAATATAAAGCGATGCTAGAAAAGTATACTCTTGACTATGCGGAAGAAAAAACAGGTCTATCTAAGCAGACGCTCATTCAAATAGCCGAGCTGATTCGCGATGCAGATGGAACCTGTGTGCTTTGGGGCATGGGTGTCACACAAAACACCGGCGGCTCTGATACGTCCGCAGCCATTTCAAATTTATTGCTTGCTACTGGCAACTATCGTCGTCCAGGTGCAGGCGCTTACCCGCTCCGCGGACATAATAACGTCCAAGGCGCATGTGATATGGGGACTCTTCCGGGCTGGCTTCCAGGCTATCAGCACGTCACAGATGCTGGTGCTCGTGAAAAATTCGCGTCCGCATATGGCGTGAAAATTGATGAAAATCCTGGCCTTAATAACATTGAAATGCTTCATTCAATTGAAGCTGGCAAAATGAAAGCTATGTATCTCGTAGGCGAGGATATGGCATTAGTGGATGCTGATGCTAACCATGTGGATAAGGTGTTGTCACAACTTGATTTCTTTGTTGTTCAAGATATCTTCTTCTCCAGAACCGCACAGTATGCTGATGTCATTTTACCTGCATCCCCTTCTCTTGAAAAAGAAGGAACATTTACAAATACAGAACGACGCGTGCAAAGATTATATCAAGCATTGCCTAATCTTGGAGACTCCAAGCCAGATTGGCGGATTATTCAAGAGGTTGCGAATAAACTCGGTGCTGACTGGGACTATCATCACCCTAGTGACATTTTTGATGAGATGGCAAGTTTATCTCCTATTTTCGGACAAGCAAACTATCATGTTCTTGAAGGCTGGAATAGCTTCTTGTGGGGGAGTCATGATGGCGAAAGCACCCCTCTTCTCTATGAATATGGCTTTAATTTTCCTGACAAAAAAGCACGGTTTGCTCTCTCTGATTGGATAGAGCCATATGCATTCCCAGGAGAATTTGACCTTCATATCAACAATGGAAGAATGCTAGAACACTTCCATGAAGGAAATATGACGAATAAATCAGCGGGCATTCAATCAAAGGTTCCTGAAGCTTTTGTTGAAATTTCCCCTGAACTTGCCCGGGAGCGCGGCATTCAAACCGGATCTCTTGTCCGTCTTGTCTCACCTTTTGGAGCAGTGAAATTAACATCGCTTGTAACGGATCGTGTGCAAAAAAATGAACTGTTCCTGCCTATGAACTCCGTAAACAAAGAGTCTGCGATTAACTTTTTGACAGGCCCGGTATACGACAAGCGTACGAATACACCTGCCTATAAACAAACTAAAGTACGGATGGAAGTGCTAAGTACTGACGGAAAAGCGCCGCTGCCTAAAACCAACCCACGGGAAAAAAAACGTCATCCACAAAATGGTGTTGAGGTAGAGCGCAAGTGGCTTCAATCAGGCTATGTCCATTTGACAACCAAATAACTAGGAAGGATGTTTAATATGGCTGAACCAATAACAGACATTCATAGACCTGCCTTCACTGAAGAGCAACAAACCGAAATGAAACTCAATAACTTAAAAAAGCAGTTTGCTGATAACGAAGAAGGCTTGAATAAAATTCTTGATATAATTGAAGAACTGAATGATATAGGCGCCCTGGAAGCTGCAGATGCCATGCTGCATGCAAAAGAAAACATAGCCAAAATCGTTTTAGAACAAGTGTCTAGGGAACCTGTTACCAACCTCCTTAACACAGTCATTGGCGCCGCGGGTGCCGTCATGAATGCTGATCCTGAACAAACCAAAGCACTGATCGAGAGTGCCATGGCGGGCATTAACGAAGGGCATCAATTTGTTCAAACTGATAAAAAGGTCAGGATGTTCGATCTCATGAAAACTTTGCGAGACCCTGATATTAACCGAGCCATTGGCTTTGGCATCCATTTCCTAAAAGGAATGGGGAAGCAACTGAAAGAATAGTCATATCCCAGATATTAAAGGAAAAGCCGTGTGCTATTATAGCATGCGGCTTGTTCTATTGACCGGGGATTCCAAACCTTGTTGTGGCCAATATGGACATCAACCTGAAATACGTCCTTTTTACTGTGACGGCGAAACATATCACGCACGCCATCCATGGATCAACATCTTATGGATATGAACAAAAAAACAAAACACTTATATGAAGGACATTACCCCATGGTTTCCCGGTGTGTTTTGTCCTTCATTACCCTTATGAAGACGTTTTCTCCCCTCTTTTTACCGGTTTCGCGTCTTCATCGCCGTCATGAACGACCTTTACCTCAATTTTTTATCGACTTTGGGTGTTCATCGCCACTATGAACGACCTCGAGACCGTATTTTTACCAACTTTGGGTGTTCATCGCCCCTATGAACGACCTCAAGCACGATTTTTTACCAATTTCGGGTGTTCATCGCCACTATGAACGACCTCGAGACTGTATTTTTACCGGCTTCGGGCGTTCAAAACTCCTCTAAAGACATTTTCGCACGCTTATTTATCGATTTAGTGTTTCCATTTATTCTCCGAACAGTTATCCACAAGCAATATTGTCTGTCTAAAACCCTAATATTCGGTTTAACTTAATCTCACTCATTTATCTTCCCCATGCGCAAAAAATTTGACGTAGACGTGATATATTCAGATGATTTCGCGGTTTACACTACAAAAGTAGAAAATCTATTATATTAGAACGCCAACCTATTATATTTTATTTTCACCGAGTTGAAAGAAATCTAATAGTTGTAAATTGCGTTTATAGAATTTGACGTTAACGTTAAATGTATATATAATAAAAATCAGCATGGAGGAGGTTGTTTCTTTAATGGATGTGTTATTGAAAATAGATGATGTAGCAAAACAAAGTGGTTTGAGTAAACGGACGATTAGGTACTACGAAGAAATAGGTGTTCTCCCTTCCCCTGAGCGGAGTGAAGGAGGGACTCGACTTTATAGACAGGAACACGTTGAGTATTTGAAGAAAATTATGATTGTCAAAGAGGTATTAGGGTTTACATTACAAGAACTGCAGCATTTTTTATCTCTCAAGGAGACTTTAGAAAGTCAGAGAGCTGAATATAAAAAGGTTTCTGATCCCAAAGAACAAAAGGAAAAATTGAATGAAATTTTGGCAATCATCGATGACCAGCTTGAGATAATCAAACAAAAGACGCGGAAAATCCTTAGTGTCCAAACGGAGCTGGCGACTCTTAGAGAACGTGCCAATGCAGCGATTGGGAGAATCGACGAGGAAATATCCAAGACCTAAGAGCTTTTAAACAATCCTTTAATACCTAGGTAAAATAGCATCAATATAAAAAGGGGAGAAACTAGAATGTCAACAAGACAAGATTCTAGGGTAGTAAAAGAAACGCAAACGACACCATCGACTAGAGAAAAGGAAAGCCTCTTAAATCAACCAAAAGCTGTTTGGGCTGTTTTTTTTGCCTCCATTATTGCTTTTATGGGGCTTGGACTTGTCGATCCTATTTTAACTTTAATCGCCGAAGATCTTAATGCCTCCCAAAGTCAGGTCACCCTGCTGTTCACCAGCTACAATGCGGTGATGGCTGTAGCTGCGATTATCACTGGGGCAATTTCATCGCGCTTGGGTGCTAAATGGACACTCATATGCGGCATAGTGATTATTGCATTGTTTTCAGCGCTCGGCGGCCTCTCCAACAACATTTGGGCGATTGTTGGCTGGCGTGCTGTTTGGGGCTTGGGAAATGCGCTTTTTGTCGCCACGGCACTCGTCGCTATCATTTCACTTTCAAAAGGCGGAAATGCAAAAGCGATCATTTTGTATGAAGCTGCGATCGGTCTCGGTATATCCGTGGGTCCTCTTCTTGGAGGTTTGCTTGGCGGATTCTCATGGAGAGGCCCATTTCTAGGCGTAGCTTTGTTAATGGTCATCGCCTTTTTCGCAGTGCTCATATTCATGCCAACATTGAAAGATCAGGCCGCTGTCAAACGAGGGACGTCACTTGCTGAACCGTTTCGGGCCATGAAACACCGCTCTCTCGTTGTTTTTGGAATTGGCGCAGCACTTTATAATTTCGGATTCTTTACTGTTTTGGCCTATGCGCCTTTTGTCATGGGTTTGGACGTACATGGATTAGGATATGTATTTCTTGCATGGGGAATCCTGTTAGCGATTACCTCCGTATTCATGGCTCCGAAACTCCAGCAAAGGATGGGTACCGTCAGAGCCATGTGTCTTATGTTCACTTTATTCGCAGCTTTGCTTCTCGCTATCGGGATTTGGACGAATATCCATTGGGTGCCAATCATTGCTGTCATTCTGAGCGGAGCCGTCATGGGGAACAATAACACGTTAGTCACCACGGCAGTCATGAATGCCGCACCTGTTGAACGTTCCACTGCCTCCGCAGCCTATAATTTTCTCCGTTTCATAGGCGCAGCAGTGGCACCTTATATGGCAGGCAAACTGGCGGAGTGGTTCAATCCTCACGTTCCGTTTATCACTGCTGCAGTTTTTGTCATTCTTTCCGGGTTAATCGTCGGATTTAATTATCATCACGTCAAGCATGTTGACCATGCGGGATCTAATCACTGATGTTTTCTCATTCAATTTGAGTATTTTTGCACATCCCCTCGTAAAATCAAGACTAAATTGAAAAAGTTATAGAAGAAATAAGGCTTCCTACTTTTATTTATATAAACACAAAGTGGGAAGCCAGTTCAGTTTCATGTGTGAATCTGTTAAAAAGCATGGTTATAAAGGCATTAAAAAACAAATTGTACTAACATCATATAGATTATCGTTCCTCCGGCTATTGAAAGGAGCATATTTCTTTTCCAAATGTGGAGAAATGCAATTAACGACACAGCAATAAGTTCAGGAATGCCGTGACTTCCGGTTAGGAAGCTAACATCCTTAAGACAATAAATGACCAAAAGTCCTATTACCGCCGATGGCAGTACTTTACCGAGATACTGTACATACTTCGGTGTGGGTTTATCCGATGGGAATACGATGAATGGAAGAAACCTTGTGAGCATTGTACCTACAACAACCATAGCAATCGCAATAATCTGCTGTGTTATATTCATCGTCATATGTGTTTAACCTCAACTTTCTCCAATTGCTTTCTAAGTAGGGTGAGCAACCCCAAAATCGCAAACATAGCAGGGATAATAAAAGAGTTTCCACCAAAAATAATAAGACTGACAGTTGAAAGCCCAAGACCTGCGATAGTACCATGGTGCTTTTTCTCTTTCATCCACTGTTCAATAAAGATGACAACAAAGAGAGCGGTCATAACAAAATCAAGCCCTTCTGTATTGAACGTGATAAAAGAACCGAAAATACCGCCAATTGTTGCTCCTAATACCCAATATAAATGGTTGAGCATCGTTACAAAAAACATTACCCAGCCCTTATCAACATTCTTCGGAACATCAATGGTACTATTGATTGCAAAAGATTCATCGCAAAGTCCAAAAATCATATACCACTTTTTCTTCCCTGTACCCCTGTACTTTTCAAGCATTGATATGCCATAAAACAAATGTCGTGCATTTATCATCAAAGTTAGAAAAAGAGCATTAATCGGATTGAATACGCCCATCAATAAATTTGCTGCAACAAACTCCATTGAACCTGCAAATATTAATAAACTCATTAAAATTGGGTAAATGGCATTGAAGCCTAATGAATTCATATAAATGCCATAAGTGATTCCCAAGAATGTAAATCCTGCGAAAATGGGGACTGTATTTGGAAAAGCAATACGAAATGCATTTATTATTTGATTTCTTTTTTTCATATGGTTCACTTCCTGATCGTCAGCTTTGTATTCATTTATAACACACAAAATCCATACAATAAATAAAATAATTGTATGGATTACAATTAACGTTATATAGGGAAAATTCCCTCAACTTAATAAAGTGGGGGGATTTTAGATGAATTTCTCTTCAAAATCTACTCTTCGCAGACACAAATTTTACAGCCATGTTTTTCCTAGCTTTGATGGGCTTCATTTTTCAATCCGAGCGTTTTCCAATGCTGCAATATCAATTTTTTTCATCTTGAAAAGCGCCTCAGTAACCCTCTTGATTTCATCTCTTGACCCTTTAAACATGACATCATCCATGTTATCCGGAACAATCTGCCATGAAACGCCGAATTGATCCTTTACCCATCCGCATTGTTCTGCCTCAGGTACTGCAGAAAGCCTATCCCAAAAGTAATTAATCTCTTTCTGATCATTGCAGTTTATCATAAGTGAGAATGCTTCGTTAATATTGAAATCTGCATCCGAGCCATTATCCATTGCTGAAAAATGAATACCGCTAAGATTGAAACCAGCATAATTCACTTTTGCCTTCGGCGACGCCGCTTCTCCTTCTCCATATCTGCTGATTGTCCCGATTCCTGAATCTTCAAATGTTCCCACGTAGTATTTTACTGCTTCTTCAGCTTTCCCGCATGAATCACTTGAAAAGAGAAAGTTCGGGGTAATCTTTTGCACCGTTTGTTCTTTGTCCATGAGCATCAACTGCCAGGACAACCCAAATCGATCCTGAACCCAGCCATACCACTTGCTAAAAGGGTATTCACCCAGTGGCATTAATTCAGTCCCGCCTTCAATGAAAGCATTCCATTTTGCATTTACTTCTTCTTTAGAAGAACATGCCACCATTAAGGAAATGGATGGATTAAATTTAAAGTAAGGACCTGCACTTATCGCATCGAATCGTTGTCCGGCTAATTCAAAACTCACATATTCCGAATCTCCAGAAGGAGTATTTTCAAGAACTGTCACATTTAAAAGTTTTGAATCGGCAAATAAACCGATATAAAACAATGCGGCTTCTTTCGCTTCTTTATCGTACCATAAATGCGGAACTATTTTTTGCATAGTGGTCTCCTTACTATTACTTTATTTACCAGCATAAAGCATGCCAGCATTCACTCCTATTATACTCATTAGACGCCAAGGGCGTGGTATGTTTAACGTCTCCGCGAGTAAAACTGACGATGGAGTTGACGAACTTGCTCCGCGAGTTTAGGAACAGGGCCGTCTATTGTGGTATCACGAATAACATCTTGGATCGGAAGGTTACGAACGCGTGGTGCAGCAACCCCCATTTCATTCATCCATTGTACTAGCTGTTCGGAGGAACTTGCATAAACAATTCGACCTAAACCAACCCAGCCGTGGGCCGCAGCACACATAGGACAATGTTCGCCTGAGGTATATACTGTCGCCTTGCCTCTTTCTTCAGGTGTCATGTTCCCGGCTGCCCAACGCGCCAACGCAAATTCTGGGTGTTGGGTATGGTCGCCACCTGCAACATGGTTATGGTCTTCTGCAAGCACGTCTCCATTGGCTGAGATAAGGACTGAACCGAATGGCTCGTCACCAATCTCCAGAGCAGCCTTTGCAAGTTCAATACAACGTCGCAGATGCTTCAAATCTGTATCGTCTATCATGATTGAATTCTCCTTATACTGTTTTTATTTTTTCATCGATATTCCATAAACTGGCCATTATACGCACGGCGGGCGTAACCCTTGTTTCATTCTTGCGCCTCATTGCTGAGGAACAGCTTATAACGGTGAACGCTTAAGTAACAAGGAACCTTAGTATATATGACACAAGCTCTGCCGGCTGATCTTCCTGTACCAAGTGCCCTGCATTGGGAATAGAAACAAATTCTGATGTTTTTATTTTATTATGTAATTTATTCCCTTTTTCTATTGGAATCCAACTGTCTTGCTTCCCCCAAATAATGAGTACAGATTTGTTAATTTCGTGATAAAGTGATTCTATTTCATCAGTATACTTTTGGTCAGCCTGTGCAATTTGACGATAAAATGCACGCTGACCCGTTGAACCCAGCCAGGGGTTAATAATTCCCTCCAATGTTTCTTGATCCATTGATTTATATTTTGCTCCCTGAGCATAGGTTGAGACCATTGCCTCGTGTATATAACCGGGAATCCCTTGGAAAGCTGTTTCATACCTATTTACATGGGAGAAAAAAGGGGAGCCCCAAGGAGCGACTGCAACAGGATCAATAAGTATCATTTTTTCAAAATCCCGTTTTCCAAGCAAGTGTGTTCTTAAAACCGTTGTTCCCCCGAAATCATGTCCGATTACAATAGGATTTTTCAGTTCCCAATAATCGAGAAGCTCTGAAAAAATCTTATTTTGGACACCGAGTGAAACATCTCCTTCTGGCTTCTCAGACTGTCCATAACCCAAAAGATCATAATAATAAACAGTAAACCATTGACTGAGTGCGGGAATGATATGGCGCCAGTTAAATGATGACCACGGAGTTCCGTGTACAAGAATTATAGGTGGACCTTCTCCTTTGATATCGTAGCTGATTTGTCCGAACGACGATGAAAAGCTTTTTGTCAGTTTAAATTGTTCCATGATAATTTTACCCTCCAGTTACTTCAGATGTTAAGGAATCGACTTTTTGGGTTGAAATTCGCTTAGCGTAAAAAATATATAACTTCTTCTTGATTAACACCGTAAGAAACAAGACTAAAAAAATAAACCTCCCAGATGTATACTGTTCGGCGGCCATTCTACACGGATTTTCCAAACTGTGATACATCCGCTGTTATTTAACAATATAGCCCAACTGATGAACACAGTTGTTCCGCAACTGCGCCCTATTCTGGAACAACGTTTGTAAGACTTTCACTATTTGGATATTGTCTACCTTATAAACTAGTCAAAGCTGTACTATGGGCTTTGATTGGTATTATATTATATATAAAAAATACTGTATTCTAAAATAGGTCTATTAAATAAAAAATGAGGTGTATGGATGGGCAATTTCAGTTTAGCTGGTTTTTCAAGTATTTTAGTAATCTTAATTATTGTTTGCTTGGTTTTTTTTTATTCAATATTGTAAAAGGACGAATACATACAAATAAGATGTTTTATGGTTCCTCGCTATTTTCTGTGGAAACAAGTTAAATACATAGTCTAGTAACCAGTAATGAACCTTCTCGCTTTTTCATAGAGTCTCAATCTTCA
>NZ_SLXK01000073.1 GCF_004341035.1 Scopulibacillus darangshiensis
TGTTTTAATACAACATAAGTTGTATAATAGAATTAGTAAAACATATGTTGTATTTAGGGGTGGGTACGGATGGATATATATAATGTGGATCAGGCTTTTATGCTATTAAAGCAATATAAATTAACGACTCATAAAGAGAGTGTGCGCCGTTGGTTGAGAAATGGCATCTTAAAAGGGATCCCACCGCAATCGAAAAAAGGTGGATGGCACATCAAGGAAGCTGATTTGTGGGTTTTTATTCGAGAACGAACACCCGATGTTGATCCTCAACCAAGAAAGGATCCGGAAGCGATACGCTCCGCCATGTGGTGGGAAATCGTAAGAAAAAATATTTTTGAAGGTTTCATTGAGATCAAAAAGTCGGATGTTAAAACGTGTATTGAACAAAATCGGCAGTCTAAAGCTTTTGAAAGGGATGTCTGGGAAAATCTCCGTCAAAATAAACGTGGTTACATGACCCCTCGTATTCCCTACTTACTTGATGCATGCCTTTATGATGGCCAAAGGATTAAAATGGACAACAATTTTTCAGAAACCAAAGATCAAATTCTATTTGCTGTCATTGAGCACTTACGACAAGAGAAGGTTTATAAATAAAACACCATATGTTGTATCAATTCTGAAATCCTCCATGATGATTAAATGGTTATAATCATAACCATGACCGCAGGAATCCCTTGACAGATATAGAATAATAAGATCATGAGGATACGGTGAGAGGGGTGATGATCATATGACTAAATGGCTGACAGTGTTAGAAATTGAAGAACAAACTCATATTCCAAATGCTACGATTAGAAGATATATGCGCCATCATGGCCATCATCTGAACATAAGGAAAAAGGGAAAAGCTTATCAAGTCGCCCAAGAATCCATTGAGATTGTACAGAAGATCAGAAAGCTCTATGATAAGGGAAAAAGTACGGAACAGGTTGAAGAAGGTCTGGTAAGTATGGGTACACCTGTGACTATAACTGTGCCTAATGATGATCAGATGGTGACTGTTAATGTTGGTGAAGCCTTTCAGAGCTTAAAGAATGAGATCGAGGACCTTAAAGAAAACCACCATGAACAGATGACTATGTTACTTGATCGGTTAGATAAACAGCAACAATACATTGATCAGAAGATGGTTGAAAGAGATCAAAAGTTAACAGATGTTTTAAGGGAGACAGCTGCAGGACGTTCTAATCATAAAAAGGGATGGTTGGCTAAGCTGCTAGGTAAATAGATAATATTTATAAATCAAATGTTGTATTAAATTATTTAAGGGATAAAAATTTTATCATTCCATTAAATACCAAAATATGGTCTATAGACGGTGTCCATCCTATCATCCACTTAACATAATCGCCGTTATCAGAACTGATGATGAAAGCTTACTTATACCAGAATCGGGCTATTTAATTGAACAATGAAAGGGAAGAGGTAAAGATGAATCATTCTGTTCAGGAAATCTTTAAAGAAATTAAAACTGATAATTTACTCCTTAGAATGCCAAAGCAAGAGGACTTATCCTACATACTGTCGATAGAAGGAGATCCAGCTACAAATCAATACCGTCCAGCAGGGCCGATGAAAGATCTTGAGGAAGCCCAAGAATCATTAAATCGTTGGAGAAATGATTGGCTGAATTATGGATACGGCTATTGGGTAGTTGTTCTCCCGACTACGTTAGATGTAATTGGAATTGGAGGGATTGGTAAAGATCGCTGGAAAGGGATGGACGTGTTGAATCTCTATTATAGGTTTTCACCAAAGGCATGGGGACACGGATATGCTACGGAATTAGCTAGGGTTGCTGTTAAAATGTCTAAAGATTATATACCTAATTTGTCTGTTATAGCCCGAATTCGCCCTTCTAATAAACCATCAATAAGGGTGGCTGAAAGAATTGGCCTTCAACACTATCATAAACTTGATTCTGATGAACATATGACTTTTATTTCTGACAAAAGCAAGGTAAGTACAAAGACGCCAATTTGATCTCTTATTGCTTACATTGAAATTTTACCTATCTACCGCAATCGGGCGCGAAGATTGGCTCCAGTTAACATAAGGATTGTTATCAGAACGATCATGAAGGGGTTGTTTATACCATAATCGGGCCATTTAACGAAACAATACTTTCTAAATTGGGGGGTATCATGAAGTTTAGAAAAGCTAATTCAAATGACGCTTTAGGTGTTGCAAGAGTACAGGTAGATAGTTGGAAAACGACATATAAAAACATTGTTCCAGATGAGTATTTGGAGCAAATGACTTATGAAAGCAGAGAGAAAAAGTGGAAAGATATTATTTCGAAACAAGCTGTATTTGTTGCGGAAAACAATAAAGGTGAAATAGTTGGCTTTTCCAATGCTGGTAAAGAAAGAACGGGTAAATACCCTGATTATAAAGGTGAATTATATGCCATTTATATCCTAAAAGAATACCAAGGAAAAGGAATAGGCAAATTACTGCTTAAACCTGTCGTAGAATACTTAAAAGAAAAAAATATTTTTTCAATGACAGTATGGGTATTGGAAAAAAACAAATCAAGGCTATTTTATGAGCATCTTGGAGCAAGGGAAATAGAGGGCGTTAGGATAGAAATAATGGGCAAGAGGTTAAACGAACTAGCTTATGGTTGGAAGGATATAACTGAAATAAATTGATCTTTCAACAATCGGGCGCGATAGCAGAAGAAACCTTTAGCCGCGAGAAGTGACATACTAAATTAATCATCATTGGCAAGGAATGCGGCAAACGCGGCTACACCACCGCCAGTGAGGACAACTATTATTACCGTAATAATAATTATCAAATTCTGATGTACATCCATAGCATAACAAATCCTTTACTTAAAATTCTTTGTTATTTACTCTACTACATTTGATAACTTATTTGTACCTTTAGTTTAACAAAGTATATGAACGGTTTTCTACGCCAGTTAACATAACGCCTCTTACAGGAACCACTCCCACACCCCAAAGCCCAAATTCAGCGATATTCGCCGATCTCGGGCTTTTTTCAGGTCAGGAAAGAAGGGGAACAGACCCCTTATAATCGAAAAGCGCGTTCTGGGATTTGCTCGGGATTACTCGAACTTCCGATACAATTTGAAAGTTGTTTTTGTCTATATTTTTATGATAAAATTGAATCAGAAAATCAGAAAATCGTATAATCAAATTAAGAAGGGGCATCATATGATGGTAAAAACAGTAGAACGAGGTGCTCATATGCCACAACATGAATCGATTCGCTTTAAAAAGCGGTCTCAAGTGACGATTCCTAAAGACTTTGTGGACGCTTTGCAGCTGCATGAAGGGGATCGTCTGGAATGTCGTCTAGAAGATGGGAAAATTGTCATTGTCCCCACCGTTGAGGTGCCAAGAGATCAAGCCTGGTTTTGGTCTGAGCAATGGCAAAAGGAAGAAAATGAAGTCGAGCAAGAGCTAAGGGATGGCCGTGTGTCTGCACCTATGAATTTAGATGAAACATTGTCCGCTTTGGATGACTTGTCGAAGGAGAAATAGTCGTGGATTTTAGACGGACGGCACGTTTTGACGAGAATTTTGCCGAGCTGGATGTGGTGTCTCAAAAGGCTATAAAAAAGGCATTGGGTTTTTTGGCCCAGGATCCCCGATACCCTTCTCTCCGAACCAAAAAGATGGAGGGTTGGGACTACATATTTGAAGCAAGTGCTAA
Organism: Scopulibacillus darangshiensis; assembly: GCF_004341035.1. Classification (GTDB taxonomy): domain Bacteria; phylum Bacillota; class Bacilli; order Bacillales; family Sporolactobacillaceae; genus Scopulibacillus; species Scopulibacillus darangshiensis. The sequence goes on from NZ_SLXK01000073.1 coordinate 3,691, forward strand.
CATGGATATCCGAATTACCTTTCATTTTGAAAAGCCGGATACCATCGTTTTAAGGAACTGTGGTCATCATGATCGGACATTAAAAAACCCATAAAAGGGGGGATGAATTTCACCGGGAGCGGGGATCCAATACGTAGGGCACATATTGTGTCCTTTTTATTTCGCTTTTAATACAACCTATGTTGCATTATGGGGATGAAGGTCTAAGAATACCTTAAGGCGTTTGCTGTTGCCTTGAAGGTAGCAAAGATTTAATGTGTGGGATCTGTATGTAAAGTAGACTTTACGTAAAGCGAACTTTACTTTATAATGTTAATTAAGGAGGAGGATAAATGGAAAATAAACTCAAGGAATTTAGGAAAAAATTTCATTGGTCTCAAGAGGAATTAGCAAATAAATTAGAAGTATCTAGGCAATCGATAATATCCATAGAAAAGGGAAAGTACACCCCTTCTTTATTACTTGCTTTTAAAATTGCGTCTACTTTTGACGTTAAAATCGAAGACGTTTTTATTCCAAATAATGAAGGGAGAATTTAATTATGAAATATAAGCAATATACTGTTATAGGCATTATCTTTCTTTTAGTTTCAGCGTTCTTATTAGTGGTAGATATAATTTTAAATGGAGGACTTTTAGGATGGTTTTTTATAACTCTTGCATTTAGTATTTTAGCGTTTACTGTAGGTTATATTAATCCGAGGCTTTCTGATGATGAAAGAGCGAAATTCATACGTTCTAAATCTGTTAATTACTCGTTCTTTTTTATAATTGGATATTTAATTATAGCCTTCGGATTGAAAACATGGCTTGATCAAGAGATTAACACTCAATCCTTATTTATGGCTTTTGCATCTTTGTCTATAGCAACACTATGCGTGTCTTTAATTGTAACCGAAAGAAGAAACTAAAAGTGGAGAAGGGCGTCAATTAAGACGCCCTATTGTAATTATATATTGTGACCAACGCAATAACCGAGAGTACCGCCGTAAACAGAGCCAGCGGCATAAATACAAGGTGCACATCCTGCTCCTGCTGTTCCTACACATAATGCTGCACAAGCTATAGATATTCCTGCTATAGCCCATGATGATACACCTGCATTATTTAGACAGTCCTTAAAACCACTATTAAGCTGTGTAAGTAAAATAAAATACTAAAACAAAGGCTGCAACTGCACAAATACCTATTACAGATCGAGATAGGGTTTTATTACTTTTTACCTTTATAATTCTATCTAGTGTTACGAAGACACCAATTGTTGCAATAACAATTGCAAACATACTAATTGTAGAAGGATAAGTAAAGGTAGCTACAATCAGAGCAATAATAATAATTGAGATATTATAAGTTAATCGTTTTTTTGAGATTGCCACTTTTTTCACTCCTTTACTTAATCATAATTAAAGAGTGATAATCTTCCAATAGGATAAATGAACGTTTTAAGGGACGAGACAAGCGGCAAGGTATCCTCCGCCACATCCAACACAAGCACCACATGCAGGTAGTGTTCCAAACATACAACTTCCGCAACCGGCTCCGCATGCCCACTTTGCCCATGAAGGCATATGCTTCCAATTGTTCTTAACACAATCTTTAACATCAGACCAATAGCTTGCATGTGCCGTATCCTTTTGAATCATACCAGCAGTGGCCTTTTCTATTTTATTACCATATTCAATCTTTTGAACATCTTTTGTCTTAGCATTTACCTTTAACCCTGCAATTGCTTTTCCATCCATCGTTTTAATTGTCATTTCATTATTAACACCGTTATCTTTCGTTTTCCATTCCATAATAACAGTATCGCCAATTTCCTTAGTTTGATCATTGTATCCAATAAACATAAAGATTTTTTGATCGTCTGACTTTTTATTCGCTTTTAATGGAACTGAAAGGCCGTTTTTACCAGACACATAGTCATATTTTTCAGCTTCGTTCCAGTTGAAATCTGACTTTTTATAAATACTTGTTTTTCCACCTTTGTACCAGCTATTTACTTGTTTCTTCAATTGTTTTAAAACTTTATCATTTTTAAATTTCTCTTCCCCTTGATGTTCATACACTTTCCCAGGTGTATCACTATTACTGGTTTGAGCATCAGCTTTTGATGAACTCAAGTTTAGTGAATAAGGTTGAAACATAAAAAAGAAAGCAACAATAAGACTTGCTAGAATGACCCCAATTTTCTTTAACATGAAGTTTTTTCCTCCTCCTTCACTCAAATACCATTAATGATAATATATGTATCACGCGCGACAAGATAAATATTAGCACTATTCCTAAAACAGTAAATAGTCGTAAAGAACTTGTTTTGTTTCAAATGTAACAAAATATGGTTCTTTAGTAGTGTTTTTCAATTAATTGATTAGAAATGTTAATTAGAGCCCCTTGTCAACGGTAAGCGGACCGAAGGGAGCATTAAGGAGTTGACAAGGTTTACCAACCAAAACCCTGTTGGCATTGAACAAACCTCGTTTGTTCCTGCCTACCGGCGAGGGAGCCCTTCCGAGATCGGAAGGGTTGGGTAGGTTGAGTTTTTTATTGCGATCCAACGGGCTGCCGTTGGCGAGGTGTTGGGCGAGGAGCCCAAGGTCTTGACTCTCTAAGCCTCGCAGAGCACACGTTTTTCGCAGAAAAGTATAGTGTGCTATACTTTTCATGGAAGTTTTGCCGATTCATTCCCCTCCGCCTTTTCCATTTATATCCTTTCGTTGAGAGGGTTGGGCGTTAATATGATGGGGGTTAATAAAACAAATGTTGCGTTACGATATTTGGGTTTTGTGATGTGGGGAGGGTTTAGGTAGTGAGTTATGCGATTTGTCGAATGGAGAAAATGAAAGGTCATGCGTTAAAAGGCATTCAGTTTCATAATCAACGAGAACGTGAGAGTCGAACAAATCCTCATATTGATCCGATGAAAAGCCATGAGAATTATGATCTCGTTAATTCGAAAAAGATTGATTACAACAAGCGGATTAAAGAAATCATTGAGCGGCAGAAGGTTGGGACTCGGAAAACCCGAAAAGATGCGGTTCTTGTCAATGAGTTTATGATTACGAGTGATAAGGACTTCTTTGATCGTCTGGAGCCCAAAGAGCAAAAACGGTACTTTGAGGAAGCGCATCAATGGTTTGCGGAACGCTATGGCGAACAAAACATGGCGTATGCGACGGTCCATATGGACGAAAAGACCCCTCACATGCATTTAGGCGTGGTGCCCATGCGTGATGGCAGGCTCCAAGGCAAGAATGTGTTTAATCGTCAGGAGTTGCGTTCGCTCCAGGAGGACTTTCCGAAACACATGAGGGACCTTGGCTTTGACCTGCAGCGGGGTGAAAAAGGATCCGATCGGGAGCATCTAACGACCCAAGATCTGAAAGCGAAAACGCTCAAGGAAAAGGTCGCCACACTAGAAAAGGAGATTGGTGACAAGGAACATTCTTTAGCGGAAAAAAGGGAACATCTCACCGATCTGAAACAGTCCTTGGATCATGTGAAAAAAGTCGATCAGGTTGCATTTAAGGAAGGGGGCTTATTTGGTCATAAAACAGCCAAATTAGAGCTTTCTGAGTTTGAAGGAATCAAAACACAGGCAAAGCTATCAGAATCGCTTAGAGGGGAAAATAGAGCCCTTAGACGGGATTTAGAAGAGACGAAAGAGGAAAATACAAGATTAAAAGATGATAATCAGCATTTAGGTCAGGAAAATAAAGCCTTGGCTCATGAAAATCGCTTTTTAAAAAAGACTCTGAGCCAATTGAAAGAAGTTTATAAAGATCGGGTAAAGGATTTCAGCCGGACGGTGGGGATATGTAAGGCCTTTGTTTTGAGTAAATTGGAAGGGCGTCTCCCCGAGAAATGTTTTGCTGATGAGCAGGAAAAGGAAGGGGCAAGGGACTTTTTACAGGCAAAAAAAGAGAAGCAGCAAGAAAAAGCGATACATCGTGATCGAGATCAGGGAATGGAGCGGTAGTTTGTGTATCATCTTCGAGTAGAGTGTATATACTATGGGTATACAAAATAGAATGGAGATGGTACAATGACAAGTAAAGATAAGGGAGTGTTGAAGGTGACAACAACGGTTCAAAAGTGGGGAAATAGCCTTGGTATTCGTATTCCGAGTAGTGTTGTGAAGGAAATTGCCATTCATCAAGGCTCTGAAATGGAAGTGATGGTGGAAAATCAAGGGATTACGTTAAAGCCAAAAAGGAAAAAGCCAACATTGGAAGAATTATTATCACAGTGCAAGCCGGAAAATCGTCATGAAGAAATTGACTTTGGTAGAGCAGGGAGGGAATTATTTTAATGTCAGCACCAGATCGAGGGGATCTTGTCTATTTAGATTTTGATCCCCAGTCGGGACATGAACAAGCGGGTCGTAGACCGGGTATTGTTTTGTCACCAAAAGAATTTAATGCGGTCACAGGGTTTATAGCTATCTGCCCGATTACGAATACCACTAGGGGATGGGGTTTTGAAATCGCATTACCTAGTGATTTGGTTTTTCAAGGGGTTATTTTAACGGATCAAGTCAAAAGTTTAGATTGGTCAACTCGAAGCCTTCAGGTGAAAGGCCATGCCCCCGAGGAAGTGATTACCGAATGTTTGGATAAAATACATACGTTTTTGTAAAGTAATTTGAAATGAGATTGATTGATTAAAGGCTTATATAAAAGGTTTTTTTATGATAATGTCGAAATTAGGAATAACGAGAAAAACCGCCCTAGCTTTGGTGGGCAAGGCGGTTCTCTCGTATCAAACAAGGGCGTTAGCCCCTTATTTATACTGTTATAAGTGTATTCTACCACATAGGGGTTAATTCCTTCCACACAAGGGAGCGAATTATTTTATGGAAAAAGTTGTAAGCCTTGACCAAGCGGAAAAAAAAGCTAGAAAAAGAGATTTTGATTTGGAAAAACTCCAATATACTTTAGATCATGGAGGAATCCCTCAAGAAGAAATTGAAAACGCTATGGAGTTGTTAAACAAAGCTACTGGAAAAGAACTTTACATAGGGACCAAACGATCGCCACAATCGAAAGTGAGGTTTGCTCAATTCTTGCAGAATAATTGGGAGTTTCTAAGACAAAAAAAGTATTTAACTGCTAGAGAAAAAAGCTTTTTTATTGATATTACGTCTTTCATTGCTTTTAGTAGTAACTGTATTGTAGAAGATATTGAAGCGAAAAACCCTTTACCTATGAACATCTCAGAGATTGCTAGTATTTTAGGTACTGATAGGTCAAATACAAGTAAAATTGTCAATTCACTTAAGAAAAAAGGTCTTTTATTTAAAGGTGAATCAGGCTTGGAGGGGAATAATGCAAAGGCATATGCAATTTTCATAAATCCCCATATTATTTATGCAGGCGATAAGGATAACGTAAATGAGGCTCTTCAAGTAATGTTCTTTAGAGCAATGAAAATGCCTATTTTAAAAGATTTACCCGATAAATTATTTTAATTAATATCAAAACGCAGTTGTTAAATTTGACAACTGCGTTTTTTATATGTGTTCGTGTTTTTGTTCGTGGTAATTTAACCACACAGGTGTGGGGATTTAACCACAGACGAAAAATCCCATAACCGTTGATATATCAAACTTTTTTACACTTTTACAAACCTCTCTCTTCTCACTCTCTATATAAGGGCTTTTCTCAAAACAAGGTTCGGGTCGTATTTTTCAAACCGCTAGCGCTGAAAAATCTCCACCCTTTCCCCCTTGTTTTGAGAAATTTTGGCGGTGTAGGCATGTCGCCAAGCCGAAACATACCCAAAACGAGAAAGTGGGGATTCGGCTTGCTCTTTCTAGTGTACCGCCAAAACCGCCTGCGTTTCTGCTCGAGATTGTTTATCCTTAGCCATAAAAGATGACATGTAGGAACCTTGGGGGTTTACCCCCAAACCCCCAGCCAGCCTTACGCCCCAAAACGAGGTTGTTTTAATACAACATAAGTTGTATAATAGAATTAGTAAAACATATGTTGTATTTAGGGGTGGGTACGGATGGATATATATAATGTGGATCAGGC
>NZ_SLXK01000074.1 GCF_004341035.1 Scopulibacillus darangshiensis
TTTTGGAGGCTGGCAAGCCTTTTTATTTTTTTGCTTGTGCAGCGTTATGTATTTTTACGCTGCATTACTATGTACTTTTATTTTGCCATATACAGGAGCTTTCATAAAATGAAGACAAAAATCTATTTTAATCATGATGGCGGTATTGATGACTTGGTATCGCTTTTTCTTTTATTACAAATGGAGGACATCGAGCTTACGGGTGTTTCGGTTATACCAGCAGATGGATATCTGGAGCCGGGCATTCATGCCAGCAGGAAAATTATCGATCGGTTTGGCAAAGGTTCTGTTGAGGTAGCCCGATCAAACTCAAGGGGTTTAAATCCTTTTCCAAAAGAGTGGCGAATGCACACATTTTTTGTCGATGCCCTTCCAATCCTGAATGAATCTGGTGAAATGGATGCATCGGTTAGCGATCTCCCGGCCCATCAGCATATGATACAAAGGATCCGAGAAAATTCAGATACTACGACACTGCTTTTTACCGGGCCGTTAACGGATCTGGCAAGAGCTTTAGATGAAGCCCCGGATATTGAAGATAAGATTGAAAGGCTCATTTGGATGGGTGGCACATTCCAAGATATCGGGAATGTACAAGAACCGGAGCACGATGGCACCGCTGAATGGAATGCTTTCTGGGATCCAGAGGCTGTCGCTAGAGTGTGGGAGAGCAGTTTGAAAATAGAAATGGTTGCGTTAGAAAGCACAAACAAAGTTCCCCTCACCATTAACGTTCGGAACTATTGGGCGTCACTCAGAAGATTCACAGGCATTGACTTTATTGGGCAATGTTATGCAGGATGTCCGCCGCTTGTCCATTTTGAAACCAATTCCACTTACTATTTATGGGATGTGTTAACAACAGCATATGCAGGAAATGCCGAACTAGTAAAAATGAAGACTGTGAAAAGTTCTGTCCTTGCAAAAGGGCCTAGTCAAGGAAGGACATATATCATAGAAGGTGGACGACCCGTCAATGTTGTTTATGATGTTGATGCTGAAGCTTTCTTTTCGTATATAACGGATTTAGCGAAGAAAGCTTTATAAGCCTTTGGAGGAAGACCCATAATCAAAAAACTATTGCCCTTTAATCATTATTTCTGTTAAAATTCTTGATAATAACATACCCAAACTCACATTTTTGTGAGAGGTGAAATTTTGTAGAGCCATGGCTCTGTTTCATTCGCCCGTTGTCCATTATTGGACAGCGGGCGTTTTATATTCTGAAAGGGAGGATCCATTAAAGTGAAAAAAATGAAGTATGTCTTATTAGTGTTATTTGGGGGCTGCAGTTATGGCTTGCTTTCTTCCGTGATAAAGCTTGGTTTTTTGGATGGGTTTTCAATCCAAGAGCTGCTGTGCGGGCAATATCTATTTGGCTGGCTTGGTTTATTAGTCATCGTTCTTCTTTTCTCACGGCATAAAGTCTCGAAAAGAGAGCTGCTTACACTTTTAATAATAGGGACGACGATGAGTATGACAGGGATCTTCTACGGCTTTGCCATAGAAGAATTGTCGGCTTCAATCGCCGTTGTTTTCCTGTTTCAATTTACCTGGATGGGTGTCGTCATTGAAGCGATGGTCAACAAAACTTTTCCCGGCTTTGACAAAATGATATCTATCGTCATTTTATTCATAGGAACACTGCTTGCGGGCGGTCTTTTTGAAGGGGCGGCTCAGGATTTCTCCTTGAGAGGAATACTCTTTGGCTTGTTAGCTGCCGTATCGTTTTCACTATTTGTCTTTGTAAGCGGTCATGTTGGAACAACCGTACCGGCTTACACGAAAAGCTTCCTTATGACAACTGGAGCAACCATGATGGTTTGCATATTCTCTCCGCCAACGTTCTTAATCAATGGCGCATTGCAAGCAGGCCTTTGGAAATACGCCCTATTTCTCGGATTATTTGGCGTGGTCATCCCGATTATTTGTTTTTCCATAGGTACGCCAAAAGTGGGAGCAGGACTTGGGACGATTTTAGGGGCTGTTGAACTGCCAACAGCCATTATCGCTTCTATTACACTCGTAAATGAGGCGGTTTCCATTATGCAATGGATTGGTATTATTCTTATTTTATTGGGTATTGTCATACCGCAATATTTAAAGCTGCGTAAGGAAAAGCAAAAGCGGCGGCGGTTTGTGGCATGAAAATTATAATATTTCAACTCTAATCCAATAGGGGGGAGCCGGAGCAGATTATATCGCTCCGGCCTTCTTGGTTTATTTCATTCCAAAAAACTAGCCAATATTTTATTTTCCGGGAAATAATGACGGCAATCGACCCTATGTGGCCGATCATGTCCTACCTCATTTTCTATCCACCTTTTCGGTCTCCCTCCCTAAGTATTGTATAAAAATCTTTTATTGATATTTATAAAAAATATGTATTTTATTTATGGCAGCAACTGCAGTATAGTTATTTAAAAGTTATATTGAGTGTGAATATAACAATTATTCAGTACCATTGGGTTGTAAGCGCATTCTACAAAATCAGGGGGGATCGTTATTATGAAGTGTGGTAAAACCTTGTTTTTTACAATTGTATCACTATTGGCTTTTACTTTAATGCTTGCCGGGTGTGGGGGGCCATCAGCGGCGAATGGTTCATCGAAAGAATCAGGGTATCCAAAAATGGAGATTAAGCTTTCCCATGTGGCAGCGGAAAATACACCAAAAGGCCAAGCCGCATTGGCATTTAAGAAAATAGTGGAATCTAAAAGTGACGGCAAAATTAAAGTGAAGGTTTATCCAAATGGCCAATTGTATGGTGATGAGGACGAAATCGAGGCGCTGCAAGCCAATAATGTTCAAATCATTGTGCCTTCTTCTTCAAAATTAGCGGGATTTGATCCTACTTTTCAACTCTTTGACTTGCCATTTTTGTTTAAAAATGATGATGAGTTGTATCGCTTTGAAGATGGCACTGCCGGCAAGGAGTTGCTGTCGAAGCTTGAATCAAGCGGTATGAAGGGATTGGGTTATTGGCCGAATGGTTTTACCCATATCACCAATAATGAACGGCCAATAAAAAAACCGGAGGATTTAAAAGGGTTAAAGATACGGACACATGGCGGGGGACTCTTGAATGATGTCTTCAGCAAGCTTGGCGCCTCTTCAACGAAGCTGGCATTTAATGATGTTTATCAAGGCCTCCAACTTGGTACAGTTGATGGGCAGGAAAATAGTCTAGTAAATATTGAAACCCAGAAATATGAAGAGGTGCAAAAATACTTAACATTAATGAATATGACCCGTTCCGAATACGTTGTCGCAACAAACAAAAAGTGGTGGGACGGGCTAAATAATGATACGCAAGCGTTGTTGGCCAAGGCAATGAAAAAGGCGACGGAAAAAGGCAGGGAAGTTGAAAAGTCTGATGAAAGAAAAGCATTAGAAAAGATCAAATCAGACGGAAAAATGGAAATTTTTAAGCTGACAGACGCTGAGCGCCAAGCTTTTATTGATGCTGAAAAACCGGTTATGGACAAGTGGAAAAAGAAACTGGATGAAGATATTATTGACAGCATATTAAACCAAAGAAAATAAATTTTTGCTTATTAGTGGAGGCTGTCAAAAGCCTCTCCTTTATTCCTTTTTAAATGACATGGAAGGTGGGACGGCATGAGAAAAATATATAAATACTACTCACTTTTTGAGGATCTATTATCTGGTTTATTTATGATAGCGGGTTTCCTTTTAATGATGTATGAGGTCATTATGCGTTACGTTTTTAATTCCCCTACGACCTGGATCAATGAAGTGTCTTCTATCATCGTTGTTTGGGCTGTGTTACTCGGGTTATCACTGACTTTAAGAGAAGGCCGCCATATAAGCGTTGATCTTCTGTATGTCGCATTGCCGCGCCGTATCCAAAAAATTTTTGATACCTTTGCAAACATTGTCGGTGCACTGTTTTGTATCTTTTTCACTAATTACGGCATTGTAACTGTTAACCAAGCCTACAGCACGCATCAACTGTCAATTGAAACGGGGGTTCCAATGTGGATTTACTACGTGGTTATTCCCATTTCAGGAGTCATGTTTTTGCTTCGTTTTATTGAAAATATCGTAAAAATATATAAAAAACCAGGTGTTGCAACCGCAGATAATGAGGGGGAAGGTGAGGTTTTATGGGAACAACACTCTTAATACTGTTTGGATTATTCGCTGTATTGATTTTATTAAGGGTTCCTATTGCGATCTCACTTGTTCTGTCATCTACGGTGATGTTGTATTTGTCGGGGACATTCAGTCTCTGGACAATACCGCAGAAAATGTTCACAGCGTTGGATTCTACAACACTTATTGCCATACCCGGCTTTGTGTTTGCAGGAACAATCATGGCCAAAGGCGGTATAGCCAAGTATTTAATTAATACGTTGCGGGCTTGGGTCGGTCATATTTCCGGCGGATTATCGGTCGTAACAGTCTTAGCTTGTACATTTTTTGCTGCTATAAGCGGTTCCAGCCCTGCCACCGCCGCCGCTATCGGTTCGATTATGATTCCGGCGATGGTAGAATCCGGATATTCCAAACGGTATGCGATGGGTATCGTTGCCGCTGCGGGTACAATAGGCATTTTAATTCCGCCAAGCATTCCTCTGATTGTGTATGGTGTTGTCTCTGAACAGTCGATTGGAAAGCTATTTATGGCTGGTTTAATACCAGGAATACTGATGGGGCTTTTGCTCATTGTCTATGCCATCATTTACGCGCGGGTCAAGGGTTTTGGCAAATTAGCTAAAGCTGGCTGGAGAGAGCGGTGGGCTTCATTGGTAAAAGCGGTTCCTGGCATATTTTTGCCGATCCTTATTTTAGGGTGCATCTATACAGGGATCACGACACCTACAGAAGCTTCCATCTTATCAGTCTTTTATGCAACCATCATTTCTTTGTTTGTCTATAGAGAAGGCAGTTTAAAGCTGTGGCACAGCATTTTAAAGGAAGGTATTGGGGTAACGGTGATGATCATGCTGATTATAGCGTCAGCGACTATCTTTTCCTTATATCTTACACAGGAGCAAATTCCCCAATATATTGCCGGGTCGATGCTTTCCATTAGTCAGACTCAAGTGATCTTCTTTTTATTCACAGTAGTGCTCTTCCTAATACTTGGGATGTTCTTGGAATCGTCATCGATTATGTTAATTACGCTGCCTTTGCTTCTGCCAATAATGCTGTCGATTGGGGTTAATCCCATCCACTTTGCCATAGTTATGATCATTAATATGGAAATTGCTCAAGTGACACCGCCAGTTGGTTTGAATCTTTTCGTCATCAGTGGTGTGACCAAAGAGAGTGTCAGTGAAGTCTTTAAAGGCAGCCTGCCGTTTATTTTAGTGATGTTCCTATACATGATATTGGTCATGGCGCTCCCAGGACTCTCACTTTGGCTGCCTGGAGTTTTATAAAGTCATAAAGTCATAATAGGGGGAATTTGCTATGTATTACCTAGGGAACAATTACCGAATCATGTGTACATTAATGCGCGGCGGCACGAGCAAGGGTGTCATTATTCGCCGTATTGATCTTCCTCCTCAGCCCGAAATAAGAGATCGCATGATTCTGCGAATATTCGGCAGCCCGGATCAAAACCAAATAGACGGTTTGGGAGGCGGGACATCTTTAACAAGTAAATTAGCGATTGTTGGTCCGCCAGGGCGGGCAGGCGCGGACATTTCTTATACATTTGGTCAGGTTGGTCTTGATAATAGTGTGATTGATTACGCGCCAACGTGCGGCAATATGGCGACAGCGGTCGGGCTTTATGCCGTGGAGGAAGGGCTTGTGACATTAACTGAGCCTGTAACACGTGTTCATATTTATAACACTAATATCCAAAAAGTTATTATAGCCGAAGTTCCTGTCCGTAATGGGCAAGTTCAATATGAAGGTGATTTTTCAATTGACGGTGTACCGGGATCTTCTGCAAAAATCATGCTCGATTATCCTGGATCAGAAGGTGCCTTTACAAAACAGCTGCTTCCAACTGGTCAACCTGTCGATCTAATAGAACTTAATGATGGTCGCAGCTTTCATGTCACCGTTATTGATGCTGCTAATGTGGTCGTCTTTGTCAGGGCGGAAGAATTAGGCCTGACAGGGAAGGAATTAAAGCATGACCTTACGTCAGATGTAATGGCTGCGCTTGAACATATTCGTGTTAAAGTGGGCAAGCAAATCGGTTTGATTAAAAATGGTGACAGAGTTACTCCTGATACTCATGCACTTCCCAAGATTTCGTTCGTCTCGAGTCCTAAGGATTATCAAACAATGCGTGACCAATTGACAGCAAAAGGTGACATCGATGTCTTAGCCCGTTATATAAGCATGGGAACATTGCATAAAGCCTTTGCGGTCAGTGGTTCTGTTGCTTTAGCTGCAGCAACAACGATTGAAGGGACTATCCCAAATCAAATACTGGCTTCAAGCGCGTCAAAGGGAAACCTTAGAATTGGTCATCCTTCTGGTCAAATCTATATTGAAATAGAAGTTAATAAAACAAACAATGATTATCATGTCAAAAGGGCGGCCATTGGCAGAACGGCAAGGCGTTTAATGGATGGTTATGCTTATGTTCCGCTTTCTACATTAGTTCAAAGTGCAGAGGCAATCGATCAAGCTGCCATTCGGCATATGGTTAAGGATCACCAGGGCCTTCACATAAATTCAGGCAGCTAGGTTTCGCCTTTAATATGGATAAGATTGGATCCAAGCCTTATAATGACTATAAGATATGGATAGGCTTACGTTTGGGAGAGGGTGGGTTTCTTTATGAATGATAAGGATTGGGTGTTATTAACGACTTTAAAAGAGGAAAAAAATATCACGAGGGCAGCCGAGCGGCTGTTTATTTCGCAGCCAGCGTTAACCTATCGCATTCATCAATTGGAGCGTTTTTTTCAAAGTCAATTGTTTATTCGTAATCGTTCAGGTCTTCATTTTACGCCACAAGGGGAAATTATCGTTGAATACGCTCAAAGCATGATAAAACAGTTGGAAGAAACAAAGGAAAAAATCCAGTCAATGGAAGTTGCGGTGAAAGGGACACTGAAGCTTGGTGTTTCTTCTATCGCCGCCCGTTATATGCTTCCGGAGATGATCCGCAGCTTTTTAAATCAATATCCCGGCGTCGACATTAACGTGATCACCGGCTTCAGTTCGGAAGTTGAACAATTTTTGGTTGACGGGGATATTCATATCGCCATTATGCGCGGTGACAGGCATTGGGATGAACGGAAATGGCTTCTGTCAGAGGAATCACTCCTAGCCGCTTCTAAAGAACCTATAACGATTGAGAACTTGCCAAATTTGGCGCGAATTTATTATAAAACCGATTCTTCCTTGAAAGCTCTTGTCGACAATTGGTGGAAGGAAACTTTTCAAAAGCCAGTGAAAATCACCATGGCCGTTGACAATTTAGAGACATGCAAGGAGATGGTGAAAAAGGGATTAGGTTATGCTATTCTGCCCGGCACCTGTCTGAATGATGAGAAAGACCTTTACACTTATCCCCTTTATTATTCCGATGATCATCCTGTTAAAAGAAAGACATGGGTATGTTGCCGAAACAGCTCAATGAACTTTGCGGCGGTGGCTGCTTTCTTCGATTTCTTTAAAGCTTATAATCATCAAACGTCCAAATAATAATTTTTGCCGATATTATAAAATATTTTTATGGATTTTAATAGAAATTATATATTTTATTTATTTAAAAAGGGCAATTATACTGAAATTATATTATGAAAGCGCTAAAACAAGGAAATCGAAAGGGGATTATTTAATGATGATGGAAACGGATATTGTTGTGGTAGGTGCAGGGAATGCTGCTCTTTGTGCTGCTTTATCAGCACGGGAAGCCGGTGCGAATGTTCTGGTGTTAGAAAAGGCGCCAAAGGAGGAAAGGGGCGGCAACTCTCGTTATACATACGGTGCCATGCGTTTTGTTTATAACGGGGTTAGCGATTTAAAAGAGGTTATACCTGAGTTAACAGACGAAGAAATAGCGGAAAGTGATTATGGTACCTATACTAAGGAACAATTCTTTCAAGATATGAAGCGAGTGACAGAAAATCGCTCGGACCCTGAGTTGTTGGAGATTTTGGTAAACAACAGTCTTGATACGATGGCTTGGATGCGGGAAAACAATGTTCCGTTTACGCCGATTTATGGCCGGCAAGCCTTTAAGGTCGATGGTAAATATAAATTCTGGGGCGGGTTAACCGTAGAGGCTAAAGGCGGCGGTGAGGCTATGATTCAAGGGCTGATCGGACAGGCTGAGCATAAGGGGGTCGATATTCTTTATAGCGCCGAAGCCTATGAATTGATACGCGATGATGATGGGGTTAAGGGCATTAGAATCCGGAAAGACGGAAAATCCATTGAAATTGCTGCCAAGGCTGTCATCCTTGCCTGCGGCGGTTTTGAAGCAAACAGTGAGATGCGAACGAAATATTTAGGGCCAGGATGGGATTTGGCCAAGGTAAGAGGAACGGAATACAATACGGGCGATGGGATCCGAATGGCTTTGGATATTGGCGCCACTTCCTATGGGCAATGGTCAGGCTGCCATGCTGTCGGTTGGGATAAGAACGCTCCCGGATTCGGAGATTTAGCGATCGGCCACGGGTTTCAAAAACATAGTTATCCTTTTGGCATTATGGTCAACCTTCATGGGCAGCGGTTTGTGGATGAGGGGGCTGACTTCCGAAATTACACATATGCCAAATATGGCCGGGAAATCCTGTCACAGCCGGGGCAAGTTGCGTGGCAAATCTTTGACAAAAAGGTCTTGCATTTATTAAACGAGGAAGAATATCTCCGGGATCATGCGACAAAAGTGACAGCTGAGACACTCGAAGAACTTGCTGAAAAGCTGGCTCAGGAAGGTGTGGATAAAACGAGTTTCCTAAAAACAATCCAAGACTATAACAAATCCGTTGACGAAACAATTTCATTCAACCCTAATGTAAAAGATGGCAGAAGGACTAAGGATGATTTAAGGTTACCAAAGACAAATTGGGCGAATACAATTGAAGAAGGCCCTTTTGAAGCTTACGGCATTACTTGCGGAATTACCTTTACATTTGGCGGCCTTCGCATTAATAACAAGGGGGAGGTTCAAGATCTTTCAAACCAAACCATCCCCGGACTGTATGCGGCCGGAGAGCTCGTTGGGGGATTATTTTATTTTAATTATCCAGGTGGATCAGGACTCACGGCTGGATCCGTCTTTGGCAGAATTTCCGGGAAAAGCGCCGGCAAGTATGCTTCATTAGAGGCGGTTAAATAGAGAAAATAGGAAAAAAGCTGGAGAGTGCCTCACATCAAGTGGGCACTCTTACTTTTTTGGAGGATCTGCGTCCTTATGAGCGCCGACTGCATCTTCATCGGGTGAACATGCCCCTGTCAAGTAGACACTTTAAAAACGCACACATTTGTGTATTTGTGTCCTACATCTATCCCTTCCATTTATGCCAAATTG
>NZ_SLXK01000075.1 GCF_004341035.1 Scopulibacillus darangshiensis
GAATGCTAAATGAAAGCCAGCGCCTTTAGACGCCGGCCGGTAGTTTAGGCTTATAGCCTTTGTGCAAACCACCCTTTGGAAGGGTGGTTATGATTCAAATTAGCGAATATATTGACAATGCCAAGTATGATTGGTAAGATTCATTTAAATCCAAGTGTTTTACTATGAATTTATATTGGGAGGCGTTGAGATGAGAGTTGCAAATTCAATCGTTGATTTAATCGGCGAGACACCAATTGTTAAATTGGGTCAATTGACTGGGGAACATGATGCAGAGCTTTATGCGAAATTAGAGTATATGAA
The DNA here is from genome assembly GCF_004341035.1 of Scopulibacillus darangshiensis. GTDB lineage: Bacteria > Bacillota > Bacilli > Bacillales > Sporolactobacillaceae > Scopulibacillus > Scopulibacillus darangshiensis. The sequence goes on from NZ_SLXK01000075.1 coordinate 304, forward strand.
TCCAGGCAGCAGTGTCAAAGACAGGATTGCAAAGGCTATGATTGAGGCCGCAGAACAAGATGGCAAAATAAAGCCAGGAGACACAATAGTAGAACCGACGAGCGGGAATACTGGAATTGGTTTGGCGATGGTTGCAGCGGCCAAAGGTTATAAAGCTGTATTAATCATGCCTGATACTATGAGCACAGAACGGCAAAAGCTGCTTCGGGCTTATGGTGCTGAGCTTGTTTTGACACCGGGATCTGCAGGGATGAACGGCGCTATCGCAAAAGCCGAGGAGCTTGTCCAGACAAAGGGTTACTTTATGCCTCAACAATTTAAAAATAAGGCTAATCCAGAAGTCCACAGGTTAACGACAGGAAAAGAAATCGTGGAACAAATGGACCAACTCGATGCTTTTGTAGCCGGTATAGGCACCGGAGGGACTATTACCGGAGCCGGGCAAGTCTTAAAGGAAAATTTTAAGGATATTAAAATCTATGCAGTTGAACCTGAGGATTCTGCTATTTTATCGGGGAAAGAACCTGGTCCGCACAAAATTCAGGGATTAGGAGCAGGTTTTATACCTGAAACGCTTGATACAGAGGTATATGACGAGGTCATCACTGTGGCGAACGATACGTCAATGACATATGCCAGGCTTGCGGGAGATAAGGAAGGCGTCTTAGCTGGTATTTCATCAGGTGCAGCGATTTATGCAGGCATTCAGGTTGCCAAAAAGCTTGGCAAGGGCAAAAAGGTTTTAACAATATTGCCAAGTAATGGGGAAAGATACTTAAGTACAGCCTTGTATCAATTTGAAGATTAATATGTAAACGATGGGACGGGGTCATGCCAAGGTAAAGGTTTTTGGTTAATGGCCCCGTTTTTGTATTGACGGCAATCCATTTCATGATTACCTTAAAAGAAGTGGGAAAAAGATATGAAATGGATGTGAATTGAACATTGACGATACAATTGACAGAATATATTAATGTCGCTTATAAATATAAAGAAAGTCACTTTTTTGACCTTTACGAACGCTTGGCGTCTAGACACACGCACTCCATTCTGCTTGAAAGCGGATTAAGGGGAGATATGTCCGTTATTGGTTTTTGTCCCTACGCTATTCTAAAAGGAAAGGATCATGTTCTGACAATAGAAACCAAGCATTCAATTGAAAAAAAGGAAGGCCCTTTGCTTGAATCTATAAAAAGCTGGATGAAAGAAAATGGCGAATACCGGGAATCACCGCCTCACCCTATCTCACAAAGTGTAATGGGTTATCTAAGCTATGATTTGGCACGTGATATAGAGCATCTTCCTAACTTGGCAACAGATGATTTGGACCTCCCTGACATTTATTTATTAGCCTTTCAAGCTGTTCTCGTTTTTGATAAAAAAACATCAATGCTCCATGTCTATATTCACGATGTGGACCATGAACCGGTCAATGCTTTATTTGAGAAGATTGACGAGGAGATTCTAAAGGATACAGACATTTTGGATAGGGCAAGCGGAGACTTGCCTCAAGCGGAGACTCTGTTTGCAACCGTGTCAATGGATGAAGAAGGTTTTGTCCGGGCGGCAGAACTTGCAAAGGAGTATATAAAAGCGGGGGATACTTTTCAAATCAACTTGTCTGTTCGGGGGCAGCAGCCTTTATTAAGCGAACCGATAAGTATTTATAAGAAGCTAAGAGAGTTGAATCCTTCACCTTATATGGGATATCTGTCTTTTCCTGAATGCCAAATTATTTCAGGTTCACCGGAGCAGTTAATAAAAAAAGAAGGACATCTGCTTTCAACTAGGCCGATCGCCGGCACACGATCACGGGGCAAGGATCATGCTGAAGAGGCACACTTAGCCGGGGAGCTTTTATCAAGTGTTAAGGAGAGAGCAGAGCATCTCATGCTTGTCGATCTGCTTCGCAATGATTTGGGAAGGGTCAGCCGATATGGAACTGTCGAGGTGGACGAGCTTTTAACAATTGAAAAATATTCACATGTGATGCATCTCGTATCCAATGTTCGTGGTATACTGGACGTTGAAAAAGATATGTTCGATGTCATAAGAGGTATTTTTCCGGGAGGCACGATAACGGGTGCACCAAAAATAAGAACAATGGAAATCATTGAAGAGTTGGAGCCCGTCCGCAGGGGATTGTATACAGGCTCGGTAGGCTGGATGAGCTCTTCTGGAGATATGGAATGGAATATTGCCATCCGGACAATGATTGCCAAAAGTCAGGTGGCCTATGTTCAGGCCGGGGCCGGGATCGTTTATGACTCGAATCCGAGACATGAGTACAAGGAATGTCTCAAAAAAGCCGCTGCATTATGGCGGGCAAAACAGTTGAGTGAGTTTTTAGATGAGCAGAGAGGAGAGAGTTAAGCATGATTTTAATGATTGATAACTATGATTCATTTACTTACAATCTTGTACAATACTTGGGGGAACTGAAGGAGGATATTAAGGTTTACAGAAATGATGCCATAACTGTATCGGATATCCATAAGTTGAACCCCGACATTATTATTATATCTCCAGGCCCATGTACCCCTGATGAAGCGGGAATCAGCATGAAGGTCATTCGTGAATTTGCTGGAAGCATCCCTATTCTTGGTGTTTGTTTGGGTCATCAAGCGATTGCTCAAGCTTTCGGAGGCCGTGTTATTCGGGCGGAAAGGTTAATGCATGGAAAGACGTCTTGGGTTCATCATGATAATAAAACGATATTTAAAGGGCTTAGTGAGTCCTTTGAAGCAATGCGCTATCATTCTTTAATTGTTGAAAAAGGGACACTTCCTGATGTTTTTGATATTTCAGCTTGGACATCTGAAGGTGAAATTATGGCGATACGGCATAAGACGCTGCCTGTTGAAGGTGTCCAATTTCACCCGGAGTCGATCATGACGGCGGAAGGTATGGATATCATGAGAAGCTTTTTAAATCAATATGCCGGTGAGAAAATGCCATGAAACTTTATATAAACGGCGAGTATTTAGATGAACGGGACGTTCGGATATCTCCTTTTGATCATGGGTTCCTTTACGGGCTTGGCGCATTTGAAACCTTCCGGACGTACAATGGCAAGCCAGTTCTATTTCACAGACATTGGCTCCGGCTCGCCAGTACTCTAGAACAATTAGGTATACGTTTAAATGTCTCGAAAGAGGATATGTTTTCAGCCATTTCCGCATTATTGAAAATAAACGGCCTATCCGATGGCCGTTTTCGACTTAATATCTCGGCTGGAGAAAGCAGTGCTGGTTTGAATACTGAATACTATATGGATCCCACGGTTATTTTGTTTGTTAATCAGCTCCAGGAACAACCAAAGACTAAAACTGCCAAATGGCTTAGAGTAAGAAGGAATACCCCGGAAGGTGACGTGCGGATCAAATCGCATCACTATTTAAATAACATTCTTGGCAAGCGGGAATTACTCAATGAGGTAAATGTTGAGGGACTTTTCTTAAATGAGGAAGGATTTATAACTGAGGGTATTGTGTCGAATGTATTCTGGGTGAAAAATAAAGTTTTGTATACACCTGCTGTGGATACGGGGTTGCTGGCAGGGATAACAAGGGACTTTGTGATTGAGTGTGCTGGTAAAATCGGTGTTCGTGTGCAAGAAGGTTATTTCTTGCCGAGTGAAATAGAAAATGCTGATGAGGCTTTTATAACAAATAGTATACAGGAAATCATGCCGCTCACAGCCATTGAAGGTTACGCGCTGCCAGGTGATAAAGGCACCGTGACCCAAGAGTTAATAAAACAAATGAAACAAGCTATAATAGATCTTGAACTTTTTCTAAGGCGGTGTGAGGAAAGTGCTAAAAGTAAATAATAGCCGATTGCCATATCAGCATTTGGATATTCGCGGCCACCGGCTTGATTATAGTAAAAAAACAATTATAATGGGTATTTTAAATGCCACTCCAGACTCCTTTTCGGACGGAGGGCGTTATGATCGGATTCAAGAGGCAGTTGACCATGCTATGGAAATGATTCGGGATGGTGCGGATATTATCGATATCGGCGGTGAATCCACCCGGCCTGGGCACGAATTTGTCCCAATGGAAACTGAACTTGAAAGGGTTATTCCGGTTATTAAGGCAATTCGGGAACGTTCAGATGTCCCTATTTCTATCGACACCTATAAAGCAGGCACGGCAAAATTGGCTTTAGAAGCTGGTGCGGATATTATCAATGACATTTGGGGAGCAAAGGCTGACCCGGACATGCCGCGCGTTGCTGCAGAATTTGGCACGCCAATTATATTAATGCACAATCGTAATAATATGGACTATACGGATATGATTTACGATATGATGAAGGATTTAGAAGAGAGCATCCAACTTGTTATTGAGGCTGGATTGCCGAAAGATAAGATCATCATTGATCCAGGTATTGGGTTTGCGAAAACATCCGAAGATAACCTTGTTGTAATGAAAAACCTGGAAGCCTTTAAGGAGCTTGGATACCCGGTGCTATTGGGAACCTCTAGAAAATCATTTATCGGCAAAATCCTAGGAACTAATACGGACGGCAGAATGGAGGGAACCGGAGCCACAGTTTGTTTGGGTATTACAAAAGGCTGCCAAATCGTACGTGTTCATGATGTTAAGCCTGTGGCGCAAATGGCAAGGGTAATGGACGCCATTTTAAGAGAAGGTGACAGTGTTGGACAAAATTTATTTAAATAAAATGGCCTTTTACGGCTATCACGGTGTTTTTGGTGAGGAGAATAAGCTAGGGCAGCGTTTTTTCGTTGATATTGCTTTAGAAATAGATCTTAAGCCGGCTGGTTTAAGTGATAACATTGAAAAGACAATTAATTACGCTGACGTCTATAATCTTACAAAGGAAATCGTTGAGGGTCCGGCAAAACAGCTTGTTGAAGCAGTGGCCGAAGCGATTGCTGATAATCTTCTTAAGACATTTCCCAATGTGTTGCAATGTCAGGTCAAAGTGATTAAGCCTGATCCTCCGATTCCAGGTCATTATGACTTTGTTGCCATTGAAATTAGCAGAGGCAGAGAATAATGGAACTGCGAACTGCTTATATTGGCATGGGCTCCAATGTTGGCGATCGTGATCAATATTTGAAAAAGGCTTTGGAGAAAATAGAACAAACAAACGGCATTATGGTCCGATCCTGTTCCTCCATTTATGAAACGGTTCCATATGGACCAGTTAAACAAAATGATTTTTTAAATATGGTAGCAAATGTTCAAACGGTAATGTCCCCTGATGAGCTATTGCAGACACTGCAAGCCATTGAACGGTCTCTTGACCGAAAAAGGGAAATTCATTGGGGCCCTAGGACAATTGATCTTGACATTTTACTGTATGATCATGAGAATATTGTAATGGAACATCTAAAGATTCCCCATCCCGAAATATCAAAACGATTATTTGTTGTCAAACCATTGAAAGAAATATATCCTGAATTAATCATGCCTGATACAAGTCAATCATTGAAAACAATTTATGAGCGTTTGAAGGATGAAGAAGGAGTGCGTCTATGGAAAGAAAACAATGGGGAAGGAGAATTCGGGCTTTTCGAAAACTAAAAGGTTTGACTCAAGAGGATCTCGCCCGTAAATTAGGGGTTTCGTTATCAATATTAGGAGAGATTGAACGGGAAAATCGTACCCCCACACCCGAGCTTGTTCAACAAGTTTCTGAAACACTTAATGTATCTATAGATGAGATTTTAGTTAATTGACAAATTAACAAGGTGATGAAAATGCTTTAAATTGGACCAATCCAATTAAAAAACCAGGTTGTAATCCTGCCTTAGCAAAGCTCAAAGGCGAACGCGTGGCGGTTAAGGAAATGAGAAAGCATGCCGCTTGGTATTTGAAAGGTTTGCGCGGTGGGAATGACGTCCGCAAAATAGTCAATGTCTGCGAAGGGGGCGACGACTGAAAAGGATTCTTAACCAGTTTATTGACAAAATCACAGTTGAACAGTCATCATAACAGGCTTTAGGTTGACAATGCCAATTTGCTTCTCTATAATTCGAGCTAGATAATTAACTGCCGGTGCAAACTGGCAGTTGTTTTTCATTTCGATCGGTTTTGATAAACAAGGAGATGATGGGATGAGTCAGGATATTGAAATGAACGACCTGCTCTTATCAAGAAGAGAAAAGTTGAATACCCTCATTGAAAAGGGTATTAATCCATTTGGAGGACGTTACGAGCGCACTCATACGGCTGAAGAGATGGTTGCACAGTATGGGGACTACACCAAAGAAGAATTGGCTGAAAAGGAGTTCACAGTCACTCTTGCCGGCCGAATCATGACAAAGCGCGGTAAAGGGAAAGCCGGCTTTGCTCATATTCAAGACTTAACTGATAAAATTCAAATTTATGTTCGTAAGGATGAAGTCGGTGATGAACAATATGAGCTATTTAATACGATAGATATCGGCGATTTTGTAGGGGTGCAAGGGATTGCTTTTAAAACAAAGGTTGGAGAGCTGTCCATTAAAGTCCAAGATTTTAAGATTCTATCTAAAGCAATGCGCCCGCTTCCTGATAAATTCCATGGTCTTAAGGATATTGAACAACGCTACCGTCAGCGTTACCTAGACCTAGTTATGAATCCTGATGTTAAGCAAACTTTCATTTCCAGGAGTAAAATTTTAAGATACATGCGCGAGTATTTAGATGAAAAGGGCTTTCTTGAGGTTGAAACACCGACAATGCACAGCATTCCCGGAGGTGCAGCCGCTAAGCCGTTTATCACTCACCACAATGCCTTAGATATTCCGCTTTATATGAGAATTGCAATTGAGTTGCATTTGAAGCGTTTAATCGTTGGCGGTATAGAAAAGGTATATGAAATTGGACGAGTTTACCGGAATGAGGGTGTCTCAACGCGTCATAATCCTGAATTTACAATGCTGGAACTTTATGAAGCCTACGCCGACTTCCAAGATATCATGTCGTTAACTGAAAACCTTATTGCATACATTGCCAAAAAGGTTCTTGGCACAACATTAATTAATTACGGCGATCAAGAAGTGAATTTAGAACCGGAATGGAAAAGGGTCCATATGGTTGATGCTGTTAAAGAATTGACAGGTGTTGATTTTTGGCAGCAAATGACGGATGAAGAGGCACGCCAGCTTGCTCGCGATAATAATATCGCAATCAAAGAAAGCATGTCATTTGGCCATGTAGTAAATGAATTTTTTGAGCAAAAGGTCGAGCATACACTTATACAACCAACTTTTGTATACGGGCATCCGGTTGCAATCTCTCCTTTGGCCAAGAAAAATACTGAGGATCCAAGGTTTACCGACAGGTTTGAATTATTTATTGTCGGGCGTGAGCACGCTAATGCATTTAGCGAGCTTAATGATCCAATCGATCAGCGCGAACGATTTGAGGCACAGGTCCGTGAAAGAGCGGAAGGAAACGACGAAGCCCATATGATGGATGAGGATTTCCTTGAGGCTCTGGAGTACGGTATGCCTCCTACAGGCGGATTAGGCATTGGAGTTGACCGCCTTGTCATGCTCTTAACTAATTCTCCGTCGATTAGAGATGTTCTGCTGTTTCCACAGATGCGTAATAGAGAAGATAATAAATAAATTTTAAGGAGCGGTGACAGCCGCTCCCTTTTCTATATGTGTGCCCGGCATGGGTGCAGACTATAGGGTGCATGTCCCGAACAGTGAAGGCAGTAGTAGCTGTAGCTTAAGACAAGGATATGCGGGGCGGCCTTCACATCTGAAGGAAGTCAGCGGCAAACTTCCGCCCCGAGGGACACGAATCTCATATAAGGCTAGGTGACATTGGATAAGTCTGCATAACAAGATAAAATCCATACTGCCGAAGGTGTCACAGAATAAATGAGGCGGGGACATGGAAGGTAAGTCTGTACTCTTACCCGGGGAGAACCTGTTGGCACGCCGTGCACACACGGTAAGCGTACTCGAGACGGGTGCGTTGAACGACGGGCTTCAGCAGAAGTCATAGTACTTGATAGCTTAAGATATCAAGGAAGGACTGAACCGGTTATGGAGAGTCACGCCTTGGCGTACATATCATTCGATGAAACAGAAAGCGAAGGATACCTTACCGGAGGAGGAAGTAATGAATTTACGTGGGACTCCGGGAGGGTGGAGAACAGATATGACACAAGAAGGAAAAGGACTCACGCAGGAGGATATATCAATGTTAATGAAACGAGTGGTGTCAAATGAAAATGTTCTTCGGGCCGCAGAACGAGTGGGCAAGAACAAAGGTAGCCATGGCGTGGACGAAATGGATGTAAAAGACCTACAAACCCATCTCCACGAAAATTGGCGACAAATTAGACAGGGGTTACTAGAGGGAACCTATTAACCCCAACCCGTTCGCCGAGTCGAAATCCCGAAACCAGGCTGCGGTTTGCGCAAGTTAGGCATACCCACAGTGACGGACCGTTTCATTTAACAGTCGATCGCCCAAGTTCTTACACTGATTTTACACAAAACCCTTGGTAACACGTATTGGTGTCACCAAGGGCTAAAGAGCTTAACGGCAAGATATAACTTTCTTCGTCAGACATAACTTGGAACCGCCGTATACGGAACCGTACGTACGGTGGTGTGGGGGGCGTGAAGGTTAGTCACCTTCCCCTATCCCAATTTTAAACTATTTTATAGATGGCTTACCTCGTTAAAGGTTAAATAGGGTTAGAAAAAAAACTTGATGTCTACCCGCTGCGGTGTTAGTATTAATTTCACCGCCTATAATTTGTTGAAGAAATAAATTCAAGAATACCTATTGACACAAATCATTGTAGGTGATATTATTATTAGCGTCGCTTTAAGCAACCAACTTAAAAAAAGATTTAAGATGTGTTGACAAGGCGAATATAACCGTGTATAATCAACAAGGTCGCTCCTTGAAAAAGGAAAGACCAAAAAAGAAAGTTGTTGACAAACAACGACATAATATGATAAGATAGTTAAGTCGCTGTTAAACGACATTCGAAAAATTAAAACAATTGACCAACGCGCAAAAAAACGTGTTGTCACGCAAGTCGAAGTAAATCGAGAAGAGAATGCTCCTTGAAAACTAAACAAAAGCCAAGCGTGATTGAAAAGGGCAACCTTTTGAATT
>NZ_SLXK01000076.1 GCF_004341035.1 Scopulibacillus darangshiensis
TACAACTTTCTGACAAACTAAAACAGCCATGAAGCCGGCAATCATGCGGGTTCCAGGCTGTTTTTCTGCGTTTTAGCTGCAAAACTCAGGTTATAAGACTTTTCACTTGAAATTTCAATCCTTATCGAAAAATGGCGTTTCAAGTTGAATAACTAACGAAACGCCATAATCTTTTATATGGTTGGCAGTTATTTCCATTAATTAGCTTTTTTTATGCCATTAATATCGCCCAATAGTTCCAGCCAAAGCCTTCCAATATTATCAATTTCAAACCGTTTTACATTAACTAAAGCATTCTTTCCGAACACTTTTCTTTTTTCCTCATTATTGATTAAATCAATAAGTGAACTTGCCAAAGCATCGATATCACCGTTTTTCACAAGAATCCCGTCTTTATTATGCGATATAATCTCCGCAGGGCCTTTTGGACAATCAAAACTTACCACCGGAACCCCACATTGCATCGCTTCAACAATCACCATACCAAACCCTTCAAATCGGGAACTAAGTGCATAGATAGATGCCTTGGATAGTTCTTTTTCCATTTCCTTTGTAGGTCCCATTAATATAACATTATTATACACTTTTTTATCCAAAATTAATTGTTGGAGTTCAGCTTTATCACGACCGTAACCAAATATCTTTAATTTCCAATCCGGATGAGTTTTTATCACTGTTGTAAAGGAATCAATCAGGAGATCGAATCCTTTTTGAGGGGCGAGTCTTCCCGCCGCTATAACGACCTTTTCATCTAGCTTAGAACTGTTCCCTTCGAATTTAGGCACCGAATTAGTTATCTTTCTTACCCTTACCTTTTTATTGGAGAATAATGATTTATAGTCTGATGTATCATCATCAGTCAGTGTAACTAAATAATCCAACTTACCATAGGAGGTAGTTATAGCCTTTTTTAAATCGTCGGAATAGACACCGAAATTCAGATGCTCTTGACCAATTAATTTAACACCCGGCTTGGCATACTTTGCAGCAAATATGTTAAAGCTTGGTCTTGTAGTTATTAATATTCCGCTTTCCAGTGATTTAATGTAGCTATACATTTTTAAATCTGTAAGTAAGGAAAAGACATGGTGTGCCTCATCATCCTTATGGATTAAACGACTTTTTAACTTTAGTAATCGATTTCCGATCTTTCCCATTAATTTTTTTGGTTTCTTTTGGCGATTCACGGAATCATGGAGAATCGTTACCTTAATCCGCGGGTCTATTTCGAAAAATGGTTGGTTCCTTTTTTGAAAGACACTTATAATCTCCACATCATAATCATTCTCCGCCAAATAATTTGCGACATTTAATACAGTACGGACCGTGCCTCCCATACCAAATATATCAAAAATCAAGAAATTTATTTTCATTTCCGTTCACCTATCCCATTTTTGCGAAATACTGCATTTATGGCTCTTTTGGATGCCGAACCGTCATCTAGATTACAAAATTTTTCTCGAAAGGCTTGATATTTCTCACTATATTCAACCTTTAGTAAATCAATATTTTCTATGGCCTCGTATAACATTTCCTCATTAGTTACAAGCGGGCCTGGAGCATCATTTTTGAAGTCAAAATAAAATCCTCTCATCTTTGATTCATAGATAAACAAATCATAGGTAAAGAAAATAATAGGACGATTCAAATTTGCAAAATCAAACATAACTGACGAGTAATCTGTAACCAAGATATTGGATATGAGATAAAGATCCTTAATATCATCGTAATAAGTAGCATTATATACTAAATCATCATAACCAAAAGTTTGAATACGTGCTGCATCAAAGTAATGCAGTCTTAGGAGTAATACGTACTCGTCACCAAATTTCTCCTTAAAGTTCTCGAAATCAAAACGGAATTCATATGGTTCATGTTTTTTTCCACTTTTGTGTTCAGTATCCCTCCATGTTGGAGCATAAAGAATGACTTTTTTATCCCGGGGTATATTAAGTTTCTTTTTGATCTCTCTTATTTTCAAATCTTTGTCTTCCTGATAGAAAATATCATTCCTAGGATAACCCACTTCTAAGACAGTTTTTTGAAAATTATATGCTCTTGTTAAAATATTTGCTGTATATGAATTCGGAGCTACCAGGTAATCCCAGCGCTTAACACGGTTCATTAGATTAATTGATGTATTTTCACTATATGAGATTGAGTCTGGGTCAACGTCATAGCCTAATCTTTTTAATGGTGTTCCATGCCATGTTTGGACATGAATAGCCCCACTCCTTTTTTTATAAAAGTCGGGGAAGTTTCCATTATTAACGAAATATTTAGCAACCGCCATATAATAGTAGTATTTGAATGAACGTGGTTTAACGATTTTGGGATTCCCGGGAATAGTTTTTTTAAGATCTTTCATAACCCATACTGCGTTTACCTTTTTATTCTGCTTAAGCAGTTCCTCATATATAGCCTTTGGGTTACATGCATAACTATTTCCGTAGTAACTTTGAAAAATGTAGGTTTTCGAATTCATAGGCACTATTTTATTTAAGAAACCATAGAATATATTTTTGGATTTTTTTAGTATCCTATTAACTCTTGCCTTTTTTACCAATTTGTCTTCCAGTGTTAATTCGATTTTCTCTGGATTTAGATTGATATTAAATTGCGACTTACAGTCATCAAGTTCAATTTCACATTTAACAGAATCAAAATTTATGTTTTTAAGAAGCAACTCTTTTATTACGCCGAATTGCTCTCCTTTTGTTTCAGTGTCTGCCTGAAATTCAAACTCAACTGGAGTTTTATTCGTTTTCCTTAAATACCAATTCACAGGTAAATTGATTAATTCCCCAAACTCACACCTTATTACCAATTTCCCCTTTATTTGATTTGGGATATTGTCATTTGGGATCATAATATTAATTTTCCCTAAAACCGTCATTTGTTCATTTGTGACTTTTATTTGTTGAATAATTTTGGGGTAAATAAAATTCCTAATTAAAATTGAAACATGATCTTGTACTGTATAGTAAGGCTTTACGGCTAAAACTGAATTCTTACTATTTGTTACAATTTGTTGGGGGAAAATAATCAACTTTTGCTTATTCGGAACGCCATCCATTTTGGTCTTTAATCGATGGTCTTTTCCATCTATCCGCAAATACAAATCCCAAATGCCATCTCTAATTATCTCTCTTTTTACCATATCCGCAAGATCTAATTCGCATGAAAAAGCGGATTCTTTTATCTGGATTGGTAACTGATGAACAGTATTCACATGCCTCTTTTTTATTGTTAACAGATGTTGACCATCAAAACTCAGGTTATGATCTTGACCGTATACAAGTTCACCATTAAGCTGAATTTTACCTTGATCCGCAAAAATTGTATTAACTTCCACTTGAAGCGAATGGTTGGTAACGGATAAATATATTGATTCTAAATCCAGATCACGCTTCAAGCTAAGCCTCTTTTTACCTTCACTAGAGTCTACAACTACTAATGCTTCATTGAAAATGGCAGTTGAAGAATCTATATGGAAAGGGATTTTCTTAATAAACTTCTGGTGAGTGTGTTTGTATTCCATCTCCATAAAAAGCTCTAAATTTCCATCTTCAATCATTTGATAATCCAATTGGGTTAAATCTAGCTCTGCTTCAAAACCAATGATTTCGTCCTGAGAAAGGTCGCTCCCTAAATGAGCACGGTTAAAAAACTTTGCAATGAAGCGTTTTTCATATTCATTTTCACCGCTTCTGATAATAATTGTTTGTTTTAAATCTAAAAGTTCTCCTTGAGGCCGAAATGGATCGTATGTATATCCAAGAATCGTCAATGACCCGTTTGCATCCAAATACGCGCGATCTATTTTAGTTAATGTACTTATTTGGTTGGTTTTAAAGGAAACATTCCCCTTTACAGTCGTGTAGGGAATAATAGTTTTGCGAACTTTATTTAACGTGAAAATTAGATCTTCCAAAGTGTTCAATTTATTTTTTAAGCGGTGTTTTTTCAACATCCCTCTTTGCGATTGAATGGAGACATAGCCATCCCATATGTCGATGCCAAAGTCAATAACTCTAGAATTCAAATCTAATACAGCCTCAAATAAGTTTAAAAAATGGTCGCCACTTTTACCTTTATGTAGAGGAAAAGCAAATTCTTCTCCAGATTCCCTTCCAATTAATAGAAGCTCTTTTATTAAAGACTCATTTATTTCTTTATCAATGAACACCTTTGCCAGAATATCACCGTTTCTTTCTTCCAAGGAATGCAACGTGCAACTTGTCACTGACTTTGGTTTCCAGATTGATTCTAACGTAGCCATAAAACGAATTTCCCCTTTTATATAATCTAACCACTATATGTCACTGCCGAAAATGGATGACAAAACAAAGCCCCGAAAATTGTAAAATCAGGGGATCAAAACATAGCTATTTTAATTTATGACCACTTTTTTCAATAAATCAAAGTAACTTATTTAAATAACAATTGTCGTTTCACTTAATTCCTGCAATATATCTAATAATTCTTTTTTTAACTCGGGATATTGTTTTAATGCAATTCTAATGTTTGTTGTAACAAATCCAAGTTTTTCACCTACATCATACCGTTCACCTTCAAACTTGTATGCATAAGCTTTCTGTTGTTCATTTAATTTTTGTATGGCGTCAGTTAGTTGAATCTCGTTTCCTTCACCAAGTTCCTTTTGATCTAATATATTGAAAATCTCGGGAGTAAGTACGTAACGACCTATGATAGCAAGGTTAGAAGGTGGATCAAATTTTGGCTTTTCTATAAACCGCCCTACCTGATACAATCGTCCGTCCTGTTTTATAGGATCAATAATGCCGTAACGATGTGTTTCAGATATTGGGACTTCCTGTACACCAACGACAGATTGACTTGTATGCTCATATTGAGTTATCAGCTGTTTAATACATGGTGGTTCGGATAAAACAATATCGTCCCCAAGAAGTACCGCAAAAGGTTCATCTCCAATAAACTTCCTTGCACACCATACCGCATGCCCCAATCCTTGAGGCTCTTTTTGACGGATATAATGAATATCTACCTTTGCTGGTTGACGGACTTCTTCTAGCAACTCGAACTTTCCTTTTTTAATTAAATTGTCCTCTAACTCAAAGGCATTATCAAAATGGTCCTCAATAGCCCTTTTTCCTTTTCCAGTTACAATTATAATATCTTCAATACCTGCAGCAACCGCTTCTTCCACGATATATTGAATAGTAGGCTTGTCAACAATTGGTAACATTTCTTTTGGCATAGCTTTAGTCGCAGGTAGAAACCTTGTACCTAATCCTGCAGCAGGTATAATGGCTTTTCTAACTTTCGGCATAATTATCCCCCATACCCTATTGGTAATTTATTCATTGATTATTACATAACTAGCAAACACTTTTAATTATCTCTTAATAAAAAGTAACAGTCAACAATACCCTTAATTTTTGTAGGTGTATCGAATACATAAATTTAATTAAAGTAGCAACAGTCATTGTTTGTTCTATCCAAAATCACTAAAAGCCACCCTAATTTAGGGTGGCTTTTTTCTTACAATAATAATTTTTTCATTCCATTTTTAATCCAAACACCTTATATCTTGGAACATCAAAAACAAGTGTGTAACTTTCCAATAAATTGTATAGTTTATCGATCTTGGACGTTTGCTTAACTGCCCATCCAATATCCGTTGCATATTGGTGAGCAGCTGGATTGGCTGGATTCCATCTCATTTTATATAAAGTGTCTTGACCCTTGCTAATGTAACTCTCAGCAATAAATTCCGCTCCGCCAATAATTGCTGAATCGGGTGAAAACCACCCATGCTCATATGCATATTCTGCTCCACAATCAATAGGACAAGAATCTCTGGCCCCTATGCCATACATATTATAAACTTTCTTACCATGTGAATATACTCCATTTGCTAGAGCGGATTCACCATTGCCTGTTTCTAGCAAGGCATGAGAGATCAAATAGATTTCATTTACATGGAATTCTTCACCCGCTTGAATAAAAGCATGTGCCCTTCCTTTAAGTATCCCTTTATCACCTAAGATTTTTTGATTTACTTCGTCAGCATTAAGCTGTGCACTTTCGGAAAGTTTTAGGAACTGGAAGTATGCATCCGATTTTACACTAAAATTATTTGGATTAATATAATATGACGTTTCATTATATGTAGCATTTTCCCAACCACCTAATAGGTATCTAATCTCATACCAATCATTTTCGCCAGAAACTACCGATACTGTCTCCCCATTATGTAGTAAATCAACCTTATCATAATTTGTTCCGGGTCCAGACCTTACATTCCAGTCACCATTAACTCTACCATTTGAATCAATTGCATCACTAGAAACATAGGCATTGAACCTTACATCTGTTTGCGGCCCTGGATTTTTTAGTTCCATTTGTTTGTTTATCATTTGGTCCACGGTCAAATCATAGTTAGTGTAACGATAAATATAATTAGGACCTGGTTTTTTAATATCGAATTTTAATGCGGCAGCTTCAGTGATTTCCTTGTATTCAACTCGAACGACATGAGTTCCCTTACTTAAATTGATAGTTCTGGTTCTTAGCCTATTATTACTAGGAATCCATGAATCAATCATACGTTTACCATCCACATAGACACGAACACCATCATTCGCTTTCGCGTTTAAAACATAAGAGCCGTTTTTTTCTATATTGATTTTCCTTTGGAATACCGCTGAAAAGTGGTTTGATGGTATTCCTCCTGCTGGAGAACCATACCCCCAATTAAAATCTAAGTACGGAATTTGGGGTTTATAGCCTAGCAATACAGGTGATCCTGTTAAATTATCTTTTGGAAATACCATTCCATACCAACGATTATCTCTTAAAAGATCATCCAACATAAACTTTAGGTTGGATATTCCGCTTATTTCTTTTTGTTTAATCTTAATAGTATGAGTGCCCGCTTTTAAATAAATGGGCTTCGCAAAATGACCGGTGCTCACATTTTTCCATTGATCAATTTTTAGTTCCCCATCAACATATACTTGGACGCCATCATTAGCCCATACTTGTAGATTATAAGCACCTTCATCCAGGTTGAATTTCCTCTGAAATATCGTTGAAAAATGATCCGCAGGAATCCCTTTTGCTGGAGACTCTCTTCCCCAATTAAAGTTCAAGTCTGGTATTTGTGGTTTATAACCAAGAAGTACAGGTGTTCCTGTTAAGTTTTCCTTTGGGAAGGCCATCCCATACCAACGGTTATCTCTCATTAGATCATCTAGCATAAACTTCAGGTTGGATATCCCACTTATTTCTTTTTGCTTAATCTTAACAGTATGAGTGCCCGCTTTTAAATAAATGGGCTTCGCAAAATGACCGGTGCTCACATTTTTCCATTGATCAATTTTCAGTTCCCCATCAACATATACTTGGACGCCATCATTAGCCCATACTTGTAGATTATAAGCACCTTCATCCAGGTTGAATTTCCTCTGAAATATCGTTGAAAAATGATCCGCAGGAATCCCTTTTGCTGGAGACTCTCTTCCCCAATTAAAGTTCAAATCTTGTATTTGTGGTTTATAACCAAGAAGTACAGGTGTTCCTGTTAAGTTTTCCTTTGGGAAAGCCATCCCATACCAACGGTTATCTCTCATTAGATCGTCTAGCATAAACTTCAGGCTGGATATCCCACTTATTTCTTTTTGTTTAATCTTAATGGTATGAGTACCTGCTTTTAAATAAATGGGTTTAGCAAAATGACCAGTACTCACGTTTTGCCATTGATTAATTTTTAGTTTCCCGTCAACGTATACTTGCACACCATCATTTACCCATACTTGAAGATTATAACCACCTTCATCTAAGTTAATCTTTCTTTGAAATATCGTTGAAAAATGATCTGTAGGAATTCCTTTTGCTGGTGACCCTTTTCCCCAGTTAAAATCAAGATTATTAAAAGGTTTTAGTTGGACAGAATTACCCTTGAAATTTTCAGTAGGATATACTTTCCCGGTCCAAAAATCTTCATCCGCTTTTGCAATATTGTTCGATACAAAGAATAAGATTGTCCAAACAAAGGGGACAATCATCCACACATAAATCCTTTTTCCGTTTTTAATAATACCACCCTCTAAGAAACTACTTTTAGACTATGTTGTTTACTATATTCATTACATAGTATCGGCTTTTCCTTAAAATTTTTAATACTGATGATAATTTTAAAAGTATTAAAGAATATTAAAAAAGAGTGTATTAAGATCTCGTTCATTTTTTATTTGTTTTATAGTTCTTTAATGAATTAACTAATTTTAAGCATTTGCAAAAACTTAGTAATAACATTTATTGTCTTTAAAGATATCTGAACTTCTTTAGTTTCAAGTCCAAATTGAAATTGTATATGCCAAATTGGTAAATCGACTTTAAAACCTGAATAGTTAAAATCTTTAATAGGATAACCCCATATTTCAATTGGGTCTGAAACTTTTATTCGCTCTACATACCTCTTTTTATCTTTAATTTTCACAAAGAGTTTATCCTCTGACTTCATAACATACCCATCACTATAAAAATAACCTTCTATTCTTATCTTCAGCCCTAGTACTCTTTTTTTTGTAATATAAACTGATTTTTCAGGATTAATTAATTCAGTTAAATATGTTAAATTTAATGGCTTTCCATTTTTCAATTGAAGCAAAAATTCCTTTTGATAACTTTTTAGATTTTGAATAATAATATATTTATCATCAATAAACTTAAGAATATATTTAGGTTCCTCGCTATTTTCTGTGGAAACAAGTTAAATACATAGTCTAGTAACCAGTAATGAACCTTCTCGCTTTTTCATAGAGTCTCAATCTTCACA
>NZ_SLXK01000077.1 GCF_004341035.1 Scopulibacillus darangshiensis
ATCTCTAGAATTTAGGGGGTGGCAAGTTTTTTGCTTAAAAAGCCCTTTATTATAGGATTTTATAACTTATTTCTATATAAAGTTTTGACAATACGTCACGAATACAAGGAGGTCGTTTTATGGAAAAGACAGCAACAATGAAACAAAACCTGTTTATAAATGGGGAATGGGTAGGCACCCCCGGGGTGCACCGGATTTATAACAAATACAATGGCGAATTATTTGCTGAAGTCAGTGAATCAGGGGAAAGGGAAGTCAATGATGCGATTGAGGCTGCTGATCTGGCTTTTAAAAGAGGTGCCTTTTCTCCCGAAAACCGCTACACTGTTCTGGCAAAGGCTTCAACATTGCTGGTACAGCATATAGATGATCTGGCGGGTACGATTGCGATTGAAGGCGGGAAGCCGATAAAAGACGCCTTAGCTGAAGTGAAGCGGACGGCTAACACCTTTTTATTAGCAGCTGAAGAGGCTAAGAAATTAAAAGGAGAGATTATTCCAACTCAAGCCGCAGCTGGTATGGACACACGGTTCATTTACACTGTTAAAAAACCGGTTGGCATTGTCGGTGCAATCACGCCGTTCAACTTTCCGCTGAATCTCGTGGCACACAAGGTCGCGCCAGCACTTGCTGCAGGCAATCCGGTCATTATTAAGCCGGCTTCCAATACTGCGGTATCGGCTCTGAAGCTTTGTGAACTCTTAGAAAAGGCGGGGGTTCCAAAGGGCTATGTCCAATGTGTCGTTGGCAGCGGGGCCGTTGTCGGAGAACAATTGTTGACCGATCCGCGTATCGCCCATTATACATTTACCGGTTCCCCGGCAGTCGGCAAGCACATCCAGGAAACGATTGGTTTGCGAAAAGTGACGCTTGAATTAGGGTCCAATTCAGCAACCATTGTTCATAAGGATGCGAATATCGCAAGTGCCGCAGCGAAACTTGCAAAGATGGCTTTTGCACACGCAGGGCAAATTTGTATTTCTGTCCAGCGGATCTTTGTCCATCAATCGGTACAGCAACAGTTTATGGAAACTTTCCTAAAAGGTGTTTCACAGCTTAAGGTCGGCGATCCGCTCGATCCAAATACGGATGTTGGTCCAATGATCAGTGAAAAGGAAGCTGAAAGAATAGAAGAATGGGTCAATGAAGCAAAGCAATCTGGGGCAACAATACTGACAGGCGGTTACCGCGAAGGCAGCATGTATTATCCTACCGTGATAACGGATGCATATAAGGGAATGAAAGTCGTTGATGAAGAAGTGTTTGCCCCTGTCGTATCCGTATCAACGTACGATACGATAGAAGAAGCGATTGACATGGTGAACGACTCCAAGTATGGTCTCCAGGCGGGCATTTACACGAAAGATCTTAGTCTATCATTTAAAATCCCGTATTTGCTAGATGTCGGCGGCGTGATCATCAATGACACATGCTGCTTCAGAACGGATCAAATGCCTTATGGCGGGGTAAAAGAAAGCGGCATTGGCCGTGAGGGCCCCGCTTATGCCATGGAGGAAATGCTTGAGACCGTCACCGTCGTTGTTAACCTGGAAGAATAAAGGAGACGAGAGTGCAATAATGACAAGAACATACAAGATCGCAGTTATTCCTGGTGACGGCATTGGCCCGGAAGTCATCAATGAAGGGGTTAAAGCATTAACGAAACTAGCAGAAACAGATTCACGTTTCGATTTTGATTTTACTTATTTCCCCTGGGGGTGTGAGTATTATCTGGAACATGGCAAAATGATGGCCGAAGACGGCATTGTGCAGCTAAAAGAGTTTGATGCGATTTATTTGGGCTCCGTCGGTTATCCTGGGGTGCCCGACCATATCTCTTTATGGGATCTGCTTCTTAAGATTAGAAAATCATTCGACCAATATGTCAATTTACGGCCAATAACGTTGCTGCATGAAAATATGTGCCCGCTCAAAAATGATAAAAAGGATAACATTGACATGCTTGTTATTCGTGAAAATAGTGAAGGTGAATATGCAGGGGCGGGTGATTGGCTTTATAAAGGTCAAAAAGAAGAGGTTGTCTTGCAAACCGGCGTCTTTTCAAGGAAAGGAACGGAGCGGATCATTCGCTATGCCTATGAAACTGCGAAGTCGGAAGGCAGGAGCTTAACGAGTGTCAGTAAAGGCAATGCGCTGAATTACTCAATGGTTTTCTGGGATCAAATCTTTGAAGAGGTTGGCAAGGAATTTCCAGATGTCCAAACGCAGTCGTATTTGGTCGATGCGGCAAGCATGTTCATGGTTCAGCAGCCGGAACGGTTTGAAATTGTTGTGACGTCAAACTTATTTGGCGATATTCTGACGGATTTGGGTGCGGCTCTTGCCGGCGGATTAGGCCTTGCCGCAGGCGCCAACATTAACCCGGAACGCCGCTATCCATCGATGTTTGAGCCTGTGCACGGATCAGCACCGGACATTGCGGGAAAGGGGATTGCCAATCCGCTTGCGGCGGTATGGTCTGCAAGTCAAATGCTTGATTTCCTAGGTTATGATGATCAAGGCAAGCGATTGTTAAAGGCGATTGAAAGGCTATTAATTGATGGCGGATGCCTGACACCTGATATGGGAGGGCAGGCTTCAACAGCAGACGTCGGCAGCCGAATAGTAGAATACCTGTCAATTGTCTAAAGTGACTGGGCACAGTTCGATTGGGAAGGGAGGCTTAAGAAAATGTGCGATAAAAATATATTTGATATTACCATCATTGGTGGAGGACCAGCAGGTTTATTTGCGGCTTTCTATGCTGGTATGCGGCAAATGCGGCTGAAAGTGATTGAAAGCATGCCGCAGCTTGGCGGTCAGCTGTCAGCATTATACCCTGAGAAGTATATTTATGATGTTGCCGGTTTTCCCAAAGTGCGGGCTCAGACCCTCGTTGGAAATTTAAGAGAGCAAGCTCTGCAATTTAATCCTTCAATTGTTTTAGATCAAACCGTTCAGAATGTAAAAAAAGCAGCTGATGGGTCGTTTGACATATATACTGACCAAGAGCTTCATCATTCCAAAACAATATTGATAACAGCGGGAGTAGGCGCTTTCCAACCCCGGCCATTAAAGGTGGACAATGCGGATTGGTATGAAGAGAAGAACCTTCATTATTTCGTCAATGATATGAATCGATTCACAGACAGGCATGTCGCTATTTGCGGCGGAGGCGATTCCGCAGTCGACTGGGCATTGATGCTGACACCTATTGCCAAAAAGGTCAGCATCATTCACCGACGTGAAGCATTTCGCGCTCATGAGCATAGTGTCAAAGCATTAATGACATCAGGGGCTGACATTCATACGCCCTATGAACCGATTGAATTGATTGGTGATGAGCATCGAATCAATCAGTTAGCGATCCAAAAGGTTAAGGGTGAAGAGCGGGTAACGATTGATATAGACGCATTAATTGTCAACTACGGCTTTGTTTCTTCACTCGGCCCAATAAAAGAATGGGGACTCGCTATCGAGAAAAATTCAATTACTGTCAATTCAAGAATGGAAACATCCATCCCAGGGATCTATGCCTGCGGTGATATTGCAACATATGACGGAAAAGTAAAGTTAATTGCGACAGGGTTTGGCGAAGCCCCAATTGCTGTCAGCAACGCAAAAGCTTATATTGATCCTAAAGCACGATTGCAGCCGCAGCACAGCACGAGTCTATTTGCGTGAGAGGGGGAGACTTGAATGGCATTCGTGATTACGTCACCTTGCAAAGATGAAAAAGCGGCTGAATGCATTGAGACATGTCCGGTGGATTGTATCCATGAGAGCGGTGATATGTATGTCATCGATCCGGATGCATGCATTGAATGCGGCGCATGTGAGGCTGTTTGTCCCGTTGAAGCTATTTATGCCGAAGAAGATGTTCCTGAGGCTGAAAAGGAATGGATTGAAATGAGTAAAGTCTTTTTCAGATAAGCGCTATAAGAACACTCACCACAACATGTGGTGAGTGTTCGCTTTTCTTCATTATTTCTTCAAATCCTGACAAAAGGAGCGGATGAGATTGTTCGCCCTCGTTTGGCTGATCTTCAAATCGACCGCAACCTTGCGGGAACTGTGGTGTTTCTTATATGATTTGCGAATCATTTCTTTCTCAATACCTGATATCGCATCATCAAGCGATTGATAGGATGATAATTGATAGCCTAAGTCACGCCCGCTTTCATAAATGTCACTCGGAAGGTCCTCGCTTTTAATCAGCGATTCGCTCGTAATGACGAGTCTTTCAATCACATTCTCAAGCTGTCTAATGTTGCCCGGCCAGTGATAATTAGCAATAATGTTCAGGCATTCCTGTGAAATCAACTGGTTAACATCGTATTTTTTATTAAACGCATTAAGAAAATAATAGGTTAATGGAATGATATCTTCGTATCGCTCGCGCAGTGGCGGTATCTTAAGATCAATGACGTTCAGCCTGTAAAAAAGATCCTCTCTGAATTCTTTATTTTGCACCATATCACTTAAGCCGCGATTTGTCGCGGCAATAATTCGGATGTTGACCTTTTTGGGCTTTCTTCCTCCAACAGGGATAAATTGATGTTCTTGAATCAGTTCAAGCAGCTTAGCCTGGATTTTAAGCGATGTTTCCCCGATCTCATCCAAAAAAAGCGTGCCGTTATCAGCTTGCTCAACGAGTCCCTGCTTGCCCCTTTCACTAGCTCCGGTAAACGCCCCCTTTGAGTAGCCGAACAACTCTGATTCTAATAGATGCTCGGGAATCGCCGCACAGTTTATTTTCAGAAAAGGCCCTTTGTTTCTTTGACTTATTTGGTGTATATAATGGGCCAAAACACCTTTTCCGGTACCGGATTCTCCTTGAATTAGGACTGTGGAGTTGACATTGGCTATCTTTTTGCAAACCCCGATCACCTTCTTCATGGTTTCGCAGTTAGTAAAAAAGGCCAGATTAGAAGGTTCTTCTGAGTCCAGAAGATACTGACCGCCATCATCATCTTGAGAGTCCCTGATTAATTTTAAATGGTGCAATTCTTGTGCGGTGACGACAACAAATTCAATGTCATCTTGCTCATTTAATATCGGTATGGCGGTTGTTAGAAGTTCTCCGCCGATGTATGTCGTTTGCTTGATTGAGACAGGTTTCTTTTGCTCAAAGACCAGGGGAACGATCGACGGCTTCCAATATCCTTTTTTAAAAAAGTCAGCATTGTATCTGCCTATAACATCATCTGGTTTCAACCCATAGTGTCTTTCACAAACTTTATTAACATAAACGATTCTTTTCAGATGATCTAGGACGAAAATTTCGTCGGATGAATAATCAAGCAGCTTCTGGAATTTTTCAACGCTCATTTCAATCGTCTCTTGAATGCGCTGCATGAAAGACTCCCCCCTTTAACGGATGTTTTTTGAAGAGAAGGACTAGTCACTCTAATTTTACAACTATAAATAATTATGAAACAAGTCATTTTTATATGTCGAATGGGAGTTTTTAATGACTCAGATTGAGTAGTAATCAACTCATTTGTTTCTCGAGAAAAAGGTTTATAGTGAAATATTTGCATTTTCAGGCCTTGGACTTGAGTTCATTATTACTCACTTTAGGGTTTATTTTTCCCGGAGTTAAAGGTTTTTTATTTGGCACACAACTTGCAAAGTAATGAGTAATTACACTGCCTTTAAGCGCTTTCAATTTTTAATAAAAGGGGGATTAGTTAAATGAAAAAACTCATTGTTTTACTAAGCATTATACCCACAGTTGGTTCATTAACAGTCATCAATCGGGTGGAACCTTATATTCTTGGCTTACCCTTCATTGTCTTCTGGGCAACAGCTTGGCTGATCCTGACATCGGTCTGTCTTTATATCAGCTGTGTGATTTATGAGAGAAAGGAGGAGAATAAGTTATTGTAATCCTTGCCTTGGCTTTTTATTTAGGCATTCGCGCTCGAAAAGGCCAGGAAATGAAGCTGGAACAGTGGGCGGTCGGGGGCAGAAACTTCGGTTCTTTAATTATGTTTGTTCTTATGGCAGGGGAGATGTTTTCGACGTTTGTATTTCTCGGCGCGAGCGGAGCGGCATACAGACTCGGCGGTCCTTCCATATATATATTTTGCGCATTGACTTACATTGTGCCCTTCTGGATATTGCCCCCTATTTGGCGTTACGCGAAGCGACATAAGCTGCTCACACAGTCGGACTTTTTTGCAAAAAAGTATAGCAGCAAGCCACTAGGGTTCCTGGTTGCGATGATTGGTGTGGTTTCTATGATTCCTTATATCGTTTTACAATTAAAGGGATTTCAGATTATTGTCTCTGAAACATCATACGGCATGATTTCTCCAACGATGGCTGTTTGGATCGGCATGATTATCG
The DNA here is from genome assembly GCF_004341035.1 of Scopulibacillus darangshiensis. Classification (GTDB taxonomy): domain Bacteria; phylum Bacillota; class Bacilli; order Bacillales; family Sporolactobacillaceae; genus Scopulibacillus; species Scopulibacillus darangshiensis. Next base: position 6,355 of record NZ_SLXK01000077.1, read on the forward strand.
TGACCGTCTTCGTATACGTATCAGGCATTCACGGATCAGCTTGGACAGCCGTGTTAAAGGATATCCTTATGATCGGTGTCATTGTCATTTTGGGCGTTTATCTGCCTTTCCATTATTTCGGCGGTATAAAGCCGATGTTCGAAACATTAGATGCGGCAAAACCAAGCTTTTTATTGCTTCAGGATAAGGGGATGAGCATCTCGTGGTATATATCCCTTTGCGTAACGATAGCATTGGGTCAATATATGTGGCCTCATTGTTTTGGGGCGAGTTTATCTTCTCAAGATGAGTCCACTCTTCGAAAAAACGCAGCTATTTTGCCCATATATCAAATCATTCTAGTGTTTATTCTATTTATCGGTTTTACCGCTGCTTTGCAAATCCCGAACTTGCAAGGAGCAGATACTGACCTTGCCTTGTTTAGAATGACAAAGGAAGCTTTTCCGCCTTGGTTTGTCGGCATTACCGGAGCAGCAGGAATGCTCGCGGCTCTTATTCCTTGCTCAATGTTAATTTTGACAGCGGCGACAATCTTATCGAAAAATATTTATAAAGCAATTAAACCCGATACATCGAATAATCATCTTGCCAAATTAACACGTATCTTTGTGCCAATAGTGTCATTAGTTTCCTTATACTTCACATTCTTTGGCGGAAACACAATGCTTGCACTTCTCACCATGGCTTACAGTTTTGTCCTCCAGCTGTTCCCGCCTTTAGTATTCAGCTTTATTAGGAAAAACCCTGTCAGTAAAGCCGGGGCTTCCGCCGGTATGATTGTCGGTGTGATCCTCGTTGCGTTCTTTACCCTGTCAGGGACGACAGTGGCAACGCTCTTCCCGGCGGCTCCTCAATTTATTAAAGACCTTGATATTGGCGTTGTCGCCATTACGATTAACTCGGTCGTCATGCTTGCTGTCAGCGCTTTCACGAAAAAAGTTCAAGTATCCATTCCGGAAAAACCGGTTAACCAAACGATCAAGTCCTAACTGTGGCAAAAAGGTAAAATAAGTGAAAAATGTCCTCCGCAGGGCGATGAACGCCCAAAGTCGGAAAAAATACGGCCTTGAGGTCGTTCATAGTGGCGATGAACACCCGAAGCCGGTAAAAAATAGTGCTCGAGGTCGTTCATAAGGGCGATGAAAGCCCGAAGTCGGAAAAAATACGGCCTTGAGGTCGTTCATAGTGGCGATGAACACCCAAAGCCGGTAAAAATACGGCCTCGAGGTCGTTCATAAGGGTGATGAAAGCCCGAAGTCAGTAAAAATACGGCCTCGAGGTCGTTCATAGGTGAGATGAAAGCCCAAAGTCGGTAAAAATACGGCCTCGAGGTCGTTCATAAAGGCGATGAAAGCCCAAAGTCGGA
>NZ_SLXK01000078.1 GCF_004341035.1 Scopulibacillus darangshiensis
CGACTGTTTGTCAAGAGCGATTGCGGGTATTATCTCAAATCAAATGGTAGTTATTGTAACCCATGCAGGTTTTTCATAGAACTTTTGACACTACCCTTATCTTCATTGACAAATTCGATTCTATTTTCATGTAACGAGGCGATTCTAGCAAGTGAACAAATATGGTAGCCTAACTTATTCAATTTTTCCCTGCCTTCTTGAAACGACTTTTCGATGACAATTCCTATACCGGCAACGTCTGCCTGTGATTGTTCAACAAGACGAATCAATCCAAGCGCCGCTTCACCTTTTGCTAAAAAGTCGTCGATGATCAAAACGCGATCTTTATCAGACAAAAAGGCCCCTGAAAGATAAATATGATTTGCTTCCTTCTTCGTATACGAATACACTTCAGCTGTTAACAAATCATCTTGCAGTGTTAATGATTGTTTTTTCCGGGCGAAGATCACCGGTACATTTAAAATGAGCCCTGTCATAACAGCCGGCGCAATTCCCGATGACTCAATCGTTACGATTTTGGTGATCCCTTTATCTTTAAATTCATCTGCAAAAGCCTCTCCAACAGCTTTCATTATCATCGGATCGACTTGGTGATTAAGAAAGCGATCAACTTTAAGGATGTGTCCGTCAATCACCTTACCCTTTTCTTGAATGCACTGTTGCAATAATTCCATTGATGTTTTCCTCCTCCAACCAAAAAAAGCCCAAAGGCAATCTCATTTAAGAGTGAGATCGCCCTTAGGCTTGGTTACATAAAAAAATAGATTCGTGACTCATGCATCCTTCTCACTCGTAGTCGAATGATTCACGGTCATCCGGTAGAAACTTGCGGGCCATATCCCCGCCATTATACGAGTTTATTACTATTCATTTGCTTGTATTATATCGATTAAAACTTAAAATAACAAGTTAAATCAGGGATTTTCTTACTGGAACTAATTTCAATTTTTTGAGACTAGTTCTACTAGGTAAATCTTCTATTTTTAAACTGATCATTGCAAAGGTTTAATCAATTATCAAGATCATTTCATACTATGCATTATCAGCTAAAAAATATTAATCCTAGTCTACTAATCTTTTAATTGAAAAAGGGTGGTAAAAACATTGAATAACACGTCAAACAGTATAACCTTTGTGACGAACACATTGGATTATGTCAGTGAAGAACTTGCAGAAAAAATTGCAAGAAGAGCAAGAAGAAGGTTAGATGAGATCGTTGCCGGCCGTAAAAATTTTAACGAATTTACTTGTTCGGCCGGACTTCCCTACCCATCGATCCGGTTCCAAAAGAATAAAAAGGCAGCAAGAATCCTTCTCGATGTTTATTCCGGTGCAATTAGTGAATTTACTGCTCTGAATTCCTTCCGGTACCAATATATCGTAGCGGAACCGAATCATCCAGACTTCACCGGATTACTAAAATGCGTCGATTTAAACGAAGATTTTCACACGCGGACACTCGCAAAGCTGATTGACAGGCTCGGCGGAAATCCAAAGTATTTCAACTCCGATAAAATGTTTTGGAACGGCTCTGAAGCGATTTATGGCACAAATGTGGAGGATCGCCTTAAAGCCGATATCGCAGCTGAAATGGGTATTATTAAGGTGTACGCAAGAACCCTTGCAGAGCTTAATGATCCCGATATCGAACCGCTTATTCGGCGTCTGGCATTAGATGATGTCTTTCACCTGTTCATCTTCGAAGATGCACTTTGTCGCTTTAAAAAGGGTGAATTCTGTTAAAGGATATGATGGTAAACCCGTTAAGAAACCTTCACCGGGATTCTTAACGGGCCTTTTAATTCTGCCTGGGGTTTATTGAATCGGCATGAGTTTATTTGATGAAACCGCCTTTTGATAAGCATACGCGATTTGTAACAAGCGCCCTTCCGAAAATGGTTTCCCGAGTATTTGCATGCCAACCGGCAGCCCGTTCGATATCCCGACTGGAAAAGAAAGAGAGGGAAGACCGGTAACATCAGCGGGACTTGTGTAAGGCGTACAGCGCATCCAAACATCAAGATTTTGCTCTATCGGATGTGACGTGAAATGAGGCGCTGTAATCGGCACGGTTGGAGCTGCCACCACATCAACATCTTCAAATGTTCGATAAAAGGCATTGCGCATGACGCGTCTAGCTTTTTGCGCCTTTTCATATTGCATGCCGGTCGTCAATTCCCCTGCTTCCAATGTGATGCGGGTATAATCCTGATAAAGCTCCTTTTTCGGAGTAGTCAAGATTTCGTGGTGGTAAGCCGCTGCCTCGGGACCTTCTGTCGCGACTTCTGCCACCAATGACATTGATAGCTCAGGCATCGACACTTCTTTGAACTGGGCACCCAATCCTTCCAAATCTCGAATCGCACGCCAAACATGGGAGTGGACACCCTGATCCAGATCTTTAAAGAAGTAATCCGGAAGCCCGATCCTGATTCCTGTTATGCTCTTTCCTAAATATGAGTAGTAATTATCCGGCGGTACCCTTTCACTTGTATTATCCTTCGGGTCGAATCCGGCAATCGTATGCATGACAATGGCAAGATCTTCAGCGCCTCGGGCCATAGGACCGGCACCGACAAGCGACTTGGTTAGGACGGGAATGCCGTATAGGCTAACCCGGCCATAAGTAGGCTTTAATCCGTATACACCGCAAAATGCAGAGGGGACCCTAATGGATCCAGCGCTGTCAGTCCCTATGGAAAAAACGGAAAGCCCCGCTGAAACAGCCGCTCCGCTGCCACCGCTCGACCCTCCGGATATACAATCAGTATTCCACGGATTCCTTACGTTGCCGTAATGGGTATTGATATTTGTCTCACCGACAGCGAATTCATTCATGTTCAATTTTCCAGTCAGGATGCAGCCGGCGTCCTCGAGCCGCTTAATCACCGTAGCATTGTAATTTGGGACAAAATGTCGTAAAAATGCTGATCCGCTTGTCGTTCTTACTCCCTTAGTATAATATATATCCTTCGGAGCAAACGGGATCCCGTGCAAGGGTCCCCGATATTTACCGGCCATAATTTCCGCTTCCGCTTGTCTGGCCTGCTGAAGTGCGTGTTCAGGAATAACGGTGATGTAACTATTCAGAGTTGGGTCGAGTTTTTCAATTCTGGCCAGGATTGCTTCCGTCAATTTAACCGGTGATAACTGTTTGGCTCTGATCAGGGGGGCAAGTTCACTTATTGTCGCGTAATAAATCGGTTCCATGCCATTTTACCTCCAAGAATAGAGTTTGATTGGATCAACATCTTTTAAAAGACGCGGGTCTAAGCGCGGGGCAACCGGTGAAACCTTTTTAACCAATATTTGAATATAAGGAATGTCTTTTTCAGGAACATCAATCCCGACCTCTTGCAGCGCCTTTTTTATAAAACTAGCTTCCATTGTCTTCCCTCCCCGAGGCAGATTACCATTTTAATATGTATATGGTGTTCGCCTAGTATTGTGACAGTGACCAGACCAAAAAAACCCCGTCTGCTCTTATTCAAAGTTTTCTTCTGAAATTAGGTCATAAAAATTGGCGAAAAGCCCTCTCAAACCCATCTACACTATCATATTTTATAGAGACATAAGAAAAAGGTGGTGAAAGCTATGGGAGGATATGCTGGCGGTGCTTGCGGATGCGGCGGCGGCGGCGGTTATGCCGGAGGTGGCTTCGCATTAATCGTTGTTCTCTTCATTTTGTTAATTATTGTTGGTGCGGCTTACGTATACTAAATAACAATGATAAAGACGCGGCGCCTCAGGGCGCCCTATACATATAAAAGAAGAAAATAACCACCTTAGCCAAATGAACAAGCAGGGTGATTATTTTCTTCTTTTTTGCGCCTAACTTTTGCCGCATACAGTTATTTAAAAAGCGTCATGAGCGGTCCCAGCTGTTTTAACATACTATAGCCATTCATGACATGACCAACGGTATTCTGTATGTTGCCAAAGCCTGTTTTGCCGCCTTGGTTATTAAAGAATGGAAATTGGCCCTGCGGTAATGATTTTTGGTTAAAAAATGACGGCTGATTAAAGAACGAAGGGGGACCCTGTTTCGGGGGAAAAAAGGGCGGGCCGCCTTGTGGCGGAAATCCGCCGAATGGCATAAAGGGATGTTGTTGTTTGTACGGATTTGGTCCAAACACGATTGCAAAACTCCTTTTTTTGTTATTTCAATGTCACCTTAATAATGTATGTAAAATATTTTAAGAAGCTAGGGCACATATCAAACTTTCCTTAAATAGAGTCGGAAAAATAGACAGTTCTCCTGTTCCGTTCAGCCAAGTAACCTTCATAAATTATATTAATAGAACAAGTGGCTTCGATTTGGTTACGGGGGACGAAAAAATGATTTCACCTACAGAGATTGACCCTATAATACAGGGGTTGATACATGACATAAAGGAAAAACAAAGTGAAGACGGGGCATTTAGATATTGCTTCGAAAGCGGTCCAATGACTGATGCTAATATGATCATTATCTTGCGGGTTCTCGATTACAACGACGAAGATTTGATAAAAAAGCTTGTTCATCGTCTGTTAAGCACACAACAGTCGAATGGTGCTTGGAAACTATATGATGATACGACGGGGCATCTCTCAGCAACGGTTGAGGCTTATACTGCCTTGCTTTTTTCCGGATATGCCAACCGTTCCGATGGAAATATGAAAAAGGCTGAGTCATTTATACTCGATCATGGCGGTTTAAAAAATACCCATGTTTCAACAAAATTTATGTTAGCACTTAACGGGCTTTACCCTTGGCCAAACATTTTTCCGTTTCCGCTCTTTATTATTCATTCACCAAGCATCTTTCCTTTTAGCTTTTACAAATTCAGTACTTATGTCAGGGCTCATTTTGCACCAGTCCTCATTTTAGGTCATAAAAGGTTTATTACCAAAAATCGATGGACACCGGATTTGTCGCATTTGTTGCCAAGGAAACGCAAGAATGTTAAAAAGTGGAGGAAACTGCTTTCAACCCTTTTTTCAAAAAAGTTTTTTGCAAAATCTGCGTGCCGTAAAGCTGAATCACAAATGCTTAAGGGTGTTGGCGATGACGGCATATTATTTACTCAAACTTCGCACCTTAATAAACTAGTGTATCCCTAGTGTTTCTAAGTTTTGTCAACGTTGAAAAATGTTCCTTGACAAAGAGTCTAAAAATA
>NZ_SLXK01000079.1 GCF_004341035.1 Scopulibacillus darangshiensis
ATTCTTCGATATAATCCTTCAATTCCAGAAGGAATTGCCTAGCCTTTATTGGAATGGTGTGGCCACCTTCCATTTAAACTAGGAACATTTCGCACAATTAAATGGCCCTTTTGCAGAACTAAAAAACTACTAAAATAACTTTTTGCACATATTAAGTACCCTCTCAAGATCATGGTTATGTAACTTGCCAATATGACGCTTCAATTCAGAACCGTGAACAGAAGTAATTTTTGAAGTGCGTGCGACAGACGGTTTTAATAATCCTGCTTCCTCCCAATATTCCAAAACAATATCAAATTGATTTCTAGCCATTTGGCTTGTGACCGGTGCAATAATGACATCTACATCCAAAGCTAATTCATTTCCAACAATAATAACAGGGCGCTGTTTAGTTTGACGTGCTCCTTTAAAAAGAACATCTGCCACCCAAACATCACCCTGCTTCATTTTACTGCTCATTGTATATGTCATCCTCCTCGTTATCCCACCAGGAGTAATTTTCACCTAGCAAAAGAACATCCTTAGCCATATATTTTTCTTTAATTTTGTCGAGTACCTTTTTTCTATCTTGTTCACTCAGCATGTCAATTTCCTTTATAATTCTTTCGGGGATGGACATATAACACACCTCCATTAAGCTTTACTCTTATTATACCTTATATGTTCGGTAACATAAATGTTCTAATTTATTTTAAGTTAAGGAATGTAAGCTAAAAATACTTGCTATAAAAGTCGTGTCTTAATTTCCCACTTAGATGAGCGTAAACCCTTGTTGTTTCACTCTTTTCATGACCTAGAAGACTTTGAATCACTTCAAGTGGAGCGCCATTATCGACCATATGTGTTGCATAGCTGTGACGTAATTGGTGAGGATGAATCGTTTTTTTGATTCCAGCTCGATTAGAAATACGTTTAACGGTGTATCTAAGAGAATCGACGCTCATACGTCTTTTAGGGTTACGCTCTGTAACAAATAAACAGTGCTCATCATCATCACGTTCTTCTAAATACCTTTTCAACCAAATTGCACAGCGTATATTAAAATAAACTTCTCTTTCCTTATCCCCTTTTCCGTGCACAATTACGGAGTTTCCCGTGAAATTAATATCATCCCTATTTAATTTTGCAACCTCACCTATACGGCACCCAGTAGAATAAAAAAACTCAAACAAAGCATTTTCCATCGGTGTATGACATCCTTCGCGAAGGTGTTCAATCTCATGTTTGGAAAGAAATTTTGGAATTCGTTGACCTAACTTAGGTTCTTTTAATTTAGCAGCTGGATTTTTTAGAATATATCCTTCCTCATGTGTCCACTTTAGCAATGACTTAATGAAACGTATGCGATGCCCCAAACTGGAGGCTTTTAAATGTCCACCCGCCTCAATTAGGTATTGTTTCAATTTTTCTGTTGTAATCCCACTCATTTTAATATCACCGAAAAAGCGCTTTAAAAGATTGTATTGAAAACCGTACATTTTCAAAGTGAGAGGGGAATATCCTTCAATTTTTTTATCAGACTGGTACTTTACCCACGCTTCCGACAACAACATGTTTTTTACACTCCAAACTATGAATCAATTATATTGACTCCAGTATGGTCAGGATATAATACCTTTATTCAACAATCGAAATGCATACTTGAGTAATCTTGGAAACAGATGACAGGTTCTGTAACCGGAACGGACACAATCCTAGTTCTGGAATCGCGCCCTATTGCTTAACTAAGCCAAACTACTATTGGTAAATATATAATTTACAAACTTTAACCTTTGTCCGTTCATTTCAAATTCTTCACCATTTGATTCCGTTTGCTCAAATCCATTATTCTCTAATACTTTTTGGGATGCTACATTGTCGGTTGTTGTTTTTGCCTTAACTAGCTTTATATTTAGGTCTGTCAGGGTCTCAAGTAATAATTTTAATGCCTTTTTGGCAACACCTTTCCCTGTATGCATTTGTCCCACTCTATAACCCAAATAAGCAATTTTTTGAGGTCTATCGATATCTACTAAATTAATTCTTCCAAGGATAGAACCACTTTTAGCCTTAATTAAATAGAAATATGAAATTCCGTCAGCTTGTTCATTAAGTAATGTTTCATGTCTTTCTTTAAAAATTTCAAACTCATAGTATTCACTCCCCCGAGTCGGTACCATTTTTTCAAAAAAACTTCTGTTTTCAAGTTCAAATTTATATAGACTTTCTGCATCCCTAGCATGTAACTTTTCAATTAACACACCCATATGTAATACCCCTATTCTGTTTTATAGCATTTACATTTGCATTTTTATGATAGTGATAGGTAAGCTTTTGAAATTATCGCCAGCTTTTCCCCCACTTCACACCATACGTGCGACTTTCACCGCATACGGCGTTCCAACTAATCCAATTCATTCAATATTCTTATGTATATGCAAGGATGAAATGTAGAATCAGATAGCTTCATTCAGACATTGCTTACGCAATTTATTGACTTTACTGAGTTGCTTTTCATCTAGCTTGAGTGCATTTAAAAGCGTTTGTATTTTCTCGCGATTTCTCATATGAATAAGGCGGTGAACAGATTGATGCAGTATCATTAAATTCCCGTATGAATCATCCCTTGTGAGATGATACGGCGTTTTATGATGACAATGCCAATCGTCTATCCCTAATTCAATTCCTGTAACTGCACATTTTCCATATTGAGCGATAAAACGGCTAATCCGATTATCGTTATATTCGATGGAACGGTTGGGAATAAATTGTCTCATCACATGAGCGAGTACTTGCTTAATAATCGCACGCAGATTTTGATGGATTTTATTTCTACCTTCGACGGTGTAGTTACAGATAGTTTGAGAAAAGTTAAGATTCACCTTACAGCGCTGTGCATGAACTGGGACAAGAACCATTCCTTTTATTTTATAAAATTTACATTCATATCCCTTATACCTTTTCTGCAAGGATTTTGTAAAGTCCTGAAGCGTAGCTTCTTTTTTCATTTCATTTAAACGATTGTATAATGCTTTATGAAGACGATGGTTCAGCTTAATTAAGTCATCTGTGATGCGTGATGCTGCAGAATAATAGTTTTGAATTCCCATTATAACTGTATTAAAGCGCCAAACATTCTCAGGTGATTGGTGTTTCTGAATTACCTTTATTGCATGTTTTATCTTTATCTGTGCATTTTTAAGTGCTTTCTTTGTCATATGTGAGCGAACGACATAGAGAGTCCTTGTATTCGTCCTTTTCAAATGAGCCTTAAGACGAAAACCTAAAAACTCCGATGAGTTTTTCTTTAAGTTAACTACTTTCGATTTTTCTTTACTGATTTCAAGATAAAGCCTTGTTTTAAGAAAATCTTTTACAGCATAATGCATTTTAATCGCTTGTGAACGAGTTCGACAAAGGATTTTAAAGTCATCCGCATATCTTACGATATAGCAATGTTTTAAATTCGATTGTTTCAGTGCATTATATCTACCAGCATACGATTTATATGGCTTACGTGTCTCAAAATTTTCCCATTGATTACTAACCCACCAATCAAGTTCGTTTAGTACAATGTTAGATAACAAGGGAGATAAGATACCGCCTTGAGGTGTACCTTTTGTTGGAAAACCTTCGCCAATAATTTCAGCCTTTAAGAGACGTGAAATAATGGAAAGTAGTGCCTTGTCCCGAATGCCTAGCGACCACATTTGTTTTATTAATTTGGCGTGATCCACATTGTCAAAGAATCCTTTTATGTCAACATCTACACAATGATACAGATATGCTCGATTGACGAGTGTTTCAAACCTAGCCTTCGCATGATGTGTATTGCGATTCGGTCTAAAACCATAACTATGTTTATAGAATTTCGCCTCACAAATTGGCTCAAGCACTTGTAAGATGCACTGTTGAAACAACCTATCCCAGATAGTCGGAATTCCTAAAGGACGTGTTTTTCCATTTGTCTTAGGAATAAAAACACGCCGAACGGCTTGGGGCATGTAATATTCAAACATTTGCTGTATCCTTATTATGACTTCTGATACTGAGAGTCGCTTTATATCTTCTATTGTTAGTCCATCATACCCAGCAGTCTTACTGCCGGTATTTCGTTTAATATTACGATAAGCCAATCGAATATTTTCATCAGATTGCATTAAATCTATTAATCCATAAAAATTTTGACCATTAGCACTTTGAGCATACAAAGAATCGAAATGATATTGCATATCATAATACTCGTTGTGCCTCAGTTTCTTTCGCTTTAACAAGTCGGTGGCTCCTTAGGAGCTGAACCTCTATTAGTCTTACAAGAACCTTATTAATCGTTGAAGAACTGTCTTGCATGGTTGAATGAATCTTTTATTAGCCTAATGGCTATCCCTCCACGTTCGTTACACGTTTCGACGGTACTGTGCCACCACTTTCACTGATATGAAGAAAAGTTATACAGCAGCTATTGTCACTACTATTTTCCTTTTCAACGTTTCACTGAGAGTAAGCCCTCCACGTTATCAGCTTACAACGTTGAATTATATCTATTATGGAACAAACTTAGGTGCTTCCTATAAGCCTGTTAGCCTTGCATGTGCCTATAACACAAGATGGATTTTCATATTGTTGATTCTTACTCATCCACAGCTAACCCTACATTTGGTAGTAAATACATTTCTATATAATGCCAGTCTAGGCCTGTACATTCAGAAGTTCGTCAGCAATATACTTTCTTATTATATTTCACCGCATCCTCACCATATCTGTTCAACCCAAGCACCATGATTTACACCACCCCATCGGGTAGGATTTCGTCAGCCGGACTGTTACGGTAAATTCTCGCGCCTATTAACCGAGCTTATAACACACAATTTCTTACTAAACAGTGTGCTATTCGACGCAGGGGGAGCCTTTCAGAGCGTTACCTCCTCATTCGACTCCTCGACATAACCCTTCAGTTACAAGATAATTGAGACTGCCTGACCTTTACCGAAATTATGTGACCACATTTCATTTGAATCAGGAACGTTTCGCACCAACAATCTGGCCCGTTTGTTGAATTGTCACAATCCAGCTTATCAACGTAATTGTATCAAACCTTTTTATAAATTATCGAACTTTTTTAAAATTATCAATCTTTAATATAAATAAT
>NZ_SLXK01000080.1 GCF_004341035.1 Scopulibacillus darangshiensis
GAAGAAACTGTATTTACCAATGAATTTCTTAAATTCGCGAACTTTTACAGGTTTGAACCGCAGGCGTGTAACGCCTATTCAGGTAATGAAAAAGGTATGCCGATCTAAATGGATTAGATGTATCTACTGTAAATGCTGAAGAAATATTTATGGATGCTGAAGAGGGGGGGATTCTTTCAAAACATATAATCCATAACTTCTATCAATATATTGCTCAGGGCATATCCAATCTTAAATGGATCTTTGACCCGGAAGCCATTTATATTGGAGGTGGTATTACAAACAGAAAGCAATTTCTCGGTGAATTAAATGAACACTTATTTTATTTAGGAATTGACAATAAAAAATTCAAAATCGATATATGTCACTTTAAGAATAACGCTGGTTTAGTAGGAGCTTTATATCATCATATTCACGCTAAAAACTAAGAATCATAGATATTTAGAATGGAGAATGGAATGTATGTATATTGACATTTCAGTAATAATTCCGGTATATAACGTTGAAATGTTTATCAATGAGGCATTAGATTCAGTTGCTAATCAAAAATTTAAAGGGACAGTAGAGATCATTGTTATTGATGACTGTTCTACAGACAACACACTGGATCTAGTTAAGGATTTTCAAAAAAATCACTCCGAATTATCGATGAAAGTCTTAAAACAGGAAACAAATAAGAAACAAGGTGCAGCACGGAATAGGGGTATTAGGGAATCAATAGGTAAATATATATTTTTTCTTGATGGAGATGACTTTTTGGACCCAAATGCTTTTCAAAAAATGTACGAAAAAGGTGAAGATTTAAACTGTGATTTTGTACTTTGTGACTGGGCTTATTATTACCAAGATAATAGGATTAAATACGTTAACAATGATCTATTTCTATTCAAAGATATTTTAAAGGGAAAAGCATGTGAGGATCTATACCAAGCTACCACTTATTTTACTGTAAATAAATTATACCGTAGGGACTTTTTATTAAAAAATAATATAGGGTATGGCGAAGGATATATTTATGAGGATTTTGAATTCTATGTAAAAGTTGCCCAACATGCAACTGCAATTGGTATTATTCAAAATCCATATTATAAGGTAAGAGTAAATGAGTATTCTACTACAAAGAGTGATACGAAAAGTACAACACATATTGTTTCTTATCTTAAGGCTGTTGAAAATAGTATTGTAGATTTCAATCCAAGAGCTGATGCTTCATATTATCATCTATTTAAACATTTGATTCAAAAGACCTTATTTTATTCAGAGACTAGAGCTCCTTTTGGTTATAAAAAACGGACTTTAAAAAAGGTCTTGACTATTCTTAATAACAAAAACAAAAATTATTTTGTTCCTTTAAACATTATTCCACTTAATCATTTATATTTCAGAAGAAGATATGTTCAAAATGAGAAAATAAATTCAATCCTTTTTGTTAATTGGCTTCAATCAAAAGGAAAGTTAGTCAAATTATTTAGATTTGCACAACGCAATAAACAAAAGGTTATAAATTCAAAATTAGTAAAGAGCTTCAAGGAAACTGATTATTATAAAAAAAAGAAAAAAAGGGAATTTAGAGAAAGCATTAATACGTATTTTAAAAGGCCTATAAACAATAATACAATTCTTTTTTTGGGTTTTGACTACCGATACGTTGGGAATTCGAAGTATTTATTTGATTATCTAAAAGAAAATGGGAGTCATTTAAATATTTATTTTGTGACAAAAAATAAAAATGTTCCCGTTGAATATCGCGTGACCCCAAGAAGTTTAAAATTTTATGAAGTGCTAGCAAAATCAAAAATTGTTTTTGCCGAGAGTTGGGTTCCTTTAGATTTTAGAAAAAGAGAAGAATCAGTTTGGATTCAATTATGGCATGGAACCCCATTTAAAAAACTTTTATTTGATAGTCATGAAACCTTTATATCTAGATATAACAGGAATCATAAAAGACAAAAACAAAATGATATTTCTAGATGGGATTATGTTCTAGCAGATTCATCTGAGGGCAAAGAAAAATTATCCTCTGCTTTTGATATTAATTCGCAAAGAATTCTTAACTATGGGTATACAAGGGTAAAATGGTTGATTGATAATAAAGAGAATGTGGGCCTTAAAACCGAAATTAGGGAACAATTGAGAATTCCCAATGATAAGAGGATAATCCTCTACGTACCAACTTGGAGAGACTACAATTTCAAGCAAAAAAATCCCAACCTCTCTTATTTATTAGACCTTCAAAAATTTGGAGCTGAATTACAAGATGATTACGTCATTATAAATAAACAACATAGTATGGGTAATTTTAAAATTGATGGAGATTTTGTTGTTACTCCTAATGAAAGTATTGAAGTCCAAAAGTTGATACTAATTTCTGATTTAATTATTAGTGACTATTCCTCTATTATTTTTGATGCTATGGCGATAGGAGTGCCATTTTATCTTTATATTAATGACTATGAAAAGTATAAAGATGCAAGAGGTGTTTATGAAGATATGGATAGGATTTTAAGTGCCTTTTATGTAGATAATATAGAGGACTTAGTAGAAAAAGTTCAGTCAATCATGTATAACTACCCAGCTGAAAATTATGATTTAGCTAAAGGGTTATACAGTAATTCTCAATTTAATAATTCTTATGAAGATATCGTTGATAAGATCTATGAAATACAAAATAAAAAAAGAGCTGTCGATGGACACGCACCCAAAGTGTTTATTTAACAAAGGGATAGTGATCTGAATGTTATTTTCTATTATAATCCCAATATTTAACTCTGAAAATTATTTAAAAGAAACTATTGAAAGTGTTGTAAATCAAACATTATCTTTTAAAGAAAATATTGAGTTGATTTTGATAAATGATGGAAGCACTGATTTTAGTAAAGAAATTTGTCTGGAATATAAAACCAAATATCCTGCCAATATAAAATATATTTATATGGAAAACTCAGGACCTAGCAAGGCGAGAAATTCCGGTCTTAAACTGTTATCGAAAGACAGCAAGTTTATAACTTTCCTTGACGCTGATGACAAGTTAGCTAAAAATGCAATTGAGGAAGTTCAAAAGTTTTTCTATGCAAATGGGAACATTAATGTGATTTCAATTCCGGTTTTTTATTTTGAAAGAGAACAAGGGCCACATAAGTTAAACTATCGATTCGAAAAAGGGCCAAGAGTAATTGATATTTTAAGGGATTATAAGTCACCACAATATTATATTGGGGGTGTATTTTTAAGAAAAGATTTTATAGATAAAAACGATATTCATTTTGATGAAATCCTTTTATTTTGGGAAGATGCATTATTTGTAAATAAAGTAATTTTGGCCGAAAGCAAATATGGCGTTATTAATAATACTGCTTATTGGTATCGAAAAAGAAAATCCAGCAATTCCATAGTTGATAGAGTATGGATGAGTAAGCAACGTTATACCTACTTATTAAAAGAAGGTTATATTAAATTAATCAAATTATCTTTTGAATTATTCGGTAGTGTTATCCCGTATGTTCAATACTTAATAATTTATCATATGAGATTATTTCTCTTAAAAAAAAATAATAAAAGGTTAACCCAGTTATTAAATAATAATGAAAAGAAAGAATTTATAGAAGCGGTTAAATATAGCTTCTTCGCTAAAATCTATGGGTTTGAAGACTAGATTCCTTGACAATACTAGGTATTAAACTATGAAAATACCTAGGAGTGAACTTAAAAATG
>NZ_SLXK01000081.1 GCF_004341035.1 Scopulibacillus darangshiensis
GTGCGAAATGTTCCTAGTTTAAATGGAAGGTGGCCACACCATTCCAATAAAGGCTAGGCAATTCCTTCTGGAATTGAAGGATTATATCGAAGAATCAAATGATGAGGTAACGCTTGGAAGGGTTCTCTCTTAGTCGATTAGCACTTGATTTAGTAAGAATGACAGTGTTAAAAGCTCGGTGAAAAGGCGTAAGAATTTACCGTAACAGTGCAGTTTAGCTGACGAAAACCTACCCGATGGGGTGGTGTAAATCATAATGCTTGAGTTGAATGAATATGGTGAGAATGCGAATAAACCTACAAGAAAAGGTTAAGCTGACGAACTTCTGAAGGTACGGGTCTAAACTGGCAATGCATAGAAATGTGTATATCACCAAATCGTGAGGTTAGCAGTGGATGAGTAAGACTAGTTAATATGAAAATCCATGATATGTTATAGGCATATGAACGGCTAACAGGCTTACAGGAAGCACCTAAGTTCATTCCATAACAGATATAATTCAACGTTGTAAGCTGATGACGTGGAGGACTTACTCCCTTTGAAACGGTGTTAAGGAAAGCAATAGTGAGAGTAGCTATTGTATAACTTATTTTTGTATCAGTGAAAGTGGTGGCACAGTACCGATGAAATGTCCAATCAACATGGAGGGACAGCCACTAGACTAATGAAGAATCATTCAACCATGTATGGCAGTTCTTTATCGGTTAACGAGGTTCTTGTGAGACTAATAGAGGTTCAACTCCCGAAGGGAGTCACCGACTTGTTGAAACGGAAGAAACTGAGACACAGCGAGTATTATGATATGCAACATCGTTTTGATAACTTATATGCTCAAAGTGTCGATGGTAAAAGTTTCTATGACTTAATGAATATAATAAGTTCCAATGATAATATACGTCTTGCCTATCGAAACATCAAAAGAAATACTGGGAGTAAAACAGCAGGGACAAACAAGTTAAAGATTGATGATATTAAGGGCTTGTCGATAGATGAAGTAATTGAACAGGTTCAAAGTATGTTTCAATCATATAAACCAGAAAGTGTTCGACGGGTGTTTATTGACAAAGGAAATGGCAAATTAAGACCATTGGGAATTCCGACAATATGGGACAGAATTGCTCAACAATGTATCTTACAAGTATTAGAACCTATTTGTGAGGCAAAGTTTCATAAACATAGCTACGGATTCCGGCCAAATAGAAGTACACACCATGCCAAAGCGAGATTAGAGTCACTTATCAATATGACAGGCCTCTATCACTGTATAGATGTAGACATCAAGGGATTTTTTGACAACGTTGACCATAGTAAATTACTTAAACAAATATGGACACTAGGAATTAAAGATAAAGCATTAATTTCCATCATATCCAAGTTATTGAAAGCCGAAATTGAAGGAGAAGGTGTACCAACAAAAGGAACCCCGCAAGGCGGCATCCTTTCACCGCTGCTATCAAACATTGTATTAAATGAGCTGGATTGGTGGGTAAGTAATCAATGGGAAACTTTTCAAAGCAACTATAAATACAAACATAATGGAAGTAAAGTAAAAGCACTCAAAAAATCAAAGCTGAAAGAATGTTACATCGTTAGGTATGCAGATGATTTTAAGGTATTATGCCGCACTCGCTCGCAAGCTATCAAAATGAATTATGCCATTAAGGATTTCCTTAATACTAGACTACACCTTAAGACAAGTGATGAAAAATCAAAGGTTGTTAACTTGAAGAAGAATTCGTCAGAATTCCTTGGATTCTCGTTCCGTGTAAAAAGGAAAGGTAAAACCAGGTTTGGGTATGTTGCCAAATCAAATATGACGAAGAAAGCTAAGTCCAACGCACATATTAAAATTAAAGACTCCATAAAAGCAATTCAGAAAAAACCATGTAATGAGACAGTATGGCATTACAATACTGTCGTAATGGGGATCCAAAATTATTATGCACCAGCAACTGAAATCATGAATAATTTAAGCGAGTTGTACTCCTATCTTAACAAGACGCTTTATAATCGATTAAAGGACCTTAGAAAAGAAGCGACATTCTCTGACATGACTGCCACATTAAAAAAACGTTATAAAGGTTGTAAGTCAAGGCTTTATAAAATAAAAAATATGGTATTTGTCCCTATTCATGCCCAAAAGCACAAAACAAATCTGTGCTTTTCTCAGGATATTTGTAATTATACGGAAAAAGGGCGAGACAAAATACACCATAATCTTAAAGCGATTGATAAAAATGTTTTAGCTTATGTCATGAAAAACTTTATTCCAAATCGGACGATTGAGTATAACGATAACCGCATTAGTAAGTTTATTGCCCAATATGGGAAATGTGCCATAACTGGTATGGAGCTTGAGAAACACGATTGGCACTGTCATCATAAAAAGCCGTATCATCTCTCAAAAGATGACACGTACTCAAACTTGATTATACTACATGAGTCCGCTCATCGGTTGATACATTTAAAAGACAGTGAGAAAATCAAAACTCTAATCAAGGTTTTGGAGCTTAGTAAAAAGCAAATTCAAAAGGTAAATGAACTACGAAAACAATGCAAAAATGACTTAATCCTAAACTAGAATAAATAGCTTCATTTCGCATACATAGAATAGAATGAATTGGATTAGTTGGAGCGCCGTATGCGATGAAAGTTGCACGTGCGGTGCAAACGAGGGGAAAAGGGAGCGATAACGTCAAACCCTTACCTATTCGTATGAAT
>NZ_SLXK01000082.1 GCF_004341035.1 Scopulibacillus darangshiensis
GCCTCCACCGAACCTGGCGGTCCGGCTTCTCTGGCTCCTACCTATCCTGTACAAACGGTACCAACATCCAATATCAAGCTACAGTAAAGCTCCATGGGGTCTTTCCGTCCTGTCGCGGGTAACCTGCATCTTCACAGGTACTATAATTTCACCGGGTCTCTCGTTGAGACAGTATCCAAGTCGTTGCACCTT
The DNA here is from genome assembly GCF_004341035.1 of Scopulibacillus darangshiensis. GTDB lineage: Bacteria > Bacillota > Bacilli > Bacillales > Sporolactobacillaceae > Scopulibacillus > Scopulibacillus darangshiensis. Next base: position 193 of record NZ_SLXK01000082.1, read on the forward strand.
TCGTGCGGGTCGGAACTTACCCGACAAGGAATTTCGCTACCTTAGGACCGTTATAGTTACGGCCGCCGTTTACTGGGGCTTCGATTCGAAGCTTCTCCCCGAAGGGATAACATCTCCTCTTAACCTTCCAGCACCGGGCAGGTGTCAGCCCCTATACGTCACCTTTCGGTTTTGCAGAGACCTGTGTTTTTGCTAAACAGTCGCTTGGATCTTTTCACTGCGGCTCGCTCAGGCTTTCACCCGAACAAGCACCCCTTCTCCCGAAGTTACGGGGTCATTTTGCCGAGTTCCTTAACGAGAGTTCTCCCGAGCGTCTTAGGATTCTCTCCTCGCCTACCTGTGTCGGTTTGGGGTACGGGCACCTTAAGACTCGCTAGAGGCTTTTCTTGGCAGTGTAGGATCAGGCCCTTCGGTACTTTATTTCCCTCCTCATCACCGCTCAGCTTATGTGGTGACGGGATTTCCCTCGTCACCAGCCTTACGGCTTGAACGCGCTCAACCAGTCGCGCGCTGGCCCTACCTTCCTGCGTCCCCCCATCACTCAAACGTCTTGTGGTGGTACAGGAATATCAACCTGTTGTCCATCGCCTACGCCTTTCGGCCTCGGCTTAGGTCCCGACTAACCCTGAGCGGACGAACCTTCCTCAGGAACCCTTAGGCTTTCGACGGAGGGGATTCTCACCCCTCTTTTCGTTACTCATACCGGCATTCTCACTTCTAAGCGCTCCAACAAACCTTCCGGTTTGCCTTCTCTGCCCTTAGAACGCTCCCCTACCATGACAGTTGTCATCCACAGCTTCGGTGATACGTTTAGCCCCGTTACATTTTCGGCGCAGCGCCACTCGACCAGTGAGCTATTACGCACTCTTTCAATGATGGCTGCTTCTAAGCCAACATCCTGGTTGTCTAAGCAACGCCACATCCTTTGCCACTTAACGTATACTTTGGGACCTTAGCTGGTGGTCTGGGCTGTTTCCCTTTCGACGACGGATCTTATCACTCGCCGTCTGACTCCCGAGACTAAGTAATTGGCATTCGGAGTTTGACTGAACTCGGTAATCCTGTGGGGACCCCTCATCCAATCAGTGCTCTACCTCCAACACTCGTTTCTCGAGGCTAGCCCTAAAGCTATTTCGGGGAGAACCAGCTATCTCCGTGTTCGATTGGCATTTCACCCCTACCCACACCTCATCCCCGCACTTTTCAACGTGCGTGGGTTCGGGCCTCCATTCAGTGTTACCTGAACTTCACCCTGGACATGGGTAGATCACACGGTTTCGGGTCTACAACCCTAAACTCTCGCCCTATTCAGACTCGCTTTCGCTGCGGCTCCGCCTCTTCAGCTTAACCTTGCTTAGGATCGTAACTCGCCGGTTCATTCTACAAAAGGCACGCCGTCACCCTCTAAGGGGCTCCGACTAGTTGTAAGCACACGGTTTCAGGATCTCTTTCACTCCCCTTCCGGGGTGCTTTTCACCTTTCCCTCACGGTACTGGTTCACTATCGGTCACTAGGGAGTATTTAGCCTTGGGAGATGGTCCTCCCAGCTTCCGACGGGGTTTCACGTGTCCCGCCGTACTCAGGATCCACTCTGGAGGGTGTGATGTTTCAGCTACAGGGCTGTTACCTCCTCTGGCTGGCCTTTCCAGGCCGATTCGCCTACACCACACCTTTTTGACTCCGTGTAGAGTGTCCTACAACCCCAAAGGGACAAGCCCTTTGGTTTGGGCTGATTCCGTTTCGCTCGCCACTACTCAGGAAATCGCATTTGCTTTCTCTTCCTCCGGGTACTAAGATGTTTCAGTTCCCCGGGTCTGCCTGCCATATCCTATGGATTCAGATATGACTCCTGCCCGTTCAGGGCAGGGGGTTCCCCCATTCGGAAATCTCCGGATCACAGCCTACTTACAGCTCCCCGAAGCATATCGGTGTTCGTTCCGTCCTTCATCGGCTCCTAGTGCCAAGGCATCCACCGTGCGCTCTTCATAACTTAACCTTTTCGGTTTGTGATAACC
>NZ_SLXK01000083.1 GCF_004341035.1 Scopulibacillus darangshiensis
GTGAAGATTGAGACTCTATGAAAAAGCGAGAAGGTTCATTACTGGTTACTAGACTATGTATTTAACTTGTTTCCACAGAAAATAGCGAGGAACCAATTATGAATGGCGAGTTGGGAACCCGTGAGCAAGGATACTAATTAGCATTTGAAACGATATTGTCTTTCATTCGTAGTTATTTTATAATGCTAAAAGAGGGAAAAATATGTAAGAGGAGAGGATCAATTTGGCAGGACAAATTCGTGTAACGCCAGAAGAACTTCGTGATATGGCATCACGTTACAATAATGAAAGCGGCAATGTGGAAGATTTGGTGGGCCGTCTTGACACAATGAAGGGCCAGCTGCAAGGCATGTGGGAAGGTGCTTCAAGTGACGCTTTTGCCGCGCAATATGAGGAACTCAAGCCTTCATTTGTGAAAATGGCTAATCTGCTAGCTGACATTTCCAAGCAGCTTGGCGATACAGCGAATATCATTGAAGATACAGACAATCAAATCGCTGGCCAAATCCGCGGTTAATCTTAGTCTATCAAACTCATAATATGTGAAGTGAGCGCTTGATTCTTACGGGAAGAAGGCGCTTCTTCCATTTTAGTCCTTTGAACAGAGGTGATAACCTATGAGTCTTTCAAGTATATTGAGCAGCGTTCACAGTTCCATAGCTAGCCAGTCGGGTGATATTGACCGGCAAATCGCGAAGCTGGAACATGCCAAAAGCAGGATTGAGAGCGAGCAGAATGCTTGTCTTGGCGAAATTAGAAAGGTCGAACAACCTGACCTCGGAAACGATTGGACCGGGACACGTGCGGGGAAGTTTGATGATACCCGGGAAGCGGCACGCCAGGCGATGACAAATATATATGAGTATGATTATGATATGTACAAAAGCCGGATCGACGGAAGAATTAATGGGCTTAAAATCGAACGGGGCGCTTTAAATGCGGCAAGCGCTATTGCTCATGAAGCCGGCGAGCTGATGGAAAAAGGCGAGGACTTCATGGAAGCAGCGGGGGATAAGCTGAGTGAGTTAAAAGGGTGGTTGTTTTAGGTGACGGAAATTAAATTAAAACATGATGTTGTCATGAGTCATTTGGATAAAGTGAAGACCACGCTTGGCAAGCTCTCTTTGCCTGATCCCGGCTCCGTGGGGGAAAACAAGCTGGATTTTACGGACGGCTGGCTTGAGCGCGAAGCAGCGATTAAGAAGAATGTATCGGAATACATCAAAGTGGTGGAAAAGAATATCGAGGATACGCGGGCGAGTGTCGAGTTGTTGAAACGGCAGGATGAAGCGATGGTGAGAAAATGATTCCGGCATCTAGAGGAAGCGGAGGCTCATCTGCGCATAAGGTTTATGATGCAAAGGCCTTGGCGGAAGCGATGAAGGAACGCCACGGCCATTATGAAACATTGCAGGATCAGCTGGAATCATTGCGTGATGCCATGGCTGGCATGACAAAGCTGGATGATGTGCTGAAGGGCAAAGGCGCCGATAGCATCAAAGGCTTTTACCAGGCCCAAGTCGATGTCGCCAATGCCTGGCTTGATTTTGTCAAAGTCCAGCTCGCTTTTCTGAAAGGGGTGTCCGCTGCCGCAGAAGACAATGATCTCGGCGGCAACACCATTGTTGATCTCGACTTTCTGATCGAGGATCTTTACCGTTCCGATACCCGGGCCAAGGATATCGTCGCTGGCCAGCAGGAGGACTTGCAAAAGATTTTTAATGGTATCAAAGATATCCTAACGCTTGAGGTCTTCGATAGCGGCGATTTTGAAGACAAGATCGGCGAAGCGGAAAAGGAACGGAATGATACGATTGAAAAGGTTGCAACGCTGGACAGTGATTTGACGGAGGAATATAAGGCCTCCGAATCAACACAGCTTTACGTTGGGGCTTTATA
>NZ_SLXK01000084.1 GCF_004341035.1 Scopulibacillus darangshiensis
CAGCCTGGAACCCGCATGATTGCCGGCTTCATGGCTGTTTTAGTTTGTCAGAAAGTTGTAGGGTAAATCACCCTTTTTTCGTTGCTCCTAAAATTTTTTTTATTTCTCCGAGTGTCATGTATTTCTTCCCGAGATCGACCCCTAATTCTTCCTTGATATCGGAAAGCACCTCATCATAAAAATCAAACAGGTAATAGTTTTCTTGTATGTGGCTACATGAAGCCTTTTTGAGACTATCTAGTATGGCTGTAACCGAATACTTTCCTTTCAACCCACGTTCCAGAATCCTTACAATGACAAGGGACACAAAACAGGTAAGGAAGTGGGCCTCAATATGCTCTTGCCGGGACAGATAGACCGGTCTGCTTTCCAAGTCGCTTTTCGTCACTTTAAAGGATTCCTCTATTTTCCAGAGGCCTCTGTACAGTTCGATAATCCGGTCATCCGTTTCCTGATATTCACTCGTCATAATGGCGTAATAGCCATCCAATTCCTCTTCCTTTTTCAACTTTTCCTCATCAAAAAACAAAGACTGTTTGGCGCTATCAAGTATCTCACCCGTTTTCTTATCGAAGGTCAGATTTTTTACATATTTGGCCGCACCGACCGATGTTGCTCTGTTGTATTTGGAAGGATTGCCAACGAGATCCCTTGCTTTTTCCAGTGCTGCAGCCCGGTCTGCTTGGGCTTTTAAAGCGTACTTTCGGCTGTAAAAAATCACTTGTTTTTCATCTACCGTCTTCTTGATTTTTTTGCCGCTTTTGGCGGTAACCGTAATTTCTCTTGGATAGAGCCTTGATTTGATTTTGAAATCCTCACCGATAGAGCGGTAACCGTTCTGGTCTAGGACATAGTCTTTGAATTTTCGGTTGGCGCCGCGAATCGAATAACTAAGAATATAGCCGTTTTTCGCAGAGAGGGTATACCAGATGTTGTCCCCCGTGGTCATTCCTTTGTCTGCGACAACGATGATTTTCCCCAGTGAAAAATTGTGTTGTATCCTGCCGAGCATCGGGATTAGGGTTTGCTTATCCAGTGTGTTTCCGGCATAAAGTCCGTAAGTAATGGGAATGCCATCTGTATCCATGAACAACCCCATTTGCACGATGGGATCGGGGCGGTGTTCTTTGGAAACCCCTTTTCTTCTCAAGTCATCCTGTTCATCGATTTCAAAATAATAATTTGTCACATCATAGTAAACCAGGCTGGTATTGCGGCCGTGCTGTTCCTTAATTCGTTCATGCATCCACAGCTGGAGTGCATCCTTATGCTTATTGAAAAAAGCAAGACAACGATAGAGATCATCCAGGGAGAAGTCCGTCTTCTCAAAAAACATCTCCCTGTTTTGAAAGGTTTTCTTTTTGGATCCCGGATAAAGCAGGCGCGCGAAAACAAGCAGTTTCATGATGACGTTGGCATCATAATCGTTCTTGGTATGGCGTTGGCGGTTGATCAAAAAGGTGTGTATGCCAAGGTCATGATAGATCTTGCTCAGTGCGGCATATCCCAAATTTTTGCGGTTTGCCGTATCCTTTTGAATCCGCTCTTCACTGCCGACGCGAAACACCATGGCATATTTTTCTGATTCCTGCTCTTTATTCATTTCTTTGACTTTTTCTTCAAAATAGGCAATTGGATCGTCGTATTTTTTCTCTAATTCATCAAGATAGCCAAGAGACTCAATTGTCTTGGCTCTGGATTTTTTACTAACTTTGTCACGGTAGCTATGTACAATTGATAAATAAGTTCGGCCGGTCTTTTTATTTTTCACCTTTTTTAAATGCATCCGTACAACCCCTAACCCTTTATCTATAAATATTTTATCTTAATTCCCTATATTGGTCCACATAAATATGACAAAAAATAAAATTAAAAAATCCCGGAAACATCAATG
>NZ_SLXK01000085.1 GCF_004341035.1 Scopulibacillus darangshiensis
GGTAGTGTCAAAAGTTCTATGAAAAACCTGCATGGGTTACAATAACTACCATTTGATTTGAGATAATACCCGCAATCGCTCTTGACAAACAGTCGAAAAAGGTTGCCTTAAGAGTATCAAGGGCGAAGGGAACAAAAGGTAGGCATGACAAAGAACCCTTGACATTACCAAATTTTAACCTTTTGCTCCTTCGGTTTGACAAGAGTGCGCTACGCCGATAGCTAAAGAGGGCTCAGCTAAACAAAAGTCAGGCTGTTTGATCCTTCAGCCATTGCTGGGATAAACCAATCAATTTTGTCCATCTTGCTGGCATGTTAGGGGCTTCCCTTAACTCAGGAATGAGCACAGGGACCTTGCCTTCTAACGCAGAATGTGGCCTTAGAAAGTTGAAGTAAGCGACAAACAAGGTCACAAAAGAGACAGATCCTTTTTCAGAGCCGAAGCCGTGTGTGGATCGATAGTTTCCCTTAAAAGTTCGATTGAGTCTTTCTATAATCTGCTTGAGCGGTCTATATTCTTTTGAAACGTCATCTTCGTTGGTGAGACCAATGACTTGTTTAACATCAAATGAAATGTCGTGTTGGGCAAAGAAATGTTGAGCTAACAGATAAATTGGGTTGCCATCGACGACAAAGGTTAGATCTTCTGGGATGTCTTTTAATTTCTGTAAAACATCATCAATGGCTTTAATGGCTGTCACAGTGTCTCGATTTGGCGATACAGGATAAGAAAGAATAACCTTTTTCACGGCATCAAAAAAGAAAACCAGGTAATGCCAACGGCCATTCACACGGATGTAGGTTTCATCACCACAGAATTGGTCAGAAAGTTCATAAGGGTAGTTGTCAATGTAAGGTTTAAGCGTTAAGGCGACGCTGTTTTCGTAATTTAAAATGCTTTGATGGGAGATGGATAGGCCATGAACATCCTTCATCAGTGCCGCTGTTTTTCGAGCGGATAGCCCATAATTGACATGATAGGTCAGAATGAGCCCCAATGTATAGGGAGAGACATAAAGTCTTGAAAGATCCACCTTAGGCTTCTGAGGTGAACTTTTGGATAAGGGCTGAAAATCAATGTGAAATTCCCGGTAAATATAACGTAATTTAAAGGCTTGTGGATCTTCTTTGAACCGCTTCTTTTCTTTTTGGGTCATGGCTTTGCGTTTTCTTTGGTAGTACGGGCAAGCATTGTTTTTGCATTTCAAGACATTGAAGTCTTTTCTTTTCTTCACTTTTTCAAGCGTTTTTGAACAGTGAGGGCACTTAAGGATAGCCTCTTTGAGATAGCGATTCTTGGCACTGAAAAGACACGCACACACCTTACATTGATATTGCCCCTTATCGCCATTGTTCGCATACAAATACTCAGATGGCGCATCACACTTGGGGCATGTTATTGACGATGGTACAGGTGTTGAATTCGATCGTCTTTGCACGGGTTTAAGAGGCTTCCCTTTGGTAGCCAGGTAATCAGATAATAAACGCTTAAAGTCAAGTTTTTCTGGTGTTTCAATGATGGGCAAATCATCGACTTGAAGCTTTCGATAAGGTTTATTTACAGGTGCATCGGAAGGTTTATCAAACATGCTTTTGCCTATCAGTAAGGTAAGTAACGTTCGAATCATTTGATCTTGATATTTTAATAATGTGAGTAAATAGGTTATAATTTGAGGGTACAACTTGCCACTTCCTTTTCTAGGATTTTGAGTGTCTGGTAACCTCAATTATCTCTAGAATTTAGGGGGTGGCAAGTTTTTTGCTTAAAAAGCCCTTTATTATAGGATTTTATAACTTATTTCTATATAAAGTTTTGACAATACG
>NZ_SLXK01000086.1 GCF_004341035.1 Scopulibacillus darangshiensis
CTTAGACGGCACAACTAGCACAATAGACTAGTTGTGCCCGTTCCATTTGCTTTCAATGTTGCTCAAATATGTACCTGGGTCTTGTTTAAATCTTCTTTGTTTTGTATGTTCAGCTATCCGTTGCTCCCAATTTTCTGCTTCGTGTTTATATGCCGAATAGGCCACCTTTTGTATTTTATGAAGTCCATCTTCTTCTGTTGTGACATTCTCAACAAATACAATGTTTTCACCGTGGCGCACAATATACCGATTCCAAGTTCGGTTACCAGTGATTCGTCGGTGTCTTACCTTTGTTCTCCTAAAGAAGAGTTCTAAATCATTATTCGTTCTTGGGATAAATGGGTAATCATAAACCGTGAATAATCCTTTCCAAAAACCTTTACTATACCTCAAGAGATTATCCACAAAAGCAAAGTCTTCATCCCGATCTAGCTCTTTTTTTACTTGACTCAGATGCCGTTTTAATCTGTTCTCAACCCAGGAGCTTGTTTTATTTTCAGAGGGTTCCATGATGGTGGCAATTCTTTTAAATCGGGTATCCCAACGCTTTACAAGTTGATAATCGGTGCGGTAGTTATCCACATTTTTGACTATTCTGAACAGCTTTTTAAGGAGAAGAGTCCCCTTTTTTATCCAGGCATTTTTCAATGGAATCTTTAATCGCTTTTGTACGTTCAAAGACACGTGTACCTGGTAGTTCAAACGGTGGCTTCCCGTCTTCCAATAGAACAGACCGAATCGCGGCTATGTAGTCACTAGCGATCTCTTCTTCAAAAGTTTCAGATGATGAATCTTCAATTTTTCTTTCGATTTCTCGTATCCCTCTTAACTTCTTTTTAATATTGGTTTTTAGTTTCCTGTCCTTTTCGACTAATGGCTTAGCGATGTCTTTAAAATAATGAAACTGGCAGTATTGATAAGGAATATCCGGAGCGATCTTTTCAATCGCTAACCGAATCGACTGTTGCCCGTCACTGACAAAGCCTTGAATGGGATATCCCCAGTCTATAATCGGTTGAATAATTCCCATAAGTTCTTGGGAAGCACTACTTTTCAAGTTTTGTGCTGCCAAAATGGTACCGCTTAGAACTTCTCTAATGACATACAATGTTTCATTGCCTTTTTCAGGTTGAACACCATCAATTGACAGGATAAGTCCACCACTCTGTTTCACAACTTCTTCTAAGGTATCTTTGAGGTTTTCTTCAACATTTGACCGAAGTAATAAGGCATATCTCTCATATAATTTTTGTACTTGTCTTTCGGAAATTTTGACCTGCATTTCAGTCAGTATGGTAGCTATTTCTGACCGAGTTTTATGTTCTTTAAACCGTAAATGTCCGATACGGGCAATAACATCCATGCCATAGGTAATGTGCTTCATGCTTAGCTGTTCGGCTTCCGCTGAGCGATATACCGTGTTATTAGAACAAGAGTCATTCACACATCTGTATCCTAAATTTATAATTTTGAATTCCCCTTCTAGAGTGGAGATTGTTTTTCGCCAAACGGGATGACAGTACTTTAATTTATTCCCACATTCAGGGCAGCTCGTTATTTCAGGACTGTAGTATTTTGATTCAATTGCATTTAATCGATTTTTTGTACGCATAAATAAACACCAACTTTAAAAATTATAAGTTCATTATAACCTATAATTTATGTTGGTGTTATTTATTCCGTCTAAGTTTTT
>NZ_SLXK01000087.1 GCF_004341035.1 Scopulibacillus darangshiensis
TTATAGTATCAGAATTTATAAATTTAGGGTTCCTTTTTTGTAGTATCAGAATTTATAAATTTAGGGTTCCTTTTTTGGTTTTTTGGGTAAGGAAAAGGTATGGAACAAAATATCTTAAGACGCATTTTTTTTGATGAAAATAACCATTGGGATCAATTTGTTCAAAATCATGAAAAGAACCTTCGGCCGATTGTGTTGAAAGAGGTGGAAAAATTCAAGAACTGTGGGAATCCGAAGAATGGCTTCAAACTTTTTGTGTGCGAAGGTTGCCACGATGTGAAGCGAATTCCGTACCGATGTAAGGGAAGGTTTTGTACAACCTGCAGCAGTGGGGAAACGGAAGAATGGAGTCGGTTGCTTCAGGAGGAAGTTTTTCAGGTCAATCATCGTCATGTTATTTTTACGATGGACGAGGGGCTAAGAGAGATCTTTTTAATGTACCGAAAGCTGTTGAAACCCTTAATGGACGAGGCTGTTGAAGTGATTCAAGATTGGTTTAAAAAGAAATTCAAGGTCACACCTGGGGTAATTGCTGGGCTACATACGTTTGGATCTCGTGTGAATTTCAATCCGCACGTGCATATGTTAGTGACGATGGGAGGCATGAAAAAGAACGGTGAATGGAAAAAATATGATTATATCCCCTTTGACATGTTGCGAAAGCAATGGCAGACCGTCGTCCTTAAACTGATCCGTCGCCATTTAAGTCCCCAACAAATAAAGCAGGTGCAACCCCGTCTACAAAAGGCCTATTCCGCTAATGGAGAAGGCTTCTATGTGTATGCGCCCAAACAAAAGGGAAACGTTAAAGAACAGTTAAAATATATTGCTCGTTATATTCGTCGACCCGCGATCGCTTTAGGTCGGATTGAGGCATATGACGGGGAATACGTCACCTTTCGATATAGGGATAAAAAAGATGGGGAAGAAAAACGTGAAACCCTGTCCGTCGAAGCATTTATTGGACGGGTCGTTCGCCATATCCCAGATGAAAACTTCAAGACTATTCGCTATTATGGTGTTTACTCTCGTCGAATTAAGACAAAATGCCAGGAATTAGTTTCTGTTTTCCAACAGACAGTCCATCGAAACCTTGTCAAAATAAAACGTGTCTTACGTAAAAGAACATGGTCTCAACGGATCAAGGACCAAACAGGAAAGGATCCAATGGTCTGTTCCAAATGTGGCTGTTATTATGAGTACAAGGGAGAAGTCTGCCCTGATGACGATGGCCAACTCAAAATTAAAGTGGCTTTAGGACAAACAGCAAAAGCTTATCTAGAGGAGGTGATTCACGATCTCACCGGTATCCAAGAACCGCAAACACGGCAAGAAAAAGAAGAAAAAGAATCCAATATCACAAAGGACGAGCAAGAAACAAACCGTCAACTTTGTTTGTTTGACGTGTCATGAAAAAGAGGAGATTCCTTTATCAGTTGTTCAGGATTTTGACCTTATGGATGGAGGGGATCCAACCTCCCCACCGCGATTTGCTTGCGAAAAATGTGGTGGAGAAATGTATCCTGAGTATTATAAAGGGGTACATGGTCAGGAATATAAACTATCGGATATTCTCTAGCCAAAAAAGGACCGGGCGCTTTTTGCCCGGTTTTTCTTA
>NZ_SLXK01000088.1 GCF_004341035.1 Scopulibacillus darangshiensis
GATCGTTTCCTTAGAAAGGAGGTGATCCAGCCGCACCTTCCGATACGGCTACCTTGTTACGACTTCACCCCAATCATTTGTCCCACCTTCGGCGGCTGGTTCCAAAAGGTTACCTCACCGACTTCGGGTGTTACAAACTCTCGTGGTGTGACGGGCGGTGTGTACAAGGCCCGGGAACGGATTCACCGCGGCATGCTGATCCGCGATTACTAGCAATTCCGGCTTCATGCAGGCGAGTTGCAGCCTGCAATCCGAACTGAGAGCGGCTTTATGGGATTCGCTTAACCTCGCGGTTTCGCTGCCCTTTGTACCGCCCATTGTAGCACGTGTGTAGCCCAGGTCATAAGGGGCATGATGATTTGACGTCATCCCCACCTTCCTCCGGTTTGTCACCGGCAGTCACCTTAGAGTGCCCAACTGAATGCTGGCAACTAAGATCAAGGGTTGCGCTCGTTGCGGGACTTAACCCAACATCTCACGACACGAGCTGACGACAACCATGCACCACCTGTCACTCTGTCCCCCGAAGGGGAAAACTCTATCTCTAGAGGTGTCAGAGGATGTCAAGACCTGGTAAGGTTCTTCGCGTTGCTTCGAATTAAACCACATGCTCCACTGCTTGTGCGGGCCCCCGTCAATTCCTTTGAGTTTCAACCTTGCGGTCGTACTCCCCAGGCGGAGTGCTTAATGTGTTGACTTCAGCACTAAGGGTTGGACCCCCTAACACCTAGCACTCATCGTTTACGGCGTGGACTACCAGGGTATCTAATCCTGTTCGCTCCCCACGCTTTCGCGCCTCAGCGTCAGTTACAGGCCAGAGAGCCGCCTTCGCCACTGGTGTTCCTCCACATATCTACGCATTTCACCGCTACACGTGGAATTCCACTCTCCTCTCCTGTACTCAAGCTCCCCAGTTTCCAATGACCCTCCACGGTTGAGCCGTGGGCTTTCACATCAGACTTAAGAAGCCGCCTGCGCGCGCTTTACGCCCAATAATTCCGGACAACGCTTGCCACCTACGTATTACCGCGGCTGCTGGCACGTAGTTAGCCGTGGCTTTCTGGTTAGATACCGTCAAAGCACCATCATTTCCTATGGCACCTGTTCTTCTCTAACAACAGAGCTTTACGATCCGAAAACCTTCATCACTCACGCGGCGTTGCTCCGTCAGACTTTCGTCCATTGCGGAAGATTCCCTACTGCTGCCTCCCGTAGGAGTCTGGGCCGTGTCTCAGTCCCAGTGTGGCCGATCACCCTCTCAGGTCGGCTACGCATCGCGGTCTTGGTGAGCCGTTACCTCACCAACTAACTAATGCGCCGCGGGCCCATCTGTAAGTGATGGCAGAACCATCTTTTACCGTCGCACCATGCGGTGCGTTGGATTACCCGGTATTAGCCCCGGTTTCCCGGAGTTATCCCAGTCTTACAGGCAGGTTACCCACGTGTTACTCACCCGTCCGCCGCTCGTTCCACAAGCGTCACCCCGAAGGGATCAGCTTGCTTCCCGCGCTCGACTTGCATGTATTAGGCACGCCGCCAGCGTTCGTCCTGAGCCAGGATCAAACTCTCAAAA
>NZ_SLXK01000089.1 GCF_004341035.1 Scopulibacillus darangshiensis
TATAAAGCCCCAACGTAAAGCTGTGTTGATTCGGAGGCCTTATATTCCTCCGTCAAATCACTGTCCAGCGTTGCAACCTTTTCAATCGTATCATTTCGTTCCTTTTCCGCTTCGCCGATCTTGTCTTCAAAATCGCCGCTATCGAAGACCTCAAGCGAAAGGATATCTTTGATACTATTAAAGATCTTTTGCAGGTCCTCCTGCTGGCCAGCGACGATATCGTCTCATTCATGTTGTTTTATACTTAAATTTCCCCAAAAGTAAAAGCACCTGCTGCCAAACGGCAATCCAAGTGCTTTATTGTTTATTTTTCTTCAAATTCCTTCATTCTCTCTATTAAATCTAAATCTAGCTGTTCTTTGTTTGGGCTTATATATTTATACTCAAAATATTTAATTCTAGCAGCCGGACCAAATTCACTTTCATGCCAATTTGTATAATCAAAATGTACATTTAATTTTCCTGTATCATTTAATAATAATGTTACTGAAAACCAAGGTTCTTGATCGTTATCAGTAAAAACTTTTTGAAGTTCAACAGTTAGTTGAAATAAATTATGTAGTTCTTTATTGTAAGCCCTCTTTTCTACACTGTATAATTTTGGAATATAATGCGAAAAAACGTGTTGCTTCTCACCTTTGGGCGTAAAAAAGAAGAAAACTCCTCCTTCTCCCTCCTTAACTTCACCATTAAAAAAGAAATTATCCCATTCAGTTGGAATCATATCATTAACCTGTTGTGCAATTTCTTTATATAACTCGTTTAATTCTATTTCAAAACTCATCAATATCAGCCTCCTGATTTATTTGCAATCTCACGAATCACTGGGAATTGGCCTTCAATTTCATATTCGACCATAAAGGAATCAGGTCGCATTGAATTATTAGAATAGATTGGTTCAATGCTAACAGAGACATTCTTGGGTGGTATCTCTTTCAACGCATTGGCCCACTCAGTCTCCATTTCGTACCAAACTCCACCCCTCCTATTAATTTGACTATTTTGTGGTACAAGATTATCAATATCAGGAGGACCATTAAATTGTGCTCCTATTAAATGTCCGCCATCATCATCTGGTAATCTGTCTTTCCCCCCTACATTTGCCTGAGCATATTTATTTCTATCAGCCTTTTTTAATACAATTTCGGGAGCATCTACGTTTACAATACGTCCAAGTTCATCGGTAGTATATTTGTAGTTATCATTGGTTACATATTTTAGTATTTGGGAGTAGTTGTTTCTTACCATTTTCACCTCTTATTATGTGCTTTCCGAAGTCAATTTCTTTAACTTCGTTGACTATATTACCTTCACCAGCACCTTTAGGACTTTCTACTGTCCCGCCACCACGCACATCCTCAACATTTTTAGCCGTAATATTCTGCCAAACATCCCCCAGCCTGCGATTCTCCATATTTAACCCGAAACCGCCTAAGTCTGGACCCGCGGCGGCTAATCTTGGACCGCGAACGGGGACAGGGATTTCAACCTTGCCGATTTTCCGGCTCATGCCTTTCATGGTTGCCTGGGCCTTGGCCAGTTGCCCCTTAACATACTTTTGACTATAAGG
>NZ_SLXK01000090.1 GCF_004341035.1 Scopulibacillus darangshiensis
CGGCTTCAGCCTCCTCGGAAGAAAACCACTTCCTGCGGGGTCTTCAGACACGTGCTGTTCCCGCAGGAGTCTCGAGCCATACGCTCCAATCACTCTAGCTTTAACGTTTGAATTCGCTGTAGTATTTGCCAAAAAAATTCTTGATACACGAAGCTGGAAGATAATTTGAAGTGCAAGGATCGCCCTGATTTCACTAATTTACTGGCAACTTTAATGATCTTTGTCCGTATCGTTTGGATTTGCATAGTCTTTTGTCCCTCTGGAAAGCAAAGCGTACGAAGCCAATTCGTTAAGTTGTACGCCAACAAGCTCAACATCATTCTTACCTCGTTGACTTGGAAGGAATGGCTACTCATTTTATCAAGGTTAAAACCATTTTTTGCTTCCTTGATGTAATTTTCCATCGTTCCTCTTTTTTGATAAGCGCGGACGATAGCTTTCGGAGAAAAGGCATCCATCAAGTTTGTCACAAAGAAAGAATGGGTGAAAAACAATTCACCTGCCGGACGAACCGATTGGACAATGACTTTTCGTGGTTTAGTCCACGATTTGGCTTGATATTCAATCTCTTCATAATAAATTTCCATCTTTGATACATCGGGCGGTGTAGAATTTGGGTGTAGTTCTTTCGCAAGACTTTGTAAAATGGGGTTGGATTTTAAACGAATGACGTAAAACACCGATTCAGTTTCACATAAATCATACAAAGCCGGGACGGCAAAGCCACTGTCCCCACGCAAGAAAAGCATGGTTGCCGGGAATTTATCGTTATAATAGGCAACAAGAGGCTTCACAAAGTCTACAACACCGTTGGAAGTATAGACATTCCCCGGCCGTAGCTGTGCTTTAAGAAAATCACCTGTCATACCGTCAAAGGCAACCATAGGGTGAAAGCCAACAGTCCCATAATGGCTATTGTAAGTGGCATCTTCTTGGTTACCGTATGTATCGGCATGGGTAGAATCTAAATCAAAGATGAGTGCCTCGGCTTCTCTGTATTGATGGATTCTATCCAAAAGGTCTTGGTTGGCATCATTCAACCCTTCGATGGATTGAGGATCAAATCGACGAAAAAAGCGGGATAGACTAGGTTGGGAAGCCAACGCCTCTGTGTCAACAATTTGTGTGAAAACGGGGTCATCCGTTAATTGATCCGCTGCATCGTCTTCGGAATATCCAGCGATGATTTGATAAATCTTTTGGCGAAGCAACTGTTCATTCGAATGGACATAGTAACGCCTTTCATCATTTAATATCAGATGTTGAGTAAGAGTTTGTGAAAAGCCCACTTTTTCGTCGAATTCCCGAAATAAGAATTCGCCGGTATCAGAGGAAAGAGAACCTCCATCATTTGACAATTTAATTTTGCGATTGAAATCAAGCGATATTTGCGGTAATGTAGCCATTATAAGAGTCCTTTCTGATGGTTATTTCGTCGTTGTTTTAACCCTATCAGAAGTGGACTCTTTTTTCATTTATTTGATGCGTAATAGTATGACGAAATCGCTTGATGGGTAAGCATTTCTGTCTTATTGAGGATTTTCTATGAATAATCTAGG
>NZ_SLXK01000091.1 GCF_004341035.1 Scopulibacillus darangshiensis
GGTTCCTCGCTATTTTCTGTGGAAACAAGTTAAATACATAGTCTAGTAACCAGTAATGAACCTTCTCGCTTTTTCATAGAGTCTCAATCTTCACATTGGCACTCAAGGAAAGCACTTGACCGCCAACATGAAGATTGAAGTGGGGTCTGTAAGCGAGAAAAAACCCACCTTAACCACCGATTGGCGGCTTAACGGTAATTGTTAGCTTATTCACAGTGGCGTAGATCATGGCGATAAAATTTTTAGTCGAACGGTAGCCACGGGCTTTTCGTTTCGAAGCCTGAACGAGACCGTTTATGCCTTCCAGTAAACCATTGGTCATTTTGCTGGTGAACCATCTTAACACACCTTTTTCATGCTTCTTTAAGGTCTTAGCTGCTTTGGCCATGGGCTCTAATTGGGAATGCACAGCCCATGTATACCAATCCTCGAAATAAAGAGGCGCATACAAGAAGGTTCGTGTCCAAAGCCCCTGTAAAGCCAACTTTAAGCGATAAGCCCGTGCTGTTTTTAAAAGGGTGTCCTTTAAATTGAAAAGTTTGACCTGTTGGTTTTCAGTTAATTTATCTTGATTCTTTAGCCAAATGTATCGCGTTTTCTTTAATTCCGGCGCTTCTGCTTGTTCAGTGCGTCGGACCTGATCAAGGGCTTCATTAATAATCTTCATCACATGAAACTTATCAAAGGTTATGTGGGCTTTGGGAAAATGTTCTTCTATCCCCGAAATAAAGGCTGGGGACATATCACAACAGACTTCTTCAATCATTTCAGGCGAAACTTCTTTCTCGATAAGATAATCCTTAAACGTTTTTAAAACGGTGGCGTCTTTTCCTTCCGTTGCGAATAAAACGCGTTTTGTATCAACATCGACGAACAAGGTGACATAGTGGTGGCCACGCTTAGATGATGTTTCATCTATAGCGATGCGTTTCACTTGCGACAGGTCCACCTCTTCCATAGCTTGACGAACATAATAATGGAAAATGCGCCATAATCGCGTATCGTGTTCGCCTACCTTTCTGGCTACGGCAGATACGGGCATTTCTTTCATCAAGGTCATGGCTTCAGATTCGAAAAACCATGTGAAACCAGCCTTTGGACGTGACCAGTTAACGACCACTGTCCTAGTCTTCCCGCAAAGATCACAGGCTACTCTTGGGAGCCGAGCGTGTAGGTAAGTTGTATATTGCCAGAAGTTCAAATGACGCCACGTCCGATCATCATTGACAATATCATGGACCTTCGCATGGGAATGGCCGCAATGGGGACATGTAAATGTTGCCCCTCGTTCAAATGATAAATAAATATGGAGCACTTGATTTGAATGATCAACCTTATAATCTGAAACGTACCATGGTTCTTGGATTTCTAAAGCTTCCTGAAAAAGGCTAAAATCATGTTCAAAATCTTTCATTTTTAAGTTCACTCCTAGGTATTTTCATAGTTTAATACCTAGTATTGTCAAGGAATCTAGTCTTCAAACCCATAGATTTTAGCGAAGAAGC
>NZ_SLXK01000092.1 GCF_004341035.1 Scopulibacillus darangshiensis
CCCGGATTATTCATAGGACTAACCGAAGAAGCAATTTGGATGAAAATTGGCAAACGCCTTCATTTATTTCGGAATTTGAAGGTGTTTTTCTAGCTTTTAATTAGGAATATCGGATGACTAGATCACTTCAATTACAAATAATTACTTTATAAGGCGGAAATGGGTAGACGTATCCTGTGAGCCAAAAAAACTGATTTCTTTTTGGGGGATTATTCATTGGATTTTAACCATAACACGGTAATCGCTGAATTTGTTTCAACGTTGCCATAAAGGCTTCCTTATGGAGACAGTGTTTGGATAATTTGAAGGTAAGATACCGACCTGATCGAATAACCTTTCCGGCTACTTTAATAAGCTGTAATCGGACGGTGTCAATCAGATTTTTTTTCATCTTTTCGGGTAGACAAAGACGTCGAAATCCATTATGTAAGTTATAGGCTAAAATGGCCAATTGAAGCTTACAGGCGTTTTTCTCAAACTCCGTACTGCTCATACTGCCAAAAGCGAAACCAAGCTTACCTTCTTTGATGAAATTTTCCATTGTGCCACGATTAAAATAGAGTTTAGCCACACTTTTCGGTGTTAGGCTCATATTCGTGACAATAAAAGTGAATCGATAAAGGAGTTCATCCATCGGTTTTTCCATCTTGACAACAACGCGACGTGAATGACTCCAACTTGAGGCCTTATAGTTAAATTCTCTATAAAAGACCGGTGTATTGGCTTTGACATCATCCGGGATTTGATTCAAAAGGTCATCCGCCAGGGCATTAAGGCGAGCATTGGCTTTCAGTCGAATGACATAATGGGCTTCTTTTTCCTCAGCGAGGTCAAAAAGACCAGGCACAGCGAAACCGCTATCTCCACGGACAAGCGGCGTTAGCCATGGATAAAGGACTTTATACCGCTTAAGGGTAGGACCAATGAAACGAACCACTTGGCGTGAGGTATAAACGGAGCCTGCCCGTAACTCAGCTTTGAGACAATCCCCGGTTAAGCCATCAAACATAAGCATGGGGTGATAGCCATTTTCACCATAATGGGTATTGAAAGCTGCCCCATGTTGGTCACCATGTGTGGCTGCGTTCGTTGAATCGATGTCCAGAATCATATGAAGCATAGGATCGCATTGATGATAACGTTCAATTAAGGTATCATTGGCCTTTTGAAGTTGCTTCATCGCAGCCATGTCAAAATGTTGATTAACCCTTGACATCGTCGGCTGAGAAGCCAATCCCTCTTTTCCAAGAAGGGTGGTAAAGGCTGGGTCAAATCTTAGGTTATCAGCGTGGTCATCTGCATGATAGCCTGCCACGTGTTGATAGATTTTCTGGATGATAACATCTGAATTCTGATGGATTCTATGTTTTACGAGGTCGTTCAATATCACTGTGGATCTTATCAAGTCACTTAGGCCCATTTTTTCATCAAATTCTTTGTACAACAATAGGCCTGATTCGCTGGTTAGATCGCCGCCGTCAAAATTTATTT
>NZ_SLXK01000093.1 GCF_004341035.1 Scopulibacillus darangshiensis
TGTTATTGTACCTATATAGTAGACAGTTTTAGAAAACCGCACTCTGGATATAAATGTGTATAAAAATAGAACGGAGGCGGATTGAAATTGGATAGAAGAAATCCTAGAAAATATCCATATGATTTAAAGAAACAGGTTGTGGAAATGTACCTTGAGGGTCATCCCTTAAATGAACTTGTAGAAAAATTTGATCTTGGAAATGTAAGAAGAGTATATGAATGGGCTAAAAGAGTTAGAGAAGGCGGGTATAAAGCTCTAAATGATCAAAGAGGGTTGAAAAGTAAAGGAAAAAGACGAAAAAATGGGGAGACGCCAGAAGAAGAGATTGAGCGTCTAAAATTGGAAAATCAATATTTAAAAAAGTTGTTGGATCTGAAAAGGGGGTGAACGACAAAGGAGAACAATTTGCCTTTATTCATGCAAATGCGGGCCGTGTTCCTGTAACGAAACTTATTAAGATGACATCGGTTTCTCGGTCCGGATACTATAAATGGGTAGCGAATAAAGGTGGGAATGTCCAAGATTTAAAGGATGAGGAATTACTTCAATATATCATAAAAATCTTCGATGAACACAAAGGGACGTATGGTAGAAAACGTATCAAGATGGCGCTATGGGACGATTTCCGAATGACGGTCAATGAAAAGCGAATCTCACGAATCATGCGCAAGTATGGATTACAGTGTAAGATTCGAAGAAAGCGGTTCAAAAACAGGCCCCAACCTCACGGTGATATACCAAACATTTTGAATCGAAATTTTAAAGCGTTAAAGCCCGGTATTAAATTTGCCATTGATATAACCTATATTGCTGTAAAAAAAGGATCTCATCGTTGGGTGTATGTTTGTGCGATAAAAGACTTATTTAACCAAGAAATTGTGGGGTATTCATTGGGTACAAGCCAAGGGATGGGATTGGTGTATCGAGCCCTGGGAGAACTGAAAAAATGTGGGTTTGCGAAAGGAGCCATCCTACATAGTGATCAAGGCTTCCAGTTCACAAACCCAAGATACAAGAAGCGTCTAATAGATATGGGATTAACCCAATCCATGTCCCGCAGAGGCAACTGCTGGGACAATGCCTGCATTGAGAATTTCTTTGGCCATCTTAAGTGTGAAATGCCTCATTTTGATCAACCTAAGACGGTCCACGACATTCAAAATGCAGTAGAAAGCTTCATTTATTATTACAATTATAAACGGATTCAAACAAAATTAAAAATGAGTCCTGTAAAATATCGTAAACAGGCGGCTTAAAACGACAAAATGAATGCCAGCCATTCCATTATAAGCCATACCCTCTTCACCTAGGAGGTTCAGTCAAGGGTGCCTTTTCCCTTGACGGGTTCTCTGTAGATGAAGGACAATTTGGCATAAATGGAAGGGATAGATGTAGGACACAAATACACAAATGTGTGCGTTTTTAAAGTGTCTACTTGACAGGGGCATGTTCA
>NZ_SLXK01000094.1 GCF_004341035.1 Scopulibacillus darangshiensis
AGAGTGGGCAGGGTCAAGTGGTTTGGACTTGACGTTGCCACGGCATCATCTAAGCTTTGAAAAGTGAAGAATGGTCTGTTCAATTCGTCAAGAGAATCAAGAAGGGGCAGCTATCCATTTCTCCAGACAAACAGTGGCTAACTTACACCCGTCTATTTATTTTTCCTTCAATGACGAAGGCTATGAATGGCTCACATTTGCGGAATCACATAAACATGATATTAAAAAGGCGTTTGCAGAAGATTATGCAGTTGAATCACCGCAGTCATTATTTAAAGAGTGGTTTTCGATAAATGGCGGCAAAAAATTCGGGTTTAACAGACTAGGATACTTTATAGGAGATCTGTTCTTCCAAAATCAAATAGCAGAGTTAGGAGAAATTAAAGCTATCATTGCTTGGGGAAAACGAGGGTTTGAAGAACAAGCGAAAAAATGGTTGTCCGAAGATATTAATAGGTGATAAAGGCTATGACCGAACACAACAGTGATTCCCCTTATCGCGGAACCTAAGGCGATGATGAGGCGTATTAAAATAAACATTATTCTCTAAATTTTCTAAAGGGTGGGGAGGATATAAATGGAAAAATGGCTTTTCTTTACTCATAACTGTGATCGTTTGCGTCTCTTTAATTGGGTGTTCAGTTAACCCAAATAATGATTCTAAAGCGCACGGTAAAGATCACGAAAAGCAGGCCAATAGTAAAGAAAAGGGTAAGGACAAAGGGGCAAAACAAGACGGAAAAGTGATTTCCATGAAACCCATTGAAGTTCCAGATTCAAATTCCGATACAAAGAACTATCAAATGATGTATTGGAGTCAAGGGATAAAAGTTGAAGCCTATGTTGCTGCGCCATCAGAATCAGGGGCTTATCCTCTATCCGTATTCTGTCATGGCGGATATTCAACTCCTGACGATCAGAAGGCTCATGTTACTACCATAGGTGAAGGTAATGACCTTTTTCATTATGATAAAACGTTAATCGAAAATTATCCATCCGGTCAAATTACTATTGTTCCCATGTACCGTGGCTATGGGCACAGCGGCGGGACAATAAGCGGTTTAGCTAAAAATGCGGCAGACACTCAAAACGCCATAAAGGCTGTCACGACCTATTTTAATACGCATAAAAACTTCCCGGGTATTAATAAGGGCCATCTTTATTTAAGTGGTGTTTCATTGGGTAGTGTCAAAAGTTCTATGAAAAACCTGCATGGGTTACAATAACTACCATTTGATTTGAGATAATACCCGCAATCGCTCTTGACAAACAGTC
>NZ_SLXK01000095.1 GCF_004341035.1 Scopulibacillus darangshiensis
GAAGAAACTGTATTTACCAATGAATTTCTTAAATTCGCGAACTTTTACAGGTTTGAACCGCAGGCGTGTAACGCCTATTCAGGTAATGAAAAAGGCAATGTAGAAAATAAGGTCGGATATATCAGGTATAACTTCATTAATCCAGCGCCAATGATTAATGACCTAAATCAATTAACGCAGTTGCTGGAGAAGCAATTGACAGAGGATCGTAATCGAATACATTATGAAAAAAAGCGTCCGATTAACGAACTGCTCGAGGAAGAACATCAGTTTTTGCGTGCCTTACCAGACGAGGAATATCCCGTTTTCAAGGAAGAAAAGGCCAAAGCCAATAAATATGGGGAAATTGTGATAGATAAAACGAAGGTTTATATTCCTAAAGGATATAATTACTCGCAACTTACTATTATAAAGTACTGGGACCGGTTTAAAGTTCTGTCCCCTCACGGGGAAATACTCTATGAAGATTACCGTCCCTATATGCATAAAAGCCATAAGATACCTTGGGATTCTATTTTAAAAAGCTGGCTGGCTAAACCGCGTGTAGTAGATTATTCCCGTCACGCCGCTTATTTACCTGGTCGTATTGCCGAATATATTAAAGTAACAAACTATGACATTAGAAAAGAACGAATGAAATGGCTAATTTCATTACTCGCTACTTATGAGATGGCGGAGATCAATGAACAGTTTTATGAGTTGGTAGGCATGCAGCCTTCCATGCTCCAAGAACCAGATAACCACCCTTACGATATTGATTGGGCTAAATATGATCAGCTTCAAAACCTGACTGGGGTGGCAGGTGGACACGATGAGTGAATTGAAAGCAATGTGTAAATCGCTTCGACTTGCCCATATGGCAGAAATATATGAAGACATTCCCTTTGAGAACCCGCGACAATACTTGGAATCCTTACTATCCAAGGAGTTAGAGTTGCGTGAGGCCGCTAAAGTGGACAGACTGATTAAGAAGGCCCGTTTCCTTCAGGAAAAGTCCTTTTCCACTTTCCAATGGCACGATCAGATTCATTTTCCCCCGCAATTGGATGCAG